>DIVG01000030.1:0-47476 GCA_002422425.1 Akkermansiaceae bacterium UBA6138 | reverse complement strand
TTTAAAAGACCTCGGCACTCACCCGAAAGTCTCAATAATCCGCCGACAGACTTCCTCGACATTTTTCCGCGTATTAAACGCCGAAATACGGAAGTAGCCCTCGCCTGCCGCGCCGAAGCCCGATCCGGGAGTGATGACGACGTTGGCCTCGTGCAGCATCTTGTCGAACATATCCCACGAGCTGAGACCATCGGGACAGCCGACCCAGACGTAGGGCGCGTTGACTCCGCCGAAGACGGGCAGACCGATCCGGAGACAGGCTTCGCGGAGAAGGGCGGCATTGGCCATGTAACCCTCGATGAGAGCAGCGACCTGCTTTTTGCCCTCTTCGGAGAAGACGGCGGCGGCTCCCTTTTGCACGGGGTAGCTCGCTCCGTTGAACTTGGTGCTGTGGCGGCGCGACCAGAGCGGGTGGATCGCCTGCTCGCTGCCGTCGGCGGCGTAGCCCTTGAGGGCCTTCGGGATCACGGTGTAGGCACAGCGGGTCCCGGTGAAACCGCCGTTCTTGGAAAAGCTGCGGAACTCCATCGCACACTCATGCGCTCCCTCGATTTCGAAAATGGAACGGGGAATGGCGGGATCCTGAATGAAGGCCTCGTAGGCGGCATCATAGAGGATGATGGCCTTGTTCGCGCGGGCATAGGCAACCCAAGCCTCGAGTTGGGCTCGGGTCGCGGTCGCGCCGGTGGGGTTGTTCGGGTAGCAGAGGTAAACGATGTCAACCTTTTGATCGGGAATGGCGGGGACAAACTCATTGGCCGCGGTGCAGGGCAGGTAGACGAGCCCGGCGTAGGCACCCTTTTCATCGGCGTCGCCGGTGTTGCCGGCCATGACGTTGGTATCGACGTAGACAGGGTAGACCGGATCAGTGATCGCGATGACGTTGTCGTGGCCGAAGATGTCGAGGATGTTGCCCGTGTCGCACTTGGATCCGTCGGAGATAAAAACCTCGTCCGCGGCGATCCCGAGACCGGCATACTGATTTTCAACGATAGCCTCGCGGAGGAAGGCGTATCCCTGCTCCGGCCCGTAGCCTTTGAAGGTGCTGGCGTCGCCGAGTTCATCGACGGCATCGTGCATCGCCTTGCGGCAGGCTTCGGGGAGCGGCTCGGTCACGTCACCGATCCCGCAGCGGATGAGGCGTTTGGCGGCTTCGGGATTGGCCTCGTTGAAGGCGGTGACGCGGCGGGCGATCTCGGGAAAGAGGTAGCCGGCTTTGAGTTTCAGAAAGTTGTCGTTAATGCGTGCCATGGTGCCGGGGGGTGGTTTATGCTCCTGTGAATTGAAAACGGAGACTTATAGAGGGTGAAGATGCGCTCAGAGCAACGATTTTTTGTTACGTCGCTCGTTTTTCTGCGGTTCGCCGCCGCCGTGATTTTCCTCTCCGGGGGTGGTGCGGGGGCCGCCGAAAGGACGCTCATCGACGAGGCCACCTTTAAGATCAAAGAAGTCGCCAAAGCCAAAACCGGCGACGTCGCCGGTCCCGAGCGAAAGTGGCCGGGGATCTTCACCACGGTAGAGGCGAGTGTGGTGAAAAGCGACGAGACCTTCGAGATGAAGTTTTACCTCCTCGTCTTCGAGACCGGGTCCCGACTTTACCTGATGCAGGCGAGCACGACCCTCCCCGTCCGCGAAGCGCGCGAGCGTCAGGTCTACGAACTGATTCGTTCCCTTGTTGCGAAGGAGTAA
The DNA here is from genome assembly GCA_002422425.1 of Akkermansiaceae bacterium UBA6138. Classification (GTDB taxonomy): domain Bacteria; phylum Verrucomicrobiota; class Verrucomicrobiia; order Verrucomicrobiales; family DEV007; genus Arctic95D-9. The sequence goes on along the minus strand of DIVG01000030.1, from coordinate 45,787 downwards.
AATCTCGGAGAGACTGCCGCAGAACATCATGGCGGAACGCCCCCTCATTCAGGCCACCGGCCGAGTTGTCGAAGTCCACGAAGCGGACCGTCTCTACCGTGTCGAGATGGCCAACGGCTATCGCGCCTACGCCGTCGTCGGGCGCAAAGACCCGTGTCTCCCTTCAGGCGAAGAGGCCATCGGCAGAGAAGTCACGCTCCATTTTTCCCCCTTCGACATGAGCCGATGCCACCTCGTCGCGTGGGACCCGCCTGTCGTCTAACTTGGAACTTTAAACCTGAAATTGTAAACTTCCTCGTATGCCCCTCCTCGAAGTCAGAGATCTCCGCACCAGCTTTCACACCCGCGACGGGATCGTGCGGGCGGTGGACGGGATCTCGTTCGATGTGGAGGCCGGACAAACGGTCGGCATTGTCGGGGAGTCGGGTTCGGGTAAGTCGGTCTGTTGTTACTCGCTCCTCCAGCTCATCCCGCAGCCTCCCGGGCGCATCGAAGGTGGCACCGCGAAGTTCGGCGATCTCGATCTGCTGCAGCTCTCCGAGGCGCAGATGCGAAAAGTGCGGGGCAAACGCATCAGCCTGATCTTTCAGGACCCGATGACTTCGCTCAATCCCTACCTGCGCATCTCGACCCAGCTCATCGAGCCGCTCCTCATTCACGAGGGACTTTCCAAATCCGAGGCACTCACCCGGGCCATCGCCGAACTCGAGGCGGTCGGCATTCCCGATCCGAAAAGCCGCATTCACAGCTACCCGCACGAGTTCTCCGGCGGGATGCGTCAGCGGGTCATGATCGCGATGGCGCTGATCGCCCGTCCCGAGATCCTCATCGCCGACGAACCGACCACCGCCCTCGACGTGACAATCCAGCGCCAGGTTCTCGACCTCATCAAAACGCGGCAGGATGATCTCGGCACCGCCGTCATTTTCATCACTCACGATCTCGCCGTCGTCTCCGAAGTCTGCGATTACGTGAACGTGATGTATGCGGGGCGCTTTGTCGAAAGGGCTCCGGTTGAGACCCTCTTCGCCCGTCCCCGTCACGCCTACACGCGAGCCCTGCAACGCTCCATTCCCGCGATGCAGAAAAAGGGCGAGATCCTTTACACGATTCCCGGCCTGCCGCCGAATCTCGCGAACGGATTGCCCGGATGCGCCTTTGCCTCGCGATGCGAGGCGCACGAGGGCGACCCGCCCCATGCCGCGACCCGACCGGCCCTCGTCGAGCTGGAGAGCACTCACTGGGTTCAGGACTGTCCCGGATGTCTTGCCGTGGCGGTTACCACGAACTAACGCCGATTTCCCATGTCCTACCTCGAACTCGAAGATCTGACCCGTCATTTTGTCCGCCGCGAGGGCTGGCCGATTCCGCGAAAGACGCTGGTGCGGGCGGTCGACGGGGTTTCGCTGCAGATTGAAAAAGGCGAGATTCTCGGACTCGTCGGTGAGAGTGGCTGCGGGAAGTCGACCCTCTCGCGCCTCATCATGCAGTTACTCGTGCCGACCTCGGGCAGCGTTGTGCTCGAGGGGGAGAGACTCGCCGATCTCCCGCCCGCGGAAATCCGGAAACGCCGTCGCGATTTCCAGATGATCTTTCAGGATCCCTACGCCTCGCTCAATCCGCGCATGACGGTCTTCAGCACCCTCGCCGAGGCCATCCTGACCCGCCGACCGGAACTGGCTCGGGATCGGTCCGCGCTCGAGTCGGCCGTCGCCGCGCTGATGGGCCGTGTCGGACTCGACTCGCGCTACATCCGCAAGTACCCCCACGAGTTCTCCGGCGGGCAGCGCCAGCGCATCGCGATCGCCCGCGCCCTCGGGCCCGAGCCCAAGCTTATTCTCGCCGACGAACCGGTCTCGGCTCTCGATGTCTCGATCCAGTCGCAGATTCTCAACCTGCTTCTGAAGTTGCGGGACGAGCTCGGCCTGACGATGATTTTCATCTCGCACGACCTCTCCGTGGTCCGCTACATCGCCGACCGCATTGCGGTGATGGACGAGGGGAAAATCGTCGAAGTGGGCGAGTCAGACGCCCTCTTCACCTCGCCTCAGTCAGAGGTGACGCGCACCCTCCTCAAAGCGATTCCGAAGATCCGTTACCCGGTCGCGGTGAGCGGTTGATTTCCGGGGAGGTGCCACGCCTTCATTCCGTCAATCAATGGATAGTGAGGGGTCCCGACGCAGAATAAGACGGCGCAGGCCTCGTGACCTGCACCGTTCTCAAAGGTTCCTTTTCGTGAAAGCCCGCCGTCCTCAAAGGACTTCGGGCACGGTGTAGGGAGCGCGATACTCGCGGGTCGCGAGGGCGTTGGCGGGCGCATCGAGCTCTCCGTTGCCTTCGGCCCACTCCGTCTTCGGATTGAATTTCAACATGGGTCCGAGGACGATGCTCTCCTTCGCGAGATCGACCCCGTTGCGACCGAGATGATCCGCCATCGAGCCGAAACGATCGGTGAGGAGTGCGTCGTCTTTGATCTTCTCAAGGATTTCCTCCTTCTTCAGAGCTGCGCCGAGACGATGCGAGATCAGTCCGGTGTGGCAGAGGGCACTGGAAAGGTGGGTCTCCTCACAGTCGGCATACTGCTCCTCGACCTTGCGGCTCTTCACCGCCGTGATGAAGTTCTCGAAAATATCTTCGGTTTTGAAGGCCTCGGGAGCGGGCATTTCCTTGCCGTCGAGATCCTTGATCTTCACCTTGCCGCCGGCGTCGGTGAAGACAAAACCACCCTCACAGGCCACGACCACGGAGACACCGCTCATGCCTTCGAATTCGTCGGGCGACTCCATCCCCTTGCCCCAGTCCTTCTGCGCTTCCTTGCTCCTGGGCAGACCGCGGGTTTCAAAAATCAGCGGGGCCGCGTCGTAGTCGTGATAGACGACCTGGGTGTTCGGAGTCTCGCCGTCATCCTCGTAGCCGAGACGACCGCCCATGCTCATGGTGCGGGGAGCGATCGTGTCCTCGCCGAGATACCAGCGGGCCACGTCCATCTGGTGGATGCCCTGGTTGCCCATGTCACCGTTGCCGTAGGCGTAGAACCAGTGCCAGTCATAGTGGAATTTTTTGCGGCGCAGCGGCGACTCGAGCTCGGCCGGACCGCACCAGAGATCGTAGTTCACCCCCTCGGGAATTTCGCCGTTGCCGCCCTGTCCGATGGACTGGCGGGCTTTGTAGCACATCCCCTTGACATACTTGATTTTCCCGAGTTTACCGTCCTGAACGAACTTCACGGCGGCCTGGATCGACCCGATCGAGCGACTCTGGGTGCCGCCCTGACAGATTTTCCCCTCTTTGCGGGCGAGCTTCACAAGCTGGCGGCCTTCCCAGACATTGTGCGAGATCGGCTTTTCGATGTAGGCGTCTTTGCCTGCCTGGATCGCCCAAATCCCGGAGAGGGTATGCCAGTGATTCGGGGTGGCTGTGGCCATTGCATCGATGTCGCCTTTTTCGAACATCTCGCGCATGTCGGCGTAGCCCTTCACCTCGATCTTCTGCTTGTCGGCGGCGGCGTTAACGCGGGCATCGAGCACGGCGGGATCGATGTCACAGAGGGCCGTGAGCCGCACCCCTTTCATTCCCGAAAAGGCGCTGATGTGTGCCTGGCCGCGCCCGTTGACCCCGATCACACCGACGCGGATGTCGTCATTGGCGCCGAGCACGCGCGAGTTGGGCCAGGCGAGGGCAAGACCGAAGCCGGCTCCATATTTGAGGACTTGGCGGCGGTCAGGAGATTTTGGTTGATCCGGGGTTTTCTTCGTCATGGAGAAACCTTACGAAAAAGAGCGCCGCTCGGCAATGCCGAAGAAATCCCGCAGTTGCGGAGTGCAACACCGCCCGATCATCATCCGCCGAAGGTTTCCGGGGCGCCTTACCGGGTTCACTGGATCTAATTTCAGCCCCGGGTCCGTGCCTGCTCGTTAAGGCTTCGCCAAGCCTTGCGAAACTGGCTATTCTCCCTTACCAATCCCTTTTCCCATCCTCTGCGGGAGCTTCTTACGACATGTCCTCGACACCCCTGCCCCAGGCGCCCGCGCGGGCGCTCGATATCGCCATGGCCTCCTCCGATGACCTCGCCGAAGACCGTCGGGTCGTCTTCAAGAGACTTCTCAGCTACGTGAAACCGCTCAAGGGGCGTCTTCTCTGGGGGATCTTTTTCGGAATTCTTGCCGGGGTCTTCAATGGTGTCCTGCTCCTCGTCCTGAAGTCTGTCTTCACTATCGTCCTTCCCGGGGCTGAGGGCGAACCGGTCCCGGAATATTATCTGCCCTTCAAGGATCTCCATCTCCCCGCTCTCGCCGAGATCCGCATCCCCGCCCCGACGCTCCCGCCGGAGAAGGAGTGGATTTTTGTTGTCATCGTCTGCCTCAGCATCCCCCTGCTGCTGCTCATCCGGGGCGGTTTCTATTTCATGCACCAGTACTGCATGCTCTGGATCAACATGAAAGTCTTTTACCGCCTCCGCGACGAGACTTTCACGAGCCTGATGAAGCAGTCTCTCTCCTTTTACAACACGGTGAAACAAGGCGAGCTCATCCAGACCGTGGCAAACCAGACCCGGACCACAGCCGATGCCGGAAGTCAGCTCCTCAGCGGCCTCATCCAGCATCCTGCCGCGATCATTTCCATCATCTTCATGGTCACGATGATGGATCCGCTCTATACCTTCGGGGCGCTTTTTGTCTTCCCTCTCTGCATTATTCCCGTTGCCCTGATCAGCCGCAAAGTGCGCCGGGCGGGCGGGCGCGAGGAAAGGGAATCCGAGGGACTTATGGTCACTCTCCACGAGAGCTTTTCCGGTATCCGGCTTATCAAGGCGCACGGTCGGGAGGACTACCAGTGCGCGCGCTTCAACGAGGGCAGTCGCCAGATTATTAAATTCATCATTCGCTGGCGCAAGGCCATGGAAATCACCAGCCCCATGGTTGAGATCGTGGGTTCCTTCGGTATTGCCATCGGCATGGTCTATGCCTGGTATACCCAGATCAAGCCCGAGACTTTCCTCACGATCAATCTGGGGCTGATGAGTATTTACCCTCATGCGAAAACGCTGAGCCGCATGCAGATCCAGCTGCAGAAGTGTTATGTCGCGGCCGTCAAAGTCTTCGGCTACATCGACGCCGTTCCCGATGTGGTGGACCGGCCCGGTGCTAGCGCCCTCACAGGGAGTCGCGGGGCTATCGAGATGAAAGACGTGACCTTTTCCTACACCCGGGATCGGGCGGCCCTCGTTGGGGTTTCGCTGCGCTTCGAATCCGGGAAAAAATACGCGCTTGTCGGCCAGAGTGGTTCGGGAAAATCAACGATCCTCTCTCTAATCCTGCGTTTTTACGAAGTGGAAAAAGGCTGCATCCTCATCGACGGCCGCGACATTCGTGACTATACCCAACAGTCCCTGCGCGATCAGATCGGATTGGTCAGCCAGGACACTTTTCTCTTCCACGACACCATCTATAACAACATCCGCTACGGCCACCTTGAGGCAACCGAAGAGCAGATTGTGGAGGCGGCGAAGATGGCGCACGCGCACGAGTTCATCACTGAACAGCCACAGGGCTACGAGACCATGCTGGGCGACAAGGGCTGTACTCTCTCGGGTGGCCAGCAGCAGCGCCTTTCCATTGCGAGGGCGGTTCTGCGCGATGCGCCTGTTCTCTTCCTTGACGAAGCGACTTCGGCGCTCGATTCCGAATCTGAAAAAGCGATTCAGAACGCCCTCGAAAAGTTGTCGAAGGGAAAGACCGTCATCGCCATCGCCCACCGCCTCTCCACAGTCCTTAACTCGGATGAGATCGTTGTGATGAGCCAGGGGCGTGTCGTTGACATGGCTCCGCACGATGTCCTCCTTCAACGCTGCAGCGAATATCGGCAGCTCTATCAGCTCCAATTCTCTGAAGCGTAGGACGTCGTCGGCATTCGCCGCGCCGCGAAAGCGGGGGAGGAGTCGGCTTATGCTTTTTCTCCTATGGGCAGCGGCTCGGCGAGTCGCTCTCAAAATCCCGCCACTCACCAGGAGGGTTCTCCCGTCAGGATCCCGCCCGGCTGGTCCGGTCCGCACTGGCGGGTTATTCAAGGGGAATTGATATTCAACTGACGCTCCGCAAAAAACCGCTCGTTTCTTCTGTGACTTTCTTGTCACAATCGCGGAAGCGCCTACTGTCAGGCGCATTGCATGGACACCCTCATTTTTATTCTCAAAATTCTCGGTTCGCTCGGCGTCTTCCTTTACGGAATGAAAGTCATGAGCGAGGGCATTCAGCGCACTGCCGGCGACGGGATGCGCCGCATCATGGCGACGATGACCCACAATCGCTTTACCGCATTGCTCACCGGCCTGTTGATCACCAGCATGGTTCAGTCCTCTTCAGCCTCGACCGTAATGGTCGTCAGTTTTGTGAACGCCGGCCTGCTGACTCTCGTCGAATCCATCGGCGTTATCATGGGGGCGAATCTCGGGACGACCCTGACCGCCTGGATCATCGCCACCGTCGGGAAGTTTTCCCTTTCCGAAGTAGCGGTTCCCATCATCGGAGTCGGTTTGCCGCTCTTTTTCATCGGGAAAAACCGATGGAAAAACTTCGGTGAGGTCCTCATTGGATTCGGTCTGCTTTTCTACGGCCTTCACCTTCTCAAGGAAACCGTTCCCGATGTGAAAGGAATGCTCACCAGTAGCGACGCCGCCCTGCAGCAGCAGGCGCAGAGCATCCAGGCCTTCGTTTCCAATTTCAGCGGCAAAGGCTACCTCTCCATCGTTGTGTTTCTTTTTATCGGGATTGTCCTCACCCTCATTGTCCAATCCTCATCGGCTGCCATGGCTATCACGGTCACTCTTGCGATCCAGGGCTGGATCGGGTTCGAGGAGTCCGCCGCCATCGTCCTGGGAGAAAACATCGGGACGACCGTGACCGCCTGGCTCGCCTCGATCGGCACCACCGTGAACGCCCGGCGGGCGGCAAGGGCGCACTTGCTTTTTAATGTGATTGGCGTCGTATGGATGCTGCTGATCTTCTACCCCTTTACCGAGCTGGCGGTATGGCTCGGGTCCCATCTGCCGGACAGCTGGAGAGGTAAGGATCACGCGGCCGACATCGGCTTCCATCTTGCGATCTTTCACTCGCTCTTCAACTTCGCGAACATTCTTCTGCTCGTCGCTTTCGTTCCTCAAATCGCCCGACTTGTGACCCGCTTTGTCAGAGAGACTGATATTACAAGCCCAAAAACGCACCGGCTCCGCTTCATTTCGGGAGGGATGGTCGACCTCGGGGAACTCAACCTTCCCGAGGCGGAGAATTCAACCCGTGATCTCGCCGGGATCACTCGTGAGATGTTTCTCGGCTATCTCGAGGTCTTTAAAAACCCCGCCGCCGAACTCAGTGAGGAAGTTAAGCGCCTCAAGGCACTCGAAGACGAGGCTGATATTCTGACTCACGATATCACCGAATATCTCGTTCGCACTTCGGCGGCGGAAATCAGTCAGGAGAATGCCCGCTCCGTCACCCGCATGCTGCGGATCGTTTCCGAACTTGAGGAGATCTCGGACGCGATTTACCGGCTTATCCAGATCACCCAGCGGAAATACGAGAAAGGACGTGCCTTCGGCGACGAAGCAACCGCTAATGTCCTCTCCTTTGCCGCCAAGATCGTGGAATTGATCGATCTTTATTCCGAGGTTCTCGTCACCGGAGCATCGGAAGCGAGGCTGCACCGGGCGCAGGAGATCGAGAAAGCGACCGACAAGTTGCGCAAGCAATATAACAAACAGGCGATGAAGCGCATGTCCGAAACCGCCGACGCTGTAAAAACCGAGATGCTCACGATCGATATGAACAACCAGTTTGAACTCATCGCGAATTACGGGCTCAATGTGGTCCAGAGTGCCTATTATCTGCTCAAACACGACGAAATTCCGGACTGAGCCCCCCCTTCGGGGAATCTTCAAAAAAGTTTCAACCCGGCTTAGCCGCAAACCTTTCTTTGCGGTTTGCCCCTCGTCTTTAAAGATAGTATATCTCCGCTAGTGACTGCATTCCTCAACCGCATCGAAAATAGCGAAGCCATAAGCCTCGGCGCCGTTTCCATTGTCGGACGCAGCCCGGAATGTGAGGTTATTATCGCCGATCCGCGGGTTTCCCGGCGTCATGCGATGATACGAAAGCAGGATGGAGGATTTTATCTTTTTGACCTCGGAAGTTTCAACGGCAGTTATCTCAACGGGGCCCGTCTCACCGCGACGCGCCGGTTGCACCACGGCGATGTCATCAGCTTTGCGGAACACGAGTTTCACTACACTGAGACCGGCAGTCTTCAAACGCCGCAAAGCGCCGGCAAAACGGGTGATTCGACGATTGCCCTGATCCGTTCGACCCCGGTGGTGCTTCTCGTAAGCGACATCAAAGGATTTACCGCTCTCTCGGAAGAGCTTGAGGCTGGTGATCTCGCCCAGATTATCGGCGGCTGGTATTCAGACTGCGAGCTGATCCTCTCGGAAGAGGGTGCCACCCTCGATAAATTCATCGGCGATTGTGTCCTTGCCTATTGGACAACGGTGGAGAAGGACACCCTGCTGGCTGCCCTGCGCGCGGCGAACCGTCTCCTCGACTCATGCGAAAAAATCTACGAGGCCCGGCCGGATGTCTTTGCGAGAATCCACCGCCGTTTTGAAGTTGGTGTCGCCCTGCACACCGGTAAGGTCGCCTACGGGGGCATGAGTCAGGGCGAGTTCACCCTGGTCGGTGATCCGGTAAATCTCACCTTCCGCCTTGAATCTCTCACCCGGGAGATGGAAAGCAATGTGCTCGTCTCCGGTGACTTTGTGAAGGCAATTCCCGAGGTTCGCCATCATTGCAAAAACCTCGGGGTGCGCCGGGTTAAAGGCAGGGCCCAGGGTATCGAGGTCTTCGCGGTTAAGTCCTTCCCGGGATAGTCGACTTGCCCTTCAGCCAAAGCGACCGGAGATGTAATCTTCGGTTTCTTTCTTCGTGGGATTGGAAAAAATCTTTTTGGTAGCGTCCATTTCGATCAGCTTACCGAGGTAAAAGTAGGCCGTCCGGTCCGAAACCCTGGCAGCCTGCTGCATGTTATGGGTTACGATGACAACGGTGAATTGTTCCTTGAGCTCGCCGATGAGCTCTTCGATCTTTGCCGTCGCGATAGGATCCAGCGCCGAGCAGGGCTCGTCCATGAGGAGGATGTGCGGCTGGTTCGCGATTGCGCGGGCGATACAGAGCCGCTGCATCTGGCCGCCGGAAAGACCGAGCGCGCTCTGCTGGAGCCGGTCCTTGACCTCTTCCCAGAGCGCCGCCCCGCGGAGACTGCGTTCGACGACTTCATCGAGAATCCCTTTATCCCGCTGCCCCGCGATTCGGAGGCTGTAAACGACATTTTCGTAGATAGATTTCGGAAAGGGATTCGATTTCTGAAAGACCATCCCGATGCGCTTGCGAAGGGAAATGACCTCAAGATTCGGATCAAAGATATCCTGACCGTCTACAGTGATGAGGCCCTCGTGGGAGATCCCGTCAATGAGGTCGTTCATGCGGTTGAAGTTCCGCAGCAGGGTCGTCTTGCCGCAGCCCGAAGGTCCAATGAAGGCGGTCACCTCATTCTCGGGGATATCCATCGTAATGTGATGAAGCACCCGGACGTCAGGAGTGTAATTAAAACAAAATTTCCTGACCTGAATGTAGTCGGGGCGGCGGATCGGCCCCGGGACGGGAGCGGAATCGGCGCTGCTTGAAGGGGAAGGGGACGGCAGTGACATCGTTTTAGCTTCTTTCAGATTATTGACATTTTCCATCATCTCATTGCGCTTTTTGTCCGGCTCAGAAGGCACTGGAGGCATACTTACGACGGAGTCGCTCCCGAAGGATGATCGCCGCAGCGTTTAAAACGACCACCAGGGCGATGAGCAGCAGAGTCGTTGCGAAAACCATGGGTTTGGCTGCTTCGGAATCCGGCGACTGGAAGCCGAGATCGTAGATGTGAAACCCCAGGTGCATAAATTTCCGCTCAAGGTGGACAAAGGGAAACTCGCCGTCGATCGGCAGGGTCGGGGCTAGTTTTACCACCCCGACAAGCATGAGCGGAGCCACTTCTCCTGCCCCGCGGGCCATGGAGAGAACCAGGCCGGTGATGATTCCCGGAACGGACGCGGGGAGGACGATGTGCCGGATCGTCTGCCACTTCGAGGCACCGGAAGCGAGCGAGGCCTCGCGCGCCCCGCGCGAGACTGCGGCGAGAGCCTCTTCGGTCGATACGATAACGACAGGAACCGTCATCAGGGCAAGAGTGAGGGCAGCCCAGATGATCCCGCCCGTGCCGAAGGTGGGAGTGGGCAGTCGCTCCGGGTAAAAGAGACTGTCGATGCTGCCTCCAACCAGGTAGACAAAAAAGCCCAGTCCGAAGACACCGAAAACGATGGAGGGAACCCCTGCGAGGTTGTTCACGGCAATGCGAACCGCCCGAACGAGCGGCCCCTGTTTTGAGTATTCGCGAAGATAAATGGCGGCAACCACGCCAAAGGGCACCACCACCATGCTCATCAACAGGGTCATAACAAAGGTCCCGAAAATGGCGGGGAAAACGCCTCCCTCGGTGTTGGCCTCCCGCGGATCCTCCGAGAGAAAACTCCAGACTCCGCCGAAAAAATGGGCGACCCGGCCCGGGTAACTCAATTCGTTGGGATGGTAGAAATGAATGAGGTCGCCAAGGGGAATCTCGCGCTCCGCCCCGGTCGCGAGACGACAGACAAGGAGATCGGTTTTTTGCGCGGCACGCAGAGTGGAGGCCTCTTTGGCCAGTGTTTCATAGTCGGCCTGAAGTGTCGCCGTCCGCGCGTCGATGGAATGGCGAAGGTCATCGACGGGAAGCCCTGACAGTTCGGCCTTCCGCAGCGACAGCTTGAGCTTCTGCATCTCCTGGTTGATCGCCCCGATTTTCTTTTTCTCAATCTCCTCAATCTCGTGGCGGCGACGGTTCGACTCGGCCACGAGCGCTTTGAGGCGTTCGCGGAAACCGGGGGCATCGGCAGTGATGACCTCGCCATCTACCTTGAGGGCTACCGGGTAGCCGATGAGGTCCCCGTATTCGACCCGCTCCGCCACGATGATTTCGTTCGGGTAAGTCTGTCCTGCGATATCCGACTGATCGACATAACGGAATCCGAAGCCGTAGGCATCCCGGTTTCCGACAAAAAGCTGCAGTTCGGGGATGACCTCTCCCTCCGCATCGAGAACTCGTTTATCCTGACGTTTTCGCACCTCGCCGGCGAGAGTCGAAGCCCCCTGGATCGCGGCACTGCTCCCTTCGACCAACTCGATCTGAACGACTTGAGAAGGCCAGAAGAGGGAGAGACCGTTTCTCACGATGACAAAAAGGAGCGTGACGATCATGAGCAGGCCGATCGCCAGCCACATCCCCGAAAACCAGACCATGGGTTCCCCCGAGGCGGTTCCGTCAGACCCGGATTTTGATGAAGAAAAAATACTCATGTGGTATTATGGCGACAGGTTCACACTGTCTTGTATCGTTCGCGAAGGTGCTGGCGCAGCACTTCGGCAACGGTGTTCACGGTGAATGTCAGAAGGAAAAGCACGACAGCTCCGAGGAAGAGTGTCCGGTAAAGCGTCCCGTGGTGGGGCGCCTCGGGCAGCTCGACGGCGATGTTGGCGGAGAGGGTCCGCATCCCCGAAAAAACATTCCATTCCATGATGGGGGTATTTCCCGTCGCCATGACTACGATCATGGTCTCACCGACCGCACGGCCCAGTCCGATCATCAGGGCTGAAAAAATCCCGGCGGAAGCGGTCGGAAGGACGACCCGCCAGGCGGTCTGCCAGCGACTCGCCCCCAGGGCGAGCGAGCCCGAGCGAAGAGATCCGGGGACATTGGAGAGAGAGTCTTCAGCGATCGTGAAGATGATCGGGATCACCGCAAATCCCATCACGAAGCCCACGACGAGGGAATTTCTCTGCTCGTAGGCCGTGCCGGTGATCATCGGCCACCATCTCGTGAAGTCACCCACGATCTCGCCGCTGCCCGCGTCCTTTACCCGGAAGAGAAGCTGCTCAAGGAAAGGTCCGAGGTGCCATCCGGTGACAAGGAGGAGGAGGAGAAACGGCGTAAAATAGAGAAACTCGCGCCCGGCCGGGACATACTTTCGGACGGATTGCGGCTGACGGCTCCAGATCCACCCGATCAGGAATGACCCTGCGGGGAGGAGGATGACGATACAGAGCAGTGAGGGGACCCGGTTTTCAAGAATAGGGGCAAGCCACAACGCTGCCAGAAAGCCGAGCACCACCGACGGGAGCGAAGCCATGATTTCCATGACCGGCTTCACGAAAACCTTGTTTCGCGGGTGGAGAAATTCGGAGGTGTAGACAGCTCCGAAGAGCGCGATTGGAAGAGCAAAAAGAAGGGCGTAAAAAGTTCCCTTGAGGCTGCCGAAAATCAGAGGCACGAGGGAGAGTTTCGGCTCGAAATCGTCGGACCCGCCCGTCGATTGCCATTCATATTTAGGCTCGGGAGATCCCTCATACCACACTTTGCCGAAGAGCGCCCGGACGCTCACCTCGGGATGGGGATCGTCGAGAATGAGTCGATGGAAACGGCGCTCGTCAGAGAGGAAGAGGAGGGAGTCATACTTCGGGCCGATCAGCGCATGGCTGACCCGGAACGGAAGATCGGACTCCCAGCGCACATTTTCGGTCGTCGAGTAGCGAAGGCTTACGTGATCGCGATACCCGATGAGGAAAGCCTTGTTGCGAAGGCTCTTTGAGAAATACTCCGCCGCCGCGGGCAGGGCTGTGAAGGCCTTGGTCTGATGAAAAAGGCGAACGGGCTCCTCCTGTGTCCGGTAGAGACTGTAAATGCGGTTTTCGCCTGTGACCGAGAGAAAAACAAGGGAGACATCGCCGAAAAGGAAGCCGCACTCGGCGATTTCCTGATCCCCGAGATCCTCAAAAGGGCGGAAGGTCTGGCGTAGTTCAAAAGCCGCTGCGGCGCCGGAGCGGAAGTGGTAGTCGACCTCCCCGTTCTCGAAGATCACAATGACGGAGTCAGCCCGGTCGGTCACATGGATGGATTTCACGGCCACGCCGGGGCGCAGCGAGCCGGTCATATCGATCGCGGCGGTTTCGCTCCAGGCACCGGAACCGACGAGACTGCGCTTGCGCTCAATCAGCGTCGCAAGGAGTCGCTGGCCATTGGCGGCATCAACGAGGGAGACAACGAGCCTCGCGGCCCCGGACTGGCCGAAGCCGACCTCGCGAACGACGCCTTCAACCCGTCCGCTGTAGGCCTTGGAAAGTTTTTCCCTGATCGTCCGCTTACCGTCGGCGAAAACGGGGTCGTAGGAATAATCGATCAGGTGGATACCGCCCTGGGCCGTTCCCACCGCGATCACTCCCGAGCCTGGCACCGCCTCGACAGCGGAGATGGTTTCATTCTCGGGAAAGGCGAGATCTCCTTCGCTGATCCGGCCGTCGCCGGCAAGATCAGAGAAAAAGATTTTGCCGTCCTTCCTCAGGGCGAGAGGGCGTTCTCCCCACTCGTCCACCGCCATCGCGACATAATCACCTTCGGGGAGCCGTTCGGAAAGTTCCCCACCGGTCTCCAGATCCACCCGGGCCGACTGGAACATCGGGAGGACCTGAGACATGATGAAGACAAAAATACCGATCACGGCGACCACCACGAAGAGCCCGCCCACCTTGATGAAGTGGTTCATGAAGGCGTCGGTCCAAAGCACCAGGCGGGACGCCTCAAACCGCTTCGGGTCGGGGGTGTGCCGCGGTGGCGTTGCTCCGCTCTCCGGCTCTTTCGGGGTGGTGTTCATGATCGGTGAGGGGATGGGCTGGTGCCGGATTGTGACACAAAATGCGAAGTCTTCCACGTCACTTTATGTCGAAATCCCGGCGCCAACCATTTCACTTCGCGATGGTGGAGACCACTTCAGCGGCGACTTCCGAGGGCATGGGGAAGTAACCGTCTTTTACGACGACTTCCTGCCCTTCAAGGGAAAGGACGAACTTAAGAAACTCGAGAGTGAGCGCATCGAGGGGCTTCTCGGGGTTTTTGTTCACGTAGACATAGAGAAAACGGGAGAGCGGGAAATCGCCGCTGAGACAGTTTTCGTAGGTGGGCTCGAAGAGCGCATCGGCAGAGGCGCCAAGAGCGATCGCATTCACACTTGAGGTCTTGTAGCCGATTCCCGAGTAGCCGATCCCCCCGAGATCACTCGCCACTCCCTGAACGACGGCGGACGATCCGGGCTGCTCCTTCACGGACGCATCAAAGTCGCCCTTGAGAAGCGCTTCGTCCTTGAAAAACCCGTAGGTTCCGGAAGCGCTGTTGCGGCCATACTTCGAAATGTCCTTGTCGGACCATTCTCCGTCCATGCCTGCCTGGCCCCACTTGGTGATGGCAGTTCCGCCTGCCTTGAAGGTGGATGAGAAGATCGAGTCGACCTGCTTCAGGGTGAGTCCCTTGATCGGGTTGTCTTTATGGGTATAAACCGCCAGCGCGTCGATGGCGACTTTTACTTCTACCGGCTTGTAGCCGAACTTCTTCTCGAACTGGTCGATCTCTTCCGACTTCATCGCACGGCTCATTGGGCCGAGCTGAGCCGTCCCTTCAATCAGGGCCACGGGAGCGGTCGATGAACCCTTGCCCTCGATCTGAATGTTGACATTCGGGTATTTTGCTTTGAAGCCCTCGGCCCAGAGGGTCATGAGGTTGTTAAGCGTATCGGAACCGATCGAGTTCAGGTTGCCGGTAACGCCGCTCACGACCTCGTAGGCGGGGAGTGCGGGATCGACCTTGACGACGTCCTCGGCACCTGCCCGGACAGGCAGGATGACGGCGGCCAGAAGACCGGCCTTTAATAGGGTATTGGCGAATTTCATAGGCTGAATTAGTGCTATTTTATTTTTGGAATCTGCCCGGCCCGGCGACGGAGCCACCGGGTGGGCGTGGTGAAGCTTCCGCGCTGCCCCTCCCTTTTCAAACCGCCGCGTGTGACAGTGATGTCACACTACGGAAGCGAAAAAAATTTGCGCCCTTCGCCCCGATCGAAGATGGATAAGGGTCTCCAAAAGACCTACATCCATGAAAAAACAGAAAAACGAAATATTCTTCGCAGCGGCGGCCGGAGCCATCGCTCTCGCGGGGTCCAGCCCCGCCTTCGCCGGCGAATACGGTAAGACCGTAATCGACGACAAAAATCCCGTTGCTGACACGTCCTGGTGTGACTTGTTCAAAAAGAACAAACTCTACGAGGGTGACGGATTCATCAAATCGGTGAAGTTCAAGGGCCGCTACCACGGTCAGTGGATCTCCCAGACGGAAGACACACTCTCGAATGGTTCAGCAACTACCAACGGTTACCATGAGTTTCAGAGTCGCCGCCTCCGGCTTGGCACTGAGATCGAAATGGCTCATAACCTCACCCTCAGCGCTACGTTCAATGTTAGCGATGGCAGCGGCGGGGCCGGTTCTCACAGCCTTGTCACCGGACCTTTCTTTGACGACTGGGATGAGGTGTTTGTCGAGTGGGCTCCCTCGGACGACTTCTACATCCTTGCCGGTAAAACCAAACAGAAGATCACCGTCGAGAACAAGACTTCCTCCAACAACATTCTCACGATCGAGCGCTCGCCGATCACGAATGCTGTTATTTCCAACAAACCGTGGGGCGTCGCTGTCGGCTTTGAGGCACTCGGGATCAGTCATGAGATCGGCGGATGGATCTCAGGGGCCGATCGTGACAGCACGGATGATCGTTATGACTGGGCGGACTTCGACTCCCGGGGAAGCCTGACCTACCGCAACTCAATGGACATCACCGAGGCCACCGAGCTCCAGTTCGGCTACCAGTTCACGAACAACAGCGGCGGGACAGCCAGTCCGGCTGGCTATGCGGATGAAAATCTCGGTTCGGCCTTCGAGCACGTCGCGTCGTTGGCCACCTTGTCCACGTTCGGCAGCTTCGGTTTGATCACTGATCTGATCTACGCTGCGAACGGTCTCGGAACGGGCACTCTTTCTGATGGTTTCGATACCGCCGGTCTCGTTATCATGCCTTATTATGACATTACCGACAAACTGCAGCTTGTGACCCGTTATGCCTTCATGGGGCAGGGTCGTGAGCAGCGTCCTCAGCGCTATGACACGCGCCGCACCGTTGAAGACTACCACACCTTCTATGCGGGATTTAATTACTATGTCTGCAAGCATAACCTGAAGCTCATGGCGGGTTATGAATATGCGACGGGGGACATCCACGACACCAGTAACTCGGTCGAGACGGGCACCTGGATGCTTGGTGTCAGAACCTCCTGGTAAGGTTTACATTTTGCTCTTTCTCTGAGTCAGGGTTTCCTTGGGGTAAAGGCGGGATCGTAATGGTCCCGCCTTTATTTTTGTTTTAAGAGGCTTGCCCGTATCGTCGCCCATTGAATGACCCGATTGACAATACCGCTCTCTTTTCGCCTACAGTGTGTCACGCGGTCACCTTGCCTCCGGAGGTCTCCCCCGTGCCGCAAAAGCAGGCAACCCGAACCCGGTCCGGCGCAGGATCGTCGTTGCCTCCCGAAGCGGTGCGTGCGAACTTCGTGACGATGCAAATTTTCCTCCTCGTCTTTATGATCGCGCTTGCTCTCACGCTATGGGGGCGCAGTCGGTTTCTGAAGATCTACCGCCAGGAGTCGGGCAATCTTATTTCCTCCGGGCTGACCGGAGCCCGCCTTGCCGAGGGCATGATGCGTTACCGCGGTATCAAAGGGGTTACCGTGAAACGCGGTCGCGGCGTCTTTGACGATTTTTATTACCCCGAGACCCGCGAGATCACCCTCGCGCCGCAGCATTTCTCGGGCTCAACCTTCAGCGCCCTCGCTATCGCGGCGCAGCAGGCGGGAAAAGCGCTCCAGCATGCCGAAGGCCATCGCCCTCTCCTCTGGCGAACCTCGGTGATACGCTGGACCGTTTACTTGAGCCTGCCGCTCTTTGTTCTGGGGGCCCTGGCCCTGGCCCTCGGGTCAACCCGGACGTTCTTTCCCATTGTCCTTCTCATCTGGTCGGCGATCGCTTTCTGGAATGTCCTCACCGTTCCCACCGAGCTCGACGCCGGCTCTCGGGCCCGCAGGGAGCTTGAAGGGATGAGGGTCTTCCGGAACCTCGACGAACGGGTCGGGGTCCACCGCGTCATGGGTGCCGCCAGCGCCGCCTACCTCGACGGAGTCTCCGTGGTGCTCTCGTGGGCCGTGCGAACCGTCTTCCCTGCGAGAAAGAACTAGTCAGAGAGTATCGACGGGATTCACTGTTTCGGGGAGTTCGCCGGATTTGCGGGGGGCTTCCCCGGGGGCATCGAGGGCAACAGGCGGATCCGAAGAATCGACTTCATCCCCGGCATTTTCCGAAGAAGGGGCGAGCGTTTCCGGCACCGGAGCAGTGAGAGCCGCAGCGGGCTTTTTCTTTTTCGATGCCGTTTTCTTCGCCGGAGCCGCTTTCTCGACCTCTTCCTTCCGTGGAACCCGGCCGATTGCGATACTGGTGTCGGGAAACTCCAGCAGGTAACCCTCTGAGGTAAGCCACCGGAGATTCTTCAGGGCGGTCTTAGCATCCTCGGACAGGTCGACCGCTTCGGTCACAGCTTCGCCTTCGGCATTTCCTGTCGCTTTAAAATCGGGGACGAGAGCCTCGAGCATCGCCGCAACCGTCGTTCGCGGTGTGGCGATGACAAAATCGACGATCTCCTGGATCTGCGCGGTCAGCGTCACCGTGGGATCGAGCTCCTTCGGCCTGACGGCGGAGACGTGGAGCGACTTCTTGCCGCGCTTGAAGAACTTGAGCCCTTTTTTCTCGAGATCACGGCAGAGCGTCTGGATAAGCGGCAGAGGAAATCCCCGTCGGAGATGCTCCCCCTCCTGCTTGAGGTGAGCGAGGAGACCCGGGGAGAGAAGGCGGCCCGGGATATCGCCGGCTACAGTCGCCTCCTTCACCTCGCGAACGGCCTTGTCGGCATAATGCTGACGGAAATGGCGTGAGAGCTCCTCGATTGACCTGATCACGAGACCGTCGGCTTTAGGGTCGGCAGCTTCCGCTGCCTCATCGCCGGATTCGGATTCATCCGAAGGGGCTTCGTCGCTTTCGCTTCCGCCCTCGACATCTTCGATCTCTTCTGCGGCCGGCTCGGCTACGACCGCTTCCTCGGTAACCGCTTCGGTAGCCGTTTCTTTGGTGTTCGCTTCGGCTTCCGCTGCGGGAGTTTCCTCGACAGCATCGGCGGAGACTTCTTCGGTGGCCTCACCAGCGACTTCCTCGACTGCGGCCGGCTTCTCTGCGGGCGCCTTCACTTCGACGACGACGTCGGATTTGAGACGCCAGTGGCGGGCGCGACTGACCTGCTCTTTCCAGCGCTCGATCGCCTCCTCGCCGTTCTCCATCTGGATGCGGGACTTGTAGCGCTCGAGCGACATGTTGGGAAATCGCTCCTGATGGAGACGCGCGATATTGCGCTGGTATTCGTGGTGATTCGGCGGACCGAGGATCGTGCCGCTGAGACCGCACACCGCCACGACGGTGAAGTTCCCCGTGGGTGCGACCACTTCGACGTCTTCGGCAACGTAAAAATTCTCGAGTGCCGGGCCGTTGAGCAGATGGGAGACAGCCTCTTCGCGGCTCAGCCAGACCGACCCGTCGGCGGGACAACGGTAGAGGCGCTGGTCATCCTGCGCTTTGAAGCGCACCTGATAGCGCTCGCGAGCGTTCAGGATCATCTTCGCAAGATCGGCCATGGGGAAAGCGCGCAGCGTCTCCTTGATGTGCTTTGTGAGCCCTTCGATAGCGGGCTTGGAGGGTTCGATCGCGGCAATGATCCCGGGTGCCGGCATGTCTTCGCGCGGCCTGTCACGGAAGTCGCGATCTCCGCCACCGCGCCGATCGCCTCCGCCACCGCGACGATCGCCTCCGCCACCGCGACGATCGCCTCCGCCACCGCGACGATCGCCTCCGCGATCGGGACCACGACCCTCGGGACGCGGGCCGCGACGGTCATCACGACCGGCGCTTCCGCCCTGGCCGCCACCACCGCCGAAACGACGTTCACCGCGACCGGCGAAGCCGCCCCCGTGCCTGTCATCACGCCGCCCGCTGCCGCGCCTTTCTCCCCCGCCGTCGTCGTGTTCGAAGCGCTTGGCGAAAGTTTTGTCGGGGGTTGATTTTGAATCCTGCGCCCAGTCGGGCATCAGGTCGCGTGCGGAAAATTCCAGGGGTTTGTCCTTCTCACTCATTCTACGGACTTTAAAAGGGATGTTGTCTTGCCTTGCGCCGGCTCGCTTCCAGGCCGTTCCCGAAGGGGTCGATCATGGATGCCCGGAGTCTCACCGATAGTTCCTGCTTCGGAAAACAGGCGGGCTCAGGTTCGCCGCGATCAAATCGTCACGCCAGTGCTATTTTCAGTGCCGCTTTTGTCACTTCAGCGGTCTTTTCAATGTCCCCGGCTCCATGAGCAAGGGAGATGAAACCGGCCTCATACGGGGAGGGGGCAAAATAGACACCGCGATCAAGGGCCGCCCAGAAGAACTTGCGGAAGGCCTCGAAATCGGATTTTTTGACGTCTTCGACATTAGTAATTTCCCTTTCGGTGAAATAGAGGCAGAACATCGAACCGATGCGGTTTAAGGTGAGATCGCGGCCGAGTTCGCGCAGAGTCTCCCGGACGCCGTCTTCAAAGAGCTGACCGATCTCTTCGAGCCGGTTCCAGCCGTCGAGACGCTCCATTTCTTTTAACTGGGTGAGCCCCGCCGCCAGCGCGAGCGGATTTCCCGAGAGGGTGCCCGCCTGGTAGACCGGACCGTCGGGAGCGAGCAGGTCCATGATCTCCGCCCGGCCGCCGAAAGCCCCGACAGGGAGCCCCCCGCCAATCACTTTCCCCAACGCGGTGAGATCCGGTGTGATTCCGACCCGCTCCTGCACCCCGCCCCGGGCGAGGCGGAATCCGGTCATGACCTCGTCAAATATCAACACTGTGCCGTGCTTCGTCGTGAGATCCCGGAGCAGTTGCAGAAAGCCCTCTTTCGGAAAAATCAGGCCGGCATTCGCGGGGATGGGCTCGAGGATGAGCGCCGCGATCTCATGGCCATGCCTGGCGAAGACGTCCTCGATGATCTCGGGGCGGTTGAAGGGCACCGTGAGGGTCAGTTTGGCCAGATCGGCCGGCACGCCCGCGCTGTCAGGCTGGCCGAAAGTAAGCGCCCCGCTCCCTGCCGCGACGAGCAGGGAATCGACATGACCGTGGTAGCAGCCCTCAAATTTCACGATCTTGTCGCGTCCCGTGTAACCGCGCGCCAGTCGGATCGCGCTCATCGTCGCCTCGGTCCCGCTATTGACCATGCGGACCTTTTCGACCGAGGGCACGTAGTCGCGGATGAGGCGGGCCATCTCGACTTCGTGGCGATTGGGAATACCGAAGCTGAGCCCCTCTTTGGATGCCTGGTGCACTGCCTCGATCACCGCCGAGGGCGCATGTCCGAGGATCGCCGGTCCCCAGGTCCCGACATAGTCGATCATCTCGTTGCCATCGACGTCCCAGAGGCGGCAGCCCCGCGCGCGCTGCACAAAGAAAGGATCGCCGTCCACGTTACGAAAGGCCCGCACCGGAGAATTGACACCCCCGGGAATGACCTCTTTGGCGGCTTGGAAGAGTTTGGCGGAAAGGTGTCGATCAGGCATTTGTGCCGCAATGAATCGCCGCTCACCCCTCCCGTCAACCGGCAGGGGGCCTTGAAGGGGGAAAAGAAGTCTCACCGGGCAATTTTAGCTTTGCGGCTAAATTCAATCGTTCAACGGATTACGATACCACACCACGTTGGCGCTCGCCCTTCCCGCATTGAGCAGGTCGAGGTCGCCGTCGCCGTCCATGTCGATGGCGCGGAGGTCGTAGGACTCCTGATTCGCGTCGAGGACGTGACGGGTGAAGTTGCCCTTGCCGTCGTTTCCATACCACGCAACGACCTTGCTTTCGTATCCGCAGGCGGCTCCGTCGAGGTGACCATCGCCATTGAGATCGGCGAGCACGAGACTGTGGGGGGACTTCATCTCGGGATCGATCTCACGGATTTTCCAGCCGGGAGCCTCGAGCCAGATGACCCCCCGGCTGTGCCCGCGCGAGGCGAGGAAATCGACTTTGCCATCTCCGTTGAGATCACCCGGAAGAATGTTTGTCGCGGCGAGCTGGTTCGCGGCAAGGAGGTTTTTTTTCCAGGGTTTCGTCACTGCTTCCGCTCCGGGGTTTTTCCAATAGGCAAACCAGTTCCCATCCTCAAAGGGCGCGCCTTTGGCCCCGACCGCGATCTCGCCCCAGCCGTCGCCGTCGATGTCCCCGAAGCCGAAGTAGTGGCTCCCTCCGCGGGCATCTTTGTCAGCGAAGAGATGGCGCTCCCATCGCTCTGCTTTATGTGGCTGCGGTGGCACGCGGAACCAGGCGATCGAGTCGGCGAGGATTCCTTCGGGCTCGAAGTTGTTGATGATAAGGTCGTCTTTGCCGTCATTATCAACATCGGCCTTGAGGAGGCAGTGAATCCCCCGGATGTCGTGGTCGATGATGCGCGCAGCCCACGCGCCGGACCCGTCGCCGGGATTCTCAAGCCAGAAGGGTTTCCCATGGGCTTCGCTCCCGATCCAGTCCATGTCGCCGTCGCCGTCGATATCCATCGTCTCGCTGTGGATGCAGGTCGCGTTGAGTTTGGGTAAACGGTGGAGCACGACCTCGGTCCAGTCGGGGGCGAGGAAGAGACTGACACGCCCGCCGTAGCTCGTGATGACGTCGATCCTGCCGTCCCCGTTGTAGTCCGCGCCGACAGCGGAGACGTTTTGTCCCTTTTCCATCACGACGATTTTTTCCCAGGCGAGGGTGGCGGAGGTCGCGGCGGTAAGCAGGGAGGTGACGGTCAGGGCGCAGAGGTTTTTCATTTCAGGCGGGGGCGGGAAGACGGCAATCTTCCTATAAAGCACGAATTGCGGGAAAAGTCATCCCCGCCGAATCACGCAATGGCTTCCCGGGACATCAGGAGACTCATTGAAGCCGGGCATCTGTCCCGGGGACGACAGCTTCGTCGCCTTGTTCCGAAAAAACGCGGCGGGGTGATGCTGCTTGCAAAGGGCGAGGAAGCTTCGAACTTGAGTCATGTCAGCCGAACCTGAACTCAAAGTCTATATCAAGCCGGGGTGCCCCTGGTGTGTCGATGCCATTGCCTACCTCAAAAAAGACGGCTTTACTTTCACCGAGATCGACGTCATCGCCAACCCGGCGATGTATGAAGAGATGCGCGACCTGTCCGGCCAGAGCTGTGCGCCGACGCTGACTTATGGCGATCTGCTCCTCGCCGACTTCGACGTCGGGGAGATGCAGGCCTTTTTCAATACACATAATATTGCGCCGTAGGCCGGACCCCGGAACTCTCACGGGTTTCGCCACTTCCTTCACGCGTGATGGCCGACCTGCCGAAGGCCGGGAGATTTTCGGATTTTCAGCGCATGCCGACAGAGACTCCGGATTCCTCGAACTCTTTGAGGAAACCTTCGATTGAGGAATCCCTCGGAATGCCGAGGTGGAGGGCGCGAAAGTAGTGTTTCTCAGCCTCTTTCGGGTTGGGAGTGTCTTTGGTGGCGTGGAGCACGGCGAGATTGAAATGGGCGTCACCATAGTCGGGGTCGATCGAGACGGCGCTGGTGAAGGCCTTCTCGGCCCGGTCGACCCAGCCTTTACGGGTGGAAATGACGCCGACACAGTTATGGGCCCGGGCATTCTGCGGGTCATAAGTGAGCCCGGTCTCAAGTCGTGTGAGAGCCTCGTCGAGTTTGTCCTGCAGAAAGTAAGTGCGCCCGAGTAGGTAGTTCGCCAACCCGGAGTTCGACTCGATTGCGATGGCTTTCTCGAGGTAATACTCGGCCTCGGAGTAATTTTTCATCGAAATCTTGAGAACGCCAAGATTGCAGAGGCACGGGACGCTGCGGGGGAGGTAACGGAGGTATTCGAGAAAGCCGGCCTCGGCTTCGCTGTAGCGACCTTCTTTGAAATCGAGGCGGGCAGCCTTGTCAATTTGAGAAAGTTCCACACTGAGTTTCTGGTTTTCGACGATACCATCGAGGTCTGCCCCGTCCTGGGTCGGTCCCCTGCCGGCCGCGACGAGGGTGGCGGACATCACCGCCGCGGTGCCGGAAGGGGTCCCGGCTTCGGCAGAATCGGCCGGTGACGCATCCGGCGCGGGCCCGTCGCCCGACGATCCCGTCGAGGCCTGAATGATCTCGGCAAACTGTGGCGACTTGAAGAGAGCTTTTTCTTCCTCGGTGAGTTGCGATCCACGCGCCATGTCCTCGACGAGACCGATGAGGGTGTCGGAACGGGCTCCGACTTTGTCGAGCTGGGAGAGGAGGAGTGCCTTCGCCTGCTTCATCTGTGCCTGGCGACGGAGCTGCTTGAGGACCATAGAGCGCAGCAGTTCGTTTTCCTGGCGCTCCACGGGATTCGCATTCGCGAGGGCCTGTTTGTCGGCCTCACTGAGACCGTCGGAAAGCAATTCAAGCTTACGTTGAAGGTCTTCGATGCTCTGCTGATGGCGCTGGTTTTCCGTGAGGAGCTGGTCGCGCTCGAGCTTGATTCGGGTGACTTCGCTCTTGAGCAGGGCGATGTCGTCGTCCTTTTCCTTAGTTAATTCGGAAAGACTCATCGCGAGCTGCTCGGCACGGTCGAGTTGCTCGGTGAGCTTGCGGTTTCGGTCCATCAGTTCCTTGAGGGCCTTTCCCCCGGTGCCCTCGCCGTTGACCACTTCAACGAGATTATCCCGTTCCCGCTCCAGCTCGGCCATGCGATTGCGCATCTTTTTCATCTCGGCCTCGGACTGCTCCATCGCGGCGACGAGCTGGTCGTTGCGGTCGGCGGCTTCCTGGAGCTGTTTGGTAGCGTCGGTGAGCAGTTCCTTGAGTTGTTCAATTTTCTGCTGGGCCTCGACGCCGCCCCCGTTTTGTTCGGCGCTGATGCGCCGCATCAGCTCCTCGCGGCTCGCCCTGGCGCGGGCGAGCTCCGTATTGACATGCTGGAGAAGATTCTCACGCTGCTTCAGGTCATTTCGCAGCTTCTGGTTTTCTTGATTGAGCCATTCGATGAGGGAATCCTTCTGGGAAAGATCGTTATGGAGGGAGTTTGCAATAGCGCCGACCGACGGAGTGGTTGTCTCGACGCGGGGCATGCCCGGGATGGCGGTTTCCCGAGGGAGGACCTGACTGACCCCGTCATTCCAGCTAGGCAGAGCGAACTCGCCTTCGCCTCCGGTGATCTCCATCGTCCGCCTCGTTGCCCCGCTGCCCGGGAGCGGCGGGGGGGCGATGGCGGGTCCGGGTGTCTGTCCCGCCCCGGCAAAGGGATTGATCGTTTGCAACTGCGCCGGGGCGGGAGTTGCCGGAGTCTGAGGCGCGCGCATTGCGACCTTTAGTTCATCGCGCTTTTCGGCGATGACATGGCGGCGGTCTTTAACGATTTCGGGCTGGAAATCGGGGAATTGCTGGGCGAGGTGATCGTAGAGGGGCTTCGCTTCGGTAAGTTTATTAAGGGCGTCGAGATATTTGCCCTGAGTCTCAAGCTCCTGCGCTGCTTGAACGAGAAGAAATCCGCGATACCAGATGTCAGACGGATCGAGACTTTCCTGCGAGCGGGCCGGTGAGGTGAGGGACGAAACTAACAGCAAGAGGAACGCGAGGAAGCCCGCGCACGGACTCGCTGTAAGGCCGTTCGTAAATCTCATGTAACTGTTTGATGAATCGCGTGTTTTACCGGGACGCGCGCCCCGGGAACAATGCAACGAAATCGATACCGCGCCAAGCATAAAAATCCCCTTCTCGTCACTGGATTCTGATGTCTTTTCCGGCTTCGACCGCTTTCTTAGGAGTGATGATGCCGGAGCCGGACGCGGTTTGTATCAGAAAACCCTTTTTCCCGCACGCTTTTTTTGTTAGGGACGGGCTAAAATCGCTTTTTAGCGCTACTTCCCCCCCGGATTCGCCGCGTTTAGCCCGCTGCCGATAAAACGCGCGGAAGAGTCCCCAGATCAGCGGAGGCAAGCCGGCGCTGAGGAGCAGGGCGAGTCCGGGCTGATGCTCGCCGGCCTCACCGATGCGGGCAAAGACAAATCCCATCGGGATGCTCCCGGCGCAGAGGGCCGGGAAAAAGCGGCGCAGCGGCATGCGCGAGATCCCCGCGAGGCAGGCCACGACCTCGGGCAGGACCGGCATCCAGCGGGAGAGGGCGACGAGCCAGCCGCCCAACTCGCCATGGAAGAGCCGTTCCCCTTCGCGCAGCCCCTCCTCGCCGGCGACGAAGCGGGCGGCACGGCGACCGAGGCGGTAACAGAGGCCGTAGGCGAGGAGACCTGCCGCGATCGAACCGAGTGAGCCGATGATCCCGCCAAGGACCCAGCCGTAGACAAGCCCCAGCGCCGACATCACGACGGTGCCGAGGATGGGGAGAAAGAGATCCATGACGAGCAGGGCCACCCCGACGAGCCAAGCCCATGCCCCGGCGGCGCGCATCCGGGCGACGGTGTCCTCCGGGGTCATGGAGTGTTCGAAGTGCTTGCCCCAGATGAGGAAAGGCACGATGACGAGCAGTGCGAGCGCAAAAAAAAGCAGGAGGAGACGTTTCATATCGGTGCCGGATCGTGTTTACTACGGAAGCACGATTTTTTCCGCCCGCCTGATTTATGAAACCTCGTCCCGAACCGGTCGATACCGCCCGCCTCCACGAACTGGCGCATGCCGTCATCAGGGCCGCCAAGTTCCCCATGCTTGCCACGGTCGATCCCGCCGGGCATCCGCGGGTGCGTCCGGTCTCGCCGGTGCGGGTCGATGATGACTTCACCGTTTATGTGGCCAATCTCGCCTCTTACCACAAGACCGCCGAGATCGCCGCAAATCCTCTCGTCGAACTTGCTTACCTCGCGCCCGATCACGATCAGGTCCGCATTTCGGGTCGTGCCGAAGTCGTCACCGAAGAAGACGTCGTCCTCGCGATCTGGGAGAAAAATCCGCTCCTGCGCCAGTATCTCGGCACGCCGGAAAATCCCCAGTTTGTCCTCTACCGGATCGTGCCCGGACAGGTTCGTTTCATGCGCGAATGGGCCCTCGACTACCATGAGGTGCCGCTTGATTAAACCCGGTTGACTCCGTCGTCGCACCCTGTTGACTTCCCGCTGTCATGAGAGATGCCAAATCCAGTCTCCCCGCAGGTGTCGCCAAGGTCGGCCTCGCCACGGCCATCGCCATTGTTGTGGCGAACATGATAGGTACCGGGGTCTTCGGGAGTCTCGGCTTTCAGGTCGCGGGCATTCCCTCGGGGTTCCCCATCATGCTGCTGTGGCTTATCGGCGGGCTCGTCTCTTTTTGCGGGGCGGTGTGCTACGCGGAGCTCGCTTCGATGTACCCGAAGTCGGGCGGGGAGTATCATCTTTTGACCAAAGCATGGGGCCCTTTCATCGGCTTCCTTGCCGGCTGGCTTTCGGTTACGGTTGGCTTTGCGGCGCCGGTCGCGGCGAATGCCGCCCTGCTTGGCGGTTACATGGCGGAAATCACCGGGAAAGCGCCCTACTTTTTTTCTATTCCCGTCGTGCTGTTGGTGGCCCTGATCCATCTCGGCAAGCTGAGCAACATCGGGCTTTTTCAATCGGGCTTCACTTACGCAAAGGTCGCGCTCATCGTCGTCCTCGGGTTGCTCGGTTTCACGATGGGAACGGCCCAGCCGATCTCTTTTCTTCCCGCGCCGGGCGATGCGGATCTTATCCTCTCGGGCGGGTTTGCGATTTCGCTCGTTTATGTGCTCTACGCCTACACCGGCTGGAATGCCGCCACCTACATGATGGACGAGGTCAAGTCGCCGGAAAAAACGGTGCCGCTCGCGCTTCTTATCGGAACGCTCATCGTGACGGTCCTCTATGTTTTTATCAATGCCTCATTCCTCTACTCGACATCTGTCGAGGCAATGGCGGGAAAACCCGAGGTCGGACTGGTCGCGGCGGAGAGCATCCTCGGGGCGAAAGGGGGGATGATCATGGGCGTCCTCATTAGTTTCGGGCTCATCTCGACCGTGAGTTCGATGACATGGGCGGGACCTCGCGTGACGGCGGCGATCGGACGTGACTATCGGCATTTTAGTATCCTCGGACGGAGGAATAAAAACGGCGTGCCCGCTCTCGCGGTGATCCTGCAGACGGTGATCGTGATCGTGCTGGTTTCTTCGGCGACTTTCAAGCAGCTTATCAACTACGTGCAGGCGCTCCTGACGATTTCTTCGTTGATGGTCGTGATAGGGATGTTCTACCTGCGTCTGCGCCGCCCGGATATCAGGCGTCCCTATAAGGCCTGGGGTTTCCCGGTGACGCCCTTGATTTTCGCAGGCGTGAGTCTCTACGTCCTTCGCTTTCAGATTCAGGAAATGCCGCGGGAGTTTCTCTTCGGCCTCGCTACCTTGGGACTCGGGGTAGTGATCTATTTCACGCTCGCCCGGGAGCGTCTTTCCAAAGAAACGGCGGATTGAACCGATTTTCGCGAAAAAGAGACGCGAAAACGACGATGGGGGGAATAAATCACTTGCACGGGATAGTTAACTTTCCTTAATAATGAGTTGCCCCCGCTCCACCCCGTCCCCAACAGTCTTTTGGCTGATCCGCACCCATTCCGTGAAAGTCCTCTCAAGGAGGTGAGTGATTCCGTGAATCACCCCTCCGGAGGGGGCGTTATGCCTGGTGGTCAGGATTTCGGGGCGGGCGTGTCCGGGGCAACCCCCGTCGGGATCGGGCATCATCAGGTGCCGGTTTTTTCTGTTCCCGTGTCTGTTTCACCATCGGAGTGGCGCACCATTATTGATCAGTTGCCGTTCGGGCTGATCGTGCTGGGACCCGGGCAGGAACTCCGTCACGAAAATGCGGCCTGCCGTCACCTTGTCGGTTACGGGGTGGGGGAAAAGGGAGGAGTAGAAGGCTGGCTTGGTGCCGCCTGTCCGGACCGGAATCATCGCGAAAAAGTCATCAGCTCGTGGCGCGAACACATATGGAGAAATCAACTGACCCGAACGTTTACGCTGAAAACAGCTGGAGAAAAGCTGAAGGAGCTGGAGTTCCGATCTTCACTGCTTCAGGATGGCGGTATCACGCTCACGATAGAGGACGTGACCGAAACGCGTCGGACCGAAGAGACGCTGCGGCATGGGAAGCTGAAATTCAGGGCTCTTTTCTCCCATACCGAAACGGGTACGGTGCTCGTCGACCGTACCGGGCGGATCATTGACGCGAATCCCGCCTTCCTCGCCCTGGCGGGAATTACCCTGAAAAATTTACGACTCTCTTCCCTCACCGAGTTCCTCCGCCCGAGCGAAGCCGCCGAGCTTGCCGCTGCCGAGGATACGCTTTCCCGCCTGCCGTCCGAGGGCGGCAGCGCCAAGGTGGTGACCCGCGACCTTTGGTTGCGCACGAGCAACGGCGAGAAGCGCACTCGCGTCACTTCCTGCCCGGTCGGGGAGGAGGCGGGTGGGGCGACGATGGCAATCTATCTTTTTAACTTGCTCGACACTGTCCCGGTGAATGAACGTCTCATCGCCCGACTTCGCGTTGTCTCGGCCAAAGCGCAGGCGCTCCTCCATGCCGTGCCTGACCTCATTCTCCTGATCGACCCGGACGGCTCTGTCGCCGATTTTGCCCCGCCGCCGAAACCGTGGCGCGAGCTCACCCCTGACGATTCCTGGAGAGGGCAGCCGACCGCGACGGTATGGCCTGTTTTCGGTAATTTATTGCGTCAATGTCAGGACCAGGTTACGGCGGGCGGCAAAACGATCCATGCCGACATTCGCGGGCCAGAAGACGATAGTTTCGAATTTTCGGTGACGCTTTCGCCATGCGGGGAAGGGCAGATCCTCGCGGTGATTCGCAACTATTCCGCGACGCGTGCCCTGCGCGAGCGAGACTTCTGGCAGGGCGCTGCTTTTAGTCATTGCCCGCTCCCCATCGTGATGCTCGATAATCACGGGATTGTTTCGGGAGCGAATGATGCGGCGGCGGCCTGTCTCGGGCTCGGGGGGGAACAACTCTGCGGCCGGGCTTTCGCCGACTTTTATGAAGGCGGGGAGGAATCCCTCCGCGAGGCGATCGCCTATGCCGGCGCGAACCCGGGGCGCCTCGCCTCGCCTCGACTGCTGCGGGCGGCGGGTGGCGAAAATCTGCCTGCCACGGCGGATTTTCTGGCGCTGGAGCAGGATGGAAAGCCGCAGGGATCACTGGTGTTTTTCGAGCGCCGACCAGGGTTGGCCGAACCTGCCGGGGCGTCGTGCCGAGGGGCCTTTGCTCTGCCTGAAGCCGCCCCGTTGCCTGCGGCGAATTTCCCGCGGCACCACGAGAACCGGCAGCATAGTTTCCGAAATCAGTTGCAACTCGTCACGAGTCTCTTCAGTCTTGAGCCCCAGGGGGCGGCGGCCCGCGACGCGTTTCTCCGATGGCAAATACGCCTGCGCTCCATGGCTCTGGCATGTCCCTATGACCAGTCCGGTCATATCTGGGTATTCCCGCTCCTCCGCAGTCTCGCCGACGAGGTCTGCTCGCTCGTCGGGCGTGGTCCCGGGCGAAAAGAGGTCATTATCACGGGGAGCGAGGATATTACCCTTGAAGTTCAGGCAGCGACGACCTTCAGTCTGCTCATCGGCGAACTCATGCGCCTCGTCCTTGCGGCGCGACAGAGCGGTCCCGGCCCCGAGCTTTATCTCAATCTCCGCCCGCAGCCCGGTGGCGGATTTCAACTCACCCTGCGGCCGGGAATACACCGCCAGCTTGTTTTTACCGACCGCGATACCGAGATGGAAATCCTCGAGTTGCTTACAGAGCAGATTCAGGGCCGTCTTGAGGCTGTTGCGCAGGGTAAAGCGGTCCCGGAATGGCTCCTCATCGTTCCTGCTTTGAACCAATGAAGCGCCCGTCCCTGTCCTCGCGCTTCAAATGCCGGAGCCGGGGGATTTTAATTTGTTAAGGAGGGGGATTCTATTGTAGCGTAAACCGGCTAGGCGACTCCCGCCACGACGCGAAACTCATGGACGAACTTCCCGCCAAACGCCTGCGACTGATGATCGTCGAGAACGATCGCGTCACGGCTCGTGATCTCGATGCCACGTTGCGTCGCCGCGGTTTCGTCGTCTCGGGGATTGCCTACTCGGCGGCCCAGGCCCTTGATCTTCTCCTGGCGGAAAAGCCCGATCTCGTCCTCCTCGACATCCAACTCGACCATGACGAAGACGGAATCACTCTCGCCCAGACCCTGCACGAGCAGTATGGCATTCCCTCCGTGTTCATCACCGGCTACTCCGAAGAGGCCCTCATCGAACGTGCCCGCCGCGCCCGGCCGGCGGCCTTTTTGCGCAAGCCCTTCAGTGATGCCGAGCTCGCTGTCTGTCTGGAGTCCGTTATCGAGCGCCGCATTGCGGGCGAGCGCCTCTCTCTGCGGCTTCCCGGACTCGAGGCCGTCTCCCAGCAGCTTCCCCAGGCGGTCATCGGCTCCGATCTCGACGGCAGGGTCGTTTACCTGAATCCCTCGGCGGCCGCGCTGACCGGTTGGACCTTTGCCGAAGCGGCGAGGCGTCCCCTCGGCGAAATCATTCCCCTCGAAGAACTGACCGGAGAAGCCGACGGAATCTCTCCTGCGAGGACAACCCGTCGCGTTAACCTGCGGACTCGCTCCGGAGGCCATCAGGTTGTCGAGGAAAGATCCGTCCCCATTCGTGCTGCCGATGGGGAAGCGGTCGGTCTTGTCACCGTGCTCGTTCCGGCCGGGGCGGCCCCTTCGCCGCCTTTTATTCCTGCTTTGCACCCGGCGACCGATGCTCCCGTCGAGCTGTCGGGTGAATTTGGCCCGCCTCACCCTCATCCGCCCGCCCGCAGCGAGGCCCTGCGAAAAATCGCCGCCCTTTCGACCGACCCGGCTTTTCGGGAGCTCATAGCCAAGCGAAAGCCCGGGGCTCCCGCGGGAGAGGTTCCCGGATCGTTCCCGGCCCCGGCTTCCGCCGCTCCCCGGGGTTCTTTTCAACCGAACACCCCCCCGGGCAACGGCGGCATCGGCGAAGTGGTCCCGGCGGCCGCTCCCCCGACCCAGATCGAGGAAGTGGGTGATCCGCTCCTGAAGATCGACGAAGACGGCGTCATCCGTTACGCCAACGCCGAAGCCGTCCAGGTCTTTGCGCCGGGCCAGCGACTCGTCGGCACCGCCTTCCGCCATCATTTTAATCTCGACGACAGCGAACGCTACGAAGACCACTTCAACCGTCCCCTCGCCGACGGGCGTCGCCATCGCTTTGATTTTCATGATTCCAATCGCGGGATGTGGTTTGAGGTGCGCGCCTACCCGACAGAGGGCGGGGTTCTCGTTCTTTTCACCGATATTACCGCAACCCGTCTCGAGGCGGCGGAGCAAGTGCGCCAGCAGAGGTTGGAGGGACTGGGGTTGCTTGCCCGGGGGTTTGCCCATGATTTCAACAACTACCTCACCACCCTGACTGGCAATATCAGTCTCGCCCGCGAGCGCGTCGAGAACGATGCTGAAATGACGGGCATGCTCGAAGAGGCTCAGACGGCGGCCTCGCGGGCGACGGGACTCGTGCAGCAGCTCATGACTTTTGCCCGTGGCGGTCGGCCTATTCGCGAGCGCACCCGCTTGTCGGACCTGATCCGGCGCATTCTCACCGAGCATCGCATCCAGCATCCCGAGATTCGCTACCAGTTTCAGGGCACCGACTCCGAGGTCATCGCCAATGTTGATCCGGCCCAGATCGGACGTCTCATCGAGAATCTTATCACAAACTCCACCGCCGCCATGCCCGACGGTGGCGTCCTTATCGTGCGCAGCTCGCGCATCGTGCCAGAGGAGGTTCTCAAGGTGCGCAGCTCACACACCCCGGCGGACGAGGATCACCTCCTCATTGAAGTGATCGACACCGGCCACGGGATGAGCGATCGGGATCTCGACCGCGTCTTTGAACCGTATTTTACCACAAGGAAGGCGAACAATGCCACCGGGATCGGCCTGACCGTCTGCGAATCCATCGCCAAGGCGCACGGAGGATTTATCCAGTTGCAGTCAAAGGAGGGCAAGGGCACCATCGCGACCTTCTGCGCTCCGATCGGACGCAGCCAGGATGAACTCGAGGGGGCCGAGGGCATGCCAGCTTACCCGAACTTCGACATTCCGAACCTCACCCTGAGCAATCAGGTAAAAGACGGCGAAGAGCCCCTTCTCGTCGGCACCCGCATCCTCATCCTCGAGGACGATGCCCCGATCCGCCGACTCATGGCCGCGACCCTGCGCCGTGCCGGACACGAGGTCGTCGAGACGAAGGAGGGGCGCGAGACCGTCGCGGTCTACACCGATGCGATGGAAAAAGGCGAGCGTTTCCACCTCCTCATCTGCGACCTCACGATCGAGAACGGTGTCGGCGGGGTCGAGACGATGCGACGACTGTTGCAGATCGATCCGAACGTGCTCGCGATCGTCTCGAGCGGATACTCGGATGCCCCCGCGATGTCGAGTCCCGCCGCGTTCGGGTTCAAGGGGGTCCTGCCAAAACCTTACGCCCCCACCGAGCTGCGGGCGGCGGTGCACCGTATCCTCACGGCGCACCACATCATCCCGTGAGTCGCTCACTTTTCCGCGAGAGCAAGGCGGGCCGATTCGCTCACCCCGTAGCAGGTCTCGTCCATTGTCAGGTCGTCAGTACGGATGCACAGATCACAGGTCGCGTCGTAGAAATCGCGGCGGGCCTCGAGCATCTCGCGAATCGTCCGCTGCGGATCTTCGGTGTGGAGGAGGGGGCGGTTTCGATTGTTTTTGACCCGTTCGTAGATCGTCTCGGGCGAGGCTTTCAGCCAGATCACATAACCGGCCGCTTTGAGGATCTCCCGATTGCGCTCCAGCGTGACGATGCCGCCGCCGGTGGAAATGACCTGACCCGTCCCTGCCGCGCACTTGCGGAGGACTTCGGTCTCGATTTCACGAAAGGCCTCTTCGCCCGATTCGTCGAAGATCTTCGGGATGGGTTTGCCGGCCTGGCGCACGATGAGGCGGTCGGTATCGACAAAGCGCATTCCGAGACTTTTCGCCACGCGCATGCCGACCGAGGTCTTGCCGGTGCCCATGAATCCGATCAAAATGAGATTGCGGGCACGTTTTCCTGTCGTATTCACTAGCCCAAGCATACCTTGGACCGGGCCGATGCCCAACTAGAATCCCCCCCTTTTCCATGCAGACCGAACTGGCCCTCACCGATAACGAGCAGAACACCCGCGAATCGATCCGTCGCGCCGTGACTTTGTTGCAGAGCGGAGAGGTCGTCGCGCTCCCCACCGAGACCGTCTACGGACTCGCCGCCGATGCGCTCAATGCGGAAGCCGTCGAGAAAATCTTCGCGGCCAAAGACCGGCCCCATTTTGACCCGCTCATCGTGCATGTGCCGCACAAGAACAATCTGTGGGAAATCGCCGACATTCCGGCCGACATCTCGAAAACGGTGATCCAGCTCGTCGAGACCTTCTGGCCCGGGGCGCTCACCCTGCTCGTGCCGAAAAAGCCCGTCATCCCCGACCTCGTCACCGCCGGACTCCCGACCGTGGCGGTGCGCCAGTGCGATCACCCCATCTTTCATCGCATTATCAAAAATCTCGGCGGCCCCATCGCCGCACCGAGCGCCAATCTTTTCGGCTGCCTCAGCCCGACCTCGGCCGCCCTCGTCCTCGATCAGCTCGAGGGTCGCATCCCGCTCGTCGTCGATGGCGGTGCCTGTGCCGAGGGGCTCGAGTCGACCATCGTCAAGATCCTCCCCGGTAATCCCAAGCCCATCATCCAGATCCTGCGGCCCGGTCCGATCACGGCCGAGGACTTGAAGAAATTCGGCAAAGTCGTCTTTCTCGATCGCAACGAAGCCGTCGAGGACTCCGCGCCCGAGGCGCCCGGGAGGCTCGCGACCCACTACGCTCCGCGCAAGCCTCTGCGGCTCCTCACAAAGCCAGAAGATTTTGTGCCCGAAGAGGGCAAACGCTACGCCCTCCTCAGCTACCGCGGACAGGAGAAGGACGGTTATCTCCTGCGACACGACTGGGTCGAGGTCGCTATTTTGAGCCCCGGATCCGGCCGCGTCGCCGAGGCGGGGATACGGCTTTTCCATCTCCTCGGTCAACTCGACAAACTCGAGATCGACGAAATCATCGCCGAACCGGTCCCCGACCGCGGCGTGGGAAAGGCGATTCTGGATAAGCTGCGGAAGGCTTCGGTGAAGGGGTGAGNNCTCAAGTGCAGCCGGTCCGAATAGCGGAAGCCGTGCGCCTGCGCGAGGGCGGCGACGAAGGACTGATTGGCCTCGAGTTCGGCGACGGAGATCGCTTTGGGCATCAGGAAGACGCGTGAAGGCGGGATCGTGATTTCTTTGAGGAGATCGAGCACCTCCGTGAGATCCGTGACTTCACCGATCACAAATTTAAAATCGGCTTTTCCCGTGGCCGCGAGCGCCTCGAGGACGGCGGGCTTGTAACGCAGCTCGCGGGCGACGCCCGAGTTGGCGAGCTTGGGGGAGAGATTGATCTGATCGATGCGATCGAGAAAGGCCGCTCCGGGGAGGAGGGTGCCGTTGCTCTCGATCTCGAAGGTGGAGGATGGCGCTGTCTCCAAAAGAGCGTCCATGAGGGCGACCCAGGCCTTTTCCTGCAGGAGCGGTTCGCCTCCGGTGAAGACGTAGTGGCGGCAGGGCCAGGCGGCTACGGCTTCGACGATCGCGGCGGCGCTGAGGTCGAGGATCTGGTCTTCGCGGCGATACTTGCGGTAGGATGGATCGGCGTCTTTGTCGTGAGCGTGGCTCGTGTCGTCCCAGTTCCAGGTGTAGTCGGTATCACACCAGCGGCAGTGGAGATTGCAGAGCGAGGCACGGATGAAGACCGAAGGCAGGCCGGTATGGCGGCCTTCGCCCTGGAGGGTAAAAAAGATCTCCGGACTGCCGTCCGGCAGGCGTGCCAGTTTCATGCGGGAACAGTGGTCTGCCGGGCGGCTCTTTACTTGGGAAGGTGCACGATTTTCGCCGCGAGATCACCTCTTCGTCCCTCGGGCCATTCTTCGGATTTGGGCCAGCCGAGGTAGAAGAGGCCGAGGCATTTATCGCGGGGATCGGTGAGGCCGAGCCAACTGCGCATCTCGTCGTGATAGACGAGAGGCGGGGTCGCCCAGAAGGCGGCCATGCCGAGGGCCGAGGCGGTGAGGTGCATGTTGTGTACGGCGCAGGCGACGGATTCGATCTCTTCGAGTTCGGGGATTTTTTCGATCTCCTGCCGTTTCATCGCGATGGCGATGACGACGGGGGCGAGGAGCGGCTGGCTCCCGAGCTTGTCGAATTTGTCCTGACGGAACTCCGTTTCGGGGGTGAGGCGGCGGTAGAGCGACTGGCAGTAGTCGGCGAGCCGCTGGCGCCCGTCACCGGTGAAGACAAAAAAGCGCCAGGGTTCGGTGAGACCGTGAGTCGGTGCCCAGTTGGCGTTCTCAAGAATGCTGGCGAGATGCCTCGGCTCGACCGGCTTTTCCGTCATCTCGGCCGGCTTGATCGTGCGCCGCCGACGGATGAGGGCATTGGCGGCGGCGAGCCGCAGGGACATGGCATCGAGGGGGGGCGTGGGGTCGTCGCTCATGGGCGTTTACAGCGGATGCTCGGATCAGCCTTGATCTTTCTCGCAGGTTTCGTCCATGGGGACGGGGGAGCCGACTTCGTCGACGGGGTGGGTGTAGAGGTAGCGCCAGACGTCTTCGTGCCGGTAGGTGCCGTCGTCTTTTTTGGCGGCCGATTTGCCGGGGGTGACGGAGCCGTGGGCTTTGTTGGCGTCGCCGCCGACGTCGAAGTTGGTGATGAGACGGCGCGTGTTACCATAGGGAAAAGCGACCTTGTCGACATCGACGATGGGGCCGAACTCGTGCAGTCCCATCAGTTCCCACGAGCGGCAGTAGTGATCATCGACCCAGCCGCCGTCGAGGACGTGGGAAAAGCCGAAGACGCGATTGGCCGGGGTCGCCGAGGGCAGCGACTGCCAGTCCTGATCCTGATCACGCGGGCCGCAGAGGGCGACGACGCGGTCCACTTTGGTATGTTTGGCAAAACGGGCCGCCGTCGTGGCCCCGTGCGAGGCACCCGAGAGGATGACGTCTTCCCAGCGCAGTCCCTTGCCGTCTTCGGAGAGGAAGTAGTCCCACTTGCCTTCGGGGTTTTCCTTGGCGAGCCATTTCACAAACTGATAGCTGCGTTCCATGATGCTGTCGGGTTTGGGAATATCGACCTCGTCAGTGAGGTCTTCGCCGATGGAGGCTTCGAGCCTGACATTGCCGCGTGCCTGCGGGTCCAGGGGTTTTTCCTGACAGACGAGGCCGAACCATTTGTTCGCGTAGTGCGGCTGGATCACGTGGAGTCCGTAGGAGTTGAGGCGGGAGAACAGTTCGCCGTTGTGGCCCATCAGCCAGATCACGAGCTTGCCGCGAGGGGGGACGGTGGTGTCGACCGAGGCCTTCTGCACGTCGGCGGGCTTGCCTTCTTTGGTCTCAAAGGTGAAGTCGATCCCGGGATGTGATTTGGCACGGGGATCGATCTCGCTGGCGCGGGCGGAGAGTTCGTAGCGCTTCGGATCGCGGTCTCTGAATTTGAGCGTTTTGGCGCTGAGAGGGGCGACGGCAAAAAGGCAGAGCAGGGTGACGAGGATGACAGGGGCGGGGGATTTCATGCGACGTTTCATGGGTGCGGAGACTTTGGAGAGTGAAGGAAAGGGAGCAACTGATTTATCGTTTCGCGATCAGGGCGATGCTGCCGGGGGCGAGCTCGATGAGACGCTTTTTGTAAAGGTTTCCGACGGCTTGCTTGAAGGCTTTTTTGCTCGCTCCGAAGGTCTCGCGAATCGCTTCGGGCGGGCTCTGGTCTCCGATCGCGATGCGACCGCCGTTCTCCTTGAGGAGTTGCAGGATGCGGTCCGACAGATCGGTGACGCGGCTGTAGCCGACCGGTTCGAGCGAGAGATCGACTTTGTAATCCTCGCGGACCGCACGGACGTAGCCTTGAAGCTCGTCGCCGGGCGAGAGAGGGCGATGCACTTCGCTTTCGTGAATGAGCCCGCGGTGCTTGCGGTCGATGATCGCGGCGTAACCGAGCGGCGTCTTTTCGAGCACGATGAGGGTGACCGGCTGTCCGGTATCATAGCGCGGCGGGGTCTTGTCGAGGTAGCGGCCGAGCTTCGTCGTCGCGACGATGCGGTCGGTCTTTTCATCGATGATGACTTTCACCACGACCCGCTCACCCGTGCCGACCTTGCGGGTCTGCTCGCCGAAGGGGAGGAGGAGATCTTTGGGGAACCCCCAGTCGAGGAAGGCACCGACACGGGGGTGGACCTCGATGACATTGAGTCCGGCGAAGTCACCGACCTGGCAGCTCGGCAGCTTGGTCGTCGCGACAATGCGGTCCTCGGAGTCGCGCGAGACAAAAACGGGGACCTCGTCTCCCTGCTCGACGTCGGCCGGGATCTCCCGCGTCGGCAGCAGGATCTCGCCGAGCGATCCGCCGTCGAGATAAAAACCGTGGTCCGATTCACGGACGATGAGGAGGGTATTGATTCTGCCAAGGAGGGCCATCCCGCAGAATAGCCCGAAGCGGGCAATTCTCACGCCGTTTTCTTGCGGGGCGGGTGGGGAAGATCGCGGGCGCGGCGTGAACTCGAGAACTTTTGTTCCCAAAAAAACCGTCCATATAAATAGCGGGATCGATTCCGTAATCAAAAATTCCCTCACCAGCTACAGTGAACGAGGTCACGACCGCAATATCTCGCTGTCGACGTTTAAGGTGATAAGATTCTACTCCACCCCTTCACCGCCACGCCAATTCCCGCGCTTTCCCATGCTCGGGATGTGCCGGATCGAGCGCTCTCAGCTCGAGCGAGATCCCCGTGGCGGAAAGTCGGGCGCGGACCCAGCCGTTGGGGCGGGCCTTGTCGAAAACGTAGGCGGTCGGAGGCAGGTTGATTTCGTGGAGGCCGTCGGCGTCTTTCTTCGTCAGCCAGGTGTGGCTGTGGCCGTAGACATAGGCCTTGGCGGAGGGATGGGTGCGCAGCACTTCGAGGAAAGGTTCGCTGTCGACGAGTCCGGTGATCCTCGCCTTTTCATCGCCGGGAATGGCTTCCCCGGAGACGACCTGGGGGTAATGGTGCCCGATGACGACGGCGGGTTTGTCGGGTGCGGCGGCGAGTAGTTTGCCGAGCCAGGCGAGTTGTTCGGCTCCGAATTCGCCCTCGACTTTGTTTACATAGCGAAGGGAGTCGAGGAGGATGAGATTCGCATGCGGCGTCTCGATCACCGAGCAATGTTTTGACGCGATCGGCGAGGCCCCCGCGGCCTCTCCGAGGGCGGTGCGGAAGACATCGCGGTCGTCGTGATTCCCGAGGGTGAAATGGATGGGCAGTCCTGTCGACTGAAGCGGGTTGAGCAGTTCGAGCAGGAGGGTGTAGTCGCCCGGTTGGCCGTCGTCATAGGCGCAGTCGCCGTTGATGATGACTCCGGCAATGGTCTCTTTTTCGGCGAGGATTTCGGTGACGACGCGGCGGAGGTGGTCGGCCATGTTCACGCCCTGCCGCGACTTCAGGGCCGCGTCGGCGGCGATGTGCGTGTCGGAGAGCAGGGCCCAGTTTTCCGTTCCGCCCGTCACCCCGGCGAGGCCGCGGGTCGCGGTGCTGAGGGCGAGGACGGCCGAGCCTTTGAGGAAGCGACGGCGCGAGAGGGGATCGAGGTGCAGTGGCATGGGCTCATTATGGACGCGAATGGGCGGATTGGTAAAGGCGGGAATATTTTTTTGAAACAGGCTTTACCTGTGGCGCTTGATGTCGTTTCAATAGGCGGCATGAAAGCCCCCGCTCTTTTTGCCGCTGTGATTCTGTCGTTGATGTCAGGGGTGATGAGGGCGGAGGAGAGACCCAACGTGATCTTCATCCTCGCTGATGACCTCGGTTACCGGGAACTCGGTTGCTACGGGCAGGAGAAGATCAGGACGCCGCGGATCGACGCCCTCGCCGCCGGAGGGATGCGTTTTACGCGGGCCTATGCGGGAAACGCAGTCTGTGCGCCGTCCCGCTGCGTCCTGATGACGGGGAAACATCCCGGCCATGCGACGGTGCGGGACAACCGTTCGGTCGAGCCCGAAGGGCAGCACCCGCTGCGGGCCGACGAGGTGACGCTGGCCGAGCTTTTCAAAAAACAGGGTTATGCGTGCGGTGTTTTCGGTAAGTGGGGGCTCGGGAACAAATGGTCCACAGGCAATCCGAGTCGTCGCGGTTTCGACCGGTTTTTCGGCTACAACTGCCAGGCTCATGCCCACTCCTATTACCCTGCGACGCTCTGGAGCGATGAGTCGCTTTTCCCGCTGAAAAATGACCCGCCCGTGCCTGGTCACGCGGGTTTTCCGGCGGGAGCGGATCCGGCCGATCCGGCGAGTTATGCGATTTTCAAAGGGCAGGACTATGCCCCTGATCACATCAACGGGGCCGCGCTTGACTTTATCCGCACGCATCGGAACGAGCCCTTTTTCCTTTATTACCCCAGTCTCATTCCCCATGTCGCCCTCCACGTCCCCGACGAAGATCTCGAACCCTACCTCGCGGAAAAGTGGCGCGATCCCCCCTTCACCCGCAGCAAGGCCTACGGGTATACACCGCATTTCACCCCGCGGGCCGCTTATGCCGCGATGATCACCCGGCTCGATAC
The DNA here is from genome assembly GCA_002422425.1 of Akkermansiaceae bacterium UBA6138. Taxonomy (GTDB): domain Bacteria; phylum Verrucomicrobiota; class Verrucomicrobiia; order Verrucomicrobiales; family DEV007; genus Arctic95D-9. Next base: position 5,965 of record DIVG01000030.1, on the reverse strand, counting down.
CTATGTGGGCCGGGTCGTCGACCTCGTCGAGGAACTCGGCCTGACGGAGAGGACGATCGTCGTTTTCACTTCAGACAATGGGACGACCCATCTTGGGGAGGAGGTTGATTATCAGTTCTTCGCCAGTGTGGGGGAGTTGCGCGGGCTCAAGGGGGAACTCTTCGAGGGCGGCATCCGGGTGCCGCAGATCGTGAATTGGCCCGGCACGATCGCTCCCGGTGGCGTCAGTGATGATGTCATGGGATTCGAAGACTGGCTTCCGACTCTGATGGAGTTGATCGGTCGCCAAGAGGCGCCCCGGCCGGGTCTGGATGGAAAAAGCATCGCCGCACTCCTGCGCGGGGAAAGCATGCCGGAGCGCGAGTTCCTCTACCGTGAATTTCCCGGATACGGTGGCCAGCAGGCGGTCTGGCTCGGTTCCCGCTGGAAGGGAATTCGCACCGAGTTGAAGCGGGGGGCGAAAGAGCCTGATCTCACGATTCGACTCTACGATCTCATTGCCGATCCGTCCGAGGGGCGTGATGTCGCGGGCGAACATCCCGATGTGGTGGCGAGGATCACGGCTCTGATGGCCTCGGAGAGGATTCCCTCGACGTCCTTTCCCTTCCCCGCGCTCGATGCACTCTCTGCGAAGTAGCGATCGTTCAGTCCCAGACCCAGTGCTCCAGTCTGAGCCGCTCCGCGAGGCGGGACGCTTCGATCGCGCGCGGACCATTTTTGTCCGAAAGGGCGTCGGCGACGCTGATGGCACCAGCCCAGTTTTTCTCGGCAGTGAGAATATCGATCGCGGCAAAACCGGCGCGGAAGACCCACTCGATTTCCTGAAGCGGGAGGCCGCTCTCGGGCAGGGCGGTTGAATCCGACTTTCGCTCATCGACGATGGATCGATAGATCTCGAGGGCGATGGAGTTGCGCCCGAGCGCCTCAAGGCATTTGCCGCGCCGCACCGCTGCATTAAAACGCCAGAAGGCGGGTGCCCCGGCATTGCCCGAGAGGGCTGCAAAGATATTCGCCGCCTCTTCCAGTTTGGCGTGATCTTTGTTGCGTGAGAGCGCTTCGAGATAGGGGACCACCCCCAGATCAGCCATCGCCGCAAAGCGCAGGGGCGTTCCGGGCGGCAGGTTCTCGATGAGCCAGCTGAACTCGGCGCGGGCATCGGCAAAGCGGTCGATCGAGAGGTAGAGGAGTCCGAGTTCGTGACGTGCTTCCGACGTGAAGGCTCCGCCACCGGCGATGATCTCGCGCCATTTCTCTATTGTCTCCCTGCCGGGCGGAGAAGAGACGGCTTCAAAAAAGCGGGCGGTAGGCGCGTAGGGAGACTCGGGAAAGCGGCTTGCAACGAGTGCAAAATAGTCGCGGGCGGCGCTTTGGTTTTTAAGCTGATAATACTCCGAGGCAAGGAGCATGATGACTTCGGGGAGGTAGGCTGAGCTGGGCCAGTCCCTGATAAAATTGTCGGCGCGCCGGATGAGGTCGGAAGTGTTGTTGTCGGTCAGTTCCACCCAGATCGACGTATAGTCAAGCCGTTCGCTCTGGGTCAGGGTAAGGGGACGCGTGCGGAGTCCTTCGAAGATTCTCCGTGCCGCCTGGGGGCGGGCCGGGGCCTGATTGAGGTGGATCTCGGCAAGGGCGAGTTGCGCTTCGACGTTGGCCGGGTGGTCCGGGTTTTCGCGGGTGAAAGCATTCAACCTGTCCAGGGCGAGCGGGTCGCCTTTGGCTGCAAAATAAAGACCGCCGAGGTAAGTCAGGTCGGCGAGAAAGAGGGAGCGGGGATTGTTCCGCGCAAGCGCTTCTTCGTAGGCGAAGAAAGCGGCCCCGTCGTCGTTCCTAAGGGCGGAAACCGCAGCGTTGTAGAGATTGCGGCTCCTTTCTTCGCCGACCTGCGAGTCGGCCAGCTCGATGAAGTGACGGGCTGTTTCGTCGAAGGCCCGCCGGCGGTAGGCTTCCCGCGCGGTAGCAAAATCGAGTCTCCTCAGGATGTCGGGGGCGAGGCTGCCGGTCGCCATTTCTTCCACAGGCGACCCGGTCCGTCTTGCGGCGGGGCGGGCGTTGAGCTCGGCACGCCGGAGTCGGCATTCCTCCTTCAGATCGGGATGGGTAAGCGTCTCGGCAAGCTCCCGGAGAGTTTCGTCAAGGTCGTTCTCGTTGGGAAGGAGAAGAGGGCGAAAAAGCGCGGCGGCCTCCCGTCCCGGGAATGACGGTCCGGTTTCCCATGCGGTGAGGCGAGCAGCCAGATCAGAGGGATGGCCGTCCTTGAGGGCCTGTTCCAGGAGGAGAAAAGCGAGCCGGGCATCGGCCGCATCCGGCGCGGTTTCAATGAGCCGGTAAACCGTGGCAAAGGCGGTAGCCCGATCGCCGATTCGCATCTGTATCGACGCGCGGAGCTGTCCGAGGGGGAAACGCAGGGGAGGGGCGTCGCTATCGGCAGGCTTAATCGCGGCGAGATAGTCGAGGGCTTCGGTGTAGCGAGCGGCGGCGAAACTGATCTGGGCCATTCTGAGTGTCTCGGCGGGAGTGGCGGGGGTGACGACCCCGTGAACGAGCTCAAAGGCCGCTTCGGCTTTTCCGCTGCGGGCGAGACAGATCGCGCGATTGATCGCGACGGTGTTGCCGACCCGTGGCACGGCCGAGAGATAGAGATTGTAGTAACCCGCCGCCTCGTCAAAACGCTCTTCTCTCTGAAAAGCGAGAGCGATCCAGCGGCTCGTGGCCGGCGAAGGGCGCAGCAGGGGATGATCGCGAACCCACTCAATTGCCGTCGAGGTGTCACCGCCACGGACGAGAGCCTCCAGAAGTCTGCCGGCAACGAAGTTTTCCTCGGCGCTACCGCTTTCGCTCGCTTCGATGGTTCTCCAGCATGCCTCGAAATGCCGCACCGCCGTCTCGAATCGTTCGTCGGCGAGGGCCTGGCAGCCTTCGCGGAAGTCGGGAAGATCGGCAAGACTTTCCTGCGCGGAGACACCCCGGGGCATGGCAAGAAACACGACGACCAGGGCTGCCGCCGCCAGTCCGGTCTTCGGGAAAGAGAGCATGCTCAGCGGCGGGAGTGTTTTTTCACATACTCGATGATTTTGCCATCGTCGTCTCCTGCGGCCCAGACGGCGCGAAGGAAGTCGGCCGGGGCGATGTCGTGCTCGCGCAGGAACTTCCGGTCACCACCGCAGCAGAACATCGTATTTGGGTCGAGTTCGCCACGGAGCTTGCCGCGGGCTTTCACGAGAATGCGGGGAAGCCAGACGATCCCTTCAACGGCCTCGCTCTTGCCCGGGAGGCTCGCGGGGTCGATGACATGGCTGCTGAGCTCGCCTTTCATGATGGTGTTAAGGTAATCGCGGCGGACGCTCGCGATGAGCACGGCAGTCGAGGGGCTCGGCTCGCCGCCTTCGGCGTAGTCTTCGACGAAGTCGAAAAACTCGCGCGGCTGATAACCGATCGAGGTGAGAAAGGCGAGGTCCTCGCCGGAGTAGTATCCGGTGTAGTCGGTGTCACCGCTGCGGTAGCGTTCGACGCAGCGGTCGTAGAGTTCGGAAAAGGTTGTGTCCCAGCGGTATTGGCTCATGTCGGTAAAGGAATTCGGATGGAGGAGGAGAGAGGGAGAGTCACTTGCTCAGCTCGAGCATGCGCATGATGGGGGCCTTGGCCGCTTCGCGCATCGTCTCGTCCAGCTCGACGGAGGGACTGAGGTCGCGCAGGCAAAGGTAGAGTTTTTCCAACGTGTTCATCTTCATGTAGCGGCACTCGGCACAAGCGCAGCGGTCGGTCGGTCCGGCGATGAGATTTTTCCCGGGGACATCGCGCCGGAGCCGGTGCAGCATGTTCGCCTCGGTCACCACGATGATGTTTTCCGATGGGGACTCGCGGCAGTAGTCGATCATCTTTTCCGTCGAGCAGACCTCGTCGGCGAGGAGCCGCACCGCCGTGGTGCACTCGGGGTGGGCGACGACGGCGGCGTCGGGGTATTCGTCCTTGATCCGCTGGATGCTTTCACGGGTGAATTCGACATGGACGTAGCAGTTGCCGTTCCAGTAGTCCATCTCCCGGCCGGTCTGCTGGGAGACCCACGAGCCGAGATTCTGATCGGGAACAAAAAGGACGGGCCTATCGGTCGGGGCCGCCTCGACGATGCGCACCGCGTTGCCGCTCGTACAGATCACGTCCGAGAGAGCCTTCACCGCCGCCGACGAGTTGATGTAGGTAATGACGTAGTAGTTTTTATCCGCATTTTCCTTGAGGAATGCGCCGAGGTCTTCGGCCGGGCACGAGTCCTCAAGTGAGCAGCCGGCGTTCGCGTCGGGAAGGACGACGGTTTTTTCCGGATTGATGATCTTCGCGGTCTCGGCCATGAAGTGCACGCCGCAGAAGGCGATCACATCGGCCTCGGTCTCCTGAGCGCGAAAGGAGAGGCCGAGCGAATCACCGACGTAGTCCGCGATCTCTTGAATCTCGGCGTTCTGATAATTGTGCGCGAGGATGACCGCGTTACGCACTTTCTTCAGGGCGAGGATATCGGCACGCAGGTCGGTGGAGGTGAGGGTGGCGTTCATTTTACTGATCGGGGGAGGCAAAGGGAATGAAAGGGAGGATGTATGCCCCGTCAATCAGCAGTCGCGCCGCGAACGATCGCGGGATTAACCGATGATCGTGGGATTGAATCCCTTTTTGAGCGGTAGCTCCGTCTTCGTCCCCGCATCGATGACGGTCTTTCCTGAGACGCGGCCGCCCTCTCTGGTCTCGAGGTCCACCGCCGTGAGATTTCCCTCAAGGATGCCAGTGCGGGTGATGAGGACTTTGCCCGAGCAGGTCACGTCGCCGATGAGATGTCCATTGATCTCGGCGCGTTCGGTCATGACCCCGTCGGGAAAACGGACCTCGCATTTTTTTCCGATGATGAGTCGCTCGCAAAAAAGTTTGCCGCGGACGACTCCCGAATGGCGAAAAATCGCCTCACCCGAGCAGTCGACCGTGGCATCGATCGCGCCGCTCACGGTGAGGTGGTGGGAGGCGATCTCGGAGCCATTGATGAGCCCGCCTCTCTTTGCGATGGAAACGTTGCCGCGGGTGCGCAGGGTGTGGCATTTTACCGACTTGATCTCGTAATTAGCGAGGCTGATGTAGGCACTGCAACGCTCACACTGGGTCGACCGGGCAAAGCGCGAGACGATCTGGGTGTGGTAGCACCGATAGCAGCGCACGCCATTTCCGGGAAAGAGGTCACCGGATCTGCGAGGGGAATCCGGGTCGACATAGTTGGGCGGCAGCCTGTCTTTTTCGGTGACCACCGAAGGCCCGTTTGACTGAATCAGCGCCGCCATCGAGCCCCGTGCGAGGGAGTCGCGGCGGTCAGCCCTTCCACCGATCGCCGGTTCGACCAAATCGTCGTCGTTAAGGAGGGCTTTCGTTGCTTCTTCGCTAAGAAGCCCGAAAAAGGCACCCGCAGAGATGCCGACGTTCTCCACGACCTCCTCTTTTTCAGGACGGGCGAGCGCGTGAGGGCCGCGCTCTTTATCTTCCGCATTGACGAACCAGGTTTCGTGAGCCGAGCTTCCCGCCGTCTTTTTTTCCCCGTCAATCGACGGAGCTGCGGGGCCGGTAATTTTAGGTTTGTCAGGTCTTATCTCGGCGATGCCCGAGACCTTGAGGCCGGGGTGCTCGATTGCGATGCCTTTCCGCACGCGGAAATGCTCTCCGCAAGCCCGGCAGAAAGAGGAGATGACAAGGGCGGGTTCCTCCTGACCATGCCCGCAGGCCGGACATGTCAGGGATACCTTCCTGACGCGATGGAATTTGCCGAACACGAGGGCGGTGAAATCTTTAGCCAAGGAAAAATAAAGCATGCCCGATCGCTCCGGCGCGCTGTCCAGGCATGATCAATCGGATGGTCTCACTGGAAAAGGTTTTGATCAAAAGGACTCAGGTATCTCACGGGTTGTCTCCGCCTTCGGCAGACGGGGCAGACGGGGCAGAC
>DIVG01000045.1:31302-38269 GCA_002422425.1 Akkermansiaceae bacterium UBA6138 | reverse complement strand
TGGGGCTCGGTTTCTGGATGGGGGATCTCATCGCGCAGTCGCTCCTCGTCGGCTGGATCGAGAGCCGCGTGCCGTGGGAAGCGACGCCCGGGCTGGTGATCTTCGTCGCGGCGGCTTTTCTGCTGCCCTGGTTCACGAAGCAACCGGTCTATTGCCAGTTCATCTGTCCGCACGGTAACTTGCAGCGATGGGCCATGAAGGTGATTCCGGCGACGTGGAAGCGGCCGCTCCCCGACGACGGGAAATGGATCGCCCGCTGGATTCCGGTGATGCTGCTCGTCGTGGTGTTGGTGGTCTCGTTTCTCCAACTCGATCTCGACCTCGCCGGGATCGAGCCTTTTGACGCCTATCTGCTGAAAGGAGCGGGTTTCGCGACGATCGTGGTGGCGCTCGTCGGACTGGCGATCTCGCTATTTTATCCTATGGCCTACTGCAAGTTCGGCTGCCCGACGGGCTGGCTTCTCGAGTTCGTGCGGCGTCGCGGCGGAAAGGACCATTTCTCGGAGCGCGACTGGATGGGCCTCGCCCTCTTTGCCGTCGCCCTCGCGCTCTACCTCGTCCCTCTCACGGTTTTTCTCGGTTAAGGAATGGCGCAGAAATTGAAATCCATTTTTATCCGTCTCGCCGGACTTCTCGTCGTGATCGCCGCGGCGGTAATTCTGATCGGCCTGCCCCTCGCGGAAAAGCGCACCGAACGTCGCGTCCGGGCGATGCTGCTGGCCGTGCAGGAGGGCCTGCAGCGCTACCATGTCGCGGAGGAACTGTATCCGAAAAAGCGCATGAGCGGGGCCGAGCTCGTGCAGCAACTCTCGGAAGGGGGCTTCGTCGAGAAGACGCTCCTCAATCCTTGGACCGGCCTGCCTTATACCGGGGGGAGTGGCGAGGACAGGCTGCATTACCGGACAAACAGTCTTGCGGAGACTTACGAACTGGTCGTCACTTTTCCCGGCACCGAAGAGGCGGAGTTCCGGCTCGACAGCACGGAGAACCAGTCCCTCGAGTGAGCCTGAAGCGCGTCATGAACATTACCGAATACAACCGCAACGCCTGGAATCTCCAGTCTCTCGAAGGCTGCCGCTGGAGCACGCCCTACCCGGACGAGGTCATCGAAAGGGCGAGGTCGGGCGATTGGTCCGTCATCCTCACGCCGAACAAGGTGGTGCCGGCGTCCTGGTTTCCCGCTTTCCCCGATCTCACCGGGGTGACCATCCTCGCCCTCGCGTGCGGCGGCGGACAGCAGGTCCCGCTCTTTGCGGCTGCCGGGGCGACGGTGATCTCGTTCGATGCCTCTGACGTGCAGTTGGAAAAAGACGGCGAGACCTGCGCCCGTCACGGGCTCGCGATCGAGACGATTCAGGGTGATATGGCCGATCTCTCGGCGATCGCTTCGGGCTCGATCGATTTGATTTTTAATCCCGTTTCAAATGTCTTCGCCGAGCACCTTGCCCCGATCTGGAGTGAGTGCCATCGCGTCCTCAAGGTTGGCGGACAGCTCTTCTGCGGATTCATGAACCCGTGTTTTTTCCTCTTCGATCATGAGGTTCTCGAGGAGACGGGCGAACTGCGCGTGATTAACGCGCTGCCCTACGCCGATATCGAGTCGGCGAACGCGGGCCTGCTCGAGGAACAACTTGAGGCCCAGCTCAGCCTGGAATATAGCCATAGCTGGGAAATCCAGCTCGGTGGTCAGTGTGAGGCCGGATTTGCCATCACCGCCTTCTACGAGGATGACTGGGACGAGGACTCGACCCGGCTTCAGGGTTGGATGCCCATGTATGCCGCGACCCGGGCGGTCAAGTGGCAGGCATAGGGGGCGCCACGTGAAAGAAAAGTGCCGCCGCCTCCGCTCTTTTCGCGTATTCTTCCGGCCATGACTCCCCCGACTCAGCGACAGATTTTCCTGATCAGCGCCCTTTTTCTCGTTTCGTCCGGCACACTCGCCGCCGCCGACTGGCCCCACTTCCTCGGGCCGCGTCTCGATCTCCACAGTGAGGAGACCGGGCTGAGCTTTGATTTCCCCGAGACCGGGCCGGAAGTCCTCTGGGAAGTGGAGCGGGGCAGGGGGCACGCGGGACCTGTTGTCGCGGATGGCAAGGTCGTCTTCATCCATCAGGTCGAAAAAAATGAGCAGGTCCGCTGCCTCGACGCCGCGACCGGAGAGGAAATCTGGGAACACTCCTATCCTGTCGAGGTGACCCAGAATTTCGGCATCACTGACGCGCCGCGTTCGAGCCCGGTGATCGACACGGAAACGAAGACCGTCTTCACTCTCGGCAACGACGGGGATCTCATCTGTTTTAATCTCCGCGACGGATCCATCGTCTGGCAGAGCAAGCTCCCCGACCTTTTCGGGCCGTCCCCCGTTTTCTTCGGCTACGGATCATCTCCGCTCGTCTACGGGGAAAAGCTGATCGTTCAGGCAGGGGCGGATCAGGCCGTCGTTGTTGCGCTGAACAAAAAGGACGGTTCTCTCATCTGGCAGGCCGATCATTCCTGGAACGGCAGCTATGCCTCGCCTGTGGTCATGCCCGTTAACGGGCAGGACCGGCTTCTCGTTTTCGCCGGCGGTATGGTAAAACCGCCCAGTGGCGGGTTGCTCTGTATCAATCCGGTGGACGGGAAGATCGACAGTGAGTTCGCGTGGCGTTCGGATAACTTTGCCAGTGTGAATGCCGCGACGCCGGTCCCGTGCGGTGAAAATCGTGTCTTTATCACCGAGGACTACGGGCTCGGCGGCGTGATGCTCGAGTATGGGCCCGACTTCATGCCCAGGGTGATGTGGACTGCGCCCGAGTTCGGTTGCCAGTTCCAGACGCCGATTTATCATGAGGGAATCCTTTATGGCTTCGGTGGCAACGGCGGGCTGATGCTGGCCTATGACACATCGACCGGGCGCCATCTCTGGAACGAAGCCTTTTACCAGACGACGATTCCATGGAAGGGGCGGGATATTCCCATCAGCCTCGGCCATGCTCATCTCATCCACGTCAACGGGGGATTTCTCTGCCTGAGCGAGAACGGGGATCTTCTGTGGATGGAGCTGAACGCCGCCGGATTCCGTCTCCTTAACAAGTCCCGGGTTTTTTATGCACCCGAGACCTGGGCTCCGCCGGTAGTCAGTGGCGGCCGTCTCTACATTAATCAGAACGAGCTCGGCTCCCGGCTGATTTGTTTCGATGTCTCAGGGGAGAGGCCCTCCGCGCCGCCGCTGCCGTCGGTTGCAGAGTAAAAGAGGGGGCTCGTCATTGAGGGATAAGCTCCCTTCCCGGAACATCGCGGGGTATCAAAGGTGAAATAAAGGGTTTCAATTCCCCTCCGGAGGGATACTTTTCGCGCCCCCGCCGTCAGGCCGGCCTAAGATAACTGGAAAATATGAGTCTCGATCCAATCAACGGAGTCCTGCTGGTCGACAAAGGGCCGGACATGACGTCTCACGATGTTGTCGCAGTAGCGCGTCGCACCCTGAATACAAAAAAAATCGGCCACTGCGGCACGCTTGATCCGATGGCGACCGGTCTGCTCATCCTCGTGATCGGGAAAGCCACCAAAATTCAGGACCTCCTCATGTCCGAGGACAAGGAGTATACCGGGTCGCTAGAGCTTGGCAAGACCACCAACACCCAGGATGCGGAAGGCACGGTCGAGACGGAGTGTGAGGTGCGGGATTTCTCGGAGGAGGAAATCAGGGGCGCCTTCGAGCAGTTCAAAGGGGATTTCTATCAGACGCCCCCGATGGTGTCAGCGATCAAGATGGACGGGGTCCCTCTCTATAAGCTGGCCCGTCAGGGAAAAGAAGTGGTGAGGGAGCCTCGCTTTGTCCATGTCTACAGCTACCGCATCGACGGAATTCACCTGCCCTGTGTCGATTTCACGGTGAAATGCAGCAAAGGTTTCTACGTTCGCACTTACGCTCACGATATCGGCGCTCTCCTCGGTTGCGGGGCGCACCTCAAGTCGCTGCGTCGCACCCGTTCGGGCAAGTTCAATCTGGAGCGTTCTGTCACTTTTGACGAGCTGAAGCACGGCGACCGGAACGAAATTATCTCGAAAATGCTGACCCTGCCCGAGGTCTCGCGCTTGCGGGGGGCCTGATTCGGCTGCCGGGCCCGGCGATCGTGGGCGAAGCATGGACATATTGACGGATATAGCCGATCTCAGGCGGGTGCGAGGCCCTCTCCATCTTGCCATCGGGGTGTTCGACGGGCTTCACTGCGGGCACCGGGCCGTTATCGAGGCGGCAAAGGGCTCCGCCGCAGAGGCGGGGGGTTCGGTCGTGGTCGTCACCTTTGATCCCCACCCTATTGAGCTGCTCTCGCCTCGCAATGCCCCCCGTCTTCTGACCGCATCCGCTCACAAGCTCCACCTTCTCGAGCGTCATCTTGGCGTGTCGCAGGTCCTTGTCGTTTCATTTAATCGCGATTTCGCCGAGCAGACCGGTGAGCAGTTTGTGGAATCGCTTATTGCCGCTGCGCCGACGGAGGGCATTGCCCGCATCTGCGTGGGGCAGGGATGGCAGTTCGGAAAAGGACGTTCAGGCGACACCGCCCTTTTGGAATCACTCGGGAAAAAATTCGGTTTTGAGGTCAGCGGCATCGCCACGGTCGAGGTTCGCGGCATGCGGGTAAGCAGCACTCGAATCCGCGAGGCGGTCGCGGCGGGCGATTTCGAAGTCGCGGCCGCACTCCTCGGACGGGTCTACACCGTCTTCGGGACGGTGATCAAGGGACGGCAGCTCGGGCGCACGATCGGATTTCCCACCGCGAATCTCACGGTCCACAGCGAGCAACTGCCGCCCACCGGCGTCTACGCGGTGAGGGCGACAGGATCGGGGGATTCATGGAACGGTGTCGCCAATCTCGGCTATCGGCCCACGGTGGAGGGAGGTGAGGTGAAGCGTCTCCTCGAAGTTCATCTCTTCGGGCTGGATGGCGAAATCTACGGTGAAGATCTCGAAGTCGAATTTGTCGAGTTCATCCGGCCCGAGCAGAAGTTCGACGGGATCGAGGCATTGCAGGCGCAAATCGGGAAAGACGCGGCGGCGGCAAAGGCGGTTTTTTCCAGGAAACAGTGACAGAGCGCAGTCGCGCCGTTGTCGTGGTGGAGACCGCCGCGATTTGTGGTATGATTCGACCTTGCTCAATCGGACCGACTTGAAAACGCTCCTCTCCAGACTTTTTCCGTGGATCAGAAAGGCCTTCGCTGCGGGTGTTCTTCTTCTCGCGGCACCGGCGTTCGGGCAACTTTCGCCTTTTCCCGACACCGGCTCTCAGCCCAGTGGAGGGCGCGATCTTCGCGAAAACCTGCCTCCGGATCTCATTGAGCCCGTCGTTAACCCGCGTCAGACGAGCGCGGACCGGATTGCCCGCCTCTTTAACCGTGACCTTCGAGATATCGAAGAGGCCCAGGCTGATATCATCGCCCAGCTTGAAAAGCTCCCGAGGGTCACCCGTGAGATTCAGCGGGTCACCGGCTTCGGCTACCATTCCGGGAGCGCCACGCAGCGGCCGAAATGGGTTCAGATCGACATGGGCGAACCGGTCACGCCTGACGCCATCGCGCTCTTTCCGGTTACTGCCGAGGTTGACGATGAAACGGTATACGGTTACGGATTTCCGAGGAGCTTTCGTATCGATATATCGAACGAAGCCGATTTCGGCAATTATGAGACAATCGTCGAGGGCCGGTCCGACGATGCGGCAGGGTTGAAGCGATGGCCTTACTACCGCGAGGTGCAGGGGTATTCAGGGCGATATATTCGAGTCACTGCCACCGGGCTGTGGCGTTCCCAGGCGGGCGGGCAGGAGGTCTTTGCGCTCAGCGAGATTATGGTTCTGAAAGGGGGGCGCAACCTCGCGGTGGGAAAAGGGGTCACCGCGCTCGACAGCGAAGAGCGGGCCGATCAGTGGTCTCAGAAGTTTCTTTGCGACGGTATCACCACGCTGGGGATTCCGCACGGGGAGGTCGAGAGCCCCACTCTCGGCTTCCGGGCCCGGTCCGAAGAACCCGCAATGCAAAGCTGGGTTCAGGTTGATCTCGGTGAGCCGATGTCGATCGACCAGATTGAGATTATTCTTGCCGATCCGCCCGCGACGGTACCCGACCCGACGGTGCGTTTTCCCTACCCGATGAAGATCGAGATATCCGAATCGCCCGACCTTCGCCAGGCGGAACTCGCGGGGCATTTCAACCCGTCCCAGATCAGCATGATCGGTTCGAACCCCCTCATCGTTCCGGTGAAGGACGGTTATGGTCGTTACGTCCGGATCACGGTTGAGGGCAATAAAACCCCGACCCGGATCTCGTTCGACCTCGCTGAAGTGATCGTCTACTCGGGGATAAGGAATGTCTCGGCCGGCCGGACCGTCACCGCGATGCACCCCCTCGTGATCGGGAACTGGTCGCCCGATTATCTCGTCGATGGATACAGTAGCCGTCGCAATCTCGTTTCCTACGAGACCTGGCTCTCCGAACTGGTCAAACGCAACCGGCTTGTGCGACGCTGGCTCGAGAAGGAGGAAAGCCGCCTCGATCTTGTCGATCGAACGGTGACCCACGGGATCACTTACATGGCCAGCGGGGTGGCCGGGGTCCTTGTTTTTGTCCTCGTCATCCTCTCCCGCGGCCGCGTCAAGAGGCGCAGGGATCTTGAGGCGTTGCGCCAGCGCATCGCGAGTGATCTCCACGACGATATCGGGAGCAACCTCAGCAGCATTGCGCTTCTCGCCGAGCTCGGAAAGACCGAAGTCGATGAACCTGATCTCGTGATCGAGGAACTCACCGATATCAAGGCGACGGCGGACAAAACGATAGAGTCAATGCGCGACATTGTCTGGCTGATCCGGCCCGGAGAGGAGACCTGGCAGCAGATGTTGACACGCTTTCGAGAGACGGCTTCGAAATTATTGCGAGCCCACGAGTATTCTTTTGTCGTTCACGGCGAAGCGCATGATGATCGGCTTCCGCTGGA
>DIVG01000045.1:0-31186 GCA_002422425.1 Akkermansiaceae bacterium UBA6138 | reverse complement strand
CGTAGCGCCTTGAACGAGGGAACGACCGTCCAGTTGATGGTTCCGATGCCCTGAATGAGCCAGATTTTTCTGATGCAAATGATCGCAATGCGGGCAAGTTAGGTTCCAATCAAGACTATGAGTGAGGAAACGCAAACCGAAGAAGCCTCCAAGGCGCCAACGAGAGTTTGGATGGTGGAGGACAACGAGACGCTCCGGCGCACGGTGGCGCGGGTCCTCGACCGTCAGAAGGACATGCAGTGCGTCCATCAGTATGAGCGCTGCGAAGATGCCATCGAGGCCCTCGTCGCGGGCGAGCGTCCCGATGTGATGCTTTTTGACATCGGCCTTCCCGGGATGAGCGGGATTGAGGGAATTCGCCGTATCAAAACCGCTCTGCCCGAAATCGAGATCCTCGTTTTCTCCGTCTTCGATGACAACGAAAAGGTCTTCAATGCGATCTGCGCCGGTGCCTCCGGTTACCTCCTTAAGACCTCAAGCATGGGCGAGATTCCGGATGCCATTCGTGAAATTCTCGCCGGCGGTGCCCCGATCAACGCCCTCATCGCCCGGCGCGTTCTCGACATGTTCAGCGACCTCGCCCCGCAGAGCCGTGATTACGGCCTCACTGAGCGGGAAAAAGAGGTTCTTGAGCAGATGGTGGAGGGCCTCACCAAGAAGGAGATCGCCGACCAGCTCGACCTTTCCTTCCACACGGTCGACAAGCATATCCGGGGAATCTACAGCAAGCTTCACGTCAATACGATGACCGGGGCTGTCGCCAAGGCGCTTAAGGAAGGTCTCCTACCGAAGAGTTAACGCGCTATCGCTTCCGGTTGGAGCCCGAATTACGTTTGATCCTTTCTGGTTTTGACACGAAGAGAGCCTTGATCCGTCGATGATTCGCCGCTAGCAATTACCGCATGTTTTACATCGGTATCGACAGCGGAACCCAGAGCACCAAAGCGGTGGTGCTGGATTTGGAAAGTGGCGTCCTCGTCGCTCAGGCATCACAGGCTTATGACCTGATCCAGGGGCTGCCTGCCGGGCATCTTGAGCAGCACCCCTCGGACTGGATTGCAGCGGTCAGGGCGACGGTTTCGGATTGCCTTGAGCAACTCGGCCCGCGGCGGTCGGAAGTGCGCGGGATCGGTGTGAGCGGTCAGCAGCACGGGCTGGTCGTTCTCGATGCCGACGATCAAGTGATTCGCCCGGCCAAGCTCTGGTGCGACACCTCGACCGCAGCCCAGTGCGATCAGTTCGCCGCCGCCTTTGGAGGAAAAGAGGGACTCATCGCCCGGTCAGGGAATGCGATCCTGCCCGGATACACCATTCCAAAGTTGCTTTGGCTGAAGCAGAATGAGCCCGATCATTTCAAAAGAATCCGTTCCATCCTTCTCCCTCACGACTATATTAATTTCTTCCTCACGGGGGTGAAACGCATGGAGTTCGGCGACGCCTCGGGGATGGGGATTCTCAATGTCCGTACCCGTGAGTGGGACGCCGGGCTGATCGATTTTGTCGATCACTCGGTTCATGAGATGCTTCCGGCGCTAGGGTCCTCGAATGCCATTCACGGAACCCTGCTGCCCGCCCTCGCGTCGGAGTGGGGACTGCCCGGGGACGTCGTCGTCAGTGCCGGGGGAGGTGACAATATGATGGGGGCCATCGGGACTGGCAATATCGCCAACGGTATTATTACCGCGAGCTTCGGTACCTCAGGCACCCTCTACGGCTGTGCCGGAAAGCCCATCATCGATCCCGAGGGTGAGATCGCTGCCTTTTGCGACAGCACCGATCATTGGCTCCCTCTCGCCTGCACCATGAATGTTACCGTTGTGACGGAACAGGTGCGCGGTTGGTTCGGATGGGATCTCGCCGAGATGGAGCGCCAAATCGTCTCGGCCCCGCCTGCTGCGGGGGGAGTCAGTTTTCTGCCCTACCTCAACGGCGAGCGCACTCCAAATCTACCCAACGGTAGTGGAGTCATTCACGGGCTCAACCCCGCTACAGCGAACCCTGCCCATCTGATGCGAGCGGCGATGGAAGGCGCGACCCTTGGCCTCGCCTACGGGCTCCGTCGTTTCGACGCGCTCGGCCTGACTCCCGGCGAGATACGTCTCACCGGAGGCGGCAGTAATAGTGCCGCCTGGCGGCAGATTGCAGCCGATGTCTTCGGCGTGCCGGTCGTCAGTCTCGCCACGGCTGAAGGTGCCGGGCTGGGAGGAGCGATCCAGGCGGCCCGAGCCGACGGGCGGGGCAACTATGAGGACCTTTGTGCCCGTCTCGTCTCGCTCGACGAATCGACTCGTTGCCACCCGAATGCGGATCTCGTTCCACTCTACCGCGACAAGCTCGATAGGCAAATCGCTCTCACCACGGTCCTGCGGGAGTCGGGTCTGCTTTGAGCAAATGGAAGACTTGCCAATGACTTCATCTCCCGAGAAAGAGGGCGCGATCCATCTGCTCTCCCCGAGGTCCCGCCGCATTGGCAGGGTCGGAGCGATCCTCATTCGCCTCTTTTCCCTTACCATGCGCTGGCGGCTTCATGATCCGGACGGCCTTGTCGAAAATCCGCCGGATCGTCCCATGATCTGGACTTTCTGGCACAACCGTATTTTTGTCGTTCCGACCCTGTATCACAAGTACCTTAGCTCGCGGAAAGGGGTGGTTCTCACCAGCGCGAGCCGGGACGGGGATATCATCGCGGCACTTGTTGCCCGCTTCGGATGCGACGCGGTGCGCGGCTCTTCCTCGCGCCGCGGCTCGGCCGCCTTGTTGGGACTGATTGATTGGATTCGGGACGGTTACGATGTGGCGATCGTGCCCGACGGTCCGCGCGGCCCCCGTTACCGGTTGGGACCCGGTGTGATCAAGCTCGCCGAGGTCACCGGTGCCCTCATCCTGCCGGTCAGGATCGAGTATGGGTCCAGCTGGGTATTCAAAAGCTGGGATCTTTTCCGCCTGCCGAAACCCTTCTCTACCGTAGATGTGTATCTGGGACCCTGCACCGCGGTGCGATCGGGCCTTGATGACGAGGCTTTCGAAGCGGAGCGTCTCCGCGTTGAGTATTTAATGAATCCCACCCATGAAACTGATTGAAGGAACCCCCATTGCCGAGGTCGTCTATACCGAGTGCCATCGCTCGTTTGAAGAGCTGAGAGCCGCCGGTCATCTTCCGGGGCTCGCCGTGGTGCTGGTGGGCGAAGATCCCGCGTCGAAGGCCTACGTGGCATCCAAAGACCGCAAGTGCCGTGAACTGGGGATGCATTCCGTGAAAATCGAAAAGCCGGCAACCATTACCATGGCGGAACTGCTTGAAGTGATCGACAGGCTCAACGCCGATGAAGCGATCCACGGTATTCTTGTGCAGATGCCGCTGCCCGGTCACCTCGATGAAGAGGAAGTGATCCGGCGGATCGATCCGGCCAAAGACGTGGACGGGCTGCATCCTGTTAATCTCGGCAAGCTCGCCATGGACGACCCGACCGGATTCGCCCCCTGTACTCCCTCGGGCTGCCAGCGCATGCTTCTCGAGAGCGGTATCGAGACCGAGGGAAAACATGTCGTCATCGTCGGGCGTAGTCTGCTCGTCGGGAAAAGTCTTGCCCTCCTGCTCATGGGGAAGGGAAAGGGGGCCAACGCCACTGTCACCGTCGCCCATTCGCGGACCAGAGATCTTCCTGCGCTGACCCGTCAGGCTGACATCCTTGTAGCCGCGATCGGAATCCCCCATTTCATCGGCCCCGGCCATCTCAAGGATGGTGCGGTGGTCATCGATGTGGGTATCAACCGGATCGATGATCCCGGCGCAAAAAACGGATCCCGGCTCGTCGGCGATGTTGACTTCGAGGCGGTAAAGGAGAAATGCGCGGCGATCACCCCGGTCCCCGGTGGCGTCGGGCGCATGACCATCGCGATGCTGATGGCGAACACGATACGCGCCTGTCGGCTCAAAGTCGGGATTTGATTTTTTTGTAACTAACTTATTGTTAGAATTTAGCAAATATTTTTAGCGCTCTTTTGTGAGGCGCCTTCTCCGTAGCTGCGCCGGGTGCGGGAAGACTCCCAAAGGGCAGACGTTTTTGCGGGGAAAATCCTGAATTTTCTCTAGCCAGTTATCCCGATTGAAGCGACTTTGCCAGCCCAGCGTGAGAATACCAACTGTTGCTTGATGAGCCATACCATTTCCGCCCGTGCGAATGTCGATTTGATCGACCAGAAATACTCTGATTGGAGGGAGGACCCGAACTCCGTCGATCAGAGCTGGGCGATGTTTTTTGAAGGCTTCGAGCTGGGAATGACGCAGCCTGCGCTCCGGTCAAGCGGATCCGGCGGGGGCGGTGTTTCGGAAGTAGGCGGGGGCCTCGACCTCGCCACCCGGGCCCGTGTCGTCTCGCTCGTCAGCAGTTATCGCACTCTCGGGCACACCGCCGCGTGGCTCGATCCCCTTGATGAGGCCGGTCCCGATCAGCCGCTCCTGAGTCTGGAGGAGCTCGGTTTTCTGCCTTCGCAGCTCGGAGAAGAGATTTCGACTCAGTTCTACGAAGACGGCCGCCGCATGAAGCTCGGGGAATTGATCGACCGTCTCAAGCGCACGTATTGCGGCAAGATCGGTTTTGAGTTCATGCACATCCAGACTCCGGAAGTGCGCAACTGGATACGGGAGCGCGTCGAAGCCCGCATTGACCAACCCGGGCCTGGGGTCGAGGCGAAGCGCCTGGCCCTGAAGTGGCTCGCCGAGGCCGAGCTCTTCGAGCGTTTTCTCCACCGCAAGTATGTCGGACAGAAGCGATTTTCCCTTGAGGGCGGCGACTCTCTCATGGTCGCCTTGAACGGTCTTATGCAAAAGTTTCCCGAGCACGGGATCGTCGAGATGGTGATGGGAATGGCTCATCGGGGTCGCCTCAACGTGCTTGCGAATCTGCTTCAGAAGCCGCTCACCGTCCTTCTCTACGAGTTTTCCGACAATTACGTCCCGAACCTTGTTTTCGGAGACGGCGATGTGAAGTATCACCTGGGCTATGAGTCCGACCATGAGGTCAGGGGCAGGAAGATCAAAATTCAGCTCGCCGCGAATCCCAGTCACCTCGAGGCTGTCAGTCCGGTCGTGGAAGGCAAATCGCGCGCGCGCCAGCGCAAGAAGGACGCCCAGCTGCGCGATTCTTTCGTCGATCGCGACTCCGTCATTCCCGTCCTCATCCACGGTGATGCCGCTTTTGCAGGGCAGGGGAGTGTCGCCGAGACGCTCAACCTTTCCCAGTTGCTCGGCTATCGCACCGGCGGCACTATACACATCGTCGTGAACAATCAGATCGGCTTTACGACGACACCGAAAGATGCCCGTTCCTCCGTTTATTGCACCGACGTCGCCAAGATGATCGAGGCACCGGTCTTTCATGTAAACGGCGATTCGCCGATGGACGTTCTTTACGTCACCGAACTCGCCCTCGACTTCCGGCAGCGTTTCGGTCGCGACGTGGTCATTGACATCGTCTGTTACCGTCGTCATGGCCACAACGAAGGGGACGAGCCCGCCTTCACTCTCCCCAAGACCTATCGCGAGATCAGCGCCCACGACACCCCTCTCGCTCTTTTCCGCCGCGAGCTGGTGACTTCGGGGGAGCTGAAGGACGAGGAGGCGGATGCGATCGAGGGGGCTTATCAGGACAAACTCGACCGTGAAATGGCCGAACTCGAGGCGGCAGTGCAGCGCGGTGACGGCCACCTTATCGCTGAAGAGCCGTGGGAACCCCAGCCCGAATACGCTCATGGTCCCGCCTACACCGGCGTCGATGTCGAACTCGTCCGTGCGATCGGACGACGCATCTCCGAGATTCCATCGAATGTCAAAGTGAACCAGAAGCTCGCGACCCGCTTCCTCAATCCGCGCCGCGAGGCGATCGAGGCAGGGAGGGGGATCAACTGGGCCTTCGGCGAAGCGCTCGCGTTCGGTTCACTGCTCAAAGAGGGGATGTCGGTTCGGCTTTCCGGACAGGATTGCCGCCGCGGCACCTTCAGTCATCGTCACGCTGTCCTTTATGATCCCCAGACGAGACAGCGCTACACCCCGCTCAACCATCTTGAGTCGGGGCAGAAACAGAAGCTCTGGGTCTACAACAGTCACCTTTCCGAGTTCGCCGTACTCGGCTTCGAGTATGGTTATTCGCTTCATGCGACCGACGCCCTTGTGCTCTGGGAAGCGCAGTTCGGTGACTTTGCCAATGGGGCGCAGGTGATCATTGATCAGTTCATTTCTTCGGCCGAGTCCAAGTGGCAGCGGGCCAGCCACCTCACCATGCTTCTCCCGCACGGGTATGAGGGCCAGGGCCCCGAGCACAGCAGTGCCCGCCTTGAGCGGTTCCTCCAGCTCTGTGCCGGCTGTAATATGCAGGTCTGCAACATTACGACGCCGGCCCAGTATTTCCATGTGCTGCGCCGCCAGATGCACCGTCCCTTCCGCAAGCCGCTCGTCATCATGACGCCGAAGAGTCTGCTTACGCATCCGGCCTGTGTTTCGGAGATCGACGAGTTTGGCGAAGGCACTTATTTCCACGAAGTGCTCGACGACGCCACTGAGGACCGCGGTCCCGAAGATCGAATCAGCCGTCTCATTTTTTGCTCGGGCAAGGTCTACTATGATCTTCTTGAGTTCCGCCGTGAGCATGAGATAAGAAATGCGGCCATCATCCGCCTTGAGCAGCTCTATCCCTTCCATGGGGACAGGATCGCCGAGGTCGCGGCGCATTATCCGAACGCTAAAAAGTGGGTCTGGTGTCAGGAAGAGCCGCTTAATATGGGAGGCTGGACCTTCATTGGCCCTCGCCTTCAGAAGATCACCGACCGACACGTTCGCTACGCCGGACGCGACACCGCCTCAAGCCCGTCGAGCGGATCCAAGACCATCCACAAGATGGAGCAGCGGCGTTTGCTGGAGGAGGCCTTCAATAAATAAGCGGCTTCCTGCGGGAATCCGGGCCGGTAGCGTGAGCGTCCGGACGATTTCACTTTTCTATTTCTGATTCGACAACCGATTGTAATAAAATGGCGCACGAGATAAAGATCCCTTCCGTAGGTGAATCGATCACCTCAGCAACCCTCGGGACCTGGCACAAGTCCGAGGGTGAGTATGTGAGAGCAGGTGATGTCCTTCTCACCATAGAGACGGACAAGATCAGCACCGAGTTGGAATCGGATCGCGACGGATTCCTCCACCAGCTCGCCGCCGTCGGTGACGAACTGGCCATCGGCGCTCCCGTCGCCTCCATCGAGGAAGGCGAAGCTCCTGCCGGTTCCGTCGCTCCGGCGAGCGAGACGCCCGCAGCCGAGGCCGCTGCATCAGCCGCCGTTCACTCTCCGGCTTGCGACGCTTCCGGGAGCGCCGACGTGAAAGCCACTCCCGTAGCGCGCAAAATCGCCGAAGGCGAGGGGATCGACCTTTCCAGCCTCAGCGGCACAGGTGCCGGCGGTAAGATCACCAAAGCCGATGTTCTCGACGCCGCCTCTGATCACAGCGCAGCGAAGCAAAAGGCCTCCGCTCCCGCCGTGCCGGTCACTGTCGCCGCAACAGCCGTGAAAAAGACGACACGGAAGAAGATGTCGCCGTTGCGCCGCAAGATCGCGACTCACCTCGTTAATGCTCAGCACGAGGCCGCCATTCTCACCACCTTTAATGAGGTCGATATGACAGCGATCATGGACCTGCGCAAGCGGGTCCAGGATGACTTTGTCGCCCGGCACGGCGTGAAGCTTGGTTTCATGTCCTTCTTCATCAAGGCTGTCGTCGATGCGCTCCAGGCGGTGCCGGCGGTGAACGCGCAAATTGAGGGCGACGAGATCATCGAAAATCATTTTTACGACATCGGTGTCGCGGTGGGAACGGACAAAGGCCTCATGGTTCCGGTGATCCGTGAGTGCGGGCAGAAGTCCTTCGCGGCGATCGAGAAAGACATCGTTGAATATGCCAACAAGGCGCGCGACGGCAAAATCTCTCTCGCCGACCTTCAGGGAGGCGTTTTCACCATTACCAATGGCGGGATTTACGGGTCTCTCCTCAGTACGCCCATTCTGAACCCGCCCCAGTCAGGTATTCTCGGGATGCACAGTATTCAGCAGCGTCCGGTCGCCCTCAATGGCCAGGTCGTGATTCGTCCCATGATGTATCTCGCTCTCAGCTATGATCATCGTCTCGTCGATGGTAAAGAGGCCGTGACATTTCTCGTGCGTGTCAAAGACGGCCTGGAGAATCCCGAGCGACTCATGCTGGGCTGAGAAAGGGGCCTGCGGGGTTCTTGAGCCAGTTTTTAGGCTGATAAGACGGGGCTTTTGCCCCGTCTTTTTTGCGATCGGGAACAACTAAAACGTCGCGGTGGGTGATAGTTAATTTCTATTTATATTCAAATAAGAGAAATTATCAAAATTTGAGAATAAAAGGTAAGAAATTTTAATATTCCGACTTTCGAGAGGAAGGGAAGGTGGTAACTTTCCCCATGTTACAAAGGCGACAGTCTGCAGGATGGGTAGTGGTGATCGCAACCGGGATTTTCTCGGTCGGTTGCTTTTCGAACAAAAACCGTGAGGTAGTGGAGAATGCGCCAGCCCCTCCTCCGTCTGCTTACCCGAGTGGTCCCGGTAGTGATGCAAATGGCGCGAACGGTGCGACGGGGACGGCGGAAAGCGCCCCCGGCGGCGGTTCCCCTTACGGAGCCACGGTTGCTGCCTCCGCTCCGGAGCCTTTCGTGCTTCGCGAGGGCGAGCAACTTATCACCCATTTGATTGTCTCGGGTGACAGCCTTTCCAGTATTGCCGGGAAATACAATTCGAGTATCAGTCGTATTCAGGCGGCGAACGGGATGAAGGACACTAAAATCTTTGCCGGCAAGACCTTGCAGGTACCCACTTCGGCTCCGCCGTCGGATCTGGCGATGAATTCGCCGTCGGCCGGTTACTCCACTCCGTCTTACGGTGCTACAATCTCCCCGGGGGCGGGCTACCCGGCTCCGGCTGCAGCGCTGGTTCCTGCTTCGTCTTACTCGTCGGGGGGCATTGCGGCTCCGCCGGTTCCGGTCGGTGCCTTGAATTCCGGTTCCGCCCCACTTCCAGCCCCGGGTAACCCGGCGTCGACCTCCTACACTCGCGAGGTCACCGTGCCGGCCCCTTCCCCGCCCGCTGGGGGCTACCCGGTTCCCAGCTTTGAAAGCAGCCGCATTCAGTTCGGCCAGTGATTTTCCCTGTCACGAACTTTTTCTGATTCACCGGATGAGCCACCACATCACGGTTGGGGTTATCACCGTCTCGGACCGTGCCTTCTCAGGGGAATACGAGGATCATGGTGGTCCCGCGTTGCGGGCCGCCTGTCGCGACTATGCCTGGGATGTGCTTGCCGAAGCCGTCGTCCCGGATGATGAGGAGCGGATCCGCCATACTATTCTCTCGTTCTCGCGTCAGGGGTGCGGTCTTGTTCTTACCACCGGCGGCACCGGTATCGCGGAGCGTGATGTCACGCCTGAGGCGATACGAGGCATCATGCGAGTCGAGATTCCGGGATTCGGCGAGGCGATGCGGATGCAGTCTCTTAACATCACGCCGAATGCGATCCTTTCACGCAGCCTCGCTGCAATTGTCGGGAGATCTCTCGTCATTGCACTCCCGGGTAAGCCGAGCGGTGCGGTCGAGTGCCTCGGTTTCATCAAAGAGGCCGTTCCGCACACCGTGAAGCTTGCCGTCGGGATGCCGACCTCTTGTTGACCGGGAGGTTATGCCGGTTCCGATCGCGCCGGTTGGGTCGCTCTGCTCAGGTAATGCCACGAGAGCAGGGCGGTTGCGCTCAGGGCAATCAGCCAGATGTGCCGGAAGGGGTCCGGGACCGTGCGGCTTTCACTGATTTTTGCGGAAATCGGGCCGAGGGTTGAAAGGGGGGCGGCTCCTGAGAAATCCGCCTCCCGGCTGTCAGCGAAGTTGGCCGAGGCATTCACGAGGGTCCGTTCGCCCTGAAGCACTGAGAAAAATCCGGGCGCTTCGGGAGCGCGAAGATAGGCGACCCGGTGGGGTGACACCGCGATGCGCCCCTGTCGGGACACGAGACTGAGCGGTGCTGCGTCCGGAGAGGGATCGTGAGTGATTGCGAGAGGTTGACGCAACTCCGTATTGAGCGCCTCATACCCGATTTTCGAATCGCGGATGCGATTCACGAAACGGTTCACGAGGAGGACAAAGGCCGGGAGGCGGGCGGCGTTCGAGGCCGCGACATCGAAATTAAAAAACAGCTGCCGCGTCTCGCCCTCTTCGCGCAGGAGGATAAGTGCCCTTTCGCCCTGCCAGAGCAGCACCTTTTCCCCTTCCAGGAGTGGAACCGAAGGCGTTGCCCGGGCGATGAGTCCCTGCCAGTCGAGATCGGCGATGATCGAATCGTTTGCCGATACGACGGGGCCGGTGAAGAACTGGCGGGGGACTGCTTCCTGATTCAGAAAGACGATCGCTTTCTTCGGGAGCGGCTCCGGCTGGAGTGGATTGTAGGTCGCGAAAGCGAGGTCCGGCGTCTCCTCCGCCGCTGATGGGAAGACATTGTCGAGGCTGGCGATGAGTTCGGCGACAAGTCTCTCAACAGTTGCCGCTCCCGTCCGTGAGACGGAAATCTCTTTGGGCGAGGGTTGCACCACATGGAGAGTGTCGTCCCGCGTAAAGCGGTCAGGTTCGAGGACGAGCCGGAGACTGCCCCCCCCGGCGGGAAACTGGCCCTGCAGGGTGCGGGTCTCGCCCGGTTTGAGCTCGACGGGTCGCGCCTCGGTCCTCTCTTCGCCCGAGGCAAGAAACCAGCTCCTTTTTTGCGAGGTTGGCGCATAGTTCCGAAGGGTCGCCTGCCAGGTGGTGCCCCCATCTTGTCCGATGACGCGGAGACCGGAAAATCCGACATTTCCCAGCGGTTCGCCAACACTTAGCAGGGCCGAGCCGTAAGGCAGTTCCCTTGCGGGATGATCGGTCACATAGACCAGAGTGCCGTCGGTACCGGCGAGGCTCCGCCCGATGCGAAGCGCGCTCTCGGCGGAGTGGGTGCCGGCCGAGGGAGACCACGCCTCGAGCGCCGTCATCATTTCCTCAAAGGAGGTGCCGCGGTAGAGATTGGAGCCTGTCAGGGTCGACTCGATGAGGCTGTATTCGGTCGTGCCGACGAGGGCCGTGAGGGGTGGGATCTCCCGTCGCAGCGCCGTCGCAAGTTCTTTCGCAAAGGCCTCCATCGAGGCCGAGTGATCGAGCACGAGGACGACCCGCTCCACTGATCGGGCACTTGTCCAGCGTGGTTCCGTCAGGATCCAGGTCAGGATTAGGACCGCAAGCAACTGCAGCCAAAGTGGAATCGACTGCCGCAGTCGGTCGAATCTACGCCCCTTCACACTCTCGCGATCGATGTGTTCGAGAAGAAAGAGGGTGGTGATGCGGAGTCGTCGCGACTCGCGCTGGAGGAAGTGGATGAGTAATACGGCGGGAATTCCGAGGAGCGCCCAGAAACCGGGAAGATGGGCGAAGATGAGTGACATTGCGGAAGAGGGGGGATGAAAAAATTATCCGAGCTGAAGGACTCCGGCGGGGATAGCCTCGAACCTGAGCGCGGCTTCGAAGGACGGTGCCGAGGCGATGCGGGCGAGGGGAGCTTGTGCTCGCACTGAGGCGGCTTTCCACCGGCCGAAATGGTCGCGGTAGGCATCGGTGTAGCGGCGCAGCAGAGGTGGATCGACGCGGCGGTCGTGGCGTCCGCCGCTCTCGCTGTCGACGAACTCGTAATTGCCCGACCAATCGGGATCGGATTCGGCTGCGGAAAAGGGCGCGAGAATGATGGCCCGCCCGCCGCCCCGCCGGAGCGCGCGAATGACGGGCTCGGGATTCGCCGGATAGAGCAGGTCGCTGATGAGGACCCGCAGCGAACGCGCGCGCAGAGGCACGGCGCTGAGATTCGGGACGGCCGAGGCGGGAGTGTCGGGGAGGGCAGCGGCGAGATCCTGCCAGCGATGGCTGAAGACCGCGCCCGCCTCAAGCGGTTTCCAGCGGTCGCCTTTCACAAGGATGACCGAGGTCGAGGCTCCCGATTTTTCGCCCGAAGCCCAGGCAAAGTAAAAAAGCTCGAGCACTCTCGTGGCTTTGTCGGGCTCGGCGAACATCGAGTCCGAGACATCGAGGAGGATCTCGACGACGGGGCGAACCTCTTCGCGGTAGAGTTTCAGCGAATAGTTTCCGGTACGGGCGAAGGCCTGCCAGTTGATGTGGCGCGGATCGTCCCCCGGCATGTAGGAGCGGTGATCCTGGAAATCGAGCGAACTCCCGGCCCCGGTCCCGGCGTAGTCGCCCGAACTGCCGCGCCAGTTCCTCTCCTTCAGCGGCAGGGAAAAAAGTTCCGCGTAAGCGCGCGCCCTTGCCGCGAGGGCATTGAGGTCGGCGCTGTCAAGAGGGAGGGACACGAATCAGGCGTTTTTGAGGTGATGCCGGAACTGGCGAAGAGCCGCGCGGTGCCGCAGCAGAGGAACGGCCACGCTGAGAAAAGTCGTCGCCAGCGCGAGGACGAGGAAAATGAAATCGTCCGCCTCGCCGCGTTCACTTGCTAAGATCATGACCGACGGTAGCGGCGCGAGAGTGTAGATGAGTTCGTCGAATCTCGCCATCGCCCCGGCCAGGGTCATGATCATCATCGTCAGGAAGAGGAGGACGCACTGGATAAAAACGTAGAGGGCAAAGATGGAATTACCCGAAGTCTTTTTGCTGAAAAAGAGATGGATGATGATGAGCGGAAAAATCAGTGTGTTGACCATCGAGAGAAAAAGGATGACCTGACTCTGATTGAGGGCGAGAGACCCGAGCGCCAGAAATGTTCCTGACACGGTATCATTAAAAAAGCCGTCTGACTGCAGCGCCACGGCCCAAATCGCGGCGCAGAGGAAGAAAAAGCCGATCCCGTTGATCCAGCCCGGCGCGAGGAAGATCGCAGCGGCACGGGTGAGGGCATTTTGACGGAAAGGCGCCAGGACGCGCGAGTAGATCGGGACCGGCTCGGTCAGGGCGTCGATCGCGGCGAGCCCGAGGATGATCGCGCTTACGACGATGACCGTCTCGACCTCGATGCCGGCGAGACTGAGAGCGAGTGTGACGAGGGTGAAGGCGAGGGTGACGAGGCGCTTGCGTGTCGAGTGGTTCTCCGAGAGCGGTGCGATCCGGCTCGCGCCGCAGGAGAGGAAGAAGAAACAGCCGTAGACCAGAGAGATCGCGATGAGGCCGAGTTGCCAGATATCACTTCTGCCGCTAAGCCCCGAGTGGAAGAGGGTCTCTTGCAGGCCGACAAAGAGGCCGATGAATCCGAAACCGAACCCGATCAGGATAATGCTCCGAAGAATGAAAAAGGGAAAGGCCGAGCAACCTATCGTGATCGCAGTGGCGAGTGCCGATCCCAGGCCGAGCAGGCCGAGCGCGGCGAGGTCGATAACAAAGTTTACGGCCCCAAGGAAGTAACGCATCACAAGATACGGCAGCACTCCGGTCACAAAGAGCAGGGTCTGGGCGTTAAGCGCGGTCCATTTTCCCAGCGTGATGCGCCAGCCGTTCAGTTTCGTCAGTTGGATCAGGTCCATCGTGTTGAGCTGATATTCGGCGCTGAGCGCATCGAAGCCGCGCAGCGGCTGGATCACCAGCACGATGATGACGATGAAGAACCAGAAAAACCCGTTCACCTCGCGTGCCCCGGGATTGGAGAGCCCGGCGAGCAGGCTCAGGATCATGACGGTTTGCAGCAGGATAAAAGCGACCGTAAAAAGATTCGTCCGCATCCCCTGGCGCAGCTCTTTCACCAGCATGGGACTGAAGGCCTCCGGAAAATCGTTCATTCGCATGGTGAGCGAATCCTGCTGGAACGGCAGAGGGGGAGTGGTCATGACGGCGGCGGAAGGACTCGAGCGGATCTGCTTAACGACCCGACAGGGACAGGCTCCGCAGAGCAAAGCGTATCAGCCGGGGGATTTACATTAAAAAGGAGCGCAGGAGCGCTAAAAAGGGCTGCGGTTTTTGCCGTCTCCCGACGTCAGCGCTCTCACTCGAGCAACTTGGCTCGCTCGATCGCGCGCATCATGCCCTTGGCTTTGTTTACGGTCTCTTCATATTCGTTGGCGGGCACGGAATCAGCGACGACTCCGGCCCCGGCCTGGACGCAGGCTTTGCCGTCTTTCAGGACCACGGTGCGCAGGGCGATGCAACTGTCATGATTGCCGTCGAAGCCGAAGTAACCTACCGCCCCGGCATAGGCACCGCGTTTGGACTTCTCGAGTTCGTTGATGATCTGCATGGCGCGGACCTTGGGGCTGCCGCTGACGGTTCCGGCGGGAAAGGTGGCACGCATTACATCGTAGGCGCTGAGATCCTCGCGGAGACGGCCGATGACGTTCGAAACGATGTGCATGACGTGGCTGTAGCGCTCCACGATCATGAACTCGCTGACCTGGACAGAGCCATACTCGGCGACCCGCCCGACGTCGTTGCGGGCCAGGTCGATAAGCATGACGTGCTCGGCGCGTTCCTTCGGATCGGCGAGAAGCTCAGCCGCAAGGGCGTCATCCTCCTCCTGCGTTTTTCCGCGCCAGCGGGTCCCCGCGATGGGTCGGATCTTAATATGGCGATCGATTGCCTGGACGTGGACTTCAGGGGAACTGCCGACAAGGGCGAACTCGTCCCCGAACTGCAGGCAGAACATGTAGGGCGATGGATTGACGTGGCGGAGGGCCCGATAGAGATCAATGGGGCGGCCGGTGTAGTCGTTTTCAAAACGCTGCGAGGGCACCACTTGAAAGATGTCGCCGGCGAGGATGTATTCCTTCGCCGCGAGGACCATGCCCTCGTATTCCTCGCGGGTTGTATTGCTGCGGATCTCCGCCTCGGGCGGCGTTGTCATGAGAGAGAAGGGAGCCACGGTGCGGGGCTTGCGGAGCGCCTCGATGATGGCGTCGATCCTCTCCCGGGCGGCGGTGTAGCCGGTTGCGTGATCGGGGTAGTCATCGAGACAGATGTTCGCCACGACCTGAAGCTTGCGGAAGCGATGGTCGAAGATCAGGAGCGTGTCAGTGATGACAAAGGCCATGTCGGGTAGCCCGAGCCCGTCATCGGGCGGACCGGGGACGGTAGGTTCGAAGAAGCGAACCATGTCGTAGCCGATGAAACCAACCGCGCCGCCCGAAAAGACGGGGAGGCCCTCGACCGCGACCGGCTTGAAGCGGGCCATGAGACGTTCCAGTTCATGAAGCGGATCACCCCCGGAGGCAGGTAGTTCCCTTGTAACAAATTCCGTGCAGCCTTGCTCGCGCAGGGAGAGGGTGCGTCCGTGAGCGCGAATCTCAAGACGGGGATTGGTCCCAAGAAAGGAAAAGCGTCCGATCTGTTCGCTGTTTTCAGCCGATTCGAGGAGAAAGCTCGGGGAGTGCCGCCCTTCACTCAGTTTTTGAAAAACCGACACGGGTGTCTCGTAGTCGGCGGCCAGTTCGGTCCAGACAGGGATGAGATTGCCGGACGCGGCGAGGGCTGAGAATTCCTCTAAAGAAGGCTTTAACACGGTCATCGTGTGAGGCAGTGGGCAATGGTCGGGGGTGAAGGCAACCCTTTCAGAACGCCCATTCCGTCTGGTTCCAGTGCGGACCCGAAGGGGCGGGCGTTTTCGCTGCCGCAGCCTTAGGTTCGCACACGCGGGCGCTTTTGGCACGGATTTCTTCAGCAACGCGGGACCGGTAAATGAGTTCGTGCACGACAGGGGCGAGGGGCAGTGGCTCGTCGCGGCCGGCACACTCGATCACGACACCGGCGTGCCCGCGCTCGCGGAGTTGTGTGGCGATGACGCCGGCGGCAAGATCAGGCGTATTGCAGTCGCTGCTGAGGTGACCGAGAACAACGCGGGAAAGGTTCGGTCCGGCGATCCCGCAGACCAGTTCGGCGGTTTGCTCGTTCGAGAGGTGGCCGTGTCGGTTGCTGATGCGCTGTTTTGTTGCCCAGGGACGCTTTGTGTCATTCTGGAGAAGAGTCTCGTCGTAGTTGGCCTCGGCGAAGAGGGTGTCCACTCCCTTGAGCCGGTCCAGGATCATGCGGGTGATGTGACCGACGTCGCTGAGAAAACCGAGACTGCTGTGAGCGCACTCGAATCGATAGCCGACTGGATCGTTCGCATCGTGCGGGACGGAAAAGGAGTCGATTTTGACACGACCGATCTCGAACGAGTCTCCCGCCTCGAACTGTCTCCAGATGACGCCCGAGCTCATCTTCTCCCGCACAACCACGGCGGTGCGGATCGTAGCATAGACGGGGAGGCGGCGCTGGCGGCAAAAGACGTCAATGCCGCGGGTGTGGTCGCTATGCTCATGGGTGAGGACGATGGCGGTGAGGCTGTCGGGATCAACCCCGAGGGCATGCAGGCGCGTCCCGAGCTGGCGCGCCGAGAGGCCCGCGTCAACGAGGATACGGGTGTCTTCATGACAGACAAGGGCGCTGTTGCCCGAGCTGCCGCTGCCGAGTACTGCCAGTTTGAGCATGCTGAAGAGTGTAGTTAATTAAGGCCCCTGAACAATTAAAAACTCCGAAAACGGGCACTTTATTTCTTTGTTAATTTACTCCGCCGTCAGGCAACGGTGGGATGATGGGATCGAAGGCGGAGGGATCAGGCAGCTGGGTATAGTGAATCCAGTAGACGGCTCCGGCAATCGCTCCTGATGACACCTTTACCTCGACGGCATCGGCTTCGGCCCGCAAGGTCGTTATCTGAACGAAATCCTGGAGCCTCCGGATTCCGAGCCCGCTCAGATTGGCGCGGGCCCTTTCTTCGGGGGTGGGGTGTTTCGTGAAAAAAGCACGGAGCGCTTCCGGCGACTCGGCAAGGTAGAGGGGATCGTCTGAACGCCCGACCGTGAGCGGGGAGGTGTTCCCGAAGCTCGAACCTGCCTCTCCTCTCCCGGGCAGTCGGTTACGTGCCATCTCCACGCCCATTACACCAGCCAGATAGACAGCGAAAAAGAAGAAGGCGAAGCCCCCCAGCCGACTTAGCAGGTGCATTCGGCGTGAGTAGCCGGCCCTTGCGGGGGAGGATCTGACGGTGCGGGGGGCGTTCAAGGCAGGGGAAAAGAAAGAGGGTATGGAAAGGGAAGCGTTAAATCTTCCTGTCGATTCGCTCGGAGAGTTTGCGGCTGCTTTGCTCAAGGACGCCACGTTCGTCGTCCGAGAGACTCTGGAACCCGTGTTCATTTATCTTGTCAAGGATGGCGTCGACGTCGCTCGTGACAAAAGGCTCGTCTTTGCCGACGGGGGCGGTTCCCCCGACGTCCCGAGGACCGGACGCTGCTTCGTTGCGAATAACGCGAATGCCGAAGCGCTCATTTTTGACTCCCGGGGCTCTTTTTCGAGGCGGACGAGGCGAGCTTTTCGAGCGGTGAAAGCCGAATCGGACAAAGGTCCATCCTGTAAGCATGCCGCCAAAGTGGGCGATGACCGCAACTTCGCTCCCCGCGGCTCCGATTGAGAAGAGCAAGGTGAAGACGTTGATCGCGATGATGATGTAGACGATCTGCTTCATGGTCAGGGTCACCGGAATAATGAAGAAAAGCAGCAGGGTAATACGGTGCCGGGGGATCAGCGTGGCCACGGCGGTCACGATGGCGAGAACCGAGGCCGAGGCACCGATGATAACGGCATCAGGGCCGAAGAGGGCGTTGTAAAACAATTTCAGAATTCCGCCGCCGAGCCCGCCGAGCAGGTAGAGGCGCACGACCTGGCGGGGCGTTGTCATCCCGAGAAGGATGCGCCCGAGGAAAAAGAGTCCGAGCATGTTCCCAAGAAGATGCCAAGGGCTGGCGTGGACAAATTGATAGGTGATCGGTGTCCAGAGTCGGAGAGACTCCAGTGACCGCATCGAGAGGCCGAAGAGATCACGTTCGGGGTTAAAGAAGAACAGGTTGTTCACGACGAACACGGCCACGTTCACCATCAGCAGCCAGGTGACGACACTCCAGCGCGATGGCCCGCCGCTGTTGGCGGAGGAGCCGCTTTCTCGGATGTAGTCGCGGTCGTAGATGCTCATCGGGGGAGGGGAGGTTTTCAATTACGCCCCTGATCGACTTTTCGGCAAGAGGAGGGAAATGCGCAAATAAGCGGGAAAACTGCAGAAAGATGATAATTTACAGTTGAAAGTATCTAGGATTTCCTGATGATCCATTATCAATCATGAACAACTGGGGTTATTTAATTCTCATCGCTGCGTTAGGGGTTCTCGCGGTAGCCATGCTTTACGCGAGGTTCGCCTCGCGCTCCAGCGGGAAATCTCTCCACCATGCGCCGGTCGATCTCCTGTTTTCCTCCGAGACAATCTCCGCCGCCTTTCCCCGGGAGCTTGGAGTTCCCGTAATTGAAATGCCCCCCATCGCGGAGCAGGAGCCTGAGGTCCGGATGGGCCGGGCTTCGACGGATGCGGTGGTTTTAGATGAGTCGACAGCCGGGACGGCGAATCGCGAGAGCGATTATCTGGATGAGCTGCAGGAGGCGGCGGCCGGTTTGGCGATGCTGATGCGTTCGTCCCCCGTGGGGCGTTCCGAGCCAATGGTCTTTGAACCGTCGGAGGCGCGTAGCGGGATCGGTGGGTCTGTGGGTGACGCCGCTCCCGAGTCGGGAGATTTCACCGAAGTGACATCGACGAAGACCGGGTTAGCCACTGATTTCATCATTCGCGAATCAGTCGCGGCGGACGGCCCGATGGAGGGCGACGCCGATTATTCCGAGGGTGAACTGACGAGCGGAGGAGACGAGGGGGTTGCCGCTGTCGGTGGGGGGAGCGACGAATCCGGGAAGAACCTCCCTCCTGATATGTCCGTCTTGTCGGTGCGTGAGATTCTCGGTGAAGAAATCAGCGACCGCATCGATCAGATCGATGAAGGGCTCGACGTGCTGGAGTCTCTCGTCTGCAGCATTGAGTCCAGTCTGCGAGAGCTCGAGTCGGGTGTTCTGGAAAACGAAGCGGCGGATCGTCTCGAAGGTGAAGGCGAGTCCGTCCCGGCGGCGGCTTGAGGGGGCATTTGGACTGGCCGTCATCGCTGTTTTGCCCTTCGTGGGGCTTTACAAACGAGGTCCTTGGTCCAGATTGGCCGCTAAATGGGAGCAATAGGAGCATTCTGGGGGTTTTCGGGAGTGATCGCTCTCCTGGGTTACGCCGTCTATCGGCTTGCGCCGCGGGCCGCCGAGGCTCTCAATGGCTCGCTCACGATGGCACAGTGGGTTTTCCTCGTTGGCTTTAGTGTCTTTATGCTCGTGGCTGAGGGGTATCGCGGTTTTCAGAAGAAGTTTTCCCCACGGACCGCTGCGCGGGTGAAGTATCTTCACGATCATCCCCGCTGGCTCCATGTCCTCCTGGCTCCGTTTTTCTGCATGGGTTACTTTCACGCGAAGCGAAAGACGCGTCTCACCGCGATCTCACTCACCGCGGGGATCGTCTTGCTTGTCGTCCTCGTGGCTTATCTCCCCTCTCCTTGGCGGGGGCTGGTGGATTTCGGTGTCGTCCTCGGACTCTCCTACGGGATCCTCTCATTCGTCGTCCTGACGGCACGGGCCTTTTACGGGAAGGGATTTTTGCACTCCCCTGAAATCCCCTGAGAGAGCACGGCGCGACGGAGTGGCGGTGCGCCTCTATCGAGACAGGGTTCGGGCGATGGCCTCAAAAAGTCCGCGTTTGAGCTCGGGCGTATAACCGGTGTGGACCCAGGCAATCCTGCCTTCCGGATCGATCACAACAGTGTGAGGAATTCCATCGACCTGATAGGCCCGGCTAACTTTCATATTAAAATCCAGGGCGACGGCATCGCTTCCCCATTTTCTGGCTTGCAGGAAGCTGGCCACGATGGGGGAGGACTCGGCCTGATTGATCGCGCAAAAGGCGACCGATCCTTCGGGAAAGGCGCTCACCACAGCCATGACGTCCGGCATGGCCTTGACGCAGGGACCGCACCAGGTCGCCCAGAAGTCGAGGACGACCACTTTGCCGCGGTGATCGGATAGTTTGAATTTTGTCTGATCGAGCCCGTCCAGTTCAAAGGAGGGGGCTTCTTTGCCTATCATTGGAGAAGGCGCCGTTCCTCCGGGAGCGGGGAGGACGGGATCGGGGGTGTAGTTCGTTTGCCAGTCATTGAAGACCACCAGATCCATCGGCGGTGCCTCGTCGAGGGCAACGGGCGGGCCACTGCGGATTTCGCGGATATTCTCGACCGCAACCCGACACTCCCCGAGAACGGGGGAGAGACCGATGAGACGGTTTCCCTCGATACGATCACCCATGAGTTGCAGGCGGGTTCCGTCGTGGAGGACGAGCTGGTGAGTGATCTGAAAATCGGCAATCGAGGATGGGAAGGTGGTGGCCGGTCGGGGGGGGGCAGGGCGATCTGATGCTACCGGCTCCCCGGCTGGATCGCCTTCTCCTGCCTCTGCTGTTTCCGGCGTATCCGCGGCGGTCTTGCCTCCGGGAGGTTTC
Organism: Akkermansiaceae bacterium UBA6138; assembly: GCA_002422425.1. GTDB lineage: Bacteria > Verrucomicrobiota > Verrucomicrobiia > Verrucomicrobiales > DEV007 > Arctic95D-9. Next base: position 10,695 of record DIVG01000045.1, on the reverse strand, counting down.
TTTGATGGTGTCGTCTGCGTCGTGGGAGCGTCGGGGGCTTTTGGTGCTGAAGGCGGAGAGAGCCATATAATATTCGAGACGCGGCCGAGGGGGATTTCCAGGGTTTGGTCTTTGGCGGCGAATCGCAGCGAGGTTTCGTCTCCTGACCCCAGATTTCCTCTCAGAAGATCGCCGTTCGGGGCGATGAGGAGATGGGTCGGGATGTCGTTGCGCAAGGCGCGCGGGATCGAAAGGAGATGCTCTTTTGCCCTCGGCTCAATGAGGCGCCGGGGGATACTGCCGGGGGAACTCTCAATGCGGAATTGGCTGATTTCGATGACGCTGTTTTCCTGATTCCATCCCTGCCAGCCGCCGCCCATTTTGAAATAGAGTCCGTTGCCGGAAATCTTCGCCGGATCGACCTTCACACTGATCCCGTTTCTCCCATCGATACGAACGTCGATTTTTTCCGGTGTCGCCGAGATGTCGATCGCAGCCCGGTTGGCGACGATGGGAATCTGATCCCCCGAGAAGGAGAAGGCTCCGTTCTCGTTCAGCCTGCCAACAAAGAGGCGGTTCCCCTGGGCCGCGATGATGATATCGGTCGACGGGGTGCTACTGTCAGGTCCGGAGGTGAAAAATCGCATTGTCATGGCCCCGTAGGACTCGGTCCAGGCCGCGTTGAAGCGAATGCGATCCCCGAGGAGAAGGGAAGGGTTACCGACGCTGCCGCCTTTGAGGACTGCGGTGTCCGCCGCGAGCTCAATCTGCCCATCGACTTCCTCGATCTTTTCCCACTCGGAGTCTTTAAAGCCCTCAAGGATGCGTCCGGCGGTGCCGGTGTCAAGGGCGCGGAGATACGCCGAAGGGACCTCAACGAGGCCGGTGAGGCGGCTTTCGAAAAGCACTTTTTCAGAGGTGATGGAACGGAGTCGGCCGGCAAGAATCTCATCATCGGCCAGATAGAGCCGAGCCTGGCTGAGACTGGACTGCCGGACCGCGCCTGCTTCGGAGAGGGGGTTTCGGGTGATTGTGAGCCGCTCCACCGGGCTAAGCGGCACCGGATGGAGAGCTCCCGGGGGTTGCCATGAGAGAAGGACGGGCGGTTTGGTCCCTGTTGGGGCGAGCCGCATCGTTCCTCGAAGGGAGATGCCGGAGGAGGTGAGAAGGTCAGTGGCGGCTTCGAGGGGTTCGGTATTCTCAGGGAAACGGATTTCGCGGGCACCTTCAAGACTGGCGACAACGGGTCCGGCGGCCCAGGGCGGAAGGAGCGATACCAGCCCCGGCTTTATGCTCAGGAAGCGACCGCTCAAGGTCGTGCCATTCTGCCAGGCGACGCGTGTCGTAGTTGAGGGTTCGGGAACAAGCGGACCCGGACCGGACGGCGGGAAGGTCAGTTCAAGGAGTTCGGTGAGGGGCACGGCCCTCGTTCCCACTTTTATATTCCCCTCCTCCTCGGAGTAGCGGATGTCGTCAATTTGGAAGCGCACCGGTTCATTGCGGAGGCGCAGGCGGGGCCGGGTGAGATCTATCAACGGCGCGGGACTGCCGTCCCACTCCCGCACCTGGAGTGAGAGCAGCCGGATCCCGGGAGTGCGGTTGAGGATAAAAAATCCGCGATGAAGAGGGTCGGAAGGGCGTCGCTTTTGCGCGTCGGGTTTCTCGGGACGAGCGCCGCTGATGGCGGCGAGCTCTTTTCCCGAAGGCAAAGAGAGGCGGACCTCGCCGGTTGCCTGGTTCCAAAAAAGCCGGAGGTCGAGCTCTCTGGTGGCCTCCGTCAGTTCCATCGCCGCGACGAATTGCGACTGGTAAGTGAGGACGAGCATCCTGTCCCATGTCTCAAGCCGGGGGCCCGCTTCCGGATCGCGAAGGAGGCCGACGACCAGGCTTGGATAACCTTCTTGAAAGGAGGCCCGGAAATGCACTTCAACTTTTTCCGGAAAGGCAATCTCGCGAAAAAGATTGCCCGACCATTGGTGGGAGATGAGTTCGCCGCGGAGGTCGGCGAACCAGTCGCTTGTCTTGCGATCACGCCCGCTTGAGGTCCATTCGCTCAGCCCGCCAAGGCCGGAGAAGTTGAGATCTTCTCCGTTGAGGGCTCCGAGTCGGGCGATGGCTTCCCGTCTTATCGAGACGATACCAAGGGGCGGTGAACAGTCCAGAACGACTCTGTCGCGGTCCAGTCCGATCAGTTTACCCCGGAGTCGGTCGCCGTTGCTAAGTGAAACCTCGAAACGAAGGGGGGTGGCGGGTTCAGGTGTCGCGAGTGCTGCGGGAAAGTGAATCCTACCGAGTTGCCCCGGCCGCAGATCGAGCGGGTCGGTGAAAGGACTGGCTTCGAAGCGTATTGTCTCCCCCTCGCTGCCGGGCAGCAGGCGTCCGGTAAGTTCATCACCGTTTCGCCAGGTGAGGTTGACTTCTCTTTCGGGCGACGAGTTTGCGACACCGCCCAGCCACAAGGACCCCGCGAGGATGGCAACAATGCGGCAGTCCCACAGAAGAGTTGAGTAGCGCGTCAATCCGGGGCGGGAGGAAAAATTCATGTTTTCAGAACCGCTCGTAGATGGGGAGGAAACGGTAGTTTAGCGCGAGGGAGAGCAGGGACATCGCCGTGCCGTAGGCTTCGCCGTAGCTGCCGGGAAAGCTTCCGTCAGGTGATTGCTGTTCGGCAAGCGAGGTCGCATGGCGACGGTTCCACTGCTCCCACGTGTCCGGATTCCCCTGGTAGAGGGCCTGGGCCATGTAGTAATAAAAGTAGTGTGTGTGAGCCGTTTCCTTGTGATCCAGCCTCTCGCTGATGTGCGAGAGGGCGGCGGAAAACTCCTCGCTTTCCCGTCTCTGCCCGACAGCATAAACCAGTGCTGCGACGGCCGAACGGGCCATTGATTCGCCACCGCCTCCGAGCCCGCCACTGTAGGCAACGAAGCCCGATGAGGCGGTGTTCCGCTGCATGTAGGTGATGGCGGACTCGATGACCGCATCGGGCACTTCAAGACCGGCGTTGCGGCAAGCGAGCAGGCCCATCAGGACCGACCCGGTCACGGAGGTATCGGCGTCGGTCGAGGTCGGTGAGTAGCGCCAGCCTCCCCACCGGTTCGCCTGCTGCGCGGTGACCGCGAGCCTGATGGCAAGTTCAAGGGCCTCGGCGATGGAGCGGCGGGGTTCCTCATTCCAGGTCCCGTCCCATAGTGCCTCTTCGTCAACGACTCCGTAGGCTTCGGCGAGGGCAAGCATAGCGAAGCCATGGTGATACATGCTGTTAGGGAAGAAGCCGGTCCCGGGCTCCTGACCGGTGATGATCGCGCGAATCGCGCTTTTGACGTGGTGCCGATGGCTTCCGAAATTAGGATCTTCTCCGCTCGCGAGGAAAGCCATCAGGCAGATCCCGGTGATGCCGTGTTCGGATCGGCTCCGCCAGCTGCCATCATCGCTCTGCGTCCGGCTGAGATAGGCGAGACCACGCTCGTAGACCGTATCCACTTCGGGCGGGATCTCGTTCCCGAGCCGGATCGAAGGATCCTGGGCGGAGAGGGGCCAGGCCGGGGCGGCGGTGAGGAGCACGAGGCAAACAAGACGGAAAGCCGGGAAGATCATAATTACTCGGTTGTTACGGTCTTTTCGCCGACGGCGGGTTCTGCTTCCTTTTCCTTGTATTCCTCTTCCTCTTGCCGGGTCTTGCGCCGTTCGGCGGCTTTTTCCTTGGCCCGTTTGAGGCGCCGCTTCTGATCCCAGAAATGATCGAAGTTGGAGGTGGCCTCGCGAAGTCGCTCGAATTGAGGGTCTGTGAGGAAGGCGCGAAGCTGTTCTTCTTCGGCGGCGTTGGCAAGGGACATGAGCATGCCCCTCTCAAAATAGTCCCCCCAGTAGGTCTGCACGTCGTCGAGGTAGGTGGCCGCCGCGGTGTGGACCAGTTCGGCCATTTTCGACTTTTGCTCGGGAGTGAGGCGAAGATGCCCGTCAATCGTCGAGAGTGACATGCGGGCAAAGGCATCGATCCGATCGAGTCGCCTTTGGGCCAGGACGGTCTCGTAGCGGGCCACCTGCTCGTTCGTGAGGACGACCCCGAGGGAGTCTTTCCAGAGAGCGAGCGATTCGCCTTCTTCTTCGGACCGGTTTCCGCCGAAGTTAACGCTGCCCATTCCCTCGAGCATCTCTTTCGCGGCATCACCCCCACTGCTTTCGAGACGGGTGCGAAAATAGCGCTCGGCCTGTTCGTGCCACTCTTTCATGGAGCGCTCGGACGCCCCCCTGGCGGCGAGTTCGAGCTTTTCCCGCTGACCGTCATCGAGACGACAAAGGCGGGCGATATCATCGATGACGACTTTCATGAAGGTGAACCGTTTTTCCCGCTCGGCTTCCGCCAGCTTCCGGATATGCTGCGAGATTTGGGCGCTCAGAGGCGCGGGTGATTTTGAAGGAGCGGGCTCGGCCGGTTTTCCGGCGGGATCCCCGGGCTTTTCGCCGATCACCGTAAAGGGATCGGGCTCTTCATCGCCCTCCTGCGCGGGGAGGTCGGGCAGGAGGAGTGTCAGGCCCGCGATGAGGATAGATGAAAACAGGGGGAAAGTTGAATGCTTTACGGGGCTCATACCGATTGCCTAGTTGGATTCCAGTTGATTAAAATAGGTGTCGAGTCCGCGGCGAAACTCTTCGGGGAGTTCACGACCGGATTTGCCGGTGCTCTGTTCGGTTCCGCCCCCGCTTTCGTCACGGGAAAAAGTGGCATTTCCCGAGGGACCGATGTCACTTAGGTGAGAACCTCCCCCCGATGAGGATGAGTTGCCGCCGCTGCTGCTCGGGGAACCTCCTCCTCCCCCGGACTGGTTTCGCTTGGACTGGAGGAGCAGTTCAATCGCCTCGGTCTGCGCCGCGATCGCCTCGGTTCCGGTATCGGGGCGGGCAAGGACGGCATGGGCCTGGCGCATGATGTCCGAGACCGCCAGGAGCAGCTGCCTTTCGCGATCGAAGTGTTCTGCCGCCTGCGGGAGGGCCTCGATATCGAGGACAACTTCGTCAATGCCTTCGCGAATGTCTGTCTGGGCCATTTCGAGTGGTCGCACTTTTGAGGCGTAGACATCCGGAGCGAAAACGGGACGGGTATTTTCCATTTCGCGAGTCTCGTCGCGCAACTGCATTTGGTCGTGGAGCGCCCTCATGAGGCGGAGGACGAGTTCAGGAGGCAGGCTTTTGGTGTCGCCTTGCTCCCCCGGGGGGGCTTGCTCGCCGGAAGCCGCGGCAACAAGCTCTTCGGCCCAGCGGTCCAGAGTGTCAGCCCAAAACTCGGCGGCGGCGATGGAGCGTCCGCTCAGGTTTGCGAGGGATTCCCGGCCCACTGTTCTGATACCGGAAACGACGGAGCTTTCCTTCATCTGATCGAGGACGTTTTTGTAAATGATGTCCTGCTTGCGCTGGAAGTAGGCCTCCAGATCAGTCTGGATATGATAGACGAAGCGGCTTTGGTCATCCTCAGCCTGAGCGGTCTCTTCCGCGACGGTGCGAAGCCGCTGCTCAACTCGATGCTTGGAAAGACCGAAGCCGTTGTCGAGAGTGTCATTGAGTGACCCGGCAATCTCGGTTTGTCTGAGCGCGGCAGCTTTAAGGCGTTTGACAAAGGTGCTCGCCTCAAGGCTGGAAAGGATCTCCTCCAGCTCGTCGGTGACTCGGGCGAATTCGGCGAGGAGTTCTTTTTGCCGTGAGATGGCTTCGGTGACCTTTCTTTCTACCGGAGTGGTCGAAGCGGGTGAGGGCTTTTCTCCCCCTTCGTCAGTGTTCGTTGGCAACAGTCCGCCCGGCGCAAGTGAGGCCTGTTGGAGGAGGTCTGCGACGGCGGGCATGCGCTCCCTCGCGATTTGATCGAGGGATTTCATCTTTGAAGCCCACGAATCGAGGCGCGCGGCGTCGAATTCGGTATTTTTTGTCGCTTCTTCGACGAGGCCGCGACCCGCCTGTGTGAGCGTGTCGAGGCGGCGCGAGTTGGCAGATTCGGCAGCGGCCTGTCCCTGCAGACGTCGACGCTTATCCGGCGAGTCAAGCTCCGCCGGACTGAGTTCGCGGAGGGCGAGGTTGCCTTCGTGCAGTTGCTGCTCGCGCTCGTAGACCTCGCGGGCGCTGCGGAACCATTTCGAAAATTCTTCGGTGAGCCATTTGGCGTGGTCCGGGGCACTGAGAATGCGGACGACAAAGGCTGGCGAGTAGGAGCGCGCGCGGTTGGGAAGGAAGTCGGTGGCGAATGCCCTCACCTGTAGCGTTTGCGGGGCGACACCCTCCCGCTTCGCGGAGAAGGTGCCTCGGGTCTGCACGCTGACCTTTTCGGGACCCCCGGCCGCCACCGGCTTCTCCCCGAAGGTTGCGGCGGGGACCGAAGCCTCGCGCTCTGTCGCCCGCCATTCCAGGCCCACTTCGCGGAGTCCGAAATCGTCACTTGCCGAGATGTCAAAGCTCAAGACCTCGTCCTCGAGGTAGACTTGTTTGGTGCCGACCTGGTTCGCAAAGAGTTTCGGGGCTTCGTCAGCAACGGGCTTGATCTTCAGTGTGAGGGGTGACTTCGACTCCAGTCCGTGAATATCAATCCAGCTGAAACGAGGAGTGATCGCTTCGGGAACGGGAAATGGAGGGGTCGAAAACACTTCTTGATTCACCCTGATCGCTTCACCATCGATGCTCGCTCCGGCGAGGGCGCGGGAGATCGTCCCGCGTATCGTCGCGGTCGCTCCTTCCACCACCGCGAGAGTTCCTCCGCGGACGGTTACCACGTGATCCTCTGTGTAGCGCAGGTAGTCAGGCAGCCGGATCATCGCCTCAAGCGAGGTGAGTTCCGGACGGGTCAGGGGCTCTAAAATGATCTTCTCCCGGGCGTCTCCGACGCGCAGGGCGAGGGCCCCGTTTTCTTTCTGCGGGGGGATTTTGAAATCGTATCTGCCGTCATCGAGTGACGACGAGAGTTTGGTTTTCCCGGGCAAAAGGACCGTGGCCGTTTCGGGCCTCCACTCCGTTCCAACCCTGAGGGCAGGTGCGAGGGAAAAGGGTTCGGCATACGGTACGACGAGCTTACCGGGGAGAGGCTCAAGTCGGGCGAAAGTATAACGAACGGTCTCTTTCCACGGGGTGATCCAGCGGGTAAGCGAACTCTGAGCGGCGTTGGTGACGAGGGCGAGGAGCAGCCCCGCGACAGCAAGGAAGCTCAGTGCTGCGCCGAGGCGGCGCCTATAACCGCCCGCCGGAACCGCCTTCGAGAAATCTTCCGCCCCGACCCGCTCATCGACCTGGCGCATCGCCGCTTCGACGAGGACGACACTGTCGCCGGGATGATGATGGGCGAGTTCGATGATTCCGAGGAGCTCGTCCCCGAGCCGCGGGAAACGGCGTTTCAGAAAACGCGCCGCTTCGTTCAGCGAGCGCTGCCGCCAGACCCAGCGGTGCCAGAGCAGGGGGATTCCCAGCGCGGGGATCGCGAAGCCGCCGAGCATCAGGCTGACCCGCAACCAGACCGGTGTATCGATGAGGCGGTCAAGCGAAAACACGAGGAGATAGGAGCAGCTCAATCCGGTAACTCCGGCAAGGGCCCCTTCGGCGATCTTGACCGACCAGAGGCGTTCGCGGAAGTGCTCCAGCTTTTCACGAAGACGCGGCGGGAGGGGCAGGTCGTGGCTCGACGGCTGCCCGGGCTGGTGTCCTTTTTTTGTCTCGCCCATTACCTGTCTGCAGTTAACCACAGTCAGTCGTTTTCCGCCACTGCCCAATTCAGTCCCTCTCCGGAAGAATGGGGGCGGGCCGGTAAAAAAATGAGCCCCGCTGCCGAAGCAGCGGGGCTCAAAATTTCGGGAAAATGATCGGGAAACACCGGGTGCCGCCGATCAGAATCGGGGCGGACCCTTACTTCTTGGCTTCCCAGGTTTTGACAACATACTTCCCAGCCTTGTCCCCGAGTGAGGCGACTGCCGCCTCCTTGGTGACCACAGCGCCTTCTTCGAAGGAAACCGTTACAAGCTGAGTATCCGCTTCCTCACCATTCTCAATAGTAATGGATTTGAAGCCCTTGAGGCTGCCGAACGCCGAACTGACGTCTCTTTTGCAGCCTCCTCACGTTACACCGGTCATCCCGGCAACATAGGTCACGTCGGCCATCGCGGATGTCGCGAAGGCCATGACGGCCACGGTCATGGATAGAATTAGTTTTTTCATTTTTTTAGAGAGAAGGCGGCCCGAAAAAGGACCGCCAACCTAACCTAATACGTTTTTCGAAAGGATTTGTGACAAATCATTGCGCATTTCCGTCCCCTCATCCATGTAAGGCAGGTGCTCTTACTCCCCCCGGCGCGGGGTGAGTCGAGATTAGAGACATGAGTCGGCTCATCGAAAGAATCCATTTCCCTCTCCCAGTCGGATCTCCTTTTCACGAGATCATCGACGTGCGCGCGCCGGTGGAGTTCTGCGAGGATCACCTCACCGGAGCGATCAATCTTCCCGTTCTCAATGACGAGGAGCGGGTCCGCGTCGGCACGATCTACAAGCAGGTCTCGGCCTTCGACGCTCGCAAAATCGGGGCGGCCCTCGTCGCGAAAAATATCTCGGCTCATCTCGAGTCGCACTTCCTCTCCAAAGGGAAGGATTATCGTCCGCTCGTCTACTGCTGGCGCGGCGGACAGCGTTCGGGCAGTCTCGCGACTGTGCTCACCGACATCGGATGGTCCACTTCGGTTATTGAGGGTGGCTACCGCAGCTACCGCGGTCATGTCATCGAGACGATACGACGCGGGGCGGGGGAGTCGAGTTTCGTCATTCTCAACGGATTCACCGGAGCGGGGAAAACACTCATCCTGAAATCGCTCGCCCGGTCCGGTGAGCAGGTCCTCGATCTCGAGGGACTCGCCTGTCACAAAGGGTCCGTCTTCGGCGGGGACCGCGAGAGTCCCCAGCCGCCGCAGAAACGCTTCGAGTCGCTCCTTTACGATCAGCTTTCCCGTTTTGACTCCTCGCGTCCCGTTTTTCTCGAAGCCGAGAGCGCGAAGATAGGCCGACTCAATCTCCCCAATTCGCTCTGGCAGCGGATGAAAAACGCTCCGGTCATCGAGATCTCGTCGCCCCTTGCGGCGCGGGCCGCTTATCTCACCGACGACTACGCCAAGTGGGTCTCGGACCTGGAGCGGGTGCGGAACACGATAGACCGGCTCAGGGGATTCCACTCCGCGCCGGTGCTAAGCGAGTGGAAGTCGCTCGCGGAGAGCGGCGACTGGGAGACACTTGTGACACGACTCCTTGCCGAGCATTATGATAGACGTTACTCGGTTGGCGGAAGTGGTTATTTTGAAAAACCTTCCTGCACCCTCGAACTCCCGTCCCACGACGAAGCCACCGTCGCTGCCTGCGCCGCAATGCTGGCGGCGCGCGCCGCTGAAATCGGCCAGGCGGTGACGAGCCGGTGACTTGTCATTTTTCTTTTCACCCTTTTTGAGACTCCGCATGGCGATCTACCTCGACTCCAATGCCACCACTCAGATTCCCCCCCGGGTGGTCGAGGCGATGATGCCTTATCTTACCGGGCACTGGCATAATCCTTCGAGCAGCTACGCTGCCGCGCGTGAGGTTCGTGCCGCCGTCGAGGCCGCCCGCGAGCAGGTCGCTTCGCTCATCGGCGCCCATCCCGACGAGATTGTCTTTACGGGGAGCGGGACCGAGGCGAACAGCACCGTGATCAAGTCTCTCGCCCGCGAGATCGGTCGCGCGCATTCCCGCGTCGTCATCAGCGCGATCGAGCACAGTGCCGTGATCCGTCCGGTCGAGGCGATGGCGGCCGTTGGATTCGAAGTGGAGAAGGCGGGAGTGGGAGAGGACGGACGCCTTGATCTCGCCGCCTTCGCTGCCGCTGTCGTTGATACCTGTCCCGGATTTGCCTCGGTGATGTGGGCGAACAACGAGACCGGCGTCATCCAGCCCGTCGCCGAGGCCTGTCACATCGCGAAAAAAGCCGGATGGTTTTTCCACAGCGATGCGATTCAGGCGGTCGGCAAGATTCCCGTGCGGGTCGACGAGGTCCCGATCGATTACCTGTCCATCAGCGGGCACAAGTTCCACTCGCCCAAAGGAGTCGGTGCCCTTTTTATCCGGCGGGGGAGCCCGCTCGAGCCCATGATTCGGGGCGGAGGACAGGAATCGGGACGACGCAGCGGGACGGAGAATGTCCCCTACATCGTCGGGCTCGGAGCGGCAGCCGCGCTGATGGAGTCCGAGCAGTCGGGTGGAGGACTCGCGCGCGTCGCCGGCCTTCGTGACCGACTCGAGCGGGGGATCCTCACAGGGTTGGGTGAGGGAGCGGACAGTGTCAGGTGCAATGGATCGCGGGAGCATCGCACCGCAAATGTCGCCCACCTTTCCTTCGCCGGATGCACCGCCGCAGAACTCCTCCCTGCGCTCGATGCGGTCGGGGTGCAATGCTCCGCCGGCAGCGCCTGCATGACGGGAAAGAGCAATCCCAGCCATGTTCAAAAGGCGATGGGCTTCAGCGACGAGCAGGCCTTCAGCAGCCTGCGCCTGTCTCTCTCGATTTTTACCACCGAAACCGAGGTCGATGAGGCGGTCGGAAAGATCATCGAGGTGGTGAAACGGCTTCGCGCCGCATCATGAGGATTGACCTTTTCGCCTGACGGCATGAAGCTCTCCCCCTAATGGAGAGAGATGGGCGCCTGGTGGGCTCCGCGGTCTTCAAAACCGTTGTCGGCG
>DIVG01000085.1:17003-26293 GCA_002422425.1 Akkermansiaceae bacterium UBA6138 | reverse complement strand
TACCGACCTTTTTCTGGCCTTCGCTACCGGTGTAAATGTCGCCGGTACGGTAACCGTCGTCGATGACCGCCTTGACGGCCGCCTCGATCGCATCGGCCGCAGCATTCTGCCCGAAGGAAAAGCGCAGCATCATCGCCGCCGAGAGGATCTGGGCGATGGGATTGGCGACGCCTTTGCCGGCGATGTCGGGGGCAGTGCCGCCGCTCGGCTCGAAGAGACCAAAGTAAAGTCCGTCGCCTTTGCTCTGTCCGAGACTGGCGCTCGCGAGCATCCCGAGGGAGCCGGCGATCATCGCCATCTCGTCACTGAGGATATCGCCGAAGAGGTTCTCGGCGAGAACGACGTCGAAGTCCTGCGGTCGCGCGATCAGCTGCATCGCGGCATTGTCGACGTAGAGATGGCTCAGGGTGACATCGGGGAATTCCTTAGCCACTTCCTCGACGGTGCGACGCCAGAGGATGCCGTTTTGAAGAACGTTGGCCTTGTCGATCGAGGTGAGGCGACCACCGCGCTTCTGCGCCGCGAGGAAAGCGACACGGGCGATGCGCTCGATCTCGCTTTTGGCGTAGACCATCGTGTCGATTGCGACTTCTTCCCCGTTGCGGATCTCGATGCCTTTGGGCTGACCGAAGTAAAGGCCGCCGGTCAGTTCGCGGACACAGAGCACGTCGAAACCGCCCGCGATGCGGTCTTCCTTCACCGGCGAGGCGTGGGTGAGTGCGGGAAAACACACCGCCGGACGCAGGTTCGCAAAAAGGCCGAAGTGCTTGCGGAGCGGGAGCAAGGCACCACGCTCGGGCTGGAGTTCGGGCGGGTAGGTCTCCCATTTCGGTCCGCCGACCGAGCCGAAGAGAATCGCGTCGGCCGCCTCACAGGCTTTCACGGTGTCTTCGGGAAGCGGATGCCCGCAATCGTCGAGAGCCGCGCCGCCGACGAGTTTCTCGACAAAGTTGAAGGCCAGTCCGTGTTGCACGGCGATGCGATCGAGGACCTTGCGGGCTTCGTTCATGACTTCGGGACCGATCCCGTCGCCGGGGAGGACTGCAATTTGATAGACTTCGCTCATGGAGCGAGACCAAAGACGGGATCGCTAAAGCCGCAAGCCGAAAGTGACCACCGGCGCAATCCTCAGTTCACCGCCATGGGGTCCGGCAGAGCAAGGATCTCGTCCCAGCCCATCGCCCCGATGACCGCCCCGCCCGAGTGCGCTTCATGGATCACGGTGCCATCCGCACTGACAATGCGTAGCCTCACCCCGAGCATCTCGTCCTCGCGGTAGGGATTATTGCCCCCGATGAAGACCTGCTCCAGGCTCACCGCCGGAGTCTCCAACGTCATCTCCCCGTTAAAACGTAGCGGCTCGAGATCGGTCTGTCCGGATTTTTTCACCCGCTGAGAAGCACCGTTCTCGTCCGATCCAGCCGTGTAGGTCCATGTTTTTGCCTCGGTCTGATAAATCGTCGCTCGGTCCTCCCACACGAGCGCATACTCAACTCGTGCCCCTTCGAGCGAGACGCGGGAAAGGTTCCGAATCACCATCCGAAAAGTCGAGGGGCGGGACTCGAGCCGGACGAAACCCGAAGACTGTCTTTCCGCACTCCCGTTCTGGCGGGTCAGCGCGACGTCGAGCCGGAACTCCGCCTGAGTCGCCGCGGTCATCGGCGCTTTTTTTATCCAGTCCTTCACATACTGCTGGTCGTCGAGACTGAGCAGATTAATGACCGTCTCGAACTCCTGCCCGTCCTCACGACGGATCTTCATTTGCTGACGATTAGGCGAGACCTCCAGCAGCATCGCGGAGACCGTCTGGCCTTTCTTGTCAGTGAACTGATGAAAGTCGGGAGATTCCTGCGACGACACCTTCCCCGGAAAAAGGAGGGCGGTGAGCAGCAGGAATGCGCCGGCAGGAGCGAATCGGAACATCTTAAATCATTATAACCCCGCTTTTTGCGAAGCCCTTCACAAAAATGAAGGGATGCCATTGCGACTCAAAATGGCTATCGCTCAGGGGCACGGATTCGGGTATCGCTGATGCACCCCATCGATCGCGGCAAGAATGTCTTCGGACAGGTCGAGATCGACGCTGTCGATATTCGACTTTAACTGGGACATCGTCGTGGCACCGATCAGGTTGCTCGCGACGTGCGCCCGCTGATTGATCCACGCCAGGCTCATCTGCGCGAAATCGAGCCCGGCCTCATCGGCAATGCGGGCATACTCCTCGATCGCGGCATCGCTGTTCGCGCCGTTGTAGCGGGCAAATCGCTCCCAGATCGTGAGCCGGGCACCTTCCGGCCACTGCCCGCTGCGGTATTTTCCAGAAAGCCTGCCAAAGGCGAGCGGTGAGTAGGGCAGGAGGCGCACGTCCTCCTCGTAACAGATCTCGGAGAGACCGCCGTCAAAGGTGCGATTGAGCAGGTTGTAGGAGTTCTGAATCGTCACGATCCGGGGAAAGGCCCCGCTCCGCGCAAGTTCAAGAAAGCGCATCGTGCCCCACGGTGTTTCGTTGGAGAGGCCGATGTAGCGGACCTTCCCCTGCTCCACCAGATCGGCAAGCACGGCGAGAGTCTCTTCGATCGGAACCGAGTCGCGAGCGGCTGCCGGGATATAATCGCGCTTTCCGAAAAGCGGAACAGGTCGATCGGGCCAGTGGAGCTGATACAGATCGATGTAGTCGGTCTGCAGCCGCCGCAAACTGCCCTCGATCGCGGCGGTAATGTGTTCGCGATTGAGCCGGTTCCCCTCGCGCACGTGGGTCACGTGCGGGCCGGGACCGACCACCTTCGTCGCGAGGACGACCCGTTCCCGCGTTCCCCGCGCCGCGAACCACGTCCCCATGATGCGCTCGGTTTCATGACAGGTTTCGGCCCGGGGCGGGACCGGATACATCTCGGCGGTGTCGAAAAAGTTCACGCCCCGCTCGAGCGCGTAGTCCATCTGCTCGTGGCCCTCGGCCTCCGTGTTCTGCTCACCCCAGGTCATCGTGCCAAGGCCGATGAGACTGACGCGCAGGTCGCTGCGGGGTATCTCGCGGTGTTTCATGTAACGGAAAAATCAGTCGGGACAGGTTCAGCCCCCGCGGATGATGAGCTGATTCTGCTCGCCATTGCCCCTTTCCTCGGCCCAGACGCGGCGGGCATGATCGTAGATCCGGCTCACCGTTTCTTTATTCTGGAGACGAAACTCGGTTGTCTTCGCGTGAGTCGTGTCGGGGTAATGTTTTGTCACGAGAGCATCGAGGTTCCCCATACCCACCTTGGTGGTGGCCTGATTGGCGATGTCTTTGAGGCGGTTGATTGTCGCGCTTCCCGTCGTGATCGACGAGCTGTCCGTGACGGGTTCGATGTAATAAAAGCGCCCCGTCTGCCCGCCGGTCGTGTCGACCGTACACTCGTAAACGCGCACCGCGCCATCGATGAGATACTCGTGCTCGCTCACCGAGGAGATATGGTCGAGACGAACCACAAAACGCCCGCCCGCCGTGACCACTTCCCAGAAACCCTTCGGGCCGGGCTGCTCGCCGTCGGGCGTCGGAGTCTGAGAAAAGGCCGGGACCGCAAGCGAGAGCGCCGCGACGAAGAGTGAGAGCAGGAAAGGCGTTTTCATTATTCTACCGATTATCGCCACAGATCACGGCCGACTGCAAGCTATTCGATGCCGACCATGGCGCTGATACGCTCGAAATCCTCTCGGACGGGAATTGACGAAGTCAGCGGCCCTGATACACTTGGAAAGCCCCCTTTCCAAACAGCGCCCCGGGTCACCCATGAAAATCACCCTTCCCCTCCCCTCTTTCTTTGCCCTCGCCATGTCGGGCTTTGTTCTCGAAACCGCGCGTGCGGTCGATTACCACGAGGAAATCCGCCCCATTCTGAACAAGAAGTGTTTCAAGTGCCACACCGGGCCGAAGTCCAAAGGCGGCCTGCGCATGGACACTCCCGAAGACTTTGCCAAGCGCATCGGCGGTGATGACCCGCTCATCATTCCCGGCGACCCGGCAAAAAGCCTCCTCACGATCAAAGCGGGCCTTCCCCGCACCGACGGTGACGCGATGCCTCCCCCGCCCGCCCGCGAGCGCGGTGCCGAGGCGATGACTGCCGCCGAACTCGACCTCGTGAAGAAGTGGGTCTCGATGGGTGCCAAGTTCGAAGCCGGAGGGGCCGAACCCGTTGCCCCGGCTACCACCGTGACCGCTCCCCCTGCCGGAGACGCCGCCATGGCCGACGGGGCCATGCAGACCTGGACGAACAGCGCCGGGGCCTCTCTCCAGGCCGCCTTTGTCTCGCTCGCCGACACCAGCGTGACCCTGAAAAAGGAAGACGGTTCCCTGTTCAACTATCCCCTCACGAACCTGAGTCCCGAGAGCCAGGCCCTCGCGAGAAAACTCGCAGGGCAGTGATCAGGCCGATTCCGGCAAAAAGGTCGGCATGACAATGCCGGAGACGGGTTGTGCCGTACCGCGAACCTGCCCAAGATGCAGCTCGCAGTTGCGCGCCCCGATCGAGTAAGCCGTGCGAACGAGCCCGCTCTGGCCGGTCGGCAAAATGAAGACGACGCCTTTTCCGCGATAGCGGTCAAGCTGGGCTCGCAGCAACGCCTCGGCCGAGGCCTCGCATCGCATCACGCCGGGTCCGATCAACTTCGTCGCCGCATGATCGACCGAATTCAGAAAGCCGTCGACTTCGCCATTGTCATCAAGAGAGACAAAGGTCTTCCAGATCCCCCGGCGATTCTCAATAAAATAACAATAATCCTGCTCCCGCGAGATCCCGCTGATCTCGAACTCAAGCCGCCCCATCGCCGTGATATCCGAGGACGTGGCCTCCCGCACGCGCGGCAGTGAGGGGTCCGCCTTTCCCGGTAACCCTGTTTCGGGAACAGTGACGACCATATCCTGATACAGGCAAAAAGGGACAAACCCGTGGCGATTGTAGAGCGAATACGAATCCAGATTCAGCGCGCTTGAGACGAGTCGCAAAGGCAGGTCGCGACTCTCCGCCTCGTCGATGATGCGCTGGAGGAGCCGCCCGGCGATGCCGTGGCCGAAGTAATTCGGATGCACGTTCATGATCCCCAGCGAAACATGCGTCTCCCGCGGATGGAAAAAGCACGAACCCGCGATCATGCCCGTGCGGCGGTGCTCGAGAACAAGCCCCCCGTCGGGATCAAGATCATCGTAGACCTCGCAGAAGACGCGACAATCCTGCGGGCGGCATTGAAAAATAGAGTGCCCGAGCCGCTGCTGATACCAGGAGTTGGTCGACAGAAAAATCAGTTCGGCGACGGCATCAAAGTCCGCCGCCCTCATCAGGCGCATCTTGAACATGCTTTCCGTTTAGCGAATCACACTCACGAATTCAATGCAATTCGGGACACGTTCAAGCCCCGCCGAAAATTCTCTTCGCGGGGAAATCTTTCCCGCCTCCGTCCTGTAGTCCCGCCTCCCTCACATCACCATGCCACCGTCCACGGTGAGTACCTGACCGGTGATATAGCGGGCCTCGCGACCGGCGAGAAACAGGACCGCATGGGCAATGTCGCCCGTCTCGCCGAAGGTGCCGAGTGGGATGTTCTTTTTGATCGCCTCCTGGACTTCTTCGGTAAGATCGTCCGTCATGTCCGTGACGATGAATCCGGGAGCCACCGCGTTGACGCAGACCCTGCGGCCGGCGAACTCTTTCGCGAGCGCTTTGGTGAAACCGATGAGCCCCGCCTTACTCGCCGCGTAGTTCGCCTGCCCCGCATTGCCCATCAGGCCGATCACGGAGCTGATATTGATGATCCGGGCGTCCTCCGCTTTGAGAAGCGTGCGCTGGAAGGCCTTCACTGCGTTAAAAGCCCCTTTGAGATTAGTATCGAGGACGATGTCCCAATCCTCTTCGCTCATCCGCAAGGCGAGACCGTCCCTTGTCACTCCGGCATTGTTCACAAGAATGCTGACCGGACCGAGATCGGCCGCGACCTGCTTGCCGAATTCGATCGTGGCCTCGTAGCTCGCGATGTCGACGGCGTAACCCTTCGCAATGCCTCTGCCAAGCGCGTTGAGTTCCTCCGCAGCGGCCCGCGAGTTCGCCTCCGTCCGGCTCGCCACGGCAACCTTCGCCCCCTGCTCGACAAAGGCCTTCGCGATTTCTTTACCTATGCCCCGGCCCGAACCGGTCACAACGACGACACGATCTTGAAATTGACTCATGCCCGCTAATTCTCACATGCCGCCCCACCCTGCAACGAAAAATAGCGGAGACTTCCCGAAGCGTGGCCGAGCCGCTTCCCTGAGGCAAACTGGCCGGGAAATCACTCGGTCTTCGCCGGCGCTTCCGCCTTCCCGGGCTCGGGATCGGATTCGCCGTGCGGGACGAACTTCAAAACGGTACCGTTGATGCAGTAACGTTTGTCAGTCGGGGTATCGAAACCCTCTCCCTCGAAAACGTGACCGAGATGGCCGTTGCACACTTTGCAGAGCACTTCGGTGCGCGCATAACCGAGGTGGAAGTCGGTGCTATATTTCACATTCTTCGCCTTGGCCGGATCGTAGAAGGAGGGCCAGCCGCATTTGGAATCAAACTTTTCGTTTGAGGTGAACAGTTCGGCATTGCAGCCGGCGCAATAGTAGGTCCCGCCGCCGTGTTTCTTGAACTCCTCGTAGACCCGGCCGTTGGCACGCTCAGTCCCCGCTTCCCTCAGGATGCGATACTGCTCCGGAGTGAGGATCTTCTTCCACTCTTCATCCGTCCTTTCGACAGGACCGGTCGGCTGTTCCGGAGCGGATGTGGCAACTTCGATCACAGGCTTTTGTTTTTCGGGCTTCTCTTCGGTGCTGGCGAAAAGAATGGCCGAAAAACCAGCCAGGCACAAGGAGGAAGAGAGGAGAACAATCCTTTTCATGGCGGAACAATAGAGGATTTTCCCAGCGAGGTCAAAGACGCGATCGCCCGATTGCCGCTTATCTGACGGGTGGGCAGTGACACAAGGCGGCTTCAGGGGCAGCCTTTTCGCTGTGCGAAACGGGAAAAGAGCGCTAAAAATCCCATCATGCTTCGTCAAATTTCTCTCGCGGCCGCGCTTTGGCCCCTTGTTACCGCCTTCACCTCCGCTGCCGAACCGCCCGCAGCGGTTGCTCTCTGGCCGACCGGAGCCCCCGGATCCGAAGGTTTACGCGACATCCCCGAAAAAATCGAGGGTAAGACCAACGTTTACCATGTCCATCAGCCGTCAATTACGCCCTACCTGCCCGAACCGCGCCAAGCGACCGGCACCGCCGTGATCGTCGCTCCCGGTGGCGGCCACCGTGTCCTCTGCCTCGGTCACGAAGGGTACGCCCTCGGCCAATGGCTCGCCGATCACGGCATCGCCGCCTTCGTCCTGAAATACCGTCTCTCCCGCGAAGAGGGCTCGACCTACACCATTGAAGACCACGCCATGGCCGACACCCGACGGGCCCTCAGACTCATCCGAAGCCGTGCCGCCGAATGGGGAATCAGACCGGATCGGGTCGGAGTCCTCGGCTTTTCCGCCGGAGGCGAACTCGCCGCCTACGCCGCGATGAAGTCCGATCCCGGTCAGGCCGATGCGACCGATCCGATCGAGCGGGAAAGCTCGCGACCCGATTTTCAGGGACTCATCTACCCCGGCAAATCCGGCACCTTCACGGTCGAAGCGGGGATGCCGCCGGCCTTCATTGTCTTTGGCCAACAGGACAGACCTGACATTTCGCGGGGCATGGCCGAGGTGTATTTAAAATATCACGCCGCCGGAGTCCCCGCCGAAATGCACGTCTACGCGAATGCCGGCCACGGATTCGGCTACCGGCCCGATTCAACCGGCGGTGCCGGGGACTGGCCCCTTCGCTTCCGGGAGTGGCTCGTCGACAGCAAATTGCTTGTCGAGGTAAAGACAGCGCTTTAGAAAAACTCCTTCCCGATGCCCGCTCCCGCGCACGTCGACTGGTACGACACCCCGCTTTACTATGATATTATCTTCGACGAAGACACCGTTGATGAAGCCAATTTTCTCGAGGTGATGTTTGAGCGTCACGGAACTACAGCCGGGAAAAATCGCTCCGCACTCGAACTCGCCTGCGGGAGCGGTCGCCTCATTCGCGAGTTCGCCGCCCGCGGTTGGAACGCCGCCGGTTTCGATGCGAACCCCCGCATGCTAACCTTTGCGAGTGACCGCCTCTCCCATGAAAAACTGGTCGCCCGCCTCTGGGAGGATCGCATGGAGAGTTTCTCTGTCCCCGGCGGAAAACGGTTCGACCTTGTCCACTGCCTCGTGAGCACCTTCAAATATCTCCTCACTGAAACTGACGCCCGCGCCTCCCTCGAGCGGGTTGCCAGCGCTCTGAATCCGGGCGGCATTTTTGTTCTCGGCCTTCATCTCACCGACTACCGCTCGTCAAAAATTTCACACGAGCGCTGGGTCGTGACCCGCGACGGCATCGAGGTCGTATGCAACACCCGCACCTGGCCGGTCGATCCCGGGACCCGTAGCGAAGCGATGCGGACACGTCTCCGTGTTACCGGACCCGACGGCAGAGTGCTGCGGCAGGAAACCCGCTGGTCCGTTCGCAGCTACTCCGCCGCCCAGTTGCGCCGGCTCATCGGCGCCATCACCTCCCTGAAACTGGTCGCCTGCCATGATTTCCGCCACGATCCCGACGAACAGCGGAAATTCGACGACAGCTACGCCGATCTCGTCCTCGTCCTGAAAAAATCCTGATGAACGCGACCCTTGCCGCGACCGGGGACAGCCCGCTCCTCGCTTTTCTCTTCGCGCAACTGCCAGAGGTAAAACGCGTCAAGGTGCGCCAATGGCTGAAATACGAAGGCATTTCCGTCAACGGTATCGTTGTCGTGCGCTCCGATCACCCGCTCAAAGCCGGCGACATCGTCGAGGTCTCAACGAAAGTCAAACCCGCGCCCGGCCCCCGCCTCCCCGCCGGGATGGTAATCCGTTACGAGGACGAAGCGGTCATCGTCATCGAAAAACCTGCCAATCTACTTTCCATCGCGACCGATGCCGGAGGTGACTCCACCGCCTACACCGCGCTCACCGACTACGTCCGTGCCGGGAGACGGGACCGTCAGGCGCGGGTCTGGATCGTGCACCGGCTCGATCGGGAGACGAGCGGGCTCATGGTTTTCGCCCTGAACGAGACCGCGAAACACACCCTGCAGGAAAACTGGCACCTCGCTGAAAAACGCTACTTTGCCATCAGCGACGGAGCCCCGCCCGCCGGGTCCGGCATCCTCCGCCACGACCTCGACGAATCGAATGCCTTCCGAGTGCGC
>DIVG01000085.1:0-16880 GCA_002422425.1 Akkermansiaceae bacterium UBA6138 | reverse complement strand
GCCGTCGCAAAAATCGCCTCGTCCAGATCGAGACGGTAGAGAATTTGATTGTAGTCGTGGCGGGGAGTCGATTTTTTCGCCTTGGAAAAAAGTTCGGTATAAGTCCCCTCAAACAAAAGGACAGGCGACCCGGGTGCCACAAGAGTCGAATGAATGCGCGGGTTGTAAAACGTGTAATCCTGATGCGACAGCACCTTCACCGCCCTGCCCCATGGACCCGTCGGTAAATCTGCTTCGGCATACCAGACTTCACCGAGCGGCGAAGGTTTACCGAAATACTCGACAAAGACCGTCACCCATTTTTTACGGTATTCATTCCAGCTGACCGAGCCGCTATGAGGCTTCACCTCTCCGCCGTCCCGTGACGGGATTTTTTCCTGCGGCTTCAGGATCTCCCACTGCCCTGGATCAAGCCAGGCTTCATAAGTCGCCGCCATCCTCATCGTCGGAAGAGGATTGCCGAAGAGGAGCCATTCCTTTCCCTCCGCGTCATTCCAAAACACCGGATGCCCCACAGGCGAAGCCGGTTCTTTCCCGCCGTCCCGTTTTTTATCCCACAGAACTTTCACTGACTCGAAATTACCACGCTCGTCGTTCCATACGCAAAGCCCCGTCCGATAACTCGCAAGAGGAGGTTCAATCTTGGCGTAATGCCCGACAAGACGCGGCTCGCCATCGGCTGCCGGAAGACTAACATACCCACCAATCCATGTCGGCCCGGGATCATTCGGAGCGACGTTGGCGACATGGCGCACCAGGCCCTCGCCGTCCCGGAAGTAATCGAGCGCGAGCTTGAGCGGCGGTTCGCAGGAAGCGAGCGGAACCGCCGGCGTCGTCGCACTGGTCATGTGAAAAAGTCCGAGCGGGTACTTCGGCACTGTTGTGTCGCCCCAGGCCCAAAAAAGACGCCCTCGATGGACCGCCGACTGGATACTGTCAGACCCGAGGATACCGCTCTCTTTCCAGTCGAGGTGATCCCCGAAAGCCTGACTCTCGGCAAAGATTCCGGCACCGGTAAGCCGCCCGAGCCGCTTCGCGACCATGGTCCGGTCTACCATTACCCGGTGGCTGCCTCCGGACTCGGGAACGAAGCGGAACCCCCTGCTACCGAAGCCGTCGGGCTTCACCTCGTAACCGTCCGCGTTCACCGTAAACCAGGTCTCGACCCCCATCAGCTCAGGCAGGTCAAAGGCAACCACCCCCGCATTGTCCGTGTAAAAGGAGACCTGGTGATTGGTCCTCAGTTCAACCAGCGGAACGGGCCAGCCGTTTTCCCGGTCAACCACTTCAATACGGCAGGGATCGGCAGCGGAGATGCCTGAGGCGATGCACGAAAGGGCTAGGTGATGATAGAGATAGATGCCAGGTTTCATCGTCGATAAGCCGCGAGGGGACTGGGTGATGTTTGCGAAAGGAAACACGTGATCGGGCGGTTAACCGCAGACGGCGATGAACACCCCGCCGCGAGGCATGGGCTGGAAACCAACCTTACCTCAAAATGCCACGGGCCACGTTTCCTCCGGTGCCGGTGAGCCGGAAGTCCCGCCCCCCGTAGTTGTAAGTGAGTTTTTTGTGATCAAGTCCGAGAAGGTGCAGGATCGTGGCATGCCAGTCACTGATGTGCATTGGATCTTCGACCGCCTCGTAACCGATCTCGTCGGTCGCACCGTAGTTCATGCCGCCCTTGACCCCGCCGCCGGCCATCCACAAGGAAAATCCTTTGTGATTGTGATCCCTTCCGTCCAGACCGGGGGCATAGGGCGTGCGCCCGAACTCCCCGCCCCAGATCACGAGCGTCTCCTCGAGTAAGCCGCGGCGTTTCAGATCTGTCAGGAGCGCCCCAACGGAGCGATCCACTGATTCACAGGACTTCTGGAGGTTTGAGGTAATCAGAGCGTGATGATCCCAGTGACCGGGCGAGGCAATCTCGACAAATCGAACCCCCGCCTCAATAAGCCGGCGACTGAGGAGACATTGCCGGGCGAAACTGTCCGCTCCTTTCCCGATGCCGTAGAGCTCGAGAGTCTCCGGGGACTCCCCGTCGAGATTGAGCACTTCAGGGACTTCACTTTGCATACGAAAGGCAAGCTCGAAGGACTCAATCATCCCCTCAATCTCAGGCTGACCCTCTTCCCGGCGGAGACGTCCCTCGTTGAGACGGCGGATAAAATCGAGCTGGCGACGCTGCTCGCGAGGGGAAAGGTGAGTGTTCCCGATGTTTTTCATGGGCGGCCCGGGAGCCTCCTGCTTTTTCAAAAAAGCAGCATAGAGCTCGGGAAGCTGGCTTCCCCCGAGCCGGGTCCCCTGACAGATGCTGGGAAGAAAGGCACTCCCGTAGTTCTGCGCTCCGCCATCTCCGGCGGGCGGATTGAGGGTGATGAAACCGGGTAAATTCTCGTTCGCGCTCCCGAGTCCGTAGACGGTCCACGCACCGAGCGAGGGGCGCACGAACTGAAAGCTCCCCGTGTGCAGTTGCACGAAGGCGGGCGAATGATTCGGCACATCGGTGTGCATGGAGTTAATTATACAAATGTCATCGGCATGTTCACCGATTCGGGGAAGCAGAGATGAGATCTGCAGACCGGATTGACCGTAACGGGCAAAAGGATGGACGGGGCCGAGTAACTTTGCGCCGCTCGAGTCCCTTCCGATCAGGGCCTCTTTACCCGTGTTCTTCTCCAGGGCTGGCTTGTAATCGAGCAGATCGACGTGCGAGGGGCCGCCGCGCATCGTCAGGAAGATAACGCGTTTTGCCCGCGCCGGCAAATGCCCCGCCGGCACCGCCAGACCAGTCGAAGCGAAAGAGGCTTTCGCCGCAAGCGCCGAAAAAGCAAGCCACCGCAAACCCAGCGACGAGGATTTCAGAAACTGGCGTCGGGAGGAATGGAAAGTTTCGTTAATCATGATTGGGAGTCTGATGAAGTCGGAATCAATCGGCGACACGGAAGTCGGCACTGGCAAGGAGAGCGTGACAAAAGCGGGTGAGCATTTCTGAGGCACTTGTGTCAGGGTTATCGGCACCACCGAGATAATCCCTGGCCAGCTCCAGCTCATGGCCATCGGGCGAGCGGTTAAAGCAGATCTCAAATGCGAGGTGTATCTGCATCGCGGGATCGGATGTCTGTTTTCCCAAACGGCTCGCGAGCCCCTCGGCGCGGGCACGGACGAAATCGCTGTTCATGAGGTAAAGCGCCTGTGACGGCACATTCGTCGTGTCACGCCGTCCGACAACCAGACTGGGTTCAGCGAAGTCAAAATGGCTCAGAATATCGGGCATCCGGTCGCGCAGCACCGGCAGGTAAACCGAGCGATACCGCGAACCGTCGAGGTCGTGGGGCACGTCCCTGTTCAACGCAAGAATGCCGACCGACTGGCTCGTCAGCTCCGCCACGAGCGACCCCGGCCGGGGCGAAAGATCAAGCTCGCCCGAGACCGCCAGCATCGCGTCGCGAATGACCTCGGCATCGAGACGCTCCTTGGAATGACGCCACAGAAAACGATTATCGGGGTCCCTCGCAAACGCCTCCTCCCTCCACGTTGAGGCCTGACGGTAGGTCCTCGTCAGGACCAGCTCACGGACAAGTTTTTTCACCGACCAGCCGTTCTCCTGAAAACGGATCGCGAGGTAATCGAGCAGCTCGGGATGACTTGGCACTGCGCCGGTGGGGCCGAAATTATCGACTGTCGTGACGAGGCCTTCACCGAAGAGATGGCTCCAGATGCGATTTACCATGACACGCGCCGTCAGCGGATGCCGCGGGTCAGTGATCCAGCGGGCCAACTCGAGACGACCGCTCGCCTTCGACGTAACTTCACCCTCGCTCTCAAGCGAAAAAACCGCAGGCACCCCGCGCCGAACGATTCCGGCAGGATGACGGATATCACCGCGCTCGTATCGGGGTGAATCCACCATTTCG
This sequence comes from Akkermansiaceae bacterium UBA6138, assembly GCA_002422425.1. Taxonomy (GTDB): domain Bacteria; phylum Verrucomicrobiota; class Verrucomicrobiia; order Verrucomicrobiales; family DEV007; genus Arctic95D-9. The sequence continues at coordinate 12,963 of DIVG01000085.1, read as the reverse complement.
CCCGCCTCGACCACTCCCATACAAAGCGGGAGAGCCCTCCCCGCTTCGTCGACTGTCTCAAGTTTACCGACAAGCGGGCCGCGCGACCAGTAAATCCGGAGAGCGTCGCGAAGCATTTCATTGAAATCCGCCTGCCGGTCACGCCCCTCCGCCTTTGCGGATTCGGCAGCCCTTTTACCTTCCGCTTCCTCCGCCTCGAGAGCGGCGAGCTTCCTTTTCACCTCATCCAATTCAGACTTTGTCAGGGACTTGTTCGGAATGACCTGTCCGGGAAGCGACGGTAAAGGGATGAGGCGGCTGCCGTTATTGCTTTCGGAGTCGATCCAGGTTCCGAAGCGAGTCTCACTGCTTTTGAAGATCCCGGCGAGCGCATAATAATCGCCCATAGTGAACGGATCGGACTTGTGATCGTGACAACGCGCACAGGCGATCGAACTGGCGAGCATGGCCCGGGAAAACGCGTCGATCTGCTCATCAGCCAATTCGGCCGCAAACTGCAGCGGATTGTTTTCAGTAAGGCCCTTGGGCCCGAGCGCTAGAAATCCGGTCGCCGTAAGGAGCCGCGCGCGCGCGCTTTCATCGGGTGCTTCGATAAGATCGCCCGCCACTTGCTCCCTCAGAAAGCGGTCATAAGGCAAGTCCGCGGCGAAAGCTTCGATGACATAATCACGATACCGCCAGGCATGCGGATAAGTGACGTTCGCTTCTTTCCCGTTCGACTCCGCATAGCGGGCGACATCGAGCCAATGCCGCCCCCAGCGCACCCCGAACCCCTTTGAGGCGAGCATTTCATCGACGACGGATTCGAGTTGGTCAGGGGAGAACGCGATTGCTTCTTCAGGCGAGGGCGGCAGCCCCGTCAGGGCAAAACTGAGCCGCCGCAAAAGTGTCGCCGGATCCGCTTCCGGCGATGGTGAGAGACCGGCACCCTCTAACGCGGCATAGACAAAACGATCGACCGCCGTCTCCGCCCAGGCCGCGTCATCCACGACCGGCGTCGCCGCCGTCACGGGCGGCCGATAACTCCAGTGATCCTCCCAACCGGGCGCACCACCGCCCGGCGAACCGGCGGGGGCGGTTTTCGGTTCGCGAGGGTCGCGGGCGCCGCTCGCTATCCAGGTCGCGACATCGACCAGGATAGCATCAGAAAGCCGCGGCTTCTGCGGCGGCATCGTGACATCGGGGTCATCGTGACGTATCGCGCCGAGGAGAAGGCTTTCACCCGGCTTTCCAGGAACCACCGCCGGACCCGAATCGCCACCGCGCAGGAGCGACTCACGATCATCAACTCGCAGTCCCCCTTTCGCCTTGCCCGACTCCACCGAATGACATTCGTAACAATGCTCAATCAGGACAGGGCGAATCTTCGCCTCAAAAAATTCGAGCGGCACACGATCTGCCCCCGCGACCGCCCCCGCGACCCGCATAAGAAAAAGAAAGAGAAAGATTCTGTTCATGGCTGGGGAGTCTTTGCCTTTACCGGTTTCGTGAGGGGATACTCGTCCCGCGTAACGAAGCCGCGTCCGACCTGACCCGGGAACCGGGAAGTCCGTCGCTCAAAGGAGCAGGAAGGCTCGCCCCCCTGCGATGAAAAATCATTCTATTCATTCCATTTCCCCGGCTCCTCCGTCCATCCGGTGAGAACCTGGCGCTCTGTCACGGGCCACCAGTCCTCAAGACGGGCGACGAGACGCGCGACGACTTCAGGATGCCCTGAGGCAAGATTTTTCTCCTCGTGCGGATCGGCGAGAAGGTCGAACAGTTGGGGGCGTTTCTCGGTGCGGGGATGCGAGCTCGCATAGCGGCCCAGCTTCCCGTCGTAGGTCAGGAGTAGTTTCCATTTACCCTCAATGACCCAACGATAAAGCAGGGTCGCTTCAGGATCATCGATATCGGCGACATCGTGAGCGAAGGTCTCCCCGAAAACCTCCGTGCGCGGAGTCGGCTCGCCCGATTTCAAAACGGGCAGCAGATTGATCCCGGGAAGATGTTCCGGGATCTCCACCCCGGCGGCGGCGAGGCAGGTGGGGACAAAATCGACCGTGGAGCAGAGCTGATCATGGCGGTCACCCGGCACGATCGTGCCCGGCCACGAAAAAAGCAGGGGCTGGCGCGTCCCGCCCTCGTTGGCGGACTGCTTGGACTTCGGCGCATACCCCTGACCGTCGGGATCCTGAATCCAGCCGTTATCCGACGAATAAACGATGAGCGTCTTTTCGGTGAGTCCCTTTTCCTCCAGTTTGTCGAGAAGCTGCCCGACGGTCTCGTCGAACCACTCGACCATCGCATAATAGCGGGCGACGTGGTCGGACTCTATCCCCTTGGCCTTGTACTTCTCAAAGAGCCGCTGCGGCGGCGTGTGCGGGGTATGCGGCATAAAGGGGAAATACCAGACAAAGAATGGCTTGTCGGCCGCGACCGAACGGTCGATGAAATCAAAGATGGGCTCCATGCCCTCGCGCCCGATCTTGAGCCCCTCGTCGCCGTGGCGTCCTCCCGGGTTCGGAAAGCCGCGGGTCATCCCCTCGGTGAAACCGCCGCGGACAGTGGTGCCCTCCCACCACTTGCCGGACTGGTGACAAACATAACCCTTTTCCCCAAGCAGCTTCATGATCGTGGGCGGCCCGTCCATCTTCGCGATGAGCTTTTCGCGCAGGGCGGCGTATTCGGGCGACTCGGGTTGGCCTTTGCCCTTCCCTTTTCCTTTTGCTTTCGCTTCGCCCGCTCCGGGTGCCGCCGCAGCGGGAGGAGCAGGCAGAGGTGAGGGATCGTTCCCGGTAACCCCGTGCTGATGAGCGTAGAGCCCGTTTGCAAAAGTGGCGAGGGCCGGGCGGCATAGCGCGGTGGGCACATATCCACGGGAGAAAAGGGCGCTGCGCGAGGCGAGCTTGTCGAGATGCGGCGTCTCGATTTGCGGATGCCCCATAAACCCGTAGTCCGTCCAGGCGTGGTCGTCGGAGATGAGGTAGATGATGTTCGGTGGAGCCTCGTCAGCACGCATCGGGGCAGTGAGCGCGAACGATGCGACGAGAAGGCAGCGCGTGATGAGGGGGGATTTCTTCATGGGGATGTGGGGAGAATTTAGCATCAGACCGAGCGGGCTAGTCGAGGTGTTTCTCGTGCAGTTCCCGCAGATACCGTATCTGTTCGGGATACTGCGCGCCGAGATCGTTCGCCTCGGCGGGATCTTCCGCGAGATTGAAAAGCTGCATTTCCACGATCGGGCTGTCCCCGCCCTTCGATGTGTCGCGCGATCGACCGATGAGCTTCCAGTCACCTTCGCGCACCGCCCAGTCGGCCCTCGGGCCCTCTCCCACCTGCCAGTGCAGGGCGCTTCCATCGTGCGGGGAAGCCGCCGCAGCATCGTGGAGTACGGGAACAAGACTGCGTCCGTCGAGGGGAACGGCGGGGACCCCGACTCCGGTCAGCGCGGCGAGGGTCGGGAGCCAGTCACACGAGTGCGCCGTCTGATCACGGACCCCGTTTTCGGGTAAGCTTCCCGGCCACGAGATAATGGCAGGCAGCCGGATCCCGCCTTCAAAAAGACTGAACTTCGCTCCACGATACGGACCCGCGCTGCCGCCGCCGAAATGGGCGCGCTCTTCGGTGGAGTGACCATTGTCGCTTTGAAAAACGACGATCGTTTTCCCGCGCAGGCCGAGTTCGTCGAGCTTCACAAAGAGGTCACCGAGCCGCTCGTCCTGCGCGGCGACGAAGGCGGCATAGAGGTTCCTCGGGTAGGGCAGATCCTTGAAATGCTCAAGCCACTTCGCATCGCCCTGATAGGGATAGTGCGGACTGTTGAGGGCGTAGTAGATGAAAAAGGGCTTCTCCCGATTCGCCTCCATGAACTGCGAGGCCTCGCGCACCATAAGATCGGGGAAAAATTCCCCATCGTGATAGACTTCGGTTCCGTTGCGCCAGAGGTCATGGATGTTTGGCCCGCTCCAGTAAAAGAAGTGCGAGAAATTGTCGATGCATCCGCCCATGTGTCCGAAAGAATGGTCAAAGCCCTGAGCGAGCGGGAGCGTGTCAGGGGTGTAGCCGATATGCCACTTGCCGATGTGGGCGGTGGCGTAGCCTGCTGACTTGAACATTTCGGCCATGGTGATCTCTGACGGAGGCAAGGCCCCCTTTCCTCCCTGCTGGGAAGCACAGTTTCCCGGAACCCCCGCCCGCACGGGCCAGCGCCCCGTCAGCAGACCGGCACGCGAAGGCGAGCACACCGGCGCCGCCGCATAGAACTGAGTGAAACGAACGCCCCGCGCGGCGAGCGCATCGGTGTGCGGAGTCACGAGGTCCGTCGCCCCGTAGGAGCCAAGATCGACGCTACCCTGATCGTCCGCCATGATCACGATGACGTTAGGTTTGCCGGCTGCGGATGTGGTCGAACTGGCGAGATGGGAGAAAGCGATCAGCAAACAGAGAGCCATCACGCCAGCCCCATTCGCACTCATTCGCGTTGAGGAAGAGAGAACGCGAATGGCCGCGAATGAAACGCGAATCTTCGCGAATGAGTTTTTGAAAGAGACAATCTTCATTTCAATTCCGGGTATACCGCAACAACATCGAGCGGGTCTTCAAGGCCCTTCTGCAACTCCCGCAACTTCGCAAAGAGCGCCTTCTTCCGCTCCGCCTGCTCGGCATCATCGGCGAGATCCTTCAGCTCGAGGGGATCTTTGGCGACATGATAGAGTCTCGCGACCTGCGCCTTCGGGTAAAGAATCAGTTTCCACCCGTCATGCACCACGGCGCGTTGCAGATCAAGATAGGCACCGTAGACCGCGTCGAGCCCCTCCCCTTTCCCTTCCAGAAGCGGCAGCACGCTCGCAAACTCGACCTGCTCTTCCTTCGCTGCTCCGGCGATGTCGAGTGCCGTCGCCATCACGTCCTGCAGGTAGATCGGAGCGTCGATCTTCGCCCCTGTCTTCACCCCGGGACCGCTCACGACGAAGGGAACACGTAGGCTGTGGTCATACATGTTCTGCTTGCCGAAGAGCCCGTGATGCCCGACGGCAAGCCCGTGATCGGCGGTGAAAAAGATCCAGGTGTTCTCCGCCTCGCCCGATTCTTCGAGGGCATCGAGAATGCGTCCGATCTGCGTGTCCATGTGCGTGATGATCGCATAGTACTCCTGCCGGTGAACTTTCACGGCGTGTTCCGTCCGCGGAAAAGGGCCAAGCTTTTCATCTCGCAGCCCCGGACCGCAACCGATGGTGTCTTTGTTAGGGTATTCGGGGAGGTAGCTCTCCGGCACGGCGATGCGATTAAGCGGGTAGCGGTCCACATACTCCTGCGGTGACTGACGCGGATCATGAGGCGCGTTGAAGGCGATGTACATGAAGAAAGGTTTCTCCGACTTTGCCGCCGTGCCGAGAAACCCGACTGTGTTGTCCCCGATGACCTCGCTCCAGTGTTTGCCGCCGGCCCAGAATCCGCCAAACTGCGGGTCACTCGGACTCCAGGGATCGGGCTCTCCCGCGAGGGGGCGATTGTATCCTGCCGGGGCATCCTTCGGCATGCCGCCGCGAACGTCTTTGACGACATCAAAGGCCTTTTCCGCCTTCGCTTGGATGTGCCATTTCCCGGTGAAATAGGTTTCGTATCCGGCCCGCGACATCATCTGGGGCCAGAGTCGTCCCGCCTCGCGCTCCTGATCGGTCGTTTCGTAAATTTCATTGGCCCTCCACACGGTGCGTCCTGTGATGAGCATAGTCCGGCTTGCGACGCAGACCGCGCCGCTCCACGAGCCCATGTTGTAGGCGTGGGTAAAGGTCGTCCCCCGCCGCACCAGACGATCAAGATTCGGCGTGTCGATGTCGGTGTGCCCGAGGGCCGCGATCGTCTCGTAGCACTGGTCGTCGGCGAGGAGGAAGAGGACGTTCGGTTTCTCGGCCGCCCCGAGGGCAGCCACAGCCGAGATGGCGATGCAATAAAAGAGAACTCTCATGATTGATTTGTGGAAACGTTTTGACTGTTACTTTTTCCCTTTCCCTGCAGATCCCTTCGGCTTGCGTTCCGCGGCACGGCCGTTCGGTTTGGAAGAATCGTAGGCGGGATTGAGAATAGTCGATTTTGCCCCGACTTCCTTCTGCCATGCATGGAGTTCCGCGCGCAACTTCGCCGCCAGTTCGGGCTGCTCGGCAGCGAGGTCCTTCGTCTCGCCGGGATCGGTGACGACATTGAACACCTCGACCTTGTCCTCCTCGAACCACTCGATGAGCTTGTGATCACCCCGGCGGATTGCCGCCGAAGGGGCACCTCCCTGATTGCCGTAATGCGGGTAATGCCAGAAGAGGGCGCGGTCCGCGAGCGGCCCTCCCTTGAGTGTCGGCACGAGACTGAGCCCGTCGAGGACCTGGCCCTCGGGGGCCTTTACTCCGGCGGCCTCGAGGAGGGTGGGGAAAAAATCAGGACTGCTCACCGGAGTCTCCGAGACACTACCAGGAGCGGTCACCCCCGGCCAGCGCACAATGAGCGGCTCGCGAATGCCGCCTTCATACATCCAGCCCTTGCCTCCGCGCAAGGGAAGGTTCGAAGTCGGCCAACCCTCGCTCGTGGAAAGGCCGCCGTTGTCGCTGGTAAAAATCACGATGGTCTTCTCGCGTAGTCCGAGCTCATCGATTTTGTCCAGCACTTTGCCAACCGCGAGATCCATCGCCTCGACCATGGCGGCGTAGACGGCGTGGTCCTGCACGAGGCGGACGTCGCGTTCTCCTTCCCGGCCCCAGGCCTCGGTGAGGCCGAGACGCTCACGCTTTTCCTCGTATTTCTTCTGCAGATCCTCCCGCGCCATGAGCGGGGTGTGGACATCGTAGAACGAGTAGTAGGCAAAGAACGGCTTGTCTCGGTTCGCCTCCATGAACTTCCCCGTCTCCATCGCGAGGCGGTCAGGCAGATGCTCGCCTTCGGGACCGTCGCTGAGCCGCGGATTGCCGTAGGGGGAAAAATACTTTTTGCCGCCGTAGGGACCGCCGCGATCGATGCCGCCCATGTTGATGTCGAAGCCCTGATCCTCGGGCCACCAGCCTTCGGGACCGAGATGCCACTTGCCCGCAAAGAAGGTCGCGTAACCGCCCCCCTTCATCGCCTTGGCCAGCGTCGGCGCATCGAGCGCGAGACGGTCGGTGTAGGGCGCAGGGAGCAGCTTCGTGTTGCGCTTCCATTTGTCCGGCTCGGTCGGTGCGCCGATATAGTCGGTGATCCCGAGACGCGGCGGCCACTGCCCCGTCATGATGCTCGCCCGGGTCGGTGAACAAACCGGACACGCCGCGTAGGCATCGGTGAAAAGCATCCCGTCCTTTGCCAGTTGATCCAGATGCGGAGTCTCGTGGAAGGTGCTCCCGTAGGCACCGAGGTCGCGCTGCCCGAGGTCATCGGCGAGAAAAAAGACCATGTTAAGCTGATCCGCCGCGCCAAGAGGCGTGAGTGCGAGGACGAGCGGGAGAAGTAAAAAGTGGCGGGGGTTCATGAAATGGGTTCGAGTCAGTCCTTCAGGGAGAATCTGTGGCTATCGTCGGCCGTTCCCGTTAATCGCTTTTGGGAACGCGAATGGCCGCAAATTTTCGCGAATGGATTTAGACAAGAGCCCCTCATTTCCCTTACTTCATCCATTGGCGATAGCTTTCAGCTTTTTTTGAAAAGGCTTCGTGCGGCGGTATCCCGGCTTCTTTAACGAAAGGGGGCGATGATCCAGTCCCTCGAGGCCGCTCCCGATGCGGGCGAAATAACCCGCTTCCTGCAGGAGTGCGGGAAGAGGCTCGACGCCGCCGGGCAGCTTCGCGCGATGACTCCCCGCGACAAAGAAACCTCCAAGCAACGAAAGGAAACGGAAAACGGGAGAGGAGAGCATAGGGAAGACCAGGGTAACAGGAACCCCGGTCGCTGTAAACGGTCTTCCCCCGATAAGAGCACATTCGCGCTCGGCGGGTTTCAGAGTTCCGGTGCCACCCACTTCGGGATACCCGTCAACGCCTTCTGCGCTTCGAACCACTCGTGGTAGGGTCTCGTCGGGGACATCGGCGCGGCTTCATTGACCATGAGAGGGCGCGCCTCTTTCCAATACTGCTCGTAGGCGGCGAGCATCTCCGAGGCGACTTCAGGATGACGGTCGAGAACGTCGGTCGTCTGGCCCGGATCAGCTTCCATGTCGAAGAGCAGTGGCGAGGCCGGATCGGAACCCTTCTCTTTCCCTTTTCCTCCGCCGCCGGCTTTCGCCCCAACATAGCGCCAGCGCTGATTGCGGACTGAAAAATTCACATCCCTGAAGTCATTCGGTTCCGCTCCGGTGGGCCATCGACAGATGTGATTAAAGAGGAATCTGTCCTCCCACTCTCGGCCCGTTCCCTCGATCAGCGGGAGAAGACTGCGGCCTTCGACCTGCCCCGCGGGCAGCGTCGCCCCGGTCAGCGCGGCGAAGGTGGGGAGAATGTCGAGGTGCGCGGCGAGACGGTCGATCTCGTGATCCGCCTTGATCTTCCCGGTCCAACGAACGAAGAAGGGAACCCGCGCTCCACCTTCGTCGGTCGAGCCCTTGAGGCCTTTCATCTCCGCATTGTAGAAAGGATACCCCGGCGCGAGATCTTCGCCCTGTTTGCCCGGTCCCACGCCCGTCATGCCGTTGTCGGACATGAAAATGAGGACGGTATTTTCCTCGAGTTGCCATTCGCCTAACTTCGTCATGAGCCGCCCCATGTTTTCGTCGATGTTCTCGATCATACCGTAAAAACCGGCCTGCTCTTTCCCGAACCCGAGGTCGGTGAAACGCTTTGCGTTTATCTCCGGCGCGATGAACGGACCGTGCGGCGCGTTCGTTGAGATGTAGGCAAAGAAGGGCTCTCCCGCCGTCGCTTTTTCCTTTATCCAGCCAAGCGCCGCCCTGAAAAAGACATCGGTGCAAAAACCTTCGGTCTGCACGAACTGACCGTTGTGCCGCACCACCGGATTCGTGTACTGGTTGTCCGGGGCATCCGCGCACGAGCAATCGTAGGCCTGCCCGATCCCCCCCGCGCCGTGGATGAAGACCTCATCAAAACCGCGCTGATCAGGCTGATACTCATGCTCGTCACCGAGATGCCATTTCCCGAAAATGCCCGAGGTGTAACCCGCCGTTTTCAGGACCTGCGGCAGGATCGTCGCGTCGAGCGTCAGGCGCTCACGTTCGAGGATGGTGTGGGTAATGCCGTTTTTCTCCGGATGCCGCCCCGTCATGATGGAAGCTCGGGTCGGCGTGCACGTCGGGGCAACGAGAAAGCGACTGAACCGTGTGCTCTGCCCGTGGAGCGTGTCGAGATGCGGCGTCTTCAGCCAGGGATGACCGTGCGCGCCGACGGCCGGGAACCCCTGGTCATCGGTGATGACGAGGATGATGTTGGGTTTGGTCCCGGCAAGTTCGGCATGGGACGAAAGGGCGACGAAGAGGAACAGGCAAGCGAGGATGGGGATTTTCATGGACAACGTCAGCTTGAAACCGTTTGCGGAAAAATCATCAGAAGAAAAGCGCCATCCCGTCCATTTCAGAAACTTGCGGGGCGGGCGCGAAACTGCCAGCCTATTGACCGACCATTCCATGCACCGTATCCCCCATCTGTTCCTCGTCGCGATCTTCCTCGCCCCCTCGTTTACCCTCACCGCCGAAGCGCCTCGCGACTACATTGCCGCCCGCCTCGCCACGCTCGAACCGGAAAACGTGATCGTTTACAAAAAAATCGGCGGTCGCGAACTCAAGCTGCGCCTTTTCCTGCCCGAAAGCTGGGCCGGGATGGCCCCGACCCGCATGGATCCCGTCGCCGCTGACTTCGCGAAGCACCACGGCAATTTCTCCTCTCTTTAAATATTTTCCATCCTGACAAAACCTGAATTTTTTACCCGAAATGACCTCCTATCCCCCCTCCCGCCGCCGCGTCCTCCACGGCTCCTTTGCCGCCGCCCTCGTCGGCAGCCTTCCCCTTTCCGCCCGGGCGGAAGACAGGATCCGAACCGTCGGCGTGATCGGTGAGACCGACCGGGGAGGATATGGTCATGGACTTGACACTGTCTGGTTGGGCCTGCCCGGGACAAAAATCGTCGGCCTCTCGGACCCCGTCGAGGCGGGTCGGACAAAGGCCGTCGAACGACTCAAACTGGCACCGGAGAACGCCTTCGCCGACTACCGCGAAATGCTGGCGAAAACCAAACCCGAGCTCGTCGCCGTGTGTCCCCGGCACATCGATCAGCATCATGACATGATCCTCGCCGCGATCGACTCCGGGGCACGCGGACTCTATGTGGAAAAACCCTTCTGCCGCGACCTCGTCGAAGCTGATGCCATCGTCGCCGCCTGCGAAAAAAGCGGAGCCCGCCTCGCCCTTGCTCATCGCAATCGCTACCACCCCGTCCTGCCCGTCGTCGCGAATCTCGTCGCCGACGGCACCATCGGACAGCTCCTCGAAATTCGCGCCCGGGGAAAAGAGGACGCTCGCGGCGGCTCACTCGATCTCTGGGTCCTCGGTTCCCACGTCCTCAATCTCTGCCATTATTTCGGCGGCGCTCCCCTCACCTGCTCGGCCACCGTGAAGCAGGGCGGCAAGCCTCTCGCTAAATCCGACCTCAAGGACGGCGCCGAAGGTATCGGCCTCCTCGGCGGCGACGAGATTCATGCACGCTTTGAGATGGAGAAAGGTTTCCCCGTCTTCTTCGACTCCCTCGCCAACGCCGGGACAAGAGAGGCGGGCTTCGGACTTCAGTTGATCGGGACCGAGGGCATCATCGACCTCCGCGGCGATGCCGAACCGCTCGCCCATCTCCTCCCCGGCAGCCCCTTCCGTCCAGTTCCGGAGCCGAAGGCGTGGATCCCGGTTACGACCGCAGGGGCGGGCAAACCCGAGCCCATCGGGAACATTCGAACTCTCGTCGGCGGTCACCACGGACCTGTCCTCGATCTCATCGCCGCGATTGATGAAAAACGCGCGCCCCTCTGTTCGGACAAGGACGGACGCACCATCCTCGAAATGACCATGGCGGTTTTCGAATCGCACCGCCGGGAGAGCGCGCCGATAGGGATTCCCCTCGACGATCGATCGAATCCGTTGAGTCGTTTGCCGTAATAATCTCGACGCAAAAAACCGGGCAGCGTTGCCATATTAAATGGCGGCGGACGAAATCCTGACAACACAACATGATTTCAGCAGGGCGAGGTGCCTACATTTCCCGAAACCGCCGCCGATAAGCCGTTGGAGTTAACCCGATCCGTTTGCGAAAGTGTTGGGTGAAGCTGCTCGCATCGACAAACCCGCAGAGACGCGCGATCTCGGCGGCATTGCGCGAACTTTCCTCGAGCATGCGCTGAGCGGCGAGGACGCGCGTTTTAATGAGAAACTCCTGCGGAGTGTTTCCGAAGGCAGTTCGAAATCTCCGCTGCAACTGCCGCAATGACTGACCGCAGGTCCGTGAAATTTCCTCGATCACCACCGGTTTGGCGAAGTCGCGACGGATGATCTCCACCGCTCTCGCCACGGTCTGAAAGACCGGTAACTCCCGGTCCGACTGATCGGGACGCCGCAGCAGACCCATCACACCGGAAACCTCGCCCGAACGATTCCGAATCGGCAGTTTCGTGACCATGAACCAGTCAGGCATGCCCTGGCTGTCCCACCAGAGTTCAAGCCGCTCGATCACCTCCGCCTCTCCGGAAAGGAGGCGCCCGTCGTCATCGACATAGGCGCGCGCCATCAGATCGGGATTGAGATCGAAGTCCGTCATTCCGAGAATCTCCGACTCGTCGCGCATCGAGTAGCGTTCGCGCAGGCCCCGGCTCGCGAACATGAGATGGCCTTCGCGATTTTTGGCAAAAAAATGCAGCCCCGGAATATGATCAAAGAGCCGGTGAAAATGGCTCGCGGGCCCGATCTCCGCCATCCAGGTCTCTCTTGCCACTTCCCAGGCCCGCACCTCGACGGCCGAACGCGACCTCCGGCAAAGCGGCTTCAGCGGTGACGTATTTCTCATAGATTTTGTCGCGACGAAGGTGATCCGTTCTGTCATCGTTTGCAAGCCCAACCCCCACCATGAAACCCATCGTCCAGATTTCCCTCGACCTCACCAATATTGACGAAGCCCTCGAAACCGCCACCCTCGCGATGCGCGCCGGGGTTGACTGGCTCGAGGCCGGCACTCCGCTCATCCTCGCCGAGGGACTCCACGGTGTCCGCGCGCTTCGCGCCGCCTTTCCCGACACGCCCATCGTCGCCGATCTCAAGACGATGGACGGCGGTTACCTTGAGGCCGAGATGATGGCCAAGGCCGGCGCGACCCATGTCGTCGTGATGGCCCGCGCCCACGCCGAGACGGTCAAGTGCGTTGTCAAAGCCGGGGCCGATTTCGGCTGCAAGGTCATGGGCGACAACATGGTCTGCGAGGACATGGTCGCCGGGGCGAAGTGGCTCGAAGACCTCGGCTGCGATTACGTCATTCACCACATCGGCTACGACGAACGAAGAGGCATCGCCGCCGCCGGCCACCGCATGCCCAGCCCGCTCGACCGATTACGGGCGGTGGTGCAGGCAGTGAAGGTCCCCGTGCAGGCGGTCGGTGGGTTAACTTTGGAACAAGCGATCCAGTGCCCCCAATACGGCGCCCCGCTCGTGGTGCTGGGAGCTCCATTGACGATCGATGCCGATGCCTTCAAGACGGCCGACGGGGATCTAGAAGGGTCGTTAAGGATGATTTGTGAGGCGGTGCATGCGCAGGTGGTGGCTTCGTTTTGATTTGCGAAAATTTGCGAAAATTTGCGGCCATTTGCGTTGAATTCTTAAACCATGCAAGCAGAAGACGGATCCTACGAAGTCATTGGCTGCGCGATGAGGGTCCACAACGCACTGGGCCCCGGACTTCGCGAGAAACCCTACGAGAACGCCCTGGTGATTGAATTGCGACGAACTGGATTCCAAGCAGATCCGCAACGTCCGTATCCTATTTTTTACCTTG
>DIVG01000074.1:2329-4215 GCA_002422425.1 Akkermansiaceae bacterium UBA6138 | reverse complement strand
ATGGAGTCGAACCAGATTGAACCACTCGATTTCGGCCGCCAGTGTGAAAATGACTTCATTCATCAACCGGGAGTCCGTACTTCTTCCTCATTTCCTCGTAGGTGATGACCGCGCCGGGATTGGCTTCATAAGCCTTCCACCGCTCTTGCAAAAGAATCCCGATACTCGCGTCCATTTCGGGATTGGGATGCAATTCCCAGTCTTCCTCCCAGAGTTCACAGGCCAGCAATAGCCGCTCTTCGCGGGTGAGTTTGGCGATTTCAGGAATCCGGTCTGCAATCATGGGGTTATTTTGCCACACTTGAGCTGCTCTTTCAATTCTTCACGACGACCTCGTCCAGGTTCATCAGCAGGTTCGCTACAAGGGTGTAAGCGGCCAGTTCCGCCACATCGACGGAGGCATCGGCCTTGCTCTCTCCGTAACCGATCAGCGCCGCGGCCGCCTCCTTGTCGGAGTCGTAGCGGTTGCGGTGCATGGTGAGGGCGTTGAGGACGACTTCAGCCTCGTCGGCAGCGGGATAGCGCGCCGTGACGACACGCCAGCCCCAGCGGACGCGCTCCCCGGGAGTCGCTCCGCCTTCTTTGAGAATGCGCTGGGCGAGATGTCGGGCCGCTTCGACGTGCTGGATGTCGTTCATCAGTTGGAGCGCCTGCAGGGGCGTGTTGCTGCGCCCGCGGGCACTGCAGCTCTGCTCACGATTCGGGGCATCGAAGCTCGACATGAACGGCGGCGGGGCGGTGCGTTTCATGAAGGTATAGATACTGCGCCGGTAGAGGGCTTCACCTTTGTCCTGAACGTATTTCATTGTATTGCTGCCGCCGAAAGCGACGGGTTCCCAGATATTCTCCGGCTGGTAGGGTTTGACCCCCTTGCCTCCCATCGTGGGCACGAGGAGTCCGCTCACGGCGAGGGCCTGGTCGCGCAGGACCTCGGCATCGAGACGAAAACGCGGGCCCCGCGCGAGAAGCCGGTTCTCGGGATCGCGCTGGAGCACTTCAGGGGAAAAGCCGGAGCTCTGCCGGTAGGCGTGACTCGTGACGAGTCGCTTCACGAGCTGCTTCATGTCCCAGCCGTCTTCGACAAAGGTGATCGCGAGCCAGTCGAGCAGTTCGGGATGACTGGGCGGTTCCCCCTGCGAGCCGAAGTCCATGCTCGTCTTGACGAGGCCGACGCCGAAAAACTGCTGCCAGAATCGATTCACCGTGACCCGGGCGGTGAGCGGATGCGTCCCGCTCACGAGCCAGTTGGCGAAGTCGAGACGATTGTAATCGCGGTCGGCGGGCTTGTCGGGGAGCGGCGGGAGGAATGAGGGCACACCCCGCGAGACTTTTTCGCCGGGCTTGTCATACTGGCCGCGCTCCATCACGAAGCTCTCCCGCGGAGTCGGGAGATCGGCCATGATGAAGGTGATCGGGGTCGCCTTTTCAATGCGCTCACGCTCCGCAACAAAGGGCGCCTTTTCCGCCTCAAGTGGCGCCAACTGATCGCGGGCCCCGGCGTAGAGATTGCCAAGCCAGAAGTCGCGCCCCTTTTTCATTTCGGCCTCGGTCCACTCGGCGGGCTTCTTGCCGCGAACGAGTTCACGGAGTGCGTCGGGGAGCAGGTCGTTGCGTTTGCCCTGATTTTGCTCGAGCCAGATCTGCCACGACCAGGTGGGATCCTTTGCCGGATTGGTCTCGGCCGCGACCCCGAGCCGGTCCCAGCTCACGGTGCCGCCGTATTGGGTAAAGGCAAAACCGTCCACTTTCATCCCAGCCTTGAGCCCGAGCTTTTCGGCGGGGACGTCGAGCCGGACCCATTCGCCCGCCTTCGGCAGAGCGCCCATTGCCACTCTCTCGATCGTGCCGGGGGTGCCGAAGCCGATCTTGTCGCCATCGCCCCAGAC
>DIVG01000074.1:0-2276 GCA_002422425.1 Akkermansiaceae bacterium UBA6138 | reverse complement strand
CACCGCGCCCGGAGCCGAGCGGACAAGGGACCGGTTCCCGCTATGGACGGGCCCCTTCCCTTTTTCATTCCAGCGCAAGGACGCTCCAGCGACCTGCGGATTCGAGCCTTTGGGGAAATCGTCTTCGAACCAGACGGTCTCCGTTCTGGTGACCGGCGGGGCCGGGTTCAGAGTCGCAGGATCGGTGTATTTGAGCGAGGCGACGGCGGCGGTGAGACGATCGTCGACGGTCTTGATCTTCGCGTTTAACTCGACGAGGCGCTTCTCGTCTTCGGGCGTCGTCAGCTTGAGAATGGGCGGCGTGTCGATCTTGTTCCCGTCCATGGCCGGGTCGGCGGCGCTGTGGAAAAAGGAATACATCGAATAATAATCCTTCGCCGAGATCGGATCGAACTTGTGGTCATGGCAGACGGCGCAGCCGGCCGTGAGGCCCATCCAGACCTCCACCGCCGTGGTGGTGCGGTCGACCGCGTAGCGATAGGTCCACTCCTCGGCGATGCTGCCGCCCTCGCTCGTGGTGACATTGCAGCGATTGAATCCCGAGGCAATGAGCTGCTCGCGGGTCGGGTCGGGGAGCAGATCGCCCGCGAGTTGCCAGCGGGTGAATTCGTCAAAAGGCAGGTTCGCATTAAGCGCCTGCACGACCCAGTCGCGGTAGGGCCACATGGAGCGCTCGTTGTCGAGATGAAGTCCGTGGGTGTCGGCATAGCGGGCAAGGTCGAGCCAGTAACGGGCCATGTGCTCACCGTAAGTCGGGCGGGCCAGGAGACCGTCGACGAGAGTCTCGTAGGCCGTCGGAGAAGTGTCCTTCAAGAAAGCCTCGACCTCCGCCGGCGTAGGAGGCAAGCCGGTCAAATCGAGCGTAACGCGGCGAATGAGCGTCTCCCTATCCGCCTCGCCAGCACGGGAAAGCCCTTCTTTTTTCAACTTATTGAGTAAAAATCTATCGATGGCGTTTTTCTCCTCCCCTGCCCCAGTCGCCTCGACTTTCACGGGAGCGACAAAGGACCAGTGCGCCTGATACTCGGCCCCCTCCTCAATCCAGCGGCGCAGGAGCGCTTTCTCGTCGTCGCTGAGCTTCTTGTGAAAATCGGGCGGCGGCATCATTTCATCCTCGTCGTCCGAGAGGATGCGCTGCCAGGCCTCGCTGGCTCCGGGGTCTTTAGGCACGATGGCCGCGTATCCGCCGAGATCAGCGAATGCCCCGTCGCGCGTATCAAGCCGCAAATCGGCCTTCCGTTCCTTCGCGTCAAAACCGTGGCAGGCAAAGCAGGCGTTGGAGAGGACAGGCCGGATGTCCCGATTGAATGAGATCTTCTCCTCAGAGGCGAAGCCGGAGGCTGATGCCAGGAGGATGGCGGCAAGGGAGCCTAGACGGATCAGGTTCATGCGGGAGAGGCGGAGATAGAAGAAATCAGAGCACAACTATCGTATTCCGGGAGTTGCTCCGTCCACAAGAACGGGTTCGCGTGAGTAACGCACGCGTAAGACCGACCAGAGAGGATAGCCCTACCGGTGACGGGAAACAATGACGCCGTCTCACAGAACGTGAAAGAGCGCTTCTGTCGAATCAGAGAATCTCAAAAATCGCCTCAACCTCGACAGCCGCCCCGGTCGGCAGGGCCGCAAAACCAAGGGCGCTGCGGGCGTGGTAACCGTCGCCGTCCTTGCCATAGAGTTCGTGGACGAGATCCGAAGCGCCGTTGATGACAAGGTGCTGGTCAGTGAAATCACCGGCCGAATAGACACAGCCGAGCAACTTGAGACAGCGCAGGCCGTCGAGAGTGCCGTGAGTGTGGTGCACGGAGCGCAGGATTTTTTCCATACAGTTTCTAGCGGCAGCGTAACCCTCCTCGACCGAGAGCCCCTTACCCAGCACCCCCTTCAGGTCGCTGACGTGACCGGAGGTGATGAGTTGATTGCCACTGCGAATGCAAAGGTTGAGGTAGCCGGGGACCTGAGGTGAAAGATCGATTCCGAGTTGATTGGCTTTTTCCTGGGGAGTCATGCGAAAAGAGGTAGCGGAAGAATGAGAAATTTCCAGTGCGCGATGCAGGAAGATGACGAGCGGAAGATAGATTGGAAGGCGAGGCGAAGAGGGAGTCACCTCTGCCGCCCGTGAAGTGGCCAGCTGATACCGTAGCGGGCTAGCCCCGGAAGCGCCGGAATGGGGGACGTTTTTCCGCGCATTCCGCCTTCCTAGCCGACTCGGGGTCGCTGACCCTCACCTCGGCGGCTGTAGCCGGAAGGAGGAAGATAAAACTGAGAAAACCAGC
>DIVG01000070.1 GCA_002422425.1 Akkermansiaceae bacterium UBA6138 | reverse complement strand
CCGTGGAAATCGTTCGTGGCACTGCGGTGCAGCACGGGGCAGCGGATGAGCGGAGCGTAGCTCTCGAAGCTGAGCGTCTTCCGGAAGACCTCAAGGTCGCCTTTGACACTGTCTTGCGGCCGCGCCCTCACCCCGTTGAAATCCTGCTCTTCCCAGCGCCAGCCCTGACCGCCCACGGCCGGGACGGCGGCCTTCACCCTGTCATCGGAGCCGGCGACATACATCGTGAGATTTCCTCCCATGGAATAGCCGTGCACCCCGAGGCGGTCCCCGTCGACTTCGGGCTGCTCCTCGAGAAAGGTGAGGCCGCGGCGGCAACCGATCGTGAGCAAGTACCAGTTGTTGTTTTTGGGATGTTCACGGTCTTCGAAAAACTGCCCCGGACCCGGCAGCATCGTGCTGTAGCCTTGCACATTGAGCTGCGAGGGATCGACTGCCCCCCAGTCGGTATTGGGATCGCCCGGCTGTGCGCCCTCGGGCGCGTTGAACGGCGCTTTGCCCGTGCCGCTGCCGCCCCAGTTCACCGAGAGAGCGGCGTAACCGCGCCCGACGAGAAACTTCACCTCGGACAGAGAGGCGCGCTGGCCGCCGCCATGGATATGCATCACCGCCGGCACTTTCCCGTCAGCCTCGGCGGGGTAACCGTAGATCGCCGCCATGCGGGCGGGTTTGCCTTTGAAAGTGCCGATAAGATACCGCACCAGACGGAAAACGCCGCCGTCTTCCTCCCACTCGCGGATCAGCTCGACCTCGAGAGGGTCGCTGCGCGGATCGAAATCGGCCCAGAGTTCTCCGACGGATTGCGGGACTCGGTCCGACGGGACCCGGTCCTCCGCAAAGGAGGGGTGCGAGGCGAAAGCCGGCAGCGCGCTCAGGAGTGGAGCCTTTTGGAGGAAATGACGTCGGGCAATCATGCAAACAGTTGTTTCACGACATGCGCAGGCTCGACCCCGGTGAGGCTCGCGTCGAGGCCCTGGAAAGGAAAAGTCAGTCTCTCGTGGTTGAGCCCGAGCGCGTGGAGCAGAGTCGCGTGAAAATCGCGCACACTCACTTTGTCGACGACGGCGCGGTGACCGATCTCGTCGGTTTCACCATGGTGGACGCCGCCTTTGACTCCGCCGCCGGCGAGCCAGGCGGTGAAGGCGTGGGGGTTGTGATCGCGACCGGGCTTCGCCCCTTTTTGCGAGATGGGGAGACGTCCGAATTCTCCGGCGCAGACGACGAGGGTGTCCTGCAGCATGCCGCGTTGCGCGAGATCCTGAATGAGGGCGGCAAAGGGCTGGTCCGTCTCCTGCGCGAACCCGGTGTGGTTGCCGGCGAGATCGAGATGGCAGTCCCACGAGAGCTGATTCTCCATCCCGCCGCTGTAGATTTGCACGAAGCGGGTGCCGCGCTCGACGAGCCGCCGCGCGGTGAGACACTGGGCCGCGATGTGGGAGCAGTGCGGCTGGTCGAGCCCGTAGAGTTTGCGGATGCTCTCGGGTTCATTTTTCAAATCAAAGGCATCGGGCGCGGCCGTCTGCATGCGGTAGGCCAGCTCGAAGCTGTCGATGCGCGCGGTGAGTTCGTCCGCGGCGGTCGAGTCGGCGAGACCGGCGCGGTTGAGATCGGCGAGGAGGTCGAGCTGCTCGCGCTGGCGGGCCGCGGCGAGATCGGCCGGACGCGTGAGATTGTCGATCGGCTCGCCCTTCGACTTCAACCAGGTGCCCTGAAAGACGCCGGGGAGAAAGCCCGCCGTCCAGTTGCTCGCGTTGCCCTTGGGCAGACCGCGGTCCTTCGGATCGCTCATGACGATGAAGGCCGGCAGATTCTCGCTCGCGGAGCCTAGCCCGTAGGTCACCCACGCCCCCGTGCTGGGGTAGCCCATGCGGGTCGTCCCCGTGTTCATCATGAAGAGCGCGGGCGAATGGTTGTTCGACTCCGTGTGCATCGAGTGGATAAAGGCGAGGTGATCGACCTGCTTCGCCAGATTGGGGAAGAGGGAGCTCACCCACGTGCCGCTCTGGCCGTGCTGCGCCCAGTCAAAGGGCGACTTCATGAGCGGGCCGACCGAGCCGGGGAAAAATCCTGTCTTCGGGTCGAAGTCGGGGAGAGGCTGACCGTCCCGCTTTTGCAGCTCGGGCTTGTAGTCCCAGGTGTCGACGTGACTCGGTCCGCCGTTCATGAAAAGCCAGATGATGGACTTCGCCCGGGGCGGGAAATGGGGCGTCTTTGCCGCGAGCGGATTCCGCGCCGAGGCGAGGCCCGTGCCCGCGAGTAGATCGCCCAGCGCCAGCATGCCGAATCCGGCGCCGGCCCGTCGGAAAAGCTCGCGTCGCGCGAGAGGGAAAAGTTCGGGATTCATGGGATCAGTTCACGTAAACAAATTCATTCAGTGCGAGGACAGCCTGACAGAAGTCGGCAAGGGCGAGCGTCTGCGGCGGCGTTCCGCCGGCGGGCGGGTAATAGTCTGCGCCCCGAGCGATGAACTGCGCCGCGGCGCTTGCCTCGGACTCGCGCGGCGCGCGACCGAGCGCCAGCAGATAGGCGCGATGCACGAGTTGCGCCGGATCGACCGACCCGGTCTCGCGCTCGACGCGGCGGGCAAAGGCCAGCGCCCAGTGCCGCGCCTGCGGGCTGTTCATCATAAGGAGCGCCTGCGGCGCCACCGTCGTCGTCGGACGACTGCCCTGGCTCGCGAGGGGCTCGGGCGCGTCGAAGACGACCATCGAGTTCACGAGACGGCTGCGCTTCACCGTGAAATAAAGGCTGCGGCGCAGACTTTTTTCATCAAGCGTGCCCGCGCCGAACATGGTGGTGTCGAGCACGCCGGCGACCGCGAGCGCACTGTCGCGCACCGCCTCGGCCTCGAGACGCTGCGGCATGCGCCGGAGAAATAGCGCATTGTCAGGATCGGCGGCGAGCTTCGCCGCGTCGGTCGTGGCGCTCTGCCGGTAGGCCGCGCTCGTCATCATGAGCCGGTGGATCGGCTTCAACTGCCAGCCGTTGCGAACGAGTTCGCCCGCGAGGTAGTCGAGCAGTTCCGGATGCGAGGGCGGCGTCCCCGTGCGGCCGAAGTCATTCGGTGTTGCGACGATCCCGCGCCCGAAGTGATGCTGCCAGAGCCGGTTCACCGTGACCCGCGCCATCAGCGCGCCGGCCCCGCGGTCGACATCCGTCATCCAGTTCGCGAAGGAACGGCGACGACCGGTGTAGGGCGCGCCCTCCGGCGGAGTCCAGCTCCAGCGTTTTTCATCGGCATCGCGCATCAGCACCTGCAGGAATCCCTGCTCCGCGACGGACTGCTTTTGATTCGTATCGCCGCGCTTCAAAAGATGGGTCTCTTCGAGAAAGGGCGGCCCCTGCGAGTGCATCACGAGCGGCTTGTGTCCCTCGGCGCAGACCAGCACCGTCGTCTTTCCGTTCGGCTCCTTCGCCTCGTGCGCGGCGAGGGTGGTCCGGGCGGCCTGCCACGAACTTTCGCGCTGCTTCCACCAGTCGAAAAGGATCGCGCTTTCCGCCTCCGTGAAGGTCGTGCCTGTGGCCTTACCAGTTCCCGCCTGCCCCTTCGCCATCGCTGCGGTGACGGCCGCCGGGGGTGCCTCGCCCTCGAGCGCCGGCTCGTCCCTGCCCGTGATCGAGAGACGGGGACGCCCGATCTGGTGACGCGTGTTCACGGTAAAGTGCAGCTTCACGACGAGCTTCGAGCCGGGCTCCGGATTCAGCGGCGTCGCGAAGACAAAGACGGCCGCATGATCTTTCCCGATCTGCCCGTCGATGGCCCAGCCCGACGCCGGATTTTCGTCGAGCGAGGCCGCGACCCCGAGTTGCTGGGTGTTCTGCTCGTGATCGGCAAAGGCGCGTCCGATCTTCACCGGCGCCGCTTCGCCTTTCGGAGAGACGAGACTCACCTCGATTTTTCCCAGTCCGAAATTCCCGTTGTCCGCCCGGCCCGGGCCGTTCCCTTTCATCGTGGGATGTGTCAGGGTCTCGAGCCGCAGCGCGGTGAGACGCGTCGCCGTGACCGGCGCAGTCATCGTGTAGGTGTCCTTCGCGGCGTTCGCACCCTCGACGAGATACGATCCGTCGCCGAGCGGCTTGAAGGTCGCCGCCGCGGCGGACTTCCATTCGGTCGCTTCCAACAGCGCCCAGGCGGGAGCCTCCTCCCCGGCGAACCCGCCCGCGACCCACGCCCCGAAAGCCGGACGCAGCGATGTCTCGACTTTCGTCAGCTCCGCCGCGAGCGCTTCGCGCTGCTTCGCCCACGGCTCGTGCAGCGACCTTGTCTTTTCGGGATCGAGATCCACCTCGATGTTGCTGCGCACCGTCGTCGTGAAAGTCGAGAGGAGGCGGTAGTAGTCCTTTTCCGGAATCGGATCGGTCTTGTGATCGTGACAGCGCGCGCATCCGATGCTGAGCCCGAGGAAGGCACTGCCCGTCGTCGAGAGCATGTCGTCGAGCGCGTCGTAGCGGGTGCGCTCCACTTCATTCGCCGTGATCTGGGTGGGGAAGACGCCCGCCCCGAGAAATCCCGTCGCCGTGAGCGCGAGCGGATCCTCCGGGGCGAACTCGTCGCCCGCGATCTGCCAGTGCGCAAAACGGTCAAAGGGCATGTCCGCATTGAGCGCCTTGATCACAAAATCGCGGTAGTGATAGGCAAAGGGGCGGTCGTAGTCATGCTCGAAGCCGCTGCTCTCCGCAAAGCGCGACACGTCGAGCCAGTGCCGCGCCCAACGCTCCCCGTAGGCCGGTGAATCGAGGAGACGTGCGATCAGCTTTTCCCAGGCCGCCGGGGAAGGATCAGTGGCGTAAGCGGCCACCTCTTCGGGCGTCGGCGGCAGTCCCGTGAGGTCGAGAGAGGCGCGTCGCACCAGCGTGGCGGGATCGGCCTCCGCATTGAGCGCGAGCTGTTTTTCCCGCGCCGCTTCGGTGAGAAAAGCGTCAATAGGATTCCCCCCTCCCGACGGCGGAGCCACTCCCGTGAGCGGCTGAAAGGACCACCACGCCCTGTCCTCCTCCGTCACCTGCGACTTGTCCCGCGGCGGAGCCTTCCCCTCCACGAGCGGAGCGTCATAGGGCGCGCCGTGGTCGATCCAGGCCGCGATCACTGCGATCGCCTCGTCGGAAAGGCGCGGCTTTTTCTCGGGCATCTCCGGCCCCTCCTCGTGCCGGATGAGTTTCATCATCCAACTACCCGCCGCGTCGAAGGGTTTCACCGCCTGGCCCTCTGCCCCGCCGAGGAGCAAACCCTCCCGCGTCGCGAGATCAAGACCTCCCCGCGTCTTTTCACCCCCGTGGCAGTCGAGACAATGCTCGCGCAGGAGAGGGCCCGCCCCGTCGCGGAACATTTCCAAACCGCGCGTCATCTTCGCGGCATGATCGGCCGGCACCTCCGCGGCGACGGCGAAAGTCAACGTGAGCGGCCCCAGGGCCACTGTGGCGAGTAAGGTCTGGAATGATGCCTGCATGTCTCCCGTAAAAAAGCAGAGAAAAATCTGGTCTTGCTATGATAAAGGTTCATCGGAAAGCGAACATCCTCATCTTGGCCATGAACGCGTCCCCATGGCGGCGGACGGAAGGGCGCCCCACTCCGCATTCGCGCCTCATTCCTCCTTGCCCGGGTTGCACCGCCCGTGCTTCTCTCAATCCATCCAAAACGCGCACCGCCGCCCATCTTCATGAACCGCCACCGCCGTCTTCTCACTCCCGCACTCCTCCTCCTCCTCGCCGCCGCGCCCGGCTCTCTCCGTGGTCAGGAGACGACCCCCGTTTTCCGCGCCGGAGCAGCCGCGAGCAACATCACACCGCCCCTGGGAATGGAGATCGTGGGGAACTTTGCTCCGCGTCCGCTCGCGGCGCAGGTGCATGACGAACTGCACGCCCGCTGCCTCGTCCTCGACGACGGCACCACAAAACTGGTTTTTGTCGTGGCCGACACTATCTCGCTGGCGCGTGATGTCTGGGACGAGGCAAAACAGAAAATCGAGGCCGCCACCGGCATCCCCGCGGCGAACCAGATGTTTTCCGGCACCCACACCCACTCCAGCGTCTCGCCTGTCGCGAGTCCCGACGAATCGATCCACTACCGCGCCCTGCTCGTCTCGCGCGTCGTCGACGGGGTGCGCCGCGCCCTCGCTCAGCTTGAGCCCGCCCGTATCGCCTGGGGGTCGGGCGAAGTGCCGCAGCACGTCTTCAACCGCCGCTGGCTCCTCAAAGAAGGAATGACCAACCCCAATCCCTTTGGCGGCGAAGACCGCGCCGTGATGAACCCGGGCAGTCTCCTGCGGCACCGTCTCGCCGGTCCGGCCGGTCCGACCAATCCGGAAGTCTATTGTCTGTCCGTGCAGGCCGCCGACGGACGCCAGATCGCCCTGATGGCGAACTACTGGCTCCACTACGTCGGCGGGGTCCCGCGCGAAGAGATCTCGGCGGACTACTTCGGGGAATTCTGCCGCCGGATCGAGGCGGCCCTCGCGACGGACGGCGACCACCCGCCCGTCGTCGGACTGCTCGCGAACGGTCCCTGCGGCGACGTCAACAACAACGACTACAGCGGCAACACTCCCGCGGTGAAACGCGAACCCTACGAAAAGATCCGGCTCGTCGCCGGCGATCTCGCCGCCGAGGTGCTGCGTGTCCGCGAAACCCTCGAGCACCGCGACGATGTGCTCCTGCGGGCCGCGACCGACGAGCTCGAGCTGGCGGTGCGACGCCCCACGCCGGAGATGGTGCAATGGGCCGGGGCCGTGCTCGCCAAACCCGCGGACGCCGAAGCCGCGCACCTCCTCGAAAAACCCTACGCCGAGCGTACCCTGAGCGCCCGCGACGCGCAGCCCGGCACGGTTAAATGTCTTTTGCAGGTCTTCCGCATCGGCGAACTCGGCATCGCCGCGATCCCCTTTGAAGTCTTCACCGAGACCGGACTGGAGATCAAAGCCCGCAGCCCTTTCCCCGACACCTTCACCACCACGATCGCCAACGGCAGCAACGGCTACCTCCCCACTCCCGCTCAACTCGACCTCGGCGGCTACGAAACCTGGCTCGGCACCAACCGCGTCGAACGTGAAGCCTCGGTGAGGATCACGGAGAAGATTCTGGAGCTTTTGGGGCGGGTGCGGTGAGGTGGAATGGGGGTTCAAAAACACGGACCTTGCACCACCCTACCGGCGACCGAATCATTCCACTTTCTCCCATTGCTTTCGCACTGCTCCACTGCTCCACTGCTCCACTGCTCCGCCGTTTGCTTTCGCTTCGCTCCAGCTACCCGCTGCGCGTGTTCCATGACTCCCCCAACCCTCGCCCCCACCCTTCTCCTCGCGCTCTCCCTCACCTGCCTCTCCGCCGGAGCGGAGCCGGTGAAGGTGATCTTTGACACGGACATGGCGAACGACTGTGACGACGCCGGGGCCCTCGCGGTGCTGCATGCCCTCGCCGACCTCGGGGAGGCGGAGATCCTCGCGATCGTGACGAACCGCAAAGACCCCTCGAACGCTTCGGCGGCGGCGGCGGACGCGATCAATACCTGGTACGGACGCGGCGACATCCCCATCGGCACCGACAAGGACGGCGCCACCGGGGCCGCGCGCAAGGGACGTCCGAGCGCTTACTGCGCCGCCCTGCGCGACGAGTTTCCCCACGGGGCAAAACCCGACGACGCCATGCCGGACGCCCTCGCAGTCTATCGGGAGACCCTTTCCCGCGAGGCCGACGGATCGGTCGTGATCTGCAGTGTGGGCGCGCTCAGCAACCTCGAGGATCTCATCCGCGCCGAGCCCGATCTCGTGAAGGCGAAGGTGAAAATCCTCTACGTGATGGGGGGCGGCTTCCCCCGCACGGCGCGGCCCGAGACAAACATCAAGCTCGATCCCGCCGCCGCCGCGACGGTGACGAACGAGTGGCCCACTCCCGTCGTATGGCAGGGCTACGAAGTCGGGGCGGCAATGATCAACGGCCCCGAACTGCTCGCGAGCCCGAAGGAAAATCCGGTGCGCCGCGCCTATGAACTGCGTCTCCATCACGAGCGTCCCTCCCTCGAGATCGGCAAACCGAATCACGACCTCGCGACGGTCCTGCTCGCGGTGCGCGGCCCGCAGGAGCAATACTGGAACGTGGTCGACGGCGGTCGCGTCGTCTTCGACTCGGACGGCCACTGCCAGTGGAATACGGACTGGAAAAAGCGGCACCGGTATGTCCGCATCAAAGGCAATCCGCGCGAACTCGAAGCGCTCATCGGCGAACTGCTCGCGGCGGCACCGAAGCGGACCGACCACTGAAGGGAGTCGCCGCCCCACACCGCATTCAACCCTGTATGGTCGATCACTCAACAAAGTTGAATGAGGGCCGCGGCTCATCGCAGGATAGAAGCAACCGCGAGCACAGGGGAAACGGTCGAGGCGGTCTCAGCGACCGAGTTCACTGAGGGGGATCACCGCGAGTTCGGCGCTGTTGTTGTTCCAGAGTTCGCGCCCTTCGCCGATGCGGCCGACGTTGCCGCCGTTGTTGGAATACCCCACGTAGAGGAATCCCCCGCGCTCGATGGCGTAGGGGTAGGAGAGGCTGGCGCGCTCGTGGCTCTCGCCGGGGCCCCCGGGGAAAAGGGCGTGGCGGATGACGTGGATTTCAGAAAACGCTGTCGCGCCCGGTTCGCTGAGCGCGATGGTGAGAGGCGCGCGCCGTTTACCCCCGTCGGCGCTGCTGCTGCACACGAGGTAACGCCGTCCGTCGCTGAGCGTGCCCGCGTAGGGTTTGCTCGTCGTCATGGGCAGGTTGGAGGGACGCATCGCGCTCCAGGTGCGGCCGTAGTCCGCGCTCGTCGCGACGAGGGCGCGGGCCTCGGCTCCGTAACGACTGATGCTGGTGACGCGTTTGCCCTCGACGATGACGGTGGACTCGCCCCACATCGGGAGCCCGGGCACGGGGGCGATGGGGATGAGATCCCACTTCGTGAAGTCGTCGCCCCGACTGATCGCGACAGCGGCGGGATGGGTCCCTTTTTCATCATACACCCCTGCGGTGATGCCGGCCATGATCCAGTTGCCGTCGTCCATGCGCAGCGGCTCCTGCATGGGCCAGAATCCGCCTTCGATGACGGTGCCGAGCGGCTCGAAGGTGCCGGATGTTTCGTTGAGCCGGTAGGCGCGTGTGTGGATGCCCTGCATGGTGCCGGTGTAGGCGCCCATGAAGGCCCAGAGCTTGCCATCATGGGAAAGGAAGCTGCCGTGACTGACTCCGACGGGGCCTTCGCCGGCGTCCATCGTGCGCACCTCGCTCCAGCTTTTTCCATCGTCTTCACTCACACAAAAGCGCGCCTCTTCGGTGTCGGTGTTTTCACCGCCCTGATTGTGGCCGAAGCTGGCGTAGAGTTTGCCACGGTGAAAGCCGAGGCCGACCCCGTGGAGGAAACGATACCCGTCCTTTTGGAACTCGTAGGGTTTGATCACCGAAAAGCGCACCCCTTCGAGCACGGGCAGATCGGCCGCCCCGGGCAGAGGCCTGACGTCGTCCCAGAGTGCGGGAATCTCCGGCAGGCGCGCGCTCACGAGGATGGCTTTGTCGCGATTGTGATCGAAGGCGAAATGCAGCCACCGTTTGTCGGCGCTGACGAATCCGTCGGGGTAGTTGAAGCGCCCTTCCAGGTCGCCGCTCAGGATGCGTTGGTAGGGCCAGGTCTTCATGCCGTCAAAGCTGATCCACAGCGCCAGCGGCGAACGCGTGCGGGGATTCGGATTGTGCAGCAGGGCCACGCTGTTGCCGCCGAGACCGTAGAGTGTGGCCTTGGATCCGGGATTGGGGATTCCGGTCTTCGTGGCGAGCGCGGGCCAGGTGAGACCTCCATCGGAGGACTCGGCCTGATAGAGGACGCCGCCGAGCCCGTCGGCGCGGATGATCATGGCGATGCGGCCGTCGAGCAGTTCGACGACGTTGTTTTCCGCCCAGCCCTGGTAGGCGCGGTTGTCGGTGAGGCGGATGTTGCCATGCTCGCTCCAGGTTCGCCCGCCGTCGACGCTGATGAGGACACCATTGACCGACGCGCTGCGGGGCGCGTCTTCGTAGTGTTGGAAAGGCAGGAGGAGGCGCCCGTCGCGGGTGACGACAAGATTGCGGATGAAGGTGCGGTCGTGCAGGCGTCCCGGCAGCGGCTGCGGCGAGCCCCAGCTTTTGCAGGAATCGTCGCTCGCGACCGACCAGCTTTTCCAGCCGCCGAAGGTGCCGTCGTGCGTCGCGAAGTAGAGGGTGCAGCGACCGTCATGCACCATCAGCTCGGTGGGCACGAGGGCTCGGGTGTCGCCGTCTTTCGGAAAGCCGAAGTCGAGCCGCTCGAGCGCGCTCCAGGTGCCGCCCTCGTCGAGGCTGCGCTGGAGAAAAACGCCGTTGCGCGGATCGGGCTCCTTGTCCCCGCCGCCGAGCATGACGTGAACCCACGAGCCGTCTGGCATGCGACGCAGGGTCGTGTCGCAGGCGAGCTTGTCGGGGCTGCGACCGTCGAAGAGCGTGAGACTGCGATCCTGCTCCGCGTCCTCCGCACCGACGCGGGTCCAGAAAGGATGAGCCTGCATCGCCTCAGGCAGCGGCATCTCCGGAATCTCCAACGTCGCCGCGACGGGCTCGTAGAGCGCCGCCATTTCCGCCTCGGAGAGCGCCCGATCGAAAAGCCGGAAGTCGTCCAGCGCCCCGAACCAGGTCTGCCGGGGCGATCCATCGAGGACACCGCCGAGGGTGAGAGGTGCCGCCGTGGCGGCGACGGGAGCAGCCAGATCAATGCGGCCCTCGCGCCGGCCGTCGAGCCAGAGTTCGGCGCTTTCCGCTCGAACGACGACCCCGACCTGATGCCAGTGTCCGGGCTTGGGTAACGTCTTCGCCTCCACCGTCGTCCATTTCCCCTGCCACAGGTAAAGGCGGAATTTCCCGTCCTTGTCGATCATCACGCCCCACTCGCGCTTGCCTTTACCGTAGCGGTTTTTCGCCACGATCATGTGCTGGCTGTCGCGCACGTGGAAGGGATTGCACCATAGCACGAAGCTGAAGCCCTCCGCGCCGGAGCCGGTCGCGGCGGAGTCCTTCACCTCGATGAGGGAGCGGCCATCGAGCTGCAGGGCGCCGCCTTTTGCGCCGGGCACCGTTTCGGCGCGGCCGTGGATGGTCCACTCCGCCGACTCGGGCTGGTCGAGCGGGAGATGCCGCGTCTCCTCCGCCATCGCCGCGACGGACGAGAGAGAAAGCCATGCGGACAGGAAGAAAGAAAGGCGGATCGATGTTTGATTTGGCATAGGCGATGGCTCCGGCCGCCAGCAAACCGTGTCCGGTTCCGCTTTTCAATCCGATTCACGTTCCTCGCCTCCCTTTGTTCTTTGCCGCATACCGGGAAGGTTGGCTGGTGGCGAGTTGCCCCATGCCGTTCTTGCCGGTGAGACCCTCCCCTGTGCCGACCGAGGCGCTCCATTTCCTCAACGATTCCGACTTACACGCTCGGGCCTCCGCCCGGTTCATCATTCCAAAAAGAAAACCATCCAGGATGACTCCGAAGAGATGGCAAATGGCACGTGCATGAGCCAGCACGTTGGTTCCACGCAAGCCGTCGTGCGTTTTTGGAGGCGATCGATATCCATCTTTTCCTTGAAGCAACCACAGCTCTACCAAATGCGCCAGGTCGTGTTCGGACATGGTGGCAATGTGCTGCGGCTTTTATGCAATTCGGGAGTTCAAGTCCTGAATTGCATGACTTTCTCGCGGAGTCCTGATCGTTCTTTCTTTATCACTTCACCTCCCCCTCCCGCTGAAACGCCTGCCAGTCGGCGGCGTAGGCGGCGTTGACGAGCCAGGAGGCGGCACCCTTGTCTCCGGAAAATTTGGCGAAGGGCGCGATGGTCAGCTCCTGATAACCGCCCTTCGCGGATTCCCAGTTTTCACCGAGGTAGCCGCTCTCGGGCGCGGGAGTCTTGAGCTTCACGGGTCCCTTCCGCGGATCGGCATCGGCCGGCACGCGCGCGGCGAAGGTGTGGCGGAGAAACGAAAACACGAGCGGCCAGGTCTTTTCCCCGGGACCATGGCCGGTCTTCGGTTCGACCGCGATGTTCCAGAGCGCCGCGTGATTTTTCCGCAGGGCGGGAACGACGGCGAGATTCTCCTCGCGCGAGGG
>DIVG01000067.1:70532-74709 GCA_002422425.1 Akkermansiaceae bacterium UBA6138 | reverse complement strand
CCATCGTCAGCCCATCGTCTTCAACGACTCGGGCCGCGGGCTTTTCGCGGAGACTCTGGCCGAGGCCTGCGCCTTGGTGAAGGTCAAGAGCTACGCGTGGGTCCTGATGGACAACCACTACCATTGGGTCCTTGAGACGCCGAAGGCCAAGCTCGTCGAGGGCATGACCTGGTTTCAGAACACCTTGACCCGGCGCATCAACGCCCGCAACCGGCTCTGGGGCCATCTTTTCGGCGGGCGATATAGCCGAGCGTAGCAAGACAGACTGCACGAGGTGCAGCCCGAAGGGCGGACTTTAGTCCGTCAACGTGATCCTTAGGTAACCTCACCGCGGTCGGGGAGACGGGCCGATGGCAGCGCGACTACCTCCGCGAGGTCATCGACTACGTTCACCTCAATCTTTCATTTCAATTCTGGCTCCGTTTTCCGGAACCATTTCACCTATCGGGCAACAGCCCGATGTTGCCTGACTTGAATGAAACGAGCTAAACCCCTCACACCTCCGCCACGGTCGCAGGCGCCTCGGTCCAGCGGCCGTGTTCTTTGATGAGATCGACGAGGCGCTCGACTGCTTCGCTTTCGGGGATGTTGAACTTCACCGGCTCTTTGCCGACGTAGAGATTGATCTTCCCGGGCGCGCCGCCGACGTAGCCGAAGTCGGCGTCGGCCATTTCGCCGGGGCCGTTGACGATGCAGCCCATTACGGCGATGCGCACGCCCTTGAGGTGACCGGTCGCTTCGCGAATCTTCTGCGTCGTCGATTGCAGGTTGAAGAGAGTGCGGCCGCAACTCGGACAGGCGACGTAGTCGGTCTTGAAAATGCGGGATCCGGCAGCCTGGAGAATGTTGTAGGTGAGCCGCAGCGACTGGCCGGGAGCTTGCTCGCCCTGAACGATGACCGCGTCGCCAATACCGTCGCAGAGCAGTGAACCGATGTTCATGCTTGCGGTAAGGAGTGTGTCGAGGAAGTCGCGATCAGGCTCCGCCGAGGGAGTCAGAGTGTCCTTCAGGAGAATGGGATGCTTTGCGTCAGCCTTGGCCGCGAGGAGTCGGAAGGCCGGAATGACGGGTAGGTCGAGCCCGTCCGCCACGGTGATTAGCTGCGGCGTCTTTGATGCGTTGAGCACGGCGAGGGCGGCCTCGTCGCGCGGATCGATTTCGAGCACGCCCGAAGTTTCGATGATGATCTCGGGCTGGTAGTCGCCGAGCTTTTCGAGCTTGTGCGCGAGGGCGTTCCACTTATCCTGCGTCGTGAAGACGCGAACCGTTTCATCCGCGCCGAGGGCGATGCCCTGCACCTCGATTTTGCCGGAGGGGCGGCGGCGGTATTCAAACGGGTTCCACGGGACTTCATCCCAGCCCAGTTCGGCGATGGTATCCTCGTGATTGGCCCTCAGCGCCGTGATATGATCACGGAGGGCCCGCGCTACGGGTATTTCGTGGACGGCGTCTTCGGTCAGGCTGACCCGGATGGTGTCCCCGATGCCGTCGGCAAGAAGCGAGCCTATCCCGATCGCGCTTTTGATGCGACCGTCTTCCCCATCGCCGGCCTCGGTCACGCCGAGGTGGATGGGGTAGTTCCAATCGTCGCCGAGCTCGGCGAGACGGGCCACGAGAAGCCGGTAGGCCTCGATCATGACCTTGGGGTTGCTCGCCTTCATTGAGAAGACAAATTCATGATAATCCCGATCCCGTGCGATGCGGGCGAACTCCAGCGCGCTTTCGACCATGCCGAGAGGCGTGTCGCCGAAGCGGTTCATGATGCGGTCGCTGAGGGAGCCGTGATTGGTCCCGATGCGCATGGCAACCCCGCGAGTCTTCGCCTCTTCGACGAGGGGGCCGAACTCTTCCTCGATACGGGCGAGCTCTTCCGCATACTGCCCGTCGGTGTACTCGCGGACCTGGAATTTCTTTTTGTCGGCGTAGTTGCCGGGATTGACGCGGACCTTATCGACCCACTTGACCGCCTCGAGGGCGGCGTCGGGTTTAAAGTGGATGTCGGCTACGATGGGCACGTCACTGCCGCGGGCGCGGATCCCCGCGACGATGGGTTCGAGATTCTCGGCGATTTTCTTCGTCTGCGCGGTCACTCTGACGATCTCACAGCCCGCCTCGACAAGACCCATGGTTTCGTTGATGCAATCCTCCGCCTCACGGGTGTCGCTCGTGAGCATGGACTGCACCCGCACCGGATTGGCACCCCCGACTCCGACCGGACCGATCCCGACCGCCCGGGTGGGACGGCGGGTGAGACTGAGGGGCGAGGGCGAATAGCGACGGGTCATGGAGATTACTTCTCAAGCGGCAGGAATTCGGGGAGCGGAGCCTGTTCGACGGGGTCCCCTTCGGGAATGCGGTCCCCCACGTCCTTGAGGGTGACAAAGCCCATGAACCCGAGGAGCAGGAGCACAAATGCGGTCTGCACGACTTCGAGGAAGCGAATCGGGATGGCCCGGCGCGTGAGCCATTCGTAGGAGGCCATCACGATATGCCCGCCGTCGAGGACGGGGAAGGGCATCAGGTTGAGAATCGCGAGGTTCACATTGAGAAGAACGCTGAACCAGAGGGCAAGACGCCAGCCCTCGGGATCCTTGAAGAGATCGTAATAGGTTCCCATGATTCCTACAGGCCCGCTGAGATGGCCGGCCTTGACATCAGATTTGGGAGAGAAGACGGCATTTAGAGTACGGACGATGGAGTTGAAGCTATCTATCACCTGCACCACCGGATTTTCGCGGACGAGGGTGCGGACGCCTTCGTTGCTCATCACGATGCCGATGAGCGGCTTTTCCCCGTTTTTCTCGGGGACGCGCGGGGTGACGGAGAGCTTAATCTCCGAGTGGTCACGCTTCACGCCGATTTCGTTTGCGCGCCCCGCTTCCCAGGGGAACTTCGAAACGTCGTCGGTGCTGCGCACGGATTTTCCGTCGATGGAGACGATCTGGTCCCCTTTTTTAAAACCCGCATCGATTGCCGGGCTGTTGTCGCGGAACCCGGCCACGACCGGGGAGACCATCGGTTCAATTCCGATCGTGCGCAGAGCCGGGCGGCGTGAGACATAGCTCCATGCCTGCCGGAACCACCCGCCCGAGACTTTCTCCTCGAGAGCTTCTTCGGGGCGAATCACCGTTACTTTTACGAGGCCCTCTCCCGGGCGATCCAGTTCCACTTCGAGATCTTTGTTGTCACTCGCGACAATGGTCCACATGATGGATTTGTTCATCCCGAGGAATCGCCGGACCTGTTGGCCGTCGATCGTTTTGATGGTGTCTCCAACGCGGATGCCGGCGGCTTCGGCCGGCGAGTTCTCATGAACCCTTCCGATCGTCGTCGTCCCGACCGCTTCGCTGACCGGCTTCTTCACCGCCCAGACAACGACCGCGAAGACGACCGCGAGAAGAAAGCTGAAGAGCGGGCCGGCAAAGGCGACGATGATTTTGTCGAGTGGCGAGATGGGGGGGAGCGGTTTTTCAGTCGATTCTCCGTCCCCTTTGCCCTCGATACTCTCCATCGGAGCCATCTGGGGCAGCGAGACAAATCCGCCTGCGGGAATCGAGCCGAGACCGTATTGCACACCGTTGTAGGTCTTTTTCCAGAGCGGCTTGCCGAACCAGATTTGGAAGCGGTCGATGTAGAGCCCGCGCCAGCGACCGGCGAGAAAGTGGCCCCACTCGTGAACAACAATCATGAGATTGAACATCATGATCACGAGGAACAGGACGCCGATGAAGCGGAGGATTGAAATCAGGACTTCCATGTGGATTGCTTAGGCGAAGAAATTACGTTCCGAACGAGAGTCGGGAATCTATCACCTTCTCCCGAAAGGCGCAAAGTCTAGAAAATACGATCTTTATACGCAACAAACCTGTCACATGAGAGTACTACTCCAGCGCGTCAGCGAAGCCTCCGTCATGATAGCGGGCCACGAGAAAGGCCGAATCGGTCGCGGGATACTCATCCTCCTCGGGATCGAGCGGGAGGACGAAACCGCCGATATCGAGTGGCTCGTCGGCAAGGTCCTTTCCCTGCGCCTCTTCGAAGACCCTGACGGAAAGATGAATCTCTCCCTCCGCGACGTGGGCGGGGAAGCGCTCGTCGTGAGCCAATTCACGCTTCATGCCCGGGTGAAAAAAGGCACGCGCCCCAGCTTCGAACGGGCGGCACGGCCCGAGCAGGC
>DIVG01000067.1:68917-70426 GCA_002422425.1 Akkermansiaceae bacterium UBA6138 | reverse complement strand
AGGCCCGTTCTACATGGGGGATAGCAGGCACCTTTCTCCCCGCTGGAAAGATCGCCGAAAAGGCGGACAATACCCGATGCGGAAAATCCCTCTGATCCTGTCGCTTGCGCTTCCCCTTGTTTTTGTCTTGTCCCTGCGCGCCGACGAGATGCCCCTGATCTTTAGCGACGATTTTTCCAATGGCATCGACGCCTGGGAGCCGACGGATGCGAAGGCATGGAAGATCTCGGAGATTGAGGGCAATCCCGCGTTTGAGATCCTCGGCGGGTCAAAGTATGAACCGCCGTATCGCAGCCCGTTCAACATCGCCCTCCTCAAGGGCCACCGCGTTGGTGATTTTGTCCTCACGGCGCGGGTTCGGTCGACGCAGGAACCCCGCGGCCACCGCGATATGTGCCTGATCTTTGGCTATCAGGATCCGGCTAATTTCTACTACGTTCACCTCGGCGAGAAAACGGATCCGCACTCGAATCAGATCTTTCTCGTCAACGAGGCTCCCCGCGTCGCCATTTCCGAAAAGACGACGCCCGGCACTCCCTGGGAGCTCGGCAAATGGCATCAGGTCAAAATCAAACGCACCGCCGCGACCGGCCTCATCGAAATCTACTTCGACGACATGGAAACACCCAGCCACGTCGCACACGAGAAGACCTTTCTGAACGGTCGCATCGGACTCGGCACCTTTGACGACATGGGGCTGTGGGACGACATCAAGCTGCACGGGGTGACAGTCGAAGAAGTCGCCACCGCCAAACCCGACCCGAAAGAACTCGTCTTCACCAAATGGACTCCCGACTTTCCCGTGCCCGATCCCGTCGCGCTCAGCTTCGATTCGCAGGGACGAGCCTATGTCACCCAAACGCAGCGGCGCAAGGCCAACGACCTCGACATCCGCGACAACACTGACTGGATCCCGAACGACCTCAGCTTCGCCTCCACAGCGGATAAGGAGAACTTTTACCGCGAGCAGTTCACGTCGGAGAATAGCGCCGCCAACGCGAAGCGGATCGCCGATCTCAACGGCGACGGGCTCCATGACATCAAGGATCTCACTCATCTCACCGAGCGCATCCATCTCATCGAAGACACCGACGGAGACGGCCTCGCGGACAAGACCGGGATCTTCGCCGAGCAGCTCGATCATCTCATCGGCGGTGTCGCCGGCGGCGTTCTCTACCACGAAGGCGAGGTCTTCGTCAGTCCGGTGCCTGAGCTGGTGAAATTCCGCGACAGCGACGGCGACGGCAAGGCCGACGAGCGCGAGGTCGTCGCTTCGGGCTTCGGGGTCCACCTCGCTTATGCCGGACACGACATGCACGGGCTCAGCGTCGGCCCCGACGGCCGCATCTACTGGTCCATCGGCGACAAGGGCATCCGCGTAAAAACCGCCGACGGTCTCGACTACCGCTTTCCTCATCAAGGCGGCCTGATGCGCTGCGAGCCCGACGGGTCGAACTTCGAAGTCTTCGCCCACGGCCAGCGCAACATCCAGGAAGTGACCTTTGACCA
>DIVG01000067.1:33160-68770 GCA_002422425.1 Akkermansiaceae bacterium UBA6138 | reverse complement strand
CAGCAGTGGGCCTTTCAGATCAAACCGCAGGGAGACAGCTTCGCGATGGTGAACGATCACAAAATCGGTGACGGCATCCCTCTCGTCGGGCTGAACTTCGCTCCCGACGGCGGCCTCTACGGGGTCGATTGGGGCGGCGGTTACCCGATGAACGAAGACGGCGCGATCTGGCGCATCGATGTCCCCGAGGCAAAGGCAAATCCCCTTCGCGCCGAGACCCGGAAATGGATCGCGGCCGATCTCTCCGGCGAGGAGGTCGCCTCGCTCGTCACCCTCCTCGGCCACGCCGACCAGCGGGTGCGGATGAAGGCGCAGTTCGAACTCGTGAAGCGCGACGCCCTCGCCGAACTCACGTCCACCGCGGCGAAGGTTGAAGCCCCGCAACTCGCCCGGCTCCACGCGATCTGGGGAATAGGACAGCTTCTCCGCCGTGACGCGGCCAAGG
The DNA here is from genome assembly GCA_002422425.1 of Akkermansiaceae bacterium UBA6138. Taxonomy (GTDB): domain Bacteria; phylum Verrucomicrobiota; class Verrucomicrobiia; order Verrucomicrobiales; family DEV007; genus Arctic95D-9. The sequence continues at coordinate 68,325 of DIVG01000067.1, read as the reverse complement.
ACGAATCTCTCACCTTGCTCTTCGGCGATCCCGATCCGGAAGTCCGCGCCCAGGCCGTCAGGACGGTGACCGATCGCTACGGCCGGCCCCTCGGACTGGACGTCATTCCCGCTCCGACCAAAGAGGGTCATGCCCTCACCTCAATGCTCCTGCCTCTCCTCGAAGACCCCTCGCAGCGGGTGCGGCTCCAGGCGCTCCTCGGTCTCGGCCGTCTCCGCGATCCGGCTGCTGCCGGTGACATCGTAAAGCTGCTTGGACGCAAGGAGCATCACCACGGCCTCACCTACCTGCGTCACGCCGGTGTCATCGCCCTCGCCGGATCGGCCCCGACGGAATTGCTCGCCGGACTCGCCGGTGACTCATCTGACTTTCTCCGCGCCTGCGCCTCGCTCGCGCTCGGGAAACGCAACGATGCCGCCATCGCCGCCTACCTCGGGGACAAGGACCCCGTTCTCGCCGCCGACGTCGCTGTGGCGATTCACGACGACTGGATGATCCCTGACGCGATGCCCGCCCTCGCCGCCGCACTGGGGCAGCACCTCGCTCACGAGCCTCTCACCCGCCGCGCCCTCAACGCCAACTTCCGCCTCGGCACCCCTGAAGTGTGCGAACGTGTCGCCGCCTTCGTCGCTGCGGGCAAGGCCCCCGAAGCGCTCCTCGAAGCCGGACTCGAGGCCCTCGAAAACTGGACCACTCCGGGCAAACTCGATCTCGTCGTCGGCCAGTATCGCCCGCTCGAGCCCCGCGATCCGGCTGTGCTCGCTGCCGCGCTCGGGAAGCACCTCGATGCGCTCCTGACCTCGGAGTTTTCCCCGGTCCGCACCACTGCGATGGACCTCGCCCGCCAGACCGGGGTCCCCATCGCGAACGAGACCCTTGTCATCGTTTTCAATAATGCGGATGCCACCGCCTCGCTGCGCTCGGCCGCTCTGCGACTGCTCGCCTCACAAAAGGCGCCCGACCTCGCCGCGATCGTGAGTTCCGCCCTCGACGACAGCAAGGACGAAGTGAAAATGACCGCCCTCGATCTCCTCACCGGTCTCTACCCTGACAAAGCGCTATCGGAGATCGAACGCCGTTTCGCGGGCAAGGTCTCCGTCGCCGTGAAGCAGCAGGCGATCCGCTCCCTCCCCGCCGCCGGAGGCCTCGCGAAAATGAAGTCCCTCCTCGCCGATCTCGAAGCTGGAAAAATCGAGCCCGCCCTGCAGCTCGACGTTTACGAGGCCGCCAAACTCGAACCTTTCGCCGCTGACCCGGACATTAGCGCCATCACCGCCGCGATGGAGGCGAAGTGGCAGGCCGTCATGGTGACCGATCCGCTCGCCCCCTACCTCATCGCCCTCGAAGGAGGCGATGCCGCGCGAGGCAAGTCCGTCCTCCTCAATCACCCGGCCGGACAGTGCACCGCCTGCCACAAGATCGCCGACGGCAAGGGCAGCAATGTCGGGCCGAACCTCAAGGACATCGGAGCTAAGAAGGACCGGAGGTATATCCTCGAAGGCCTCGTTGCTCCCCAGGCCGTCGTCGCGAACGGCTACGGCAACATTGTCATCACGCTGGCGGACGGCAGCTCCGTCGCCGGGCAGTTCCGCAGTGAGAAAGATGGCAAAGTCATCGTCCGCGATCCCGAAGGAAAAGAGACCAGCGTGCCGGTCGACAAAATCAAAGAGCGCAGCCCCGTCATTTCGACGATGCCGCCGATGGGATTCATCCTGCAAAAGAGCGAGATTCGCGATGTGGTGGCGTATTTGGCGAGTTTAAAGGGTTGATAGGGAAGATGCGGTGCCGTCAGTTATCCGTCCTGCGTTGAGACGGAACGAGGCCCTTCGAGATGAAAAGGAAGTATGCGTTGACAGTGGGAGAAAATGCAGTTTTGGATGTCTTTTTTCCTCATGTCCACTGACACCCTTCTCCCCTCCCTGGAGAGAGCGCTCGAGAACGAGCTCTCCCGCATCGTCCTTTTGGCCCCGGGCAAACGACCTGCCTCCGGTGCCGACCTGCTCAAGACGGTGCGGGAGGCGGTTTTCTACCTGAGAGAACTTGGAATCGGGCCGGATGACCGGGTCGCCATCGTCCTGCCCAACGGACCGGAGATGGCCGCTGCCTGCCTTTCCGTCATGTCTGCTTCCGTGGCGGTTCCGTGCAACCCCGACTACCGTCGGGAAGAATTCAACGCGATCTTCGACCGGCTGAAGCCCCGACTGCTGATCACGCTCGCCGAACAGGACCATCCATCCAGAGAGGCCGCCGAAAGCAGGGGGATTCCTGTATGTGAACTGCGCTCCCCGGCGGACGCCCCGGCGGGCTCTTTCCGTCTGAGTTCTTCACTTGAAAAAGCTCCCCTTGCACTCGATATCCCTGCAGCACCTCAATCCACGGCTTTGATTCTGCAAACCTCGGGAACGACAGCGCTCCCCAAGTATGTGCCTCTCACGCACCGAAACCTGATTTGCGCCTCCGAACACGTTCAAAGCTCTTTGCGGCTGGGTCCGGGCGACCGTGTGCTGCATTTTCTGCCCATGTTCCACATCGGCGGGATCGTCGATGTCCTCTTGGCACCAATCCTGGCGGGAGGCAGTGTCATTTGCGCCTCCGCGTTTTCGACTCGCGATTTCTTCCGTGATCTTGAAGAATTTCTCCCTACCTGGACGCAGGCCGTTCCCGCAATGATCCATGAGATTCTCTCCGACCGGGGTGCTCTGACCGGAGCCGCCTCGCTCCGGAACCTGCGGTTCCTTCGCTCCGTCTCAGCTCCTCTCCCCGCGTCGACTCTGGAGGAGTTTGAACGGGTCTTCGGTATACCGGTCATCGAAATTTTCGGAATGACCGAGACGGCGGGAGTCATCACAAGCAATCCGCTCCCTCCGGAAAAAAGAAAAGCGGGTTCGGTTGGAATCGAAATTGGCTCCAGGGTGGTCATCCTCGACGCGGAAGATCGCCCGCTGAAACCCGGAGAAACCGGGCAGGTGGTCGTGACCGGCCCGTCACTCACGGCAGGGTATCTCGACGCACCGGAAGAAAATGCCCGCGCTCTTTCGCCGGCGGGACTTCGCACCGGTGACCTGGGTCATCTCGATGACGACGGTTTTCTCTTTCTCACGGGGCGGGCAAAGGATATCATCAATCGGGGCGGGGAAAAAGTGACCCCGCAGGAGATCGACCGCCTTCTCCTCGAGCATCCCGCCGTCATGGATGCGGCCGCTTTCCCTGTTCCTCACCCTGTTCTCGGCGAGGAAGTCGGCGCTCTCGTTGTCATGAGTCCCGGCGTCGATTTTGTCCGCAGCGATTTGCTCGATTTTCTGCGTGAACGTCTCGCTTTTTTCAAGATCCCTCGATTCCTTGAAGCGGTTTCCGCAATCCCCCGGCACAATGGTAAGCTCCAGCGGGCGACCCTTTCGGCCCTGCTTAGTTTCGATGAAGCGGTTGCTTCCGGCCCCGTCGAATACCGCCCTCCGACCTCACCGGTGGCGAAGATTCTGGCTCCTATCTGGGAGAGGATTCTCAAACCTGATCACGAAATCGGCATCGATGACGACTTTTTTCTTCTCGGGGGGGACTCGCTGACCGCATCAAGTTTTGTGAACGAACTGCAGCAGCGGTGGGGGGAGACCGTCTACGTTTCTTCCCTTTTTGACTTCCCCACCGTATCCGCCTACGAAGCCTATCTTCAGCGTCATTACCCGTCGATGGTCGCACGCATGCTCGGAGAGTCGCTTGCGCCGCACCGAGAAGAGGGTTCCGCCATCTCATCCGCAATGATTGCCCAGGTGCGCGAAAGTTTTGCCCGTCCCAATCTCGCCGGCGAGGCGGGACAGGCTAAACTCCGCCCCGCTATCTTCGTGCTCAGCGCCCCCCGATCGGGATCCACTTTGCTCAGGGCCATGCTGGGAGGAAACCCCGGGCTCTTTTCCCCTCCGGAGCTGTATCTTCTTCCTTTCGACAATCTCGAAGAGCGGAAGGAACGCTATTCCGGATCGCTTCAGTTCCAGCTCGAAGGAAATCTGCGCGCACTGATGGAACTCCGCGGCGAATCCGTGGAAAAAGCCCGTGAGTTCATGGCTGCTCTCGAAGAGCGAAACTGCTCGACCAGGGAATACTACTCACTCCTTCAGGATTACCTGAACGAACGCATTCTTGTGGACAAAACGCCCGATTACGCCGGCAGTGTCTCGACTCTCCAGCGTGCCGAGCAGTTTTTTGAGTCCCCCTGCTATGTTCACCTTGTCCGCCATCCTTACGGGATGATACGTTCGTTCGAGGAGGCGAAACTGGAGCAGCTCTGGTATCCCCGATTTCTCGGAAAAGACGCGCTCGGAGTCGATGACCTTCCCTTCACGCGAAGACAATTCGCCGAAATGGTCTGGCTTATCCTTAACGAAAACATCCTCGAGTTTCTGAGCAAAATCCCGGCGGAACGGCAATTCAAAATTCGCTTTGAGGACTTGGTGAACTATCCGGAACAGGAGATGCGTTCCTTCTGCGAAAAATTCGCACTCAACTACGATCCGGGGATGATTCACCCCCAATCCAACAAAAAACAGAGGATGACCGACGGCATTTACGAGTCATCCCGAATGATTGGAGATCCGAAGTTCCACCTCCACCGCGGAATTGAAGCAAATGCGGCCGAACTCTGGAAATCGGCTTTCACCTCCGATTTCCTCGCCGATGAGACTTTCGCGCTCGCCGCGAAGATGGGATACTCCGAAAAGGTCGCGCACGCCCACGGGCGGGAGGAATTTGAGTTATGAGGCCTGTCGAGGAAATCCTGCTCGAGCTGGTTGCTCTCGATATAAAAGTCTGGCACCAGGACGGAAAGCTCAAGATCAATGCCCCCGAGGGGGCGATCAGCCCGTCAATGCGAACGGAATTGACCGGGAGAAAGGAGGAGTTGCTTGCCTTCCTCATGAAAAATTCCGGCACCTCCGGAAATAGATCTATCCCCCCTTTTGACCGGTCTTTGCCCGTTCCCCTCACCCACGGGCAGGAACGGATCTGGTCCCTCTCCCGGCTGGACCCGGGGAGCGGGCGCTACCATGTGCCGCTCGTCTTCGAGCTGTCCGGCAATCTCGATATCACTGCCCTTGAGTTGGCCCTGCACGAGCTCGCGGATCGGCACGAGATCCTCCGAACCGCCTTCCCCGGTGAGACCGTTGAAACGGCACGTCAGGAAATTTCAGCGGTATCGAAGCGGAAAATCCCGGTCGTCGATATTTCAAAGGATCTGCGTCGTTTTCCCGAGCAACAGGCCAAAGCCGAAATCGAAAGGCTCCTCAACGACGAAGCGCGTCAGCCCTTCGACATCATCCACGGGCCCCTGTGGCGAACGACCCTGTTCCGAACGGGACGGAAGCGTCACTTCCTGTCCTTCACGATGCATCACCTCATTTTTGACGGGGTCTCCCAGGCAATTTTTCTCAAGGAACTCGGCCTCTGCTACGAGGCCCATCTGAAAACAAGACCCCATGGGCTGCCTCCCCTGACACTGCAATTCGCTGATTTTGCGGGTTGGCAGCGGGCCCCTTCCCAGGAGCTGTCCCTGCAGGCCCAGGTCGATTATTGGTCTTCCCGGCTCGCCGGGGATATACCCGCACTGAAATTGCCGAATGACCTGAGCCAGGGCTCCGCTCCTTCGAAATCCGGATCAGCTCCGTTTTCCCTTGAGCCGGATCTTTCTCAAGCGCTGCTGGAACTCTCCCGCCACGAAAAGTCCAGTCCCTACGTGGTTCTGTTATCGGCCTTTCTGGCAGCCCTCTACAGCTTCACGGAACAGGAGGACATGATCCTATGTTCCCCCGCCGCCAGCCGCGAGCATGCCGATGTGGAGTCTCTTCTCGGCTACTTCAACTCCCTCGTTATCATTCGGGCTAATTTAAACAGGCCGCTCAGTTTTCGAAGTCTGATTTCCCAGGTGCGTCGATCCGTCCTCGATGCCTGCGACCATCAAAGGGTTCCGTTACAGAAGATCTCTCAATTTCCCAACCTCATCCGGACCCCCCTGACCCGTGCCATGTTCTCGTTTCAGGATAAAAATGCACGGAACCTCGACCTCCCGGGCCTGCGAACCTCGCAGACCGGAATCCGCAAGGATTCTCCGGATTTCGAAGTGGCTCTCTACACGTTCCTTGAGGACGGGATTTTCTCCGGGACCCTGGACTTCCATGCGGGGCTTTTCTCGGAAAAGGCAATTACCGCGATGGTAAAACGTTTCCATGAAGTTCTTTCCGCTATTACCAAAGATCCCGGGATAACCCTGGAAACGTTCACCGGTTCAGATCGCGTCGCGGAGATACGCCGCCGCTTGCTGGATCATCCGCAAATTGATGATGCGTTCCTCTTGCCCCGTCCCGCGAGCGGGGGACTCGTCGCCTATCTTGTCCTCAACGAAGATGATGCCCCGTCTTTGGAGACGATTCGGGACTATACCATCTCCGTTCTTCCCGCCTGGACAGTTCCCGAAGCCTACATTCCCGTCGACAAGTTCCCCCGTCTTCCCGACGGTTCCGTCGATCCGAATGCGCTGCCGAGCGTCGAAGCCAGGGGCAGCTGTCATGAGGCGCTTGTCGCTCCCCGCACGGACCTGGAAAAGCAACTGGCTGAAGTTTGGAAAAAAGCTCTCTGGCTCGACCACGACATTAGCGTCACTTCGAACTTTCGCGATCTCGGCGGCCATTCTCTTCTCTCCGTTCAACTCGTTCTGGAGGTGGAAAAGCGCCTCGGCAAGCGGCTCCCCGATTCGGTCGCGGGGCGCCTTGACACCATCGAGTCTATGGCGAAAGCGATCGAGGCGGGAAACAACGGAAGTTCCTCGCCGGAGGAAAGCCGCCCGGTCGGGATGTCCGAACTTCCCGATGAAATCTACCGTGGTTTGTTGTCCTACACTTCTTCCTGGAAAGGAGTTCGTAATAGCGCCGGGTCTGTCATTGTCGGGCTAAATGTGGAGGGGGAGAAGTCAGCCCTTTTCTGGTGCCTCCAGCGGGACTATGAACTTTCCCAGCTCGCCCGTTATCTCGGCCCGTCACAACCGGTCTACGGAATGCGATCAGGGAACCGCGTCATGGTTAAGAGTCAGACCAACCTCCGGATGCTCGCGAACCACTACACCCGCGAGATCATGGAGATCCAACCCGAGGGACCCTACCTTATCGGTGGTAACTGTCAGGCCGCCGCCATTGCGTTCGAGATCGCGAAGCAACTCAAGGGTCTCGGGCACGAGATCCGTCTTCTCATTCTGCAGGAAAAGTTTGTTCCGGACGATTTTCGGGGTCCCGTAGCCCTCATTTTTGGAGACAATAGCGATCGGAATCCTCACCGTTCGTTCCACCGGCCCGGGCTCGGCTGGCGCAAATATTACCCGGGCCCCTTGCACGAAACGATTGTTCCCGGCTCTCACGGACGATTTTTCGAGGAACCGAATATCCAGATCCTTACAAAGACGATTGAATCTCGCCTTGCGGAGGCCAGGATGAAAGATTTTTCCGCCTGGGAACCAGTCGAAGAAGTGACGTCGCGGCAGCGACTTCCCGAGGCGGCCTACCGCGCCGGTATCCAGGGGCCCGGCGAGTTGAGAGAGCGCCCGGGCGAAGGGATGGTGCTGGAGCTCGTGATCACCAACTTGAGCGGCGTCACCTGGCAGGCGGCGAGCGCCAGCGGCATTCGGATTGCCAATCATTGGCTGAGCGGCAAGGGAAAGGTCGTCCAGTTTCTTGATGGGGCCTCTGACCTGCCTGTCGCCCTCGCGCCGGGAGAATCGGCGAAGGTTGAACTCAGGGTGACGGTTCCGGCTAAGGTAGACTCTTACGAACTCGAAATCGACCTGGTTGATGAAGGGGTAAGCTGGTTCAAAGACAAAGGGTCACAAACCCTGAAGATTCCCGTGAGAGCTTCCTCGAAACGCCTCTCCCTCTTTTCGTTCCTGCGAAAGACGGCCCTCCGCGAAGGAGATTCCGTTGAATGAATTCTCAGTCACTCTAAGAGCCTCCCGGAGGTTCGGTCGGTCGGCATTTTCCTCTTGCAATGGTTCGGTGAAACGTGAAATCTCCCCGCGATGACAAATTTCGACATAGTGTTATGGAGTTTCATCGCGGTCCTTCTTAGCGGAGGTCTGGTCGGATACTTCAAAACCGGGAGCCGGGTGTCCCTGTTTGCGAGTTGTCTCATCGCCATTTTCCTGGCCCTCGCTGCAGGGGAGTTTTTTGGTGCAACCGCTTCCCGCCCGATCGCAAAATTCATCGTCGGATCTCTCTTTTGCCTCTTTGGCTACCACTCGTGGGTGAGCCGCAAGTTCGTCCCCGGTGGCCTCATGGCCCTGGCGGCCCTTGCCACGCGTGGCCTGTTGGCGGGATTTGATGATCGGTAAACCGGAAAATTTCGGACATCGTCTACCGGGTCTTTACCCTGCTTAATGTCGCCCTTCCTCCTTTCGGTCCTCGCCCTTCTTCCTATCGGAGTGGTGGCGATCTTCCTCGTCGGTCTGCGTTGGCCGGCAGTTCGGGCGATGCCGCTTTGTTATCTCACCGTCGTTGTTCTCGCGATCGCGGTCTGGCGTACGCCTCTGGTCCAGATCGTGGCGGCGACGGTCAACGGGATCATCGTCGCGGCCACGATGATCTTTATCGTCTTCGGCGCGATCGTGATGCTCAACACGCTGCGCGAGAGCGGCGGGCTTAGCGCCATCAGGGCAGGGTTTATAAAAGCCTCGCCGGATCGCCGCATCCAAGTGATCATTATCGCGTGGCTTTTCGGGTCATTTATCGAAGGTTCGGCGGGATTCGGCACTCCGGCGGCGGTTTGTGTGCCGCTGCTCGCGGGGCTCGGCTTCCCGGCGATGGCGGCCGTCGTCGCGGGCATGGCGATCCAGAGCACTCCGGTTTCCTTCGGTGCAGTGGGGACGCCCGTCCTCGTCGGGATTCACAACGGTCTCTCCGGAGATCCGGCTGTGCTCGCCTACGCTGCGGCTGGCGGTCATTTGGAGTGGGCGGACTTCCTCGGCTTTCTCGGTGGCCGCGTCGCGGTGATCCACGCGATCGTCGGCACCTTTATCCCGCTCATCGTGGTGTGCCTGATGACTCGATTTTTCGGGAAGAACCGATCGTTTGCGGAAGGGCTCGCGGTGTGGAAGTTCGCCCTCTTCGCCGGACTCGCGATGACGATCCCCTACTGCCTCGTAGCCCGCTTTCTCGGACCGGAGTTTCCCAGCCTCATTGGCAGCGCGGTCGGACTGCTTGTCGTGATCACGGCGGCGAAGCGCGGATTCCTGATGCCGCCGCGCGAGGAGGCGTGGGACTTTGAGCCGCGCGAGTCATGGCCGCAGGACTGGTCAGGCACCCTGACACTGCGCGAAGAACCCGGCGGCGCACCCGCGATGGGTCAACTCCGCGCCTGGGCGCCCTACCTCATCGTGGCGGGCCTGCTCGTGCTGACGCGGCTGAAGTCCCTGCCGCTCGGGGAATGGCTGAAGTCGGCCTCGCTCGATCTCCCGAATCTCTTCGGGTCGAACGTGGCCGTCTCGGTGCAACCACTCTATCTGCCGGGAACCGTTTTTCTCTTGGCGGCGCTCGCCGCGGCATGGCTGCACCGCCTTCCCCTCGCTGGAGTCCGCCGCGCCTGGATGGCCTCGGGCCGGACAGCGGCGGCGGCCTCAATCGCGCTCATTTTCACCGTGCCGATGGTGCAGGTCTTCATCAATTCGGGCGGCGGCGCGGCCGGTTATGAAAAAATGCCGATCGCTCTCGCTGCTGGAATCGCGGGGCTCGCCGGATCGGGCTGGCCGCTCGCGGCTCCGCTCGTCGGCGGACTCGGTGCCTTCGTCGCAGGATCGAACACGGTCAGCAACATGATGTTTTCCCTCTTCCAGTTCGGCGTCGGGGAAAGGATCGGTGTCGATCCCGGCTGGATCGTCGCCCTCCAGGCGGTCGGCGGCGCGGCCGGCAATGTCATCTGCGTGCACAATGTCGTCGCCGCCGCCGCGACGGTCGGATTGCTCGGTCGCGAGGGCATCATCATCCGCCGGACCCTGGTGGTCTTCCTTTACTACGCCACCTTCGCCGGAGCGCTGGGTCTCGCGATCATTCGTTATGCGGAGGATGGCTGGATGAATGCGGGCACGATACTGCTCGCGGCGATGTTGGTTGGAATCGCGGTTTTGGTGAGGCGGAAGAGAGGGTGAGCGAATTGCCGGCGGGCAGATCCCGAAATTTTCAAATCAGACACAGATTTTCAGGTTTAGAAAAGGGAACTGCCAAAAGATTGATACCTTCATCAAAAGTAACGAGGCGTCCTCCGTTAACAGCCGCGAGCGCGAGGAGATAGAGGGCGGTAATCTGACGTGGCCCCAGAATCCGCGGGTGGTCAAAAGACCGGAAATCAAGAAGGCTAACACTGTCGGACCAGAACTCATGATCACTGGCCGAAGCGAAGCTGCTTAAAGCGGTCGAAACTTCTTGAACGTTTCGCTTATTCACCGGGTGGAAATTGGGATGTGAACGGATCCGGACGAAGCCATTCTCGGTAAGCGGACATGATGCCCACCCCATCGAAACGTTTTCGCCAAACCAGAGGTGCGCCCGTTCATGGAAGACATGATCTTCGTCGAGTAACGCAAGGAGGACATTTATATCAAGAAGGGCGCGCATCAGATCCCTTCTTCATCCATTAGTTCCTGTACATGCTCAAGGGTGATGACATGTCCGGTGGCAGAGATAACAGGCACGCCGTTGCGAACACGTGTCTCCCCCGATCCAACTGAAGCAGGAGCGAGTCCTTTTCTCGCGAGTCGTGAGATGACGGCACCGGCGGTGGACTTTTCACGGGCTGCAATCTCCTTCGCCGCCTGGAGGATATCAGCCTCAATATCGAGAGTGGTTCTCATGCATCTGATGTTAATGCATCAATAGGTTGAGTTCAATCAGATAGGCGTGGTTTAATCCAAAAAGCTCACGTCATCCGGATATTTCCTGGCTTGCCAATTGCCCCCCGGAATCATCATGTTGATGGCCGAACCGCACCGCGGACGCCTCGGCGAGGCGTCCCTACCGCTCCATGACTCCACCACTCCGCTCCCACCCCTCCCGCCGTGTCTTTCTCCAGGCTGCCTCGGCCACTGTTCTTGCTTCTTCGATCCGGGCACAGTCAGCAGGAGACGGTCCGCTGATGGCCTATGTCGGGACCTTCAGTTCGCCGCTGCAGGATGTGCTGCCGACTCAGGTGGATCTGCCACCTGGGAACGGGCGGGGCATTCACCTTTTTACGGTGGACCGCACGACCGGTGCCCTCACCGCTGCGGGGATCCATGAAATGGGAATTAGCCCGAGCTGTCTCGCGCTCAATGCGGCAGGGTCCCGTCTCTACTCGGCCAACGAAACAGATCGTCTTAATGACGAAAACGAGGGTAGCGTGAGTTCCTTTTCCATCGACCGCACCACCGGAAAACTGACGCCCCTCAACACGGTGCCTTCGGGCGGAGCGGGGCCGACTTACCTCAGCTTTCATCCGTCGGGGCGGTTTCTTTTTGTGGCGAACTACTTCGGCGGATCGGTCGCGGTCCTGCCGGTGCTGGAGGATGGCAGCCTCGGCAAAGCGACCGATATCAAGATCGATGAGGGCGAGGTCGGGCCAACCGTGGCGACGAACGCTCCTCCGGGCAGCTTTGCCTTCAGCGGGCACGACCGCACCCATGCCCACATGATCGCTCCCGATCCGGCGGGACGATTTGTCCTTCATGTCGATCTGGGGCTGGATCAGATCTTCAGTTGGAAATTTGACGGGAAAAAAGGCCTCCTTTCCCCCAATGATCCTCCCTACGTCAGCCTGCCTCCGGGCGACGGGCCGCGCCATTTCCACTTTCATCCCAACGGCCGCTGGCTCTACTCATTGCAGGAGGAAGGCTCGACCGTGGTCCTTTTCGACTACGACGGGGAAACGGGGCGTCTCTCGCCGCGGCAGACGCTCTCGAGCCTGCCTCCGGGTTATGCGGGGAGCAACTTCTGCTCGGGCATCCTCGTCTCGGAAGATGGCCGCTACGTCTATGCCGGCAATAGGCTCCACGACAGCATCGCCATTTTCTCGGTGGGGGAAAAGGGCGAGCTCACCTACCTGACCGAGGAATGGACGAGGGGGAACTACCCGCGGAGCTTCAACTTCGATCCGACGGGTGAGTTCCTCTATGTCTGCAATCAGCGCGCCGATCACCTCGCCGTCTTCCGCGTCGATCGCGCGACGGGCGGGCTGAACTTCACGGGACACTACACGCCGGTGGGTAATCCCTCGGCGCTCGTCTTCCTTGACCTCGCGAAGTGATCTCGACGCGGGCCGATCTCACTCGGCGGTCTTCAGGACGATGTCCTTGAACTGGACCTGCATGGGCGGTCCGGCGTGGAGTTGCAGCGCGATAACACCGGCTTTGGGAGCCTCGGCGGTTTCGTCGGTGACATCGACGGTGAGCTTACCGTTGATGAACTGCTGCACGTGATTTCCCTTCGCGACGATGCGGTAGTCGTTCCAGTCATCTTTTTTGATGGCAGCCTGAATCTCGGCGGAGACCCCGGTCTCGCCGGTCACTTCGATCTTGGGCTTTTTGACGTCGTCGCTCTGTTTGATCGTCACCTTCTGGCCACGCTGGGCGAGAATGCCGCGTCCGCGCTCTTCGTAAAGGATGCCGCTGTAAGTCTCGCCATATTCGAAGTCGGCCTGGTAGCCGCCCACAATCCACTTTTCGGCGTCGTGCACGGTGCTGCGGTATTGAATGCCCGAGTTGGTATATTTCTTCTCATCTCCGGGGGTCATTTTGAATTTGAGTGTCAGCTCGAAATCACCGGGCTGCTCGCCTTCGAGAATGAGGAAGGTGTTGTGCGCGGCGGGATTCTCCGCCGTTGTCTTCCCGGTGATGGCGCCGTCGACGACGGACCACAATTTCGGGTCGCCGGTCCAGCCGGTCAGGTCAGTGCCGTTGAAGAGTGATTTTTCCCCTCCATGCGCGAGGCCGGCGAGAAAGAGGAGTGAAAGCAGGGGGATTCTGGTCATGCGGGGATTCGACAGCATCGGGGTGGATTCGTCAAGGGTGTTAGGGGCGCCAATTCCCCGCCAATTCCCCGAAAGACAGCTCCACGGCGAGCTCCGCATCGAGCTTCGCGGCCCGGCGCGCGAGTTCGGGCGCGTCGGGGGCGGGGACTTCGCTTGAGCCGATCACAACCAGATTGCCGGACCCGGGAACGTTGAAGAGAGCCGTCGTCGGAAAGACGGTCCGGATCGCCGCAAGATCGTCCGCCGTCTCGGGCCGCGCTTCGATGAGATTCACGGCGACCACTCCGCCGGGCACGAGCCGGGAACGCACCGTCCCGAGAAAACCGACCGTCTTCAGTCGCGTCGTTTTTTCCTCCAGCCCCGAGTCGGGGGCGGGACGGAGAAAGGCATCCATGTAAATAGCATCGTAGAGTCCGGTTTCTTCGCGGAAGAAGGCAAAGGCGTCACGGGTGTGGAGGCGGGTGCGCGGTCCCGGGGCGGTGCCGAAATAGGTTGCCGCCACCTCAACCACGACGGGATCAATCTCGACCGCCTCGACCATCATCCCCGGGAAGGACTCGTTCAAAAACCGCACCATGCCCCCGCCGCCGAGCCCGACGATGAGGACCCGATCCTGCGGATGCCGGTAGAGCAGGGAAGTGAAAAGCGAGCCGGTGTAGCCGAGCTGATTTTTCCCCGGCTCGGCCATCGCGACGGCTGACTGGCGCTGCTCGGTGCCGTCTTCGTCGACAAAGAGGAGACTGCGCACGCCTTCCTTTTCGCGCACGCGGATGCGGGAGAAGTCCGAGCGCGTCTCATGCAGGAGTTCGCCGAATCGACTCGCCGGGACAACGGCCCGCGGCACGAAATAGGCGACCCCCAGGAGGAGCACGCCCATGGCGGCGGAGAGGCGAAGGTGTTGGCCGGTCATTCGCCCACCCTCCGCCATTCGCACGCAAACGCCAGCCCGCAAGCGACGGAGATGTGCTATCGCCGATCCGAACCTCTGCGATTCCAAGGCCGCGTTACGACGAGCTTACTCATCCTGTTTCACCGCCATTGAATCAGGATTCGAACTAGCCTTTGCAGCGCCACCTGCCATTTAAATTTACCGAGAAGGAGGTGAGGGGGGATGAAAACTGTCAAGAAATGTCGCATGAACCCTTTTTCCTGTGCCTTTCCTGTGCCCCCTTTTTCCTTGTTTGATGAGGCGACAGAAAACGTAGACGGGTAGAAGGGGGGGCAAAGGAATAGGCGACAGGGGAATAGGATCCAAATAGGACCGCCGGCGAGCAGCGGAGCCAAGGTCAAGGAACGGCGCTTGCCTAAGCGCCGCGGCTGACGGGAGGGGCTTGGCAAGCCCCTTTCCCGGGGTGCCCGGAACTGCTCAGGGGATCGGACTCTCGCGTTCTCCTGGCCCTTCGGGCTGCCTGAGGCAGGCTATCTCCCTTCGGTCGGTTCGGCCATGGCGAGGAGAAGGGCCTGCTCGCTGCGGACGCCCTCCAGGTCGGATCGCTCGTAAGGTTGTGCCTGAAGAACGGCGGAGCGTTCCTGGCGCATGGCTTCGTTGAGCAGGAGGCGGAGGCTTTCGGCGAGGCTTCGTGTTGCGCCACTAATTCCGTCCCTGTGATGCGGCGGCTCCAAGCTCGGTAATCAGCTCGTCCACGGTCCAGTTTTCGTCGGTGAAAAGTCTTCGCAGAGTGCCGTCGGGATTGATGACAAGGGTGCGGAGGTTGTGCTGAATCGTTCCGTTGACGGTCCCGAAGCGCAGCCCGGTGCGGCTGGAAATCTCGTCTATGACGGTTTTGTCAGGCGTCGAGAGGAGACTCCAGGGCAATCCCCTGCGATGACCGAAGGCGGCCCCCCAGGATCGAAGGATCTCGGGAGTGTCGAACTCGTGATCAAAGGAAATCGTGAGAAGCCGAAACGTCGACGGGGCATCCGGCGCGGGTTTCAGCTTTTCCAGGACCGTCGCGAAGTGGCTCATCATGCGCGGGCAGTATTCGGGCACGGGACAGCGGGAAAAAACAAAGGTGATCGCCACCGGTATGCCGCGGTAGTCGGAGAGGTGAACGGCTTTACCGGTCTCGTCGCGAAAAGCATAATCCGGAAAGGCGTCGCCGGGAGAGACGAGATCGTCGTGTGCCGGTTTGTCCTCTTCGTAGTTGATGGCGCCTTTTTCCCCCGTGGTTTTGACACCGGTGACCCAGGACTCGTGCTCCCCGACATGGTAGTCAAAGGTCACGACCATGCCGGGCTCAAGCGCCTCGAACTCCTTCGGATCAAGAGCGCGAAAGGGCATGATCATGCGCGGCATGAATCCGGGGATCTCCTCGTGATCGATGATCATCGTGGCCGGGTCGTCGCCCATGCGCTGCTGCACGATCCCCCTAACGGGGAAGGTCTGGTGGCCTGCTGATGCTTCATCCCGGGGGGGGGCGCACGAATTGAGGACAAGGGCGAGGGCGACGAGGGGCAATTTTTTCATCGGGAAGAGCTTACGCCCCATTGCTCCCTAACGGCACTTCGTTTCCGATTCACGCCGGTATCGCGCCGCCTCATTCAAACGTAACTTTAACCGGATGCTCCCTCTTTTCCAACGGTTCCCCGGTCGTCTTCTCACTGCGGGAGCGATCTTCTCAATGTTCGTCTCGTGTGAAAAGCAGGGGCCGCCGCAGCAGGTTCTCATCGGAAAATTCAGGGAAGTCGATGATTTCACCTTCACTGACCAGCAGGCCCGACCTCTCGAAGCGGATTCGTTGAGGGGTAAAGTCTGGATTGCGAACTTCATTTTCACGAGCTGTGCTGCCGAGTGCCTCGTGCTCTCGGCTCGCTTCGCCGAGTTGCAGCGCCTCTTCGCGGAGGAGGATAACCTCGCCTTTGTTTCTTTTTCCGTCGATCCCCAGACCGATACTCCCGAGCGCCTCGGTCAGTTCGCGAATCGCTGGCACGCCGATCCGGAGAAGTGGTTTTTCCTTACTGGCGAGGCGGCCGAGGTCGATGCGCTCGTGAAGAACAGCTTTCTCCTCCCGCTCACCCGCAATCCGATCGAGGCCGGGAAGCTGATGTCGGAACGATTCATCCACAGCAATCGGTTTGCGATTGTTGATCGTTCGGGTAGCGTAAGAGCCTACGTCGAGGGCCTTGAGCCGGCGGCAACCTCAAGTATTTCCCGCATCGTTGTGGAACTGCTGAACGAATCTCCCGAAATCACCCCTGAAATACGATGAAAGTGACCTCTCTGTTAGCCCTTGCCGTCTTTTTCTCCGCGCTCTTTGTTGTGCCGCTCGCTGCCGATGAAGTTGCTGTTTTTGAAGTAAGGGTGCCCGCGATGAAGTGCACCGGCTGCGCCTGGTCCGTTACGCAGGAGCTTAAAAAGCTAGACCATGTGTCCGACGTCTATGTCGATGCGAAGACGAAAAAAGCGATCATCGCGACTGATTCCGAGGCCGCTCCCGATGGGAAGAGCGTCGCCGCCGCCGTGAAGAACGCCGGCTACGAAGCCTCGGGCTTCACGAAGTTGAAGGTGAAATTCGCCGAGGCCAAAGCCGCCCTCACCGGGGAAAAAGGCTGAGCATTTTGCCCATTTCTCCCGGCCCGGTCGCGGGTCGGGAAAAATAGTGCGTGAGATCTCGCGCTCCGGGACGGTATCTCTGCGAGACCATGCAACGCGATACCGAGCCCTTCATCGAGCTGCTCACCGGCGCCCAGTCGGCGGTCTTCGGTTATGTCATGTCGCTCTGTCATGACCCGTCTCTCGCCAAAGACATCGTGCAGGAGACCAATCTGACGCTCTGGCGCAAGGCGGAGGATTTCGAAGAAGGGACCAACTTCATCGCCTGGGCCTGCCGCACCGCCTATTTCCACGTCCTCAATCACCGGCGCAAACAGCGCCGCGAGCAGCTCGTCTTTGACGAAGATGTTTTCGACTATCTCGCCGAGAGGCAGGAGGCACGGAGCTACCAGACCGACGAGCGTCTTGAAGCACTCCGCTCCTGTATCGGCACCCTGCCACCCCGACAGCGCGATTTGGTCGATCGGCGATACCTTCCCGGGGCCTCGGTGCAGGCCATCGCAAAGGACGATGGTAAATCCGAAGGGGCCATTTCCCAGTCGCTTTTCCGCATCCGCACCGCCCTGCAAAAGTGCGTGGAACAAAAATTGATGAAGGAGGGCCGGGTATGACGAGAAAAGACCGATTGGAGCGCGTTACTTTGCTGAGCTCGCAATTGCTCGACGGCGTCATCTCCGAAGCGGAACGGGCCGAGCTGAACGAACTCCTCCGCGGCGACCCGGAGACCTGCGAACGCTATCTCGATCTCGCCGAGTCCCATGCCCTGCTCTTGCGGGATCACGCCGGCGACCTCTTGCCTCTCGAAGCGACGGGCATCCTCCCTTTTTCCGTCGATGGCGACACCGATCCGGTAAAAAAGAGGGGAGACTCCCGTCTGTGGGGTCCCGTTTTTGCCGCCGCCGCCGTTTTGGCCTTGCTCGCGAACGGATACCAACTCGTGAAGGAGTCCGGCCCCCCACCGGTTGAACCGTCCCATGTTCCCGGTGTCGCGGTCTTGAGTCGTCTCGTCGCGGCCGAGTGGAGCGAGCCGGAAAATCCACCGCGCGAGGGTGAGACTGTGCCGGCGGGTGCTTTCCGGCTCAAGTCCGGGCTCGCCCAGCTTGAATTTTTCAGTGGAGCGACTCTTATCGTGGAGGGGCCTGCCGAGCTGCTCCTCAAGACAGAATGGAAGATCCACTGCGAGAGTGGAAAGCTCCGCGCCTTTGTTCCGGAACCGGCCCGTGGATTTGTGATCGAAACCGCCGACTATAGGGCGGTCGATCTGGGAACCGAGTTTGCCCTCAGTGTCGGGCGTGACGGGGAGAGTGAAGTCCATGTCGTCGAGGGGGAGGTGCGTCTTGACAATCGCGAGGGCCGTGAGATTCAAACTCTTTTTGGTGGCGATGGGATGCGGGCGTCCCGGGGCGGATTTGAGAGGGTTCACGGGGGGGGAGGGGATTTCGTCGATCGGCGCGAGCTCCTTCACCTCGCAAACGTCGGCTCAGTCGAGCGCTACCGGCAATGGCTCGTGACACGCAACGCGATCGCGAGGGACCCCGCGACTCTGGTTCTTTTTGACTTTGAAAATCAGGATCCCTGGGATCGGCAGCTTGTGAACCAGCGTCCCGCCGGACCCGAGGGTGCCATCATCGGGGCGCAATGGACCGAGGGCCGCTGGCCGGGGAAAGGCGCGCTCGAATTCAAGCGTATCACCGACCGAACCCGGGTTCAGGTGCCGGGCACTTTTGATAGGCTTAGTCTCGCCGCCTGGGTGCGGATCGAGGGTTTTGACCGCTGGCTCAGTTCGCTTTTCCTGACTGACGGGTTCGAGACCGGCGAGGTGCACTGGCAGATCAGTAATCAGGGCGAGCTCATCCTCGGGATATCGGGCGAAGGTCCGCCCAACACGCTCTCGGATCCGGTCATTCACCCCGACGATCTCGGGAAATGGATCCACCTGGCCGTGACGATAGATCGGCTCTCAGGCATCGTGCGACACTACCGTGACGGAACAATCGTGAAGGAAGAGACCCGCAGCGGGATCGCTCCGCTCAAAATCGGCAAGGCCGAGATCGGGAACTGGCAGGCCGAAGGGAGCAACCACGCCATCCGCAGCCTCAACGGGCGCATCGATGAATTTTTTATCCTGAGCCGGGTCGTCTCGCCCGAAGAAATGGCCTCGATCTATCGGGCCGGATTGCCGAATGGCTAGGGGTCGCGAGGATTCACTTTTTTCAGATTGATTTCGGGTGTTAGTTCGGGGTCGAATCCAACATGATCATTCTCGGAATCGAAGGCGGCGGGACGATGACTTCGGCCCTGCTCGTGGACAGCAGCACGGACGCCGTGCTAACGAGTCTGACCCTCGGTCCGGGGAACCTCCATCTCCTCAGCGGTGAAGCTCTCGCTCAGCTCCTCGAAGAGATCCGCAGCCAACTGCCCTGCGTCCCCGATCGCATCGGGATCGGCTTCGCCGGGGTTCGATCCGAGGGGGATCGCGAACGACTCACCGCCGCCGTGGCGCGCGCCTGGCCGGGAGTCCCCGCCATCGTGACCGACGACGTCCTCCTCGCGCTCAAAGCGGTGACCCGGAGCGCAGAGTGCGACGCGCAAGTCCTCGTCGTGAGCGGCACAGGGTCGTGCTGCCTCGGTCGCAACTGCGAGGGTCGTGTCGTGAAGGTGGGCGGACGCGGCCACGTCATCGGCGATCGCGGCAGCTCGTGCGACATCGCTCTCCACGCCCTGCGCTCCATCGTCACGATCTCGGACATCCGCGCGGACTGGCCTCCGCTGGGAGCGGACATCCTGACATTTCTACAAATGAACGAGCCCGAGTCGCTCATCGAGTGGTCGTCGGTCGCGGGCAAGACCGAACTCGCGAGCCTCGCCCGGGTCGTCTTCGAGGCCGCCGCCGCGCGTCAGGATGAGATCGCCCTCGCCATTTTGAAACGCGCCGCCGAGCGCCTCGCCAAAGACACCGTGACCTGCGCCTCCCGGGTCGCGGGGCGCGGGCAAAAGGTCCAATTTGTCCTCAACGGGTCTGTCCTCTTGAAAAATCCCGTCTTTGCCGAAGGCGTCATCGCGAGGATACGCGAAGCGTGGCCCAATGGAGAAATCACCCACCTCGAGCGACCGGGCGTGTGGGGCGCGGTGGCGATGGCGCGGCGCGAGGATGTTGAAGTGTCAACTCTCACTTCCGTGGACGAGGCGAAGCCGCTCACGGGACGACACGAAGCCGTGCAGAGCTGGCGTCCGGTTGCGGTCTCGCCGACGGAGGGTCGTCATCCCAAGTCGATGAATTTCTCAGACCTCGCCCTCGCGGAGGCGATCCGTCTGATGCTGGAGGAGGATGAGACGATCCCCGCCAAAATCCTCGCCGAGAGCGAACACATTGAGTGGACGGTTCGGCAGGTGGTGCGGGCTTTCGCCAACGGCGGTCGCCTCATCTACTGCGGTGCCGGCACGAGCGGTCGACTCGGCGTACTTGACGCGAGCGAGTGTCCCCCGACCTTTCGCACTCCGGCGAACCTCGTTCAGGGCATCATCGCAGGCGGTCGGACAGCTCTCTGGAGCGCGGTCGAGGGTGCCGAAGATGACTACGAGGCCGGAAAACGGGCCATCATTTCCCGCCGCATCACCGAACACGATGTCGTCGTCGGAATCTCGGCGAGCGGCCACGCGCCCTTTATCTGGGGCTGCCTCGGTGAGGCCAAAGGCCGCGGCGCGACGACGGTGCTGGTTTGCTGCAATCCCGCCTACCGCGACCATCCGCTCCTCGACGGGGCAATTTTGCCCGACACCGGGCCCGAGGTCCTCACCGGATCAACCCGTTTGAAATCAGGTACTGCGACAAAGCTCGTTTTGAATCTGATCACGACCCTCGCGATGACCCACTCGGGCAAGGTCATGAGCAACCTGATGATCGATCTGAACCCCTCGAACGGAAAACTCCGCAACCGGGCTGTGCGCATCGTGCGCGACCTCACCGGCGCCGACGAGGCCACCGCGCTCGCGACGCTCGAGAGCAACGGCTGGATCGTGCGAGCCGCCTGCGAGGCCCTGAGGCCCCGCGAGACGGAACAGGCTTAAATCATCGAAGCAATCACGAGCGCAACGACGCTCATGAGCTTCAGGAGGATGTTGAGCGACGGACCCGAGGTATCTTTGAAAGGATCACCGACGGTATCACCGACGACGGCCGCCTTGTGCGCCTCGGAGCCTTTTTTGAGCATCACCCCGTCCACTTCGTAGCCTTCCTCGATCATTTTTTTGGCATTATCCCAAGCACCGCCGGCATTGGATTGGAAAAGGGCGAGAAGTACCCCCGTGACGGTGACCCCCGCGAGGAGACCACCGAGCATTTCCGCTCCGCCGATGAAGCCGACCGCGACCGGTGCCGCGACGGCGAGGACGCCCGGCTTGACCATTTCCCTGATCGCCGCTTTTGTCGAGATCTCGACGCACTTGCCGAATTCGGCCTGGCCATGGGCGTCTTCGTAGTCGCGCTGATCGGCAGGTGACCAGTCCGGGACGGGCTTGCCTTCGTTGCGATTCATCGCCTCGATACCTGCGCGCAGGCCGGGGATCTCGCGGAACTGACGGCGCACCTCTTCGATCATCGCCATAGCGGCGCGTCCGACCGCTTCCATCGAGAGAGCCGAGAAGAGGAAAGGCAGCATGCCGCCGACAAAGAGCGCGGCGACTACTTTCGGGTCGGTTACCTCAATGACGAGTTTCATTCCATGGGTTTGTTCCCAGGTCGTCTTGAAGGCGGCGAAAAGAGCAAGTGCGGTGAGAGCGGCCGAGCCGATGGCAAAGCCTTTTCCGATCGCGGCGGTGGTGTTGCCGACGGCGTCAAGTTTGTCGGTGCGCTTGCGCACTTCGGCGGGGAGTTCGCTCATCTCGGCGATGCCGCCGGCATTGTCCGAAATCGGGCCGTAGGCATCGACCGCAAGCTGGATCCCCGTGTTCGCCAGCATCCCGACGGCGGCGATGGCGATGCCGTAGAGACCGGCGAGGTCGTAGGAAATGAGAATCGCGGTGGCGAGGACGATAATCGGCAGAGCGGTGGACATCATGCCCACGCCGAGTCCGGCGATGATGTTTGTGGCGGAACCGGTGACGGACTGGCGGACGATGTTGATGACCGGCTTTTTCCCTGTGCCGGTGTAGTGCTCGGTGATGTAACCGATCGCAAGACCGGCGACGAGTCCGATCGCAATGGCCCCGAAGACACCGAGACTGGTGAACTCTTTTCCATCAAAGGCCCACTTGTCGGGAAGAACCTGACCGATAATGACATAGGTGCCGATCAGCATGATGACCCCTGCGACGATCTCCCCGAAGTTGAGCGCCTTTTGCGGATCGCCCCCGTCCTTCACGCGGACGAGGAATGTCCCGATGATGGACGCCACGATGCCAAGCCCGGCAAGGAGCATGGGCAGGAGTACCGCAGCGAGCGGCAGTCCGGCGTACTCCGGCAGGACCATGAAAACACTACCGAGCACCATCGTCCCGATGATGGAACCGACGTAGGACTCGAAAAGGTCGGCCCCCATTCCGGCGACGTCGCCGACATTGTCCCCGACGTTATCCGCGATGGTGGCGGGATTGAGCGGATGATCCTCGGGGATGCCGGCCTCGACTTTGCCGACGAGATCGGCTCCGACGTCAGCCGCCTTGGTGTAGATCCCGCCTCCGACGCGGGCAAAGAGGGCGATGGAGGAGGCGCCGAAGGAAAATCCGGTGATGATAGTCATCACCTTCGTGATCGAGGCGGCGTCCGTGCCGATGGACTTGGAAAAAATCAGGAAAAGGACTCCGAGCCCGAGCAGGCCGAGCCCCACGACGCCCAGCCCCATGACCGAACCGCCCGCGAAAGCGATTTTGAGTCCTTCTCCGAGGCTGGTGCGGGCTCCCTGGGTGGTGCGTATGTTCGCCTTGGTCGCGACCCGCATCCCGATGAAACCGGCGAGACCGGAGCAAAAAGCCCCCACGACGAAGGAGAGCGCCACGAAAGGCGAGCTGTTCACCGGGTCTTTGAAGCCGCCGAAAACGAGCAGGGCGGCAATGCAGGCCACAAAGATCGCGAGGACTTTATACTCGGCGCGCAGGAAGGCCATCGCTCCGTCAGCGATGAATCCGCCGATCTGCTGCATTTTCGCCGTCCCGGGATCCTGCTTTGCGACCCAGGCGGACCTCCAGAAAGTGTAGGCAAGGGCGAGGACGCCGAAGAGAGGAATGATGACAATGAGGGTATTCATCGAAGAAGCGGTGGGAGGGGTTTTGAGGGGGTTGTTAGAAAGTAGGCGCTTAGACTGTCAAATCTGCCGCGCTTTGCAAGACCGTGCTCGGCAAAAATTGTATACAGCGCGTTTTCACCCTGACTGTCCACGGGAAAATGGAGCGCGATTCGGTAAGGCGGGCGGTCCCTCATGAAGGGGGCTGGAAAACTTGAACAGCCCGCCGGATTCGGGTAAAAGGGAGGAATGAACCCCAAACTCCTGAGTTGCATCAGTGTGTTCACCGTTTTTTCTGCCCTTTCCACGCCCCTGCCCTGCGCGGGACAGGAAATCAATGGCCTCACCGAGATTCGCCCGTTCTCCACTACCGGAGAGGTCGCCGCGACTGATGCTCCGCTCTTCGAAGCCCTCGACCCCGCCCGCTCGGGCCTCGATTTTATTATCCCGATCGACACGTCTCATCCCGACAAACGCCTCTATTACTCAGCGATGGCCTGTGGCGGAGTCGCTGTCGGTGATCTCGACGGCGACGGCTGGCCCGATCTCTTTTTTGCCGCCGGTCCCGTTCCGAACCGCCTTTTCCGCAACGCCGGCACGGACGATGGCCCCCGCTTCGTCGAGTTGAGCAACGCCGCCGGCGCGGCTGATGCCGAGAGCTGGTGCACCGGCGTGGTCCTTGTCGACATCAACGGGGACGGTGCCCTCGACATCTACGTCTGCCGCTACGACGAGCCCAACCGCCTCTACCTCAACGAATCCACCCCGGGTGAATTCCGTTTTCGCGAAGCCGCCGCCGAATGGGGCCTCGACATCACCGACGCCAGCCTCTCCCCGCTCTTCGCCGATTACGACGGGGACGGTGATCTCGACCTGTTCCTCGCCACCAATGCGCTCTACCGCAAAAAGGGACGTCCCGCCGAGGGAGTCCCGATGCGTCGTATCGAGAGCGGCTGGGAAGTCGTGGCGCCCTGGGATCGATATTTCACAGTCAGTTCGATCAATCCCCAGACAGGCGTGCCTTCGTTCATCGAGACCTCCCGGCAGAACCTCATGCTGCGGAACGACGGGGGGAAATTCAGTGACGTCAGCGGCGCTGTCGGCCTCCGCCCCGTCCCCAACCACACGAACGGAGCGGCCTGGTTCGACTACAACGGGGACGGACGACTCGATCTTTACGTGTCCAATGACTTCGCCGACCGGGATGAACTCTACCGCAACAATGGCGACGGGACATTCACCGAGATCGCGCCGCAGGTCCTGCAGCACACCACGTGGTTCTCGATGGGCGCCTCCGCTCAGGATTTTAACGGGGATGGCATGACCGACATCATCGTTGCCGACATGCTCCCGACGACCCATTACCGGCAAAAAGTCACGATGGGGGAAATGGGCGCGTCCTTCGCCGCGATGTACGAAGCCGGCCTACCGCGGCAGGCCATGGTCAACACCTTCTTTGTGAACACCGGAACGGGTTTTTTTCTCGAAGGTGCCCAGATGGCGGGTATCGCCAAATCGGACTGGACTTGGGCGGTAAAAAGCGGCGACCTCGACGGGGACGGACGTCTCGACCTCTATTTCCCCACCGGACATACCCGCGACTTCAATCACTCGGATTTCACCCGGGTCAGCCCGAATGACCGCGTCGGGAACGACGACTGGGACTTTTTCGAGGACAGACCCGAATTGCGCGAGCGCGATCTCGTCTTCCGCAACGTGGCGGACTGGAAGTTCGAAAAAGCCGATAAAATCTGGGGGCTTGGGCAGAAAGAAACCATGACCTACGGCGCCGCCCTCGCCGACGTCGACCGCGACGGCGACCTCGATCTCGTCACGATTTCGCTCGAGGACGCTCCCGTCCTCCATTTGAACCAAAGCGCGGAACGCCGAAACGCCTCGCATCTCCTTATTCGCCTGAAGGGCCGCAACGGCAATACCTACGGACTCGGGACCAAACTCTCCCTCGTCACCGCCGCCGGCATCCGCCAGACACGGACCTTGCTGCCACAGAACGGCTATATTGAGAGCGACGAGCCGCTGGTGCATTTCGGGCTCGGGATTTCGCCAGAAGTCGCCTCACTCTCCGTCGAGTGGCCCACGGGGGCAAAACAGACATTTAAAAACTTCGACGGCAATCGCTGGATTGAGATCGCCGAGCCCGCCCCGGGTAACAGAGCCGCCCCGGACGAGGAGGAAAAAGCGCAGCCCTGGTTCCGCAAGATCGAGGGATTCGCCACCATCACCGCGGCAGAGACACCCTTTGACGACTTCATCCGGCAGCCGCTCCTGCCCCATCAGCATTCCCAGCTCGGCCCCGGTCAGGCCTGGGGTGATGTCGATGGGGACGGTCTCCACGATCTCTATCTGGGCGGACCCAAAGGCCAGCCGGGTCGCCTTCTCCTCAACCGCGGTCTCGACGCCGAAGGCCAGCCGGTTTTCGCGATGCGGATGCGGTCACCTTTCACGGAGATGTTTCCCTACGAAGATCTCGGCGCGCTCCTCATCGATGTCGACGCGGACGGTGACCTCGATCTCTTCGTCGTGAGCGGTAGCGTCGAGTGCGAACCCGGCGATCCCACCCTCGCCGACCGGCTTTATCTCAACGACGGCAAAGGCGAATTCACCGAGGCGATCGGCCACCTCCCCGATCCAGGACCGGGGAAATACGCGAGCGGCAGTGTCGCGGCGGCGGCCGACTTTGATCGCGACGGTGACCTCGATATCTTCGTCGGCGGCCGCGTCGTCCCCGGCGAATATCCCGTCGCTGCCCGGAACCGCTTCCTTGTCAATGACGGCACCGGACGCTTCTCCGAGCAGGCCGACGACTTCGGACTCGGTGAAACCGGCCTCGTCACGGCTGCGCTCTGGAGCGACATCGACGGCGACGGATGGCTCGACCTCCTCGTGACGCACGAGTGGGGACCGGTGCGCGTTTACATGAATCGTGAGGGCACCATCGAAGAGACCACCGAGGCGGCAGGGCTCGCCGCCGCGACCGGCTTCTGGAATAGCATCGCGGGACGCGACCTCAACGGTGATGGTCACATCGACTACCTCATCGGCAATCTCGGTAAAAACACCAAGTATAGCGCCTCGCCTGAAGTCCCGGAGTTGCTCTACTACGGCGACGTCGACGGCAGCGGGAAAAAAAATCTCGTCGAGGCCAAGCTCGACAAAGCTCTCGACTGTCTCCTCCCCCGCCGCGGCCTGAGCTGCTCCTCTCTCGCGATGCCGAACCTGCTCAATCGGGTCAACACCTACCACGGCTGGGCTAGCTCGGCGCTCGAAGAGATCTATGAGAAGGCGAGGCTCGAGACCGCCCTGCGTCTCGAGGCGACGACACTCGAGTCCATGGTCCTGATCAACGACGGGGAGGGCCATTTCACCCTCCACCCCCTCCCCGCCCTCGCCCAGCTCTCGCCCGTCTTCGGCATCGCCCTGAGCGATCTCGACGGCGACGGCTACACCGATGCGGTCCTCGCGCAGAACTTCCTCACTCCGCAGCAGGAGACCGTTCCCTACGACGGCGGGCTCGGTCTGCTCCTTCGCGGCGGCCCCCCCGGAGAAGGCAAAAAATTCGGTTTCACTGAAGTCTGGCCCCTTGAGAGCGGCATCGTCGTGCCGGGCGACGCCAAAAGTCTTGCCCTCGTTGACTTCAGCGGAAACGGCCGTCCCGACATCTTTTTCGGGATGAACAATGACGCTCCCGCCGTCTTCCTTCACAGCGGACGGCGAAATGACGGATCGCCCCTTACTCTTACCCTCAGGGGGAAACCGGGCAATCCGGGAGCCGTCGGGGCACGAGTCACTGTCGAAGTCCCGGGGCTGCCTCTTCAGACGGCGGAGCGAACCGCCGGATCGGGCTATCTCACCCAAAACGGTCCCGATCTCCACTTTGGCTGGGGGCCGCCGGGAGGAAATGCCGACAGCGTCAAAGTCACCGTGCGCTGGCCTGACGGCGCCTCGACCACCCACACTCTCAACCGCGAAGCAGGACCGCGTCATCTGATTGAAATGCATCCCTAATTCCCGCAGGGAAATTTTTCTTTTCTGCTAAACTGGTCGAAATCCTCTGAAAAGACGCCACACTTCATCCCCATGGCAAGCCACCGCGACAAACTTGAACTTCACGGAGAGTCGAATATTTCCTCCGGCGGCACCCTAATCATCCCCAGCCGCCTGGCTTTTCAAGATCTCCTTCATCTCGAAAAGCGGCTCTCGGGACGAAAGCTCGTTTTCCTCATCGACCGAAACCTCTATTACGATCCGCTCCTTCAGGCGCATCTTGAGAAAGAGGATACCCACGCGGTGGAGTTTTCATCGGATGAGCCGTCAAAGGCGGTTTTTAAAAAAGAGCTCCACCGTTATCTCTCCGAGGGCAGTGTCGTTGTCTATATCCCCGGCTTCGCCCATACCCGGAGTGGTCAAAACATCACGATTCCGACCGAGACACTGAAGTTCCTCATCAGCGCCGGAGCTCCCGTGCTGCCGCTCTTCGTCGATCATCCGGAGGAGACCGCCCTTAGCGTCGAGAGCCGAAGTGAGGTGGAGCGTATCGTCCTCTCTTTCGGCGAGCTGCTTCAGCGCGAGGCCGCTACTCTGGCCAATTTTACGGAGAATCTCCTCATCGCCGCCGAAACGGCTTATGCCTCGCGACCCATCCTGCAGAGTAATCTTGCCTGGGAGATCCTGCGCGGTCTCAAGAGACACGGCCGATCCGCCGAGATTATCGATGGAATGGACGGCTCAAGACTGCGTTTTGATAAACTCCTCGCCGCCGCCATCGTTCTTTCGAAAGTGATTCGCAGAGAGACCCGGAAAAAGCGTGTCGGCATCATCCTGCCTCCCGGAAAAGGGGGCATCCTCAGCAATCTCGCCGTGCTCCTGGCGGGGAAGGTACCGGTGAATCTCAATTTCACCGCCGGAGAAAAGGCGATCGCCTCCTGCATCGACCAGGCCGACATCGACAAGTTCATCACCGCCGATCCCTTCGTGCGCAAGATGGCCTCGTTCAGCTGGCCGCCGAACCGCCAGCTCATCCTCCTTGATCGCACCCTTCCGGGGATGAAGGGCAAAATCGGGCTCTGGCTTGTCCTTTCCAAACTGTTTCCGGCGGGACTCATCGCCTCACTTCTGAAACTTCCTAGAAAGGGCGGTGCTCAGGAGGCCGTGCTCCTTTTCACGAGCGGCAGCTCCGGCGATCCTAAAGGCGTCGTCCTCTCGCACCGGAACCTTCTCGCCAACGTGAACCAGTTTGGTTCGCGCATCGACCTGCGCTCGGATGACAAGATCCTCGGCTGTCTTCCGCTATTTCACAGCTTCGGCTCTACCGTGACGATGTGGTATCCCATGATCGAGGGGGTCAGCGTGGTGACCTACCCGAGCCCGCTCGAAGTCGCCAAGCTCGCCGAACTCATCGAAGAGCACTCCCTCAGCCTTCTTCTCGCCACCCCGACCTTTCTGCGCGGTTACCTGCGCAAGGCTTCGAGGGAGCAGCTCGCCTGCCTGAAGATGGTTATCACCGGCGCGGAGAAGCTTCCCCTGAAAGTGGCGGAAAGTTTCGAGGCGCGTTTCGGAAAACCCGTCCTTGAGGGTTACGGTCTCACCGAGACATCCCCAGTGACCAATGTGAATCTGCCCGACCCTATTCGGAGGGAGGGTATCCAGGGCCCCGTGCTTCCGAACCAGCGTCCCGGCTCGGTCGGCCAGTTCATTCCGGGTATCGCCGTGCGTATTACCGATCCCGAAACGAACGAGCCGCTCCCGTTGCATTCCTCGGGCATGATCTGGCTGCGCGGCGCGAACCTCTTCGAAGGGTATCTCAACCAGGCCGAAAAAACCGCCTCGGTCATGAAAGGCGGCTGGTTCAAGACCGGTGATATTGGCCGCCTCGACGAAGACGGATTCCTTTTCATCGAGGGTCGGCTCTCCCGCTTTTCCAAGATCGGCGGTGAGATGGTGCCTCACGAGACTGTCGAAGATCTTATCAACAAAGCTCTCGGACACACCGACGATGAGCGTCGCATCGCCATCGTTGGGGTGCCTGACGAGGCCAAGGGCGAGGCTCTTCTCCTCCTCAGTTCTAATCCTGATATCGATCTCAAAGAGCTCCGCGCGAAACTCAGCGCCGAAGGCATCCCCGCCCTCTGGATTCCGAAAAAGATCATCGACGTCGAAGAGATTCCCATCCTCGCTTCAGGGAAGCTTGATATCAAAGGTTGCCAGGACCGGGCGCAGGCGGGGTGATGGCCCCCTGCTTCGAAGGGACCGCCCCGGCTACGGTGAGGCTGTCTTCGGGTTGAAATCCCGCGAATTCTTCCGCTTACCGTCCCGCATCTGCCATTTCCTGGGCGATCATGGAGAGTTCGGCCGCTTTGAAAATATGATCCTGTGTCATTGCGTTTTCGGTGCCGTTGAGCAGATCAAGGATCATGTCGCCGAAGAAGCGGAACCCTGTCGTGCCGTCGCAGTCGATCTCGCGCTCCTCTTCGCCGTTGACGAGGAAGAGTTTGTTCCCGGGCTCCTGGCGGGCCAGGGCGATATATTTGCGAATTTCGATCGTTCCTTCCGTGCCGACAACGAAGACGCGCCCGTCTCCCCAGACCCGGAGGCCGTCGGGGGTAAGCCAGTCAATCCGGCAGTAGCACGAAGCTCCCGTATTCATCGTCAGGGAAGCCTCGCCGAAGTCTTCCAGCCCCGGTTTGTCGGGAGCGGTGAAGTTCGCGACCCGGGCAAAATTTACCGTTCCGTCTGTTGCCCCAGTGAAGGCGAGGAACTGCTCAAACTGATGTGAGCCGATGTCGGTGAGAATCCCCCCGTATTTCGCCTTCTCAAAAAACCACTCGGGACGTGCGTCTTTCGAGAGGCGGTGCGGCGCGAGATTGATGACCTGCAGCACCTTTCCGATCGCCCCGCCGCGGATCAGTTCGGTCGCTTTCATTGACGACTCATTGTGAAGGCGTTCACTGTAGTAGACCATGTAGCGCTTCCCTGTCGCGGCGACGGCGCGCCGGGCATCCTCAAGTTGCGCGAGCGTGGTGAAGGGCGCTTTGTCCGTGAAATAATGCTTGCCCGCCTTAAGTACCCGCAGGCCAAGCGGGCCTCGGTCGCAGGGGACATTGGCCGAGGCCACGCAGATGGTCTCTTCGTCGGAAAGAATTTCTTCGACTGATTCCGCCCGTTGGGCCTGCGGGTAGCGGGCGAGGAAGTCATCGAGCTTCTGCGGGTCGGGATCGTAGATATACTTCAGGGTCCCGCCTGCATCGATAAGCCCGTTCGTTTGCCCGAAAATGTGGCCGTGATCCAGTCCCGTCACTGAAAAGACAAACTCCTTCGGCCCTACCACCGGCGGCAGTGTCTTCGACGAAGGCGCGTAATCGTATCCCGTTTTTCCCATGGTCGGAATCTTGCGTTTTTTGGGCCCGACGCAACCGTCGGCCTCGAGAAAAGGCACCTTCCCCCGCCCTGCAAAAGACCTCCTCGGCCTTCGGGGCGTTGCGGAAGTCACGCAAGCCGGCCTCGACGAGATCCTTAGTTCTGAAAAAAAATGGCGAACCCGCTCAGGCGCGAGGCGCAATTCACCGCCATCGACGTTCGGCAAAGCCGGATCCACCGTTTTCACTAACGCCCGCGAAATCCGCAATCATTGCATTGCGAGTCGGGCAACCCGCTGGCAGGTTCTCCGATGCGCATCCTCTCCAAGTCCTCGCAGTTCTGCCGTGATACGATCACGATCCTCGCCGGAATATTTTTCTTCGCCGCCTGCGAGCGAAATACAGAACAACCTGCCAGGCTGACCTCTGACCACGCGCCGGCTTTACCGCCGAAACTCACCCCGGCGCAGCTAGCCGAAGCCGCCACCCGTCCCGGCTTCTTTTTTCTCGATGTGCGAAGCTCTCAGGAGATCGCGGAACTTGGCACCCTTCCGGGCTACGTGAACATACCGATCGAGGAACTTGAGGGCCGCCTCGCCGAGATCCCGCCGGGGATGGCCATCGTGACCGCCTGAAACGGGGGCGGAAGAGCCGCGCGTGCCGCGGACATACTCGTGAAAAAAGGTTTTGAAGTAACAGGGTCCTGCGGATTGTCGGACTGGAAAAAGGAAGGACGTGATCTCGTCCAGCCCGAACCGGCCCCTTAAGTGGGACGCCGCGCCGGCCGATCGCCCGAGTCCGCATTGACGTCCCCCGGCCTGAAAATCTCGCGTCCGGACGGCGGGGCTGCTACTGTAGGCGCGATGAAAACGTTCCCGCTCCTGCTGCTCGCCGCCCTCGTCCCGGTTCCCGCCTTACAGGCAAACCCATGGCCCGCCTGGCGCGGTGACATCGCCGGATCGGGCGTGACCGCCGCCACCGAACTCCCCCTCGAGTGGGGCAGGGAAAAGAACGTTCGCTGGCGGGTCGATCTGCCCGAAGCGGGGAACTCCACCCCCATTGTCCACGGCGACCGCCTCTTCGTGACTCAGCCCGTCACTCCCGAAAAATGGCGCGGCCTGATGTGCTTTGATCTCAATGATGGCAAGCTTCTATGGAAAAACGGCCTCGTCTACGACAAGCCCGAGACGACGCACAACACCAATCCCTACTGCTCGCCCTCGCCTGCGACGGACGGCAAAATCGTTGTCGCCGCCTACGGTTCTGCCGGGGTCGCCGCCTATGACTTCGAGGGTAGGCAACTCTGGCACCGCGACATCGGTCCGGTCGCGCACGAATGGGGCACCTCGAGTTCACCCGTCCTTCATGGCGATCTCTGTTTTCTCTACCATGGTCCCGGCAAGGGCGCGGCCCTCTACGCCCTCAATAAAAAAACCGGCGAGACCGTGTGGAAATGGGACGAGCCCAAGTGGGTCACCGGTCCCCGCACCGACGGCTTTGCCGGCAAAGACGACGGCATTGTCGGCTCTTTCAGCACCCCCATTCTTGTCAGGAGCGGCGAGCGCGAGGAACTGGTGATGAGCTTTCCCATGGAGATGAAAGCCTTCGATCCGCAGAGCGGCGAAGTCCTCTGGACCTGCGGCGGACTCAATCCCCTCGTCTATTCCTCACCCGTCGCGGCCGGCGATATCGTTGTGGCGATGGGCGGATACAACGGTAATTCCATTGCGGTGAAGACCGGGGGCACGGGCGACGTCACAGAGACCCACCGGCTCTGGCACGAAGTCCGACATAACGGCGGCATCGGCACCGGTGTGGTCCACGGCGATTACTATTATTACGGTGCCAGTGTCGTCAGTTGCATGGAGATTAAAACCGGCAAAGAAGTCTGGAAAGCCCGCCTCCCCGAGGCGGGAGGTTCGTGGGGTTCCTACCTCCTCGCCGGGGACCGCATCTACGCCCTGAGCCAGAAAGGAACAACGGCAGTCTTCCGCGCGACTCCCGAGAAACTCGATTTGATCGCCCAGAGCGACCTTGGTGAGCACACGAACTCGTCCCCCGTGCCGGCCGGCAAAGCCCTCATCATCCGCACCCACGAAGGGCTCTGGTGCATTGGTGGCGAAGGCTGAAAGCGGGGAAAGCGGTCAGGAAGCGGCGGCACGCGATACCGGATGATTTGGAATTGCCAAAGGCCGGGCAATGCCGTTCTCATCGTAGCATGGCTTCTTACCGAACCCTCATCTGCCTGATCGCGGGAGTTCTCCTTTCATCCGCCGCGCCCGCGCAGGACGCTCCGCTGCGCTCTACCCATCAGTCGCTTGACTGGTTCCCTGATGAGACCGGACAACCTCAGCCACTGAAAACTCTCGCGGACTGGGAAAAGCGGCGAGCCGCCATTGTCGCCGGATTCGAAGAGGCGGCGGGCAGGCTGCCGCCGCGGGAAGATCTCCCCGCCCTCGACGTGCAGGTCTCCGAGGCGATCGAGACGGAAACCTATACCCGCGAAACCATTACCCTCGCATCCGAAGCGGGCGATCGCACCCCGGCCTTTCTCTATCTGCCGAAGGGGCTCACTCCCGGCGAACGGCGCCCCGGGATCCTTGCCCTGCATCCCACCCACGCGATCGGGAAAAAGATCGTCGATGGCCAGGGTGAGCGGCCCAACCGCGCCTATGCACGCGAACTCGCCGAGCGTGGCTATATTGTCATCGCGCCCGACTACCTCTCCTTCGGTGATTATGCAGACTACGACTTCGCCATCGACCGCTACGAGTCGGGCACGATGAAGGCGATCTGGAATCACATGCGATGTGTAGACTTGTTAGTCTCGCGGCCCGAGGTGGACAGCGAAAAGATCGCCGCGATCGGCCATTCTCTCGGCGGGCACAATGCGATCTTTGTCGCCCTCTTTGACCGGCGCATCAAAGTGATCGTCTCGAGCTGTGGATGGACACCGCTCCATGACTACTACGGCGGCGATCTCAAAGGCTGGACGAGTGAGCGCTACATCCCCGCGATCCGCGATCGCTACGGACTTGATCCCGACAAAGTGCCCTTCGACTACTACGAACTCATCGCCGCGCTCGCCCCCGCCGCCTTCTTCTCCAACTCCCCGTTGCGCGACAGCAACTTCGACTGGCGCGGCGTCGAGAAAGTCGCCCCGCACGCGCGGCGTATATACGAACTGCTCGGCGTGCCGGAGAAGATGCGGATCGCCTACCCGGATGACGAGCATGACTTCCCGACGGAGGTGCGGGAGGAGTCATATCGTTTTTTGGAGCGGTGGTTGGAGTGAGGGGGCGGGGCCGCGACCACTGCCCCGGTTTATAAAGCCGGTTTCCTATCGCCGTGCGGCGAAGAACGAATGCCAGAACACCGACCGGAGCGGTATCGGACGCCCGTGATTGACGGAGAACCGGCTCACTCACCGCCCGCCCGGCGTGAAAATCCCGGAAGGCAGGTCGCAATCCGGGATTGATCAGGGAGCAAAAACGATTCGTCAACTCACGCCTTCTTCGCCATGCGCTTGCGCTCGTTGCTATCGAGGATGCGCTTGCGCAGGCGGATGTTTTTCGGCGTGGCTTCGACGAGCTCGTCGGGTTCGATATACTCGATGGCACGCTCGAGGGAAAACTTCAGCGGCGGGGTCAGCGCGGTCGTCTTGTCACTGCCCGAGGCGCGGTGGTTGGTGACGTGCTTGGCCTTGGTCGGGTTCACGGGGAGATCGTCAGCGCGCGGGTTCTCGCCGATGATCATGCCTTCGTAGACAAGCTCGCCGGGTCCGACGAAAAGTTTGCCGCGGGTCTCGATGTTGGTGAGAGAGTAGGTCATCGCCTCACCCTTTTCCATGGAGATGAGAGTGCCGGTGCCGCGGGTGCGGATGTCGCCGGAATCGGGGCGATATTCTTTAAAAAGGTGGGACATGATGCCCTCGCCACTCGTGATGTTGAGCAGCTCAAACTCGAAGCCGATGAGGCCGCGGGTCGGGATCGTCGCCTCGATTGTGGTGCGACCGTTGCGGGTGGACATGGATTCCATGACCCCTTTGCGGTTCGCGAGGGCCTGGATACAACCGCCGATGGAGTCGTCGGGGGCCTCAAGGTAGAGGGCCTCGAAGGGCTCGTGGAGTTTGCCGTTGATTTCGCGCTTGATGACGGTGGGGCGGGAAACGAGAACTTCGTAACCTTCGCGGCGCATTTCCTCGACGACGACGGCGACCTGCATGGCACCGCGGGCGCTGACCTTGAACTCGCCGGCGCTGTCGGTCTCTTCGACCTTGATCGAGACGTTGGTGCGGGCTTCGCGGAAGATACGGTCACGGATCTCTCGCGAGGTGACGCGGGTACCCTCGGTGCCGGCGTAGGGGCCGTCGTTGACCGCGAAAGACATCATGACGGTCGGGGGATCGATCTCGACGAAGGGGATGGGCTCAAGCTCGGAGTTGGCGGCGATCGTTTCCCCGATCTCGACGTCTTCGAATCCGGAAAGACCGACGATGTGACCGGCTCCGCCGCTGTTGACTTCGCTCGTGGCGAGGGCGGTGTATTCGAAGACCTTGCTGATTTTAGCGCGCTGGGGTTTCGCCCCGGGCATAAGACGCCAGACGGTCTGGCCGACCTCGACACTGCCGGAAAGGATTTTGCCGATGGCGATACGCCCGACGTAGTCAGACCAGTCGATGTTCGAGACGAGCATCTTGAATTCACCGTTGGGATCGGCATCAGGGGCGGGGATGTGCTCCATGATGGCGTCGAAGAGGGGACCCATATCCTTCATCTCGGCGTCGGGCTTGAGCCCGGCATAACCGTTCTTCGCCGAACCGTAGAGGAAGGGGGCACCGAACTGCTCTTCATTCGCGTCGAGGTCGAGGAAAAGCTCGAGGACCTTGTCATGCATCAGGAGCGGCTCGGCGTTGGGCCGGTCGATCTTGTTCACAAAGACGATGGGGGTGAGGCCGTGGGCGAGGGCCTTCTTCAGCACGAAGCGGGTCTGCGCCTGGGG
>DIVG01000067.1:3372-33014 GCA_002422425.1 Akkermansiaceae bacterium UBA6138 | reverse complement strand
GTGATCGTGGATTGGGAGGCAGCCTCTGACATAGGGCGGGAATGACCGCCTGAAATCGCAGAATGCAAGCGGGGAAAGCGACACGATGCCACAGGGTTGACTCTGTCGTGCAACCCTGTTGAATGGAGTAAAAGCGGTGAGTGACAGAATAACACTGAATGCGGCCTTCGCCGGGGCGATGCGGGCAAAATGGCCGCCGGTGCGCTCTTATCTCGCCGCGATCTCGGGCGGACGGGACTCCATGGCCCTGCTCCATTTCCTGCACGGGGCGGGCTATCGTGACCTTGTCGTCTGCCAGGTCGATCACGGATTGCGCGGCGAGGCCTCGACGGCAGAGGGGGAATTCGTCCGGGAAACGGCGCAGCGCCTCGATTACACGGTCGAGTTGCGCCGGGTCGAGGTGACGGCTTTTGCCCGGTCGGAAAAGCTCTCCCTTGAGACGGCGGCGCGGGAGTTGCGCTACCGGGCCTTTGCCGAAGTAGCGGCGAAGCACGACTGCCGCCGCCTTTTCCTCGCCCATCATGCCGATGACCGCGTCGAGACGGTTCTCATCAATCTCTTCCGCGGCACGGGCGCCAAGGGTCTCGCGGGGATGGAGCGGGAAACCTCGCGTCTCGTCGACGGGGTCGAACTGGAGCTGATCCGGCCCTTTCTCGGGATCACACGGGAGGAAATCCTGCGATATGTCGCGGTCGAAAAGATCGAATACCGTGAGGATGAGAGCAATGCCTCGGATTTCGCCCTGCGGAACCGGGTGCGGAATCGTCTGCTGCCGCTGCTCGGGGAGATCTTCGAACGCGATGTGAGACCGGCCGTGTTGCGGGCGGCCGATCTGGCGGCGCTCGAGGAGGCCTGGGCGGCCGAGGCGACGGGCCCTCTCCCGTGGAAAGGTCCCGACGGCGGTTTGGAAGTGGCGGCGCTGCGGGAAATGCCCGGGGCGCAGCGGCAACGCCTTCTTTTAAAGTGGCTGCGCGAAAGCGGGGTGCCGGACTGCGGCCACGACGAGGTGACGAGAGTGCTGTCTGTCCTGCTCGCGGAGGCGCGTCCCGCCCGCGCCAGTCTTCCCGGCGGACACTCGGTGAGACGCCGCGAGGGGACCCTCTTTATCGAGGGGCCGCCGGTCTGATTCCAAAATGCCGCTCGAGCGCGGCGGCGACCTCGTCCATGGGCAGGCCGACGACATTGCTCATGGACCCGGCGATGCGTTCAATGATGAGGTTGCCGTGCTCCTGTGCGGCGTAGGCCCCGGCCTTGTCGAGCGGGTCGATGCAGGCGTGGTAGGCGGCCATCTCTTCGGGAGTGAGATGTTTGAAAATCACCTCGGTCGCGACGGTGAGCGAGTGGACCGTTTCCTTTTCGCCTTCGTGATGGATGAAGGAAACGGCGGTAAAAACCTGATGGGTGCGTCCGTTGAGCTCGGCGAGCATGCGGGCGGCCTCGTCGCGGTCGGCCGGCTTTCCAAAGACCTTTTCTCCGAGCAGGACGAGAGTATCGGCCGCGACCGTGACGGCTCCGGGATAGGTTGAGGCGACGGCATCAGCCTTGAGCCTGGCATTGAGGGCGGTGAGCTCGCGGATGGCGATGGCGGGATCTTCGATCTCAACGACGTCGGGTTTGACGACAGTGAACTGATAACCCGCTTCGTTGAGCAGATCGCGGCGTCTTGGTGAACCCGAGGCAAGAATGAGGGCGGGAGCGTCGGCCATGGGGAATCAGGCGAATTCGGCGGAGAAAAAGGGATTGTTGCGTTTTTCCTCGCCTACTGAGCTGAGCGGACCGTGGCCGGGCGCAAGCACCGTGTCATCGGGCAGGGTGAGGATCTTTTCCCGGTTGTTTTTCCAGGCATCGGCAAAGGAGACCATGCCTCCGCCCATGGAGCCGGCAAAGAGCGCGTCACCGACGACGGCGAGAGGTCGGCTCAGTCCCTCAATGAAATAGGTCGTGCCACCTTTGGAGTGGCCGCTCGTGGTGAGAGCCGTTAGCCTCAGGTTCCCGATGGCGAAGGTCGCGCCCTCGGTAAACGGTTCCGTTCCGGGCCACGGTTCGGCGCGGTTCGCGTAGGCTGTCGCCCCTGGCGCGGCGGACTTGAGCCGGTCGAGGTCGGCGATGTGGTCGTTGTGCGTGTGGGTGATAAAGAGGGACTCGATCCGCACCCCGAGTTCGGCGGCCTGTGCCGTGATGAGGCGGCTGTCGGTGCCGGTGTCGAAGACCGCCCCGGCGAGTGAAGCGGGATCCCAGACGAGGTAGGCGTTCACGTGCATGTCGCGGTAGGGCATGTTGAACATAGCGAGCCCGTCGAGGGTGACGGCGCGGGGATACCAGACCTTTGAGGCCGCCATCGTGAGCGTCCGCGGATCGAGCGAGAGGGCTTTGGCGACTTTTACCAGCGCCGCTTCATCACAGAACTCGCCGCGACAGAGACGGGCGAGGATGTCGCGCGGAACGCCCGTCTTCTCGGCCAGTGCCGACTCCGGGAGGTGGCGCCCCCGCATCGATTTAGCGATGATGTCTTCAAAAAAATCTTCGAGAGGGATGGATGGGCTCATGCCGCCGGTTCGGGTAGTGGGTGCCAAAAGACCGAGGTAAAAAGTCGGGATTTTTCTTGTCGAGTTTTCAGGAAAATGGCATCCTCTGACTGGAGGTGAGGTCTTTACTATGTCATTTCCAGCACTACATAAGCCCTCGGGCAAATCATAACTTAAAATAAAGAAAAAACACATCATGAAAGTGATCAAAAAGACATTGGGTGCCTTCACCCTCATTGAACTGTTGGTGGTAGTCGCGATCATAGGCATTCTTGCCAGCGCGACGATGCCGGCACTGAGCAAGGCGATCGAGATCGCTAATATCAGCAAGAACTCAAGTAACATCCGGCAGATTCTTCTCGCCTGCCGCACCTTCGCGGGGGACTGGGAAGGAATGTACCCTTACTTCGATCCCGACGCGGATGAAGAAGGCGGCGGAGAGGGGTCGACGTTCTCCACTTCCACGGAAGCATTCAACGTGCTCATTCCCGATTATCTTAGCGCAGAGGGGATCTTCTGGATCCAGACCAAACACCCCGACAAACTTCGTCAGCCCGAGGAAGACGGTGAACTCAAAGGCAGTGAAAATGTCTACGGCTATGCGGTCGGGCAGACAAATACTGGCTTCAGCAACTCCCCCCTCGTCTTCGATGGACTGATGGACGGTCCCGGCGAATACGGCGAATACCACCCTTGGCTCGCCGCAAAGAAGGCGGTCATTGGATACAGTGGCGGGCACGTAATCGTCGAGCGCCTCACGTCGGGCACCGCAGGTGCTACAGTGCAGACCAAAGATCGCCGCATCAAAAACATCTTCGAGGAGCGCACCGTCGACGAGAACGGTAAAGCAAGCGGTGGATGGCTCGAGACGACGCAGGACAAGGTCCTTCTCCCCGATTAATTCCGAAATTACTTCGTGTGCGATCGATGCCCGGTGAGGTTCGTCCTGACCGGGCTTTTTTTGGATGAAGTCGCCGCACCTGGTGCGCCAGGCTGAGGGCCATCCCCTGCGGAATGCCGAAATCTCCGCTTGTTGCCAAAGCGGCACGGGTAGACGGTGGCAGGAACGATGACCGCCATCCGCCGCCAGTTTTTTCTGAGCTACGCCGTGATCGGCAGTGTCATGCCCCTGATGACCGTTTTTCTGAGGGAACAGGGCGGTTTCAGCTATCTCCAGATCGGTCTTGCGATGTCGCTGATGAGTGTGCCGATGCTCTGCTCTCCGGCTCTCATCACCCTGCTCGCGGACCGCAATCTCGATGCCCGCATCATCCTCGCGACGGCCTTCACCTGCAGCGCGATCGTGCTCTCGCTCATCTTTTTCTCGACGAGCATCACCCTGACCCTGATCCTTTTTGTCTTCCACGGGCTCGCCTTCGTCGCGATGCTGCCGCTCCAGGACGGGTATTTCTTTTCCCTCGCCGAAGAACAGCGAAAACTGGGGCGCGCCGTCCCCGACTACCCGCTCATCCGCATCTGGGGCACGATAGGTTTCATTGTCCCGAGCCTGATTCTTTTCTACCCTCTCGCCCGCGGGGCCGAGCCTCGCATGATCCTCCCCTGCGCGATCACTTTCTGCCTCCTCAGCCTTGCCAACAGCTTTACCCTCGCCCCGGTTAAACGCCTCGCCCGCGAGGGAACCAGCCGCCTGCCTTCGCGTCAGGCGCTCAGCGCGATCTTCGCGCCCAACGCCCGCTGGCTCTCCGTCGGGCTCTTTTTTGCTTTCCTCGCCGCCGCGACGTATTACGCCTTCATCGGGAATTACCTCGACGAGGTCGTCGGGATCCCGAAGCGCCACATCGGGCTCATCATCAATCTCGGTGTTCTCCTCGAAGTCGGCTGCACCCTCCTGATGCCCTGGATGCAGCGGAAGATCCATCTTAAAGGGGTCATGGTCCTGGGGCTTGCCTGTATGGTCACGCGGATGATTCTGCTCGCGTTTTTTCCGTCCCCTTTCACCGCCGTGATCGCCCAGATCGGACACGGTTTTGAGGTTCTTGCGCTTTATATCGGGCCCGTCATGTTTCTTAACCGTCTCGCCGGGGATGAATTCCGGAATTCCATTCAGGGTGTCTTCACGATGGCGGTCGGGGGCACGGCGCGGGTTCTGGGAGGGATCGCGGCCGGTATCACGGTGACCTACTCGGGGCTCAAGGGCTGTCTCCTTCTCGGGGCCGGGCTGGGGACTTGCGCCTTCATCATTATCGCCTTTCTTTTTTCAAGGATCCCGCCACGCGATGAGTTGGCGGAAAATCCCGTTTCCCCGGGCTCTCTCTCGTGATATTCAGGAGACATCATTCATGACGCCACTGAGTCAGCTTCCTGCCGCTCCGCCGGTTGAATGGTCTAAGAAGGCCATCGCCAGCACTATCCTGGGTTGTATCGGCTTTGCGACGCTATGGCTCATCGTCGGTCTTCTCTTCGCGGCTATCGCGGCCGTTTGCGGGCATCTCGCCCGCCATGACATGACGCTGCGCCCTTTTCGCGGACGCCGCCTCACCACCCTTGGCCTCGGTCTTGGTTATGGCTCAATCCTTCTCTTCCCGTTGCTTGTTCTTCTTGTTGCAGTCTCTTTTCCTGCCATCAACAAATGGAGGTCCAATCAACACGCCGGGCTCCAGTCTCTCAGCAAGGCGCATGCCTCGCGCCTTTTTGTCGCCTGCGAGGACTACGCCCGTGCGAATCGCGACCGCTACCCGGCGGATTGGGACAGCCTTTCCGGGCGTTTTCTCCCCGCCGCCGATCTTGCCGCCCTGCTGAAGAGTCCTTACCCCGGGGGAGGCCTGCGAGCGTTTGAGCTGGTGCCTCACGACCGACCCGTGCTTGAGGCGATCAGTGATTCCGTTATTGTTATTCAGGAGGTCGCTCCGCAGCAAGTTTCCCAAATGGCGGTGGTCTATGCTAACGGTACCGTTTCCACCCTGCATAATCCCGATTACGAAAAGCCATGAATCGCCACTTCGGTCTTTCCGCTCTCTTTTCTCTCATTTGTACCGGCGTCTTCGCGCTGGAGCGCACCCCGGTCTACCTCGCTGCTGACCAAACCGCTGCCTTAATCGCGAACGAGGGCAGGAAGGTCATCGTCTACGGTGAGACTGAAGGCTCGGAGAAGTCCGCCTCCGGAACGAATTATGTGCACTTTAAAGGGAGTGAATTCTTCCTCGTGACTTTCAAAAGCGATCTGGGGGCTTTTAAAAAAGGCGAACCCCACCTCGCCTACAACCAGAAGCGCCTCGCCGTCGAGGGGGTCGTCGCCCTCCGCGAGGGCAAACCTCAGATCAAGCTGACGGCCCCGGCCCAAATCACGGTGCTCGAACCCGGGGCGGTTTTCCCCCCGCCTACGGCGGAGAAGAACGAGACGGTCGCCGGTTCCGTAGAGAAGAAAGCAGGGTCCGCGGCCGCTGGCGAAACGTCGGCGTCTCCCCCCGAAGTGATCAAACCGAAACCCCCGGTTGATCCCTCGGAGTATTTTAAGAAGTAGGGGTGTCGCCGGACCTTAGCGCGAGGCGGACCCCAGCCCCACCGCCGCGCGCACTCGATCCAGGACCTGTCGGGCCTGAGCCCGGGCTTTCTTGGCCCCTTCGGTGAGAACGTCGTCGATATAACCGGGATCCGCCGCGAGCGCCTCGCGACGCTCGCGCATGGGGGCAAAGTAGTCGCGAATTTTTTCGAAGAGTTGCTGCTTGTAGTGGCCGTAACCCTGACCTCCCGCCCGGAAAGATCGTTCCATCTCCGCCATTTCATCGCCCGCCGCAAAGAGGCGATAGAGCTGCACGATGTAGCTTTCATCGGGGTTTTTTGCGCCTTCCACCGGGGTCGAGTCCGTCACGATCTTCATGACCTTTGTGCGGAGTTTCTTCTCGGTCTCCTCGAAGATATCAATCGTGTTTTCGTAGCTCTTGCTCATCTTGCGCCCGTCGAGACCCGGGACCGTCGCGGTCTCTTCGCGGATGCGGGGTTCCGGGATCACCAGCAAACCGTCGCCGTAACGGTCATTCAATTTCTGCGCAATATCGCGGGTGACCTCAAGGTGTTGTTTCTGGTCCCTGCCCACGGGCACGACATTCGCATCGAAGATCACGATGTCCGCCGCCTGCAGCACCGGATAGGCGAAAAGCCCGTGCGAGGGCGAGAGGCCCTGCGCCACTTTGTCTTTATAGGAAACGCATCGCTCCAGCAGGCCCATTGGCGTGACGCAGCTGAGAATCCAGGCAAGCTCGGTGACCTCAACGACATCCGACTGCCTCCAGAAAGTCGCCTTTTCCGGACTGAGACCGCAGGCGAGGAAATCAATCGCAAGATCTCTGACGTGCCCGCGCAGCTGCACGGGATCATGCGTCGAGGTGAGCGCGTGATAGTCCGCGATAAAATAAAACGCCTCACCCTCGTCCTGAAGCCTGATGGCCGGGTCCATCATCCCGAAATAGTTCCCGATATGAAGTCTGCCGCTGGGTTGAATGCCTGAAAGAATGCGCATGATTCGAAAAAGGGTGGGCCCTGACCGGACTGAACCGGACGTGGGGGACCATCTTTAAACGGAGTCGGACCGAAATCAAATGGTGCCGGAGTGAATAAAATGACAACTGTTCATTTTTCTACTGGACTCCTGAACACATCCTGCTATTTTAGACGAAACACTTTGTCATATCATGGTTGAACTGCTATCTCCTACCGGTGCCGAAAACGGCGTGAAACCTGCGAACGAAAACGGAGAGACCCTCCCCGCCCCCCCTGCAAAGGCGGCTGCCGGCCGAAAGGCGGAGGCACCCGGTTCTTCCAGGGCGCCGTCGAGAGCCACTTCCCCAACCCCATCCGCGAACGATATGGCAGCTCCCAAAAGCAACGATAAAGACAATAACCGCATCGCCGATGCGAGAGCAAAAAATTTGGATCTCGCAATTTCCCAGATTCAGAAAGATTTCGGGGAAGCTGCCATCATGCGGCTTGGCACCGATACCCGCATGGATGTCGAAGTCATTCCGACCGGCAACCTCATCATTGATCGCGCCCTCGGTGCCGGCGGTTTTCCTCGCGGTCGTATTATCGAAGTTTTCGGACCGGAATCATCCGGTAAAACCACCTTGACGCTCACCGTTATCGCCCAGGCACAGAAAATGGGCGGACTTGCCGCCTTCGTCGATGTCGAGCATGCTCTCGATCCCCAGTATGCCAAGAAACTGGGCGTCAACCTCGATGACCTCCTTCTTTCCCAGCCCAGCTCGGGTGAAGAAGCCCTCCGCATTGTCGAAACCCTCGTCCGCTCCAACGCGCTGGATGTCATCGTCCTCGACTCCGTCGCGGCCCTCGTGACGAAGCAGGAACTTGACGGTGAGATCGGTGATGCCACCGTCGGCGCCCAGGCCCGACTGATGAGCGCGGCCCTCCGCAAGCTCACCGCCATTATTTCAAAAGCGCGGACCGTCGTGATCTTTACCAACCAGATCCGCGAGAAAATCGGGGTCATGTTCGGCAATCCCGAAACCCAGCCGGGTGGACGTGCCCTCAAATTCTACAGCTCGGTCCGCTGTGACATCCGCCGCACCGCCAGCATCAAATCATCTGATGGGAGCGTCACCGGCAACCGGACCAAGCTGAAAATTGTGAAGAACAAAGTCGCCCCCCCCTACGGCGAGGCCGAGTTCGACATCATGTTCAACGAAGGCATCTCCGCGGTCGGATCCCTCCTCGATCTCGCGATCGAGCACGACATCATGCAGAAGCGCGGTTCGTGGATCAGCTTCAAGGGGACCCAGGTCGCCCAGGGACGCGACGCCGCCAAAGACGTGCTCAAGGCCGACGAATCCCTCTACGCCGAAGTCGAAGCGGAGGTCAAAGCCGTCCTCGACAAAGGCGGGAAGTAAGAGACCGATTTTTCTCTTTCAAAGCCACCGCAGCGGAACACGGAGAAGACTCCGGGAACCGGGCGGTGGCCTTTTATCTGGAATTGGCCGCCCGACGACCACCCGATCCCGGTCAGAGCCCGTTTTCTTCGAGAAACTGGCGCACCGCCGCCGCCGTTGCCTCGACGGGGTAGGTGACTGTTTTTTTCTTTTTCAGGGCCTCGAGCGAGGGTTCGGTCGGCGTTTCGCCGATCGCCTTTTTAATGATCTCCGGGAACTTGGCCGGGTGTGCTGTGGCGAGGACCACGTGGGTGCGATCGGGCGACAGATCCTGGAATCCGCAGGCGGTGTGGGGATCGATCACGTAATCGTAGTCTTCTTTGACCCGGCGGATATTGTTGAGAATGTCTTCATCGCTACTGCGGGTGGCCGAGAAATTACTCGCGTTGAAATTCGGAATCTTGATCGACCCGTCTTTCTTGAACTGCTCCATGAGGGCGAGAGTGGACTTGGCGTTCTTCTCGTTGTGATAATAGAGGAACCGTTCAAAATTCGAAGCAACCTGAATATCCATCGAGGGAGCGTGACTCGGGTGAACCACATCAGGGTGATACTCACCGGTGTTGAAGAGGCGGTAGAGAATGTCATTCTGATTCGTGGCGACGATGAACTGATCGACCGGGAGGCCCATCTGGTGAACCATCCAGCCGGCGAAGATATTCCCGAAGTTACCTGTCGGGACAACGAAGTTCACATCGTCGCGGTTGTCCGGGGGCAGCTGGGTATAGGCGTGGATGTAATAGACGCACTGGGCGAGGACACGGACGACGTTAATCGAATTGATCGCCGAGAGGCGCATCCTGTTCTTGAACTCAAGGTCGTTCATCAGTTCCTTCACGATGGCCTGGCCGTCGTCGAAGGTGCCCTTGATCGGGATCGGGAAAATGTTTTTCGCTCCGGTGCATGTCATCTGGCGCTCCTGCAGATCGGAAATGCGGCCTTCGGGATAGAGAATGAAGACGTTGACCCCCTTTTTGCCGGCGAGGCCGTGGATGGCCGCCGAACCGGTGTCGCCCGAGGTGGCGCCGAGCACATTGATGGGGATGCCGGTGCGCTCAATCTGCTCCTCGAAAAGATTACCGATCAGCTGCAGACCGAAGTCCTTGAAGGAGAGGCTGGGTCCGTGAAAGAGCTCGAGGACAAAGAGATTGTCCGCGAGCTGCTGCAGCGGGGCATTCAACGTGTCACTGAAATTGCCGTAACTCTTGTCGATGATCTCGATGAGGTGCTCGCTGTCGTGATCGGTGTCAAAAAGGCTGAGAAAATCCCACGCCAAAGCCGCATAGGGCATTGCGTCCTCCACGAGAATGTCACT
Organism: Akkermansiaceae bacterium UBA6138; assembly: GCA_002422425.1. GTDB lineage: Bacteria > Verrucomicrobiota > Verrucomicrobiia > Verrucomicrobiales > DEV007 > Arctic95D-9. The sequence continues at coordinate 23,274 of DIVG01000067.1, read as the reverse complement.
GGAGAGAAGCGGAAGGTGGCGCGGCACATAGAGGCCGCCGTCAGGAGCCAGCCCTCTTGCAAATGCTTCGGTGAAACTGACGGGGGTGCCGCCGCCGCGGGTTGAAACAAATTCCATGATTTAAAGTTAGGTGGTTTTTCGGGGATGGAAACGGAAAATGGTCTCAGGGGCTCCCTTTGTCGTTGGCGGCATAAAAACAGGGCGGATCTTCGCCGCGTTCACTTGATGTCTTCAACGCGGAGCAGGACCGGACGATTGCGCACACAGTCCAGTTGGCCAATGCGGGTGAGCGCTTCAAGGACAATTCCGTAGGGGGCGTAATGCAGCATCAGAACGATGGCAGCGTATCGTTCATCATGATCTTCGGGCTGTATTACCGAGAGAATGCCAATTTCAAATTCGCCGAGGACTGTGGCAATGCGGGCAAGCACCCCCGGCCTGTCCTCAGCCTCGACTCGCAGGTAGTATTTCGAAACGCTCTTAGAAATCGGCAGGGTTTCCCCGTAGAGATGATGCGTCGCAAGCCCGGCCCCCCGGGTCGGTTGGGTCCACATGGCGGCGTCTGCGATATCGGCGATCACCGAGCTGGAAGTCGGATCCTGCCCGGCCCCCGATCCGTAGAAAAGGGTGTTTCCGACGATGTCACCTCGCACCATGACGGCGTTAAAAACGCCTTTTACCGAGGAGAGAATGTGTTTTGCAGGAATCAGGGAAGGCTGCACGCGCACTTCGATGGAACCGGAATCCTCGTGGAGTTGGATTACCCCGAGCAGTTTTATCGTGTAACCGAGATTCGCCGCGAAGGCGATGTCCGCCGCCTGGATATTTTCGATGCCTTCGACCTGAATCTTTTCGCAGGGCACCCAGCGTCCATAGCTGAGGGAGGCAAGGATAATGGCCTTGTGGGCGGCATCCCACCCGTTGACGTCGAGGGTAGGATCGGCTTCCGCGTATCCAAGCGCCTGCGCCTCGGCGAGCGCGGTTTCATAGCTTAGTCCCGCCTCGGTCATTCGGGTGAGAATGTAGTTGCAGGTCCCGTTAATGATCCCCACGACAGACTGAATGTGATTGCCGATGAGAGACTCCTGCACCGCTTTAATGATCGGGATGCCCCCGGCCACAGCTGCTTCGTAATGAATCGGGCGGCCGTTCGCCTCGGCGATCGCAAAGAGCTCCTGCCCGCGTTCGGCGAGGAGGGCCTTGTTGCCTGTGACTACCGCCTTGCCACTCTCAAGCGCTGCTTTGACGAGATCAAAAGCCCGCTCAGTACCGCCGATGAGCTCGACGATAATCGAAATGCCCGGATCGTTGACGAGGTCGTTAAGGTCGGTCGTGACGAGGCCTTCGGGAAGGGCGATATCCCGCACTTTAGCAGGATCCCGCACCGCGATTTTCGCGATTTCGAGTTCACATCCGGTGCGTTCGCGGAGGAGGTGACGGTTTTTCTCCAGATTCTTATAAACGCCCGCCCCGACGTTACCGAAGCCAGCGAGGCCGATTTTCAAAGATGGTTCCGACATTTTCCGAAAAGAAGGGCTGAGATGGCCGGTAAGCAACCGGATTCTTTCCCGTTACGAAGAGACCGTGCCTACGCATTTTCGGCCTTGCGTCGTCCTTATCCCGCTGCCTTGTTTGGTTCTATGAAAATCCCTTTTCTTTTTTCCGCCGCCGCGATTGTCGCCGGGCTCTCACTTGCCTCATGTGGTTCGGAATCAGACAAACCGGTCTCTCCCGGCACCGGCGACGGTTTCGTCGAGCTTTTCAACGGCAGCGACCTTGAGGGTTGGACTGCCTCCGACGAGAATCCGGAATCTTTTTCCGTAGCCGACGGCACCCTCATCGTGAAGGGCGGCAAGAGCCACCTTTTCTATACCGGCACCGTCAATGGGGGCAGCTTCAGAGACTTCGAGCTCAAAGCCCGTGTTAAAACAATGCCCGGGGCCAACAGCGGCGTTTATTTTCACACAGCGTTGCAGGCGCAAGGTTGGCCCGATCAGGGATACGAATGCCAGGTGAACTCGACCCACAAAGATCCGAAGAAGACCGGAAGCCTTTACGGTGTAAAAAACATCGTCGTTCTCCAGGATGGGCAGGAAGAACCCAAGGGTGGAGATAACGAGGTTCGTGAAAAAGCGCCGAGCACGGATGGTGAGTGGTTCGATTACCATATCACTGTCCGGGGCAAGCGCATTCACATCCGCGTCAATGGCGAGACGACCGTCGATTACACCGAACCCGAAGGAGGCCCGGAGTCGCCCGGCTTTGCGGGACGCCGACTTGGCGAGGGCACTTTTGGCATTCAGGCCCACGATCCTGAGAGTGAGGTGCACTACGCCAGCTTCGCAGTGAAGCCTCTCTAAAACTCTTAAGGCTGATTTCACCGCATTTTCTGGTTGTTTTTCACGATCATCCGCGTATTAATTCCCCTCCCGAACGTTTCGCGTTCACGCGCCTCTGTTCAGAGGGAGGTAAGGCTTGATAGCTCAGTTGGTAGAGCAGAGGATTGAAAATCCTTGTGTCCCCAGTTCGAATCTGGGTCGAGCCACCTTCTTTTTATTTTAACATCAGCTGAGGCGGGTCTCCCCCGGCAATGGGCAAAAAATACGGGTTCTCGTTTTCCTGGAAAAGGGCGCTAGGTCTGTCTGCTGCCAAAGGCAGGCTGTCCCGCAAAATCGGGATTCCTTCGACCCGCTCCGGGCGTCAGAGAAAGGTTGGCCGCGCCGCCGGCTGTCTTGTCATTTTCGGTATTTTTTCGACGATGGGAGTCCCCTTCGCCCTTGCCGCTGCCTTGGGCTATTTTGCCGGCTGAGTGATTTCCCCGCAAAGACCGGTGACGCATTCTGCCGGTTCGGTCTTCAGTCCGGTAGGCGGATCAAGTAAGTGGCCGCCTGGCCGCCGCCTCGTTCCGGTCCGGCTCTCCCTTAACGTATCTCCCCATATCGTCCGGCGTCTCTTTCAGCCTCTCAGAGCCTTGAGGATGTATTCGCTGGGTCGAAAGTTCTCAATGAGGGTCTCGAACTGATCTCCACGCCTCATTCTCACTTCGCTGATATTGAAATTCGGCGTTTTGTGGGGAGCAAAAAGGATGTCGTCGTGAGTCGAATTTTCGTGTTTTTTGAACATCCCTGGAACGATGTCACCGCCGAGATGGTCGTCCCGTCCCGTCGCAAGGTGACAGGTCCCGAGTATCTTCTCATCCTGAATATCCGCTCCCGAGACGGGTAGCACCTGAGTGCCGAAACCGAGTTCTCCCAATGTCCCGGTCATAGGGTCGTCGAGAAGTCGCGCGTTATGGGCGTCGATCGTGGCCTGGTTCCCGGAGATCAGAGTTGAGTGGATGATGTTTCGATTCTTCACCTCGAGCACGCCGAGGGTGCCGTCGGAATATTTCATGGGGAATTGACCGTTTGCATCGACCGGAACAAAATACACCTCTCCGGCAGGCAGATTGGCAACGTCGGGGGATGTCCCGGTGCAGAGACCGTGAGACTTTTGCGCTTCCTGCCCGGCAAGATCGAGCGAGGCGGTGAGGGTCCGTCCGTCTTCCAGCGCAAAATCAATTTCAATGGTGTCCGCGCCGGTCATGGCGAGGCGCATGCGCTCGGCATCGGCGCTGACTTCGTGGTAATCCACCGCGAGACCGGACCTCAAAATCACGTCATTGACCCCGTGCAGCGTTGCCCCGCGGAAGCCGAATTCCTTGCACTTCGCCGTAAGCGGAGCCGTCGCCGAAAAAGTCGAGACACACAGAATGATGTCGTAATGCGGATAGATGTCCCGATCGAGGCTGAGTCTCGCGCCCCCCGCATCGTAGCACTCGTCCTTGAGATCGAGGTTTGAACCGTATGTCATGGGGTAAGCATACATTTCCCCGCCCTTCATCCCGAGAGCGGCAAGTCCCCCGTCTTTAAGTCCAAGGTAGAATTCCTCGTAGGCCTTTTTCTGAATCTCGTGACCGGCCGCATTGAGGAAGCCGTAGCCGGCCATCAGGCTGAGGTCTTCGAGGTCGATGAGGACACAGATCCGGGCACCGGTCGTTGGCTCGAAGACGGTTCCCAACAATCTTTCAAGGCTGAATTCGGGAAAGACTCGCTTCTCGGGATTTAGAATGACTTCGCGTTCAAGACTGGCTACTGACATGGTCGAGGAGGTGAATGATTTACGGCCCCTGTGGGACGCCCCTGTTTCGCCGAAGCTTACACCGGCGGAAGTAACAGTCCCTTAATTACGAGCGCCGGGTGCTGGAGGGACAGCAAAATTTCGGAGTTTTTACCCGGCGTAAATGCCATCGCGGGCCGACGGAATCGCGACGGGACCACGCCATTGGGTGAGTTGCTCAGGGAATCGACAGTCGCCACAGTCAGAGGCATCCTCGAGGCAGAAATCTTCGAAGATTTGCAATAAACCCTGCTGCTGGTGGTAATAACGTGTGAATAACTTTTGGCGTCGGGCGTTATTCCCGAAAAGGCGCAGGGTGGCGCGGCGGAGCTTCTGGTTGGAATCCACTCGCCCGAGGCCCGCGTATTCGCTCCAGCAGGCTGGCTCAAGTCTGATGGCACCGGGAAAAATGACGTTCCCGAGAATGTCGCGAAGGCGGTCCTTCCCGATCAGTCGCCGAGGAATCCGGGAAGGTTCGCAACGAAAGGTGTAATGATGTTCCCAGAAGGGGTGACGGACATCTTTTAACAAGTTATTCACCTGTTTTTCAAAGTTATTCACATTTTCCTCCCAAAAAGGCTGCAATCGTTCCCAGTGACCGACGAGACAGGCAAGAGCGCCGACCCGCCGCTGCGGGTGATTCAGGGGTCTCACGCCATCGCAGCGCCAATTGATCGCACGGAGGGATTTTGAATCGATGCGGTCGCGCCTTTTCCCCCAGTGGTCCCGGAGTTGGCGCAGGTAAGCGCGCGCCTTTTCGCCGATGCCTTCTTCGGAGAGTCCGGGATCAAGGAAACCGGCTGCCCCGAAGAGCCACGCTTCCCGCTCCGCCGCTTCCATCTCCAGAAGATCGCGGACTTTGCAACGCTGCGCGAGGATGGCCATGGCGGTTTTGTTCCGACGGAACCCGAGCGCCTCCGCGATAGCCTGGAACATGGCCTGTTCGCTTGAGGTTGAATTAATCATGATCCTCAGTCTCTCGCTCTTTTGTTGCAGGCGATACTGAGCCGCCGCGACGAGGAGGGAATTTACCTCTGTATCGCTCATGCTATTCAGGGGGGTGACGCAGCGCCCGGGGAAGGCCTCGGGAAGAAAGTCGGGCCGCCCTTGCAGCCCTGTGAACTGCGGCAGGAGCAGCTGGGGAACGTGGCGGTGATCCGCTGTGCATGTAAAAATGCGATTCAGGGCCGGTTGGTCAGTGAAAACGTGAAGGATGACCGCGTTGAAATCCGGATTGGTGAGGTGTCCGTGTCGTTCCCAGTGGCGCACGTCGATATCGATCTCAAGTGCGCCCCTTCGCAGCTCGCCGTCGATGCAGACAGCGACTTCGGTAAAGTCGGGGCCTGCCCCCCGATTCCAGTGACCGAACTGCAGAATCTCGATCTTCTCGCCCCCTGTGCCAGTGAAACAGCGGCCGAATTCGCCACCGAACCATTGTGCCTGCAGGTCTATCTCGTCCCGGAAAGGGCGATCGCCTTCCCGCACGACGAGACGGGCACGAGGCCGGACATTTTCTCGAAAGGATTCATATCGCCCGGCGGCGACAGGAAAGGGCGGCGTCATGAACACACTCTACAACAATGTGTTCAAAAAACCAGCTTTTTCAACCGTTCGCCTTTCCTCGTTTTCCCAGAATTCGGAAAATGAGGAGAGAGGCCGTCGCCAGGATGATCCACCAGGCGAATTCCGGAATGCCGGTGGACTCGGGTAGCCTGGTTTTACCCGTCGCTCCGACTGTAAGGACGGCAGTTTTAACCCATCCGTAGGTGACTGCGTAGAAAACCCCGCCGACGACCATACCGAGAAAACCCGTGAGCGCATGGATACTGCCTGTCGCGATTGCCGCCACGCCGGTCCCGGGACAGTAGCCGTAGAGTACCATGCCGACACCGAAAAGGCCGCCGCCGAGGATGACACCAAGGGTATTCATCTCCTTGATGTGCCAGCCTTCAAGGATACCGCCCCGCATCATCACCGCGACCCCGATTCCGCCGACAAGGATTGCCGTGAGCATGATTTTGAGAACGGTGAAATCGCGAAACCGGAAGAGATTCACGATGACGTTGTAATCGGTCACCCTCCCCTTTTCGAGGAGGATGCCGAAGACCAATCCAAAGAGCCCGGCGAGAAGGAGGCCCGTCGGGGAGGATGTGGAGAGTGGAAAATTCATGGTGTTGCGTGCGTGTTAGGATTTACCGAAACGGAACATGAGCGCCGCCGTGACGATGCCCGTGGCGAACATGGAGATGAAAAAGACCCAGCTTGAGACCGCGAGCTGAAGGGTGCCGCTGATCCCGTGGCCACTCGTACAACCACCGGCGATGCGCGCTCCGTAGAGGATGATGATCCCTCCAACGAAGGCGGCGATCATGCGCCGGGCGGTTCCGCTTCCGTAGCGGGCGCTCCAGACGGAGGGGACTTTCTCCCAGGCAAAGTTTCCCGACCGCCTCGAACTGAGGAAGGCTCCCAGAGCGGTCGCGATCAAAAAGATTGTTTCGTAACCGAAACCGGGCTTAGTGCCCGACCAGTAGCCGTTCGCGGTAACCTTCTCCATCCCCACAAAAAGTGAGGCAAACCAACCCGAGAGTTTCGAAACCTCGGTCGACATACCGATGGGCTTGTTCACGAGGTAAAAGGCGGCCCAGCTAAGCATTCCGATGCCGGTTCCGACGAGGTAGGGACTCCAGGATACAGCGCGCAGGCCCGCCGCTTTCTTCGGCCGGGAATCAAGGTAATTTTCCATCTTGACTAATATCGCCATATAGCGATATGGTCAATTCATTTTCTTTTATTCTTTTTGGGTTTAAAATAATCCAGCAGATAACTTTCCTGTCCCCGATTTTCAAAACCATGGCTCAAACGACAGAACTGGATCGTCAGTCCCTTGAAAAGATCGCGTCTTTTTTCAAGGTATTCGCCGAGCCCACCCGCCTCGCAATCCTCCAGATGCTGCGCCGCGGGCCGGCTTCCGTGAATGACATCGTTTCTTCGCTTCGCACTTCGCAGGCGAATATCTCTAAACAGCTCAAGACGCTCTACGAGGCGGATCTCCTCATTCGCGAACAGCGCGGCACGCAGGTCTTTTACTCTATCGGCGAACCGCTCGTTTTTGATCTTTGTGAGCTCGTCTGTTCCAAGCTCAACCGGCGCGCCCGGGCCGAGAGTGCCGTCGTTTACGAGATCTGATATCCGGGACCCCGGGCCTAAGGGGGGACTCATGACGACAAACCTGTTTGATTGCGGCGTGGATCCTCTTCCCCAACTTCTGCTTGCTCCGATGCAGGATGTATCGGTTCTGCCGCTTTGGCGATGCCTCGAAAGGCGTGGGGGACCTGACGTTTACGTCACCGAATATCTTCGAGTTCACCGCGATTCGCATCCGGAGAGGTGGATTCTTTCATCAATTCGCGAACTGAAGACGGAAAAGCCGATCATGGCGCAGCTGATAGGGAACGACCCCGGGCACCTCGTGCGAACGGCAAGGGCGATTGGGCGGCTTGCCCCCTGCGCCGGGATCGACATCAATCTCGGTTGCCCGGCACCGACCGTCTGCGGGAAACAGGCCGGCGGGGCCCTCCTGCGTAATCATGATCTGATTCGCCGCATTGTTTTTGAGTTGCGCCCTGTGGTGCCTGGTCGGCTCAGCTTAAAGACGCGCCTCGGCTACGAGTCTACGGACGAGTTTGGTGCGCTTCTCGACCTTTTTGCCTCGCTTCCCCTCGACAGTCTCGCGATCCACGGTCGCACTGTGCGCGAGCGATATCAGTCCGATGTCCATACCGCCGAAATTGCGCGAGCCGTTGCGACACTGCCCTATCCCGTCGTCGCCAACGGCAGCATCGTTTCGGTGGCGAGTGCGAGGGCGATGCTCCGGAAAACCGGGGCGGCCGGGCTCATGATAGGTCGCGGTGCGATCCGTGATCCCTGGCTCTTCGACGGCATCCGCGACTCTCTCGCCGGCCGCGAACCCCGGCGCCGCCGCCTCCATGAAGTGCTCGCCTACCTGCGCGAGCTCACCGATGAAGTTACTCGGGAGGGTGATTTTGAAAAGGAGTCGCAGATCGTGAACCGCATGAAGAAGTTCACCAACTACATCGCCTCGGGCATTAGCGGCGGCAGCCTCAATGACGAACTGCGCCGCGCCACGACCCTGGCCGGTTACGAAGCATCATGCATACGTCACCTCGATAACGACGAATTTTTTGCAGAAGAGCCCGGCGAGGACGGTACTCTCTTCTGCGGGATTCACGACCTTGGAAGAACGGATTGATGACAATAGGCGAAAGGTAGCCACGGATCAAACCGGGAAGGGAGAGACCGCCCGGCGAGGAGGTGACAGGGGACTCACTCGCCCGTTTCCGTACGATATGACCGCCATGGGATTCGTCGGCGGAATAGCACTCCCGTTTTATTCAGGATAGTCAGAAAAAACCTAGGAGTAAACGGGCCGATTCAGGCGAATTCGCAGTACTGACGGAAAGTCTTGAGACGCTCCTCGAAAGCCGCCGGAGTGAGGTCGTGCAGCGAATGGGTGCTGAAACTCTCGCAGGTGAAGCTCGCGAGGATAGTACCGCGGGCGATCCCGCTCTTGAGATCGGCAAAGTTATACCCCTTCTTTCCGAGGCTGGCGAGGTAACCGGCGAACCCGCCGATGAAGCTGTCGCCCGCTCCGGTCGGATCGAAGACATCATGCAGGGGGAAAGCGGGACAGGCAAAAAACTCGTTTTCACCAAAGAGCATCGCCCCGTGCTCGCCTTTTTTGATAATAACGTATTTCGGCCCCATCTCGCGGAGGCGGTGGCCGGCCGAAACAACATTTGGGGTATCCATCATCAGCCTGGCCTCGCTGTCATTGAGGACGAGGAGGTCGATGCGTTTGAGGAGACTTTCGAGTTCGTGGCGTGAGATCTGGATCCACAGGTCCATTGTGTCGGCGATGGTGAAGCCGGGGCCCGCCCCGAGTTGATCAATGACCGCGTGCTGATTGAGCGGGTGTGAATTCGCGAGGAGATTCACGGTTGTGGCGGTCTTCTGCGAATCGGCCACGGAGGGCTGCCAGGACTCCAGGACATTCAGGGCGACCGAAAGTGTCTCGCGGTCGTTCATGTCCTCCATGTACTCCCCCGACCAGCGGAACGTTTCGCCCCCGGAGAACTCGATCCCGTCGAGATTGATGCCGCGGGCTTTGAAGACCTCAAGATGTTCGTCGGGAAAGTCGTGCCCGACTACCGCGACAATGCCGACGGGAGAGAAAAAGCTTGCGGCGATCGCCGCGTAGGATGCCGAGCCACCGAGGAGATTCTCCTGCGAGGCCCTCTGCGTTTTAACATGATCAATGGCGATGGAACCGGATATGAGGACGCTCATGAAAGAGGGAATTGGATGGGGTGATGGTAAAATGTAACGACTCAGGAGAGCAAGGCCCTCGCGCTGCGGACATAAGCAGCGATATCGGGTGCCTGCAAGATTCCCGAAACGATGACGGCGCGTTTTGCCCCGGCGGCGATGAGGTCGGGGAGATTTTCTTTTTTGATGCCGCCGATGCAGAAAATAGGAAGGTCGGGGTGGCGTGAATGGACCTCGCTGATTGCGGCCGTGCCGATCGGCGTGTAGGCGGGCTTTGTCGGGGTAGAAAAGAGCGGGCCGAATCCGATGAGGTCCGTCCGGGGGTCGGCCGCCGCCGCCGTTGCCTGGGCGAGGCTGTGGGTGGAACGACCCACTAACATCGACGGTCCGACAATGGCGCGCACGTCATCCATCGGGGCGTCATCCTGTCCCACGTGGACTCCATCCGCTCCAAGGATAGCGGCAACGCGGGCGTGATCGTTGATAATGAGAGGCACCCCGGCTTCGCGGCAGAGAGGAAGAAGCGTTTCGCCCCACCTCTCCACCTCATCGGCGGCATATTCTTTTGCCCGCAATTGAATGACATCGATGCCGCCTTCGATCATCTCGGCGGTAACTCTGATGAGGGCGGCGGGCGCGGCATAGCCGAGATCTACAATCCCGTAAAGCCTGGCGTGAAAGAGGGTGCTGCGGGGCATGTCGAAACTCAACAGGTCCCGGTCAGAGAGTCAACCCCCTCTTTATCGGGGAAATCCGCGACCGGAAAAGGCCCTGTGCGATCGGGTGAAACAGAAAACGGAAAAGAAACTGGAAAATTACTGAATACCTGACCCCGCCGCCACGTCCAATAAAGTGTACTGCTCGTGGTCAACCCTAAACACCCCTCTGGAAATGAAAATAGCCTCCCTTCGGTTTCTCCTGTTAACGGCGGCGCTTTTGTCGGCTCCCGTCTTAATGCCGGGGCAAAATAAGAACAAAGATGATCGCCATCGCGAAGACGGTAACGCGCAGCGTGACGAACGTCGCCAGTCCCCACCTGCCAGTCCCCGGGTCACCACCCCGCAGGCTCCCAGGCAACGTCCCGCATCAGAACCGCGATCGGCCCCAAGCCGACCTGAGGCAAATCGCGAAGTGCCTCAGCAGCGCAACATGCCGAACCCGTCAGACGTGAACCGCGGGGCGCAAGCGCCGCAGTTCGCACCGAAGCAGTCGACCGGAAATCGTCCCGAATCGGTGAGGGAACCGTCCACGCTACAAAAACAGGCCCCGGAAGCTCCCCGAGCGCCGAGGTCGCCGGTCAGTTCCCCGCGCCGTGCTCCCCAATCATCCACCGCCGCAGGTGGGGACGACAACGGTCAACGGAAGCCGGAATCCCCTCCTGTCGTTCGTCAGAGTCCTCAATCGAAAGATTCTCCGAAGGTTTCCGCCAAGCCCGAGCCGCGTCCCCCAAGTCCCGACGACAGCAAGGTCCGGACAGCGCCTGATAAAGGGAAGCCCACCTCGCCGATTAGTTCACGCCCGTCCGGCAACGGGCCTGGGGGACCTGTCGCGGTGCCTTCTGGACCCGTTGAGGGAAAATCCGATGGGCGGATGGATCCTGGTCCTGACCGGACAACCGTGCGTCCCGCCGGCAAAAATCGGGAGGGGAATGATCTTCCCGGCGTTGCGGGTGCGCCCGCCTCTTCCGAGGCGAAGGGGGTTAAGGGCGGGGGTCGCAGCAGCGCTGCAGTCGATGCCTCCCGCCCCGGCGGCGAAAAGGGCAATCGACCTGAGGCTCGACCCGAATCAAAAGCTCGTCCTGAAAGCGCCCCGAGGCCATCCGCCGGGGTGTCGGAAAAGCTTTCTTCCAACTACAGCCCCCGTGGCGGTGGTGCCCGGGATCGTTCCGATGGCAAGGGCAATCGCGGCAGCCGTGAGGGTGACGTCCCTCGCCCCGATGGCGTCAATGACAGCCCCATCTCCGGCGCCACCGGCCTCGCGGAGAACGGCACCTTGGACAAAAAGGGTCCCGGTGGTCGTTTCAACGAGCCAGACAGGCATGCGACGAAGTATGACCGGAATCGCTATCGTGACGGTCAGGTGAAGCCTCTTGCCTACCGCGAGCAGGCCCGTCGCCCTGCGGATGAGCGATGGGTGAAGGGCGACAGTGTGTGGCGCTCTGACTATCAGACGCAAGAGTATCGTTCACGCCATTACAGTTCCAATTTTATCTTTTCAGTGAACTATGCGTATCGCCCGAGCGTCTGGGGAACCCGCCCGTGGTGGGGATCAACGCACTATCACGCCTGGCACTACGGATGCTGGGACTACGGATGGAACAGCTACTGGAGTAATCGTTACCGTTACTATATCAGACCAGCCACCTACTATCCTCCGGGGTATCACGTCTACTACGCGGGGCCTTCCGCCATTATCACCTGGGGTCTGGCCTCGTGGTCTCTCGGCAGTCTTGCCTACGACACGGGTTACTACAGCTACTACAACCCCTACTATGCACCCCCGATCCAGACGCGCACAACCATCATCAATTACTCCGAGCCGATCACGGTGGTGGCGACGCGCTCCGTGCCCGTTTCCGAGGAAGCCGCTCTCAGTAACGCCGAGAAATCGACAGCCGCATTTGAACGTTCCCGTGCCGCTTTCCGTTCGGCGGATTACCTGGCCGCCGCCTCGGCCATCGATGAAGCGATCTCCTGGGAACCCGGTGACACTACCCTGCACGAGTATCGCGCCCTCGTCCTCTTTGCGCTGGGCCGCTACGGTGATGCTGCCGGGGTGCTCAATCCCGTCCTCGCTTCAGGGCCTGGTTGGGCCTGGGAAACAATGATAGGTCTCTACGACTCGGTGGACCGCTACACGGCTCAATTCCGCAAGCTGGAGGATTACGTTCTCAGTCAGGGTGATGCGGCTGATGCCCACTTCCTTCTCGGGTATCACTACATGGTCGGCGGCCATCTTGAAGATGCCTATGCGATGTTTGACCGGGTGCATCAGTTGCAGCCCCGCGACACCGTCGCCAGTCAGCTGCGCGCCCTCGTCGGAGATTCGATCCCCACGGACGAGCCTCTCCCTGAGCTAACCGGCGGCACCAAAATGGTCGAGGTGAAAAAAGCCACTATCGAGAAGACCGCTCTTCAGGGAATCTGGAAGGCGACTTCGGGAGACAACAAGGCTATCACTCTTTCGATGACCGATCTCGCTACTTTTTCGTGGAGCTACGAGGGGGCGAGTGCCGGTGAAGTCCTCAAGGGCGATTGGTCCATCGACGAAGACGGATTCCTCGTCCTCGCGGATGAAGACGTTCAGCTCGTCGGTGACATCACGCTTAACGAGGACGGCACGCTTCACTTCCTCCTCGCGGGCAGCCCCGAGGGCGATCCCGGCCTGATCTTCACTCGTCAGTAAATTCACCGCCCGCTGCAGGGCGTTTCAGCGGGGCGGGTCGATGAGCCGCCCCGCTTCATTTACGGGAAGACTTTTCCCGGCGCTCCCGTCGCAAAGAGCGTATCTTGTCAGGTGAAAGAACGCAAAGTCATCCCCGAGATCCTAGATTCCCTCGCCCAGGATGACCCGCGAGCAAAGCGCTCGCGCCGTGACCTCGGTCTCATCAACGCCATCATGGGGAACTACCGCTGGCTCGCCCGGAAGATGGGCGGGGCCGACTCAAGCGATCCTCACCACTGGATCGAGACCGGGTCCGGCGACGGTCCTCTCGCGGTTTACCGCGACCGCTTTCCCGGCACTGTCTCCGGCCTCGACTTTGCCCCTCGTCCGCGCGACTGGCCCGCAAACTGGCAATGGATCGAGGGAGATCTCTATGAAACGCTCCCGAATGCCCTGCCGCCTCAGGGTCGCGCCGGCCTCGTTGCCAATCTCTTCCTCCATCACTTCGACGACGCGATGCTCGGTGCACTGGGAAAGATTCTCAACGAGCGGGTCGCGCGGCTCTACTTCGTCGAACCGGCCCGTGAAACCATCTTCCGGGTGCTCGGCTACGGTCTTTTCCCCTTCGTCAACGAGGTGACACGACACGACCTGCAAGTCAGTATCGGTGCCGGATTCCGACGCGGCGAACTGGCCCCGACGCTCGGTCTCGATGACTCGTGGAGCGTGCGCGAGACCGTCACTCTCCTCGGCGCGTATCGTTTCGAAGCATGGAAGAAATGAATGACCGCCCCCTCACCATCATCGGCGGCGGCATCGCGGGGCTCTCACTCGGGGTCGGACTGAGGAACGCGGGCGTGCCCGTCACGATCATCGAAGCCGCCACCTATCCGCGGCACCGAGTCTGCGGGGAATTCATCTCGGGAGTCTCGCGGGACACGCTCGAGTCACTCGGTGTCGCCGATCTTCTCGACGACGCCGAGGTCTGCCGGGAAACCGCCTGGCACGACGCCTCGGGCCCGATCCTGCGGAAGACTCTGCCCTCACCCGCCCTCGGCATTTCCCGATTCCGTCTGGACCGGCGCATGGTCGATCGCTTTCGCGAGCTGGGAGGGGAGCTGCGAGAGGGGGAACGCTACCGGGAAAACGGCCCCGCTCCCGAGGGCCACCTCTTCGCGACGGGTCGTTCCCGTGACGCGGAGAGTCCGTGGCTGGGTCTCAAGGGACACCTCACCGATTACCCGCTCGGCGCCGATCTCGAGATGCACCTCGGCGACGGAGGCTACATCGGCCTCAGTCGCATCGAAGACGGGCGCGTCAACGCCTGCGGCCTTTTTCGGCGGCGCGGCGACCTCCATGTTCAGGGCAGTGAAGCGCTCCTCGCCTACCTCTCCGCCTGTGGTTTGGGCAAGCTCTCGGAACGCCTCGGTCGTGCCGGTCTCGACCCCGAATCGCTCACGGGGGTGAGCGCCTTTCAGTTCGGCCGCCAGGTCAAAAGCGAAGGCGGCAATGTCCGTCTCGGGGATCGCTTTTCCATTATCGGTCCCTTCACCGGTCACGGCATGAGCATGGCCTTCCAGTCCGCGGCCATCGTCCTGCCACTGCTGCGAGACTATGCGAAAGGCGGCATCGGGTGGGATGAAGTCGCGCGCCAAAGCGATTCTCTCCTGAGCCGGTCTTTCCGTCGTCGGCTCGGCGTGTCACGGCTCGTCCACCCCTTCCTCACGAGCGACCGCGGACGTCGCGTCATGACCATCCTCGCCCGTCGCAACTGGCTCCCCTTTTCCCTGCTTTACCGGGCGACGCGGTAAAAAAATCCGCACTTTTTCTGAACATTTTCCAAAGGCCGGACGTCTCATACCCCAATGCAGCGATTCTCTCAGGAGTGGCGGGACTGGCTCAACGATTACGGGGGCCGATTGATGCTTTTCGCGCGTCAGCAGACGCGATGCGAAGCGGACGCGGAGGATGTTCTCCAGGCCGCTCTCGTGCGCACATGGAAGACCCATAGGGGTGCCCCCGATCCCCGGGTTGTGAGTCTCGCCTACACCAACATCCGGCGCTGCGCGATCGATCTCGGCCGCAGCAACGAGAGACGGAAACGGCGCGAAGAAGAATCCGTTCGCGAGCGCGGCGAACTCGTCGCCTGGTTTGAGCTGCCGGAGGACGACACCAGTCGTGCCCTGCAGGTGGCAATGTCGAAGGTCCCCGAAAAATTTCGCGAGGTTATCACTCTGAAGATCTGGGGGAATCTTACCTTCGACGAGATTGGCCGGACTCTTGAGATCTCCCCCAACACCGCCGCCTCGCGCTATCGCTATGGCATGGAAGCCCTGCGCAAAACGCTTGAGGGCGAGCGGGTCGAGATGGGGATGTAAAAAAGAGGGCGAGGCTCGGCGCCCCGCCCTCCAAACGAGGGGGAGGTCCTGTCTCTTCACGTAAAAGTGGTCAGGCTCAAAAAGAGGCATCGATCACCAGTGGGTGCGAATCCCGATCAACCACGAATCGTTGCTGTATTCGGTTCCTGTCCCGACGATACGGTCGGCATTGGCCCACTCGTAACCGGCCTGGATGCGCAGCTTCGTTTTGCAGATGGCGTAGTTCACCCCGACGAAGAGGGTGCCGAGTCCGTCCACTTGGGGGCGCGAGGCGAACTGCTGGGGACGACCGACCCGACCGTCGCTGAGGTAGGCATAACGCGCCACAAGCTGCAGTTTGTCGGTGAGATCATAGTAGGGAGTGACCTGGAACCCGTGCGAGTCATCGCAGGGCGAGAGCCGACCATCCTGACGATCGAGCGCGAAGATGACGTCGGTGTTCAATCCGAAGCGTCCCCATTTCGACTCGGAGCCCACCGCGAAGACGTTTTCGTAGGGTGAACCGGCGAAGATCTCCGGGGTTCTGCGATCCTGATCGACATACTGGTAGTCGAAGAACAGTGTCGTCGCCTCATCCAGCTCGTAGTTCGCCCGATAGGTGAGCGAGGCACCGGCATCTTCAAAGGAAGGCCAGGCGAAGTCATCTTCGAAGGCAGCTCCCCAGAGACCGATCTCGTGATTCAGGCCGAGTCCTTTGAACCCGACCGCCGCGCCCCAGAGCTTCTGCGAGAGCAGATTCTGCGTCAGGATGGAACGTTCGAAGACCAAAAGAGAGTTCGACGAGTTCCGATATTCGCTGAGAATCTTCTGCTTCTGCTTACCGACAGCAATGTAGAAATCATCGGACGGATCCCATTGAATGAAGAACTCGTCGATGTTATCGACAAAGCGATCCCCGTCAAAGTTCGGCGAGGTGTCGAGGTTGTAGATGTTCTGAATCGTGATGTCGTTTTCCAACTTGGCGACCACACCGGCGCGGAAACGCCGGTGGTCCCATGCCTCGCCCTCCCCGCCACTGAGGTAGTCGTCCTCGGTGTCGATAAAGTTCCCATGGTATCTCCCGGTGAACTTGACGCTCTTCACAAAGCCTTCGCCCTCGTAAAGAGTGTTGTGATTGAAGAGGTCGCAAACAGTCCAGCCGCCTTCGATGGGAGCTTTATCGTCAATGACAGCTTTTCCGGGTTCACCGGCCGCGAGCGAAGAGACGGCAGCAGTCGCTGTTGCCGTAACCGCCATGCCGAGAACCGATTTTTTGAATCGATTGTACATAGTCTTAGGATTTGGTTAGGTTAACAATGGGCCGGTGCGTTTGCACGATGGCCAGCGGTGTTAAGCGATCCTAAGCTCCTTATGCCCGGTCACGGCGGATCTCTGACAGAGTCGAAAATGTAACTCGGCGGGAAAAACGCAAGCCGTTTTTTCAATGTCGCTCTTGTTCATCGCGGAGAGGATGGACCCGGGATGAAAAACTTTAAACCCGTTAATCGTTCGACTTAAATAAGTTACATTTATTTAAAGGACGCGTTTTCGGCGCGTCATTTAATTTTGACTTTCCAAGTGTAGATTACAGAATTCTATTTATTGCCTGAAACTTATTCCCTTGGAATCGCATGACCACTTCCTCCTCATCTCCCGATCAAGAAATCGCCTCCTGGCTTAAAGTAGTCGAAAGCAAGGTCGCCGCCCTGCGTTTCGGATCTGTCCAGATCATTGTCCACGAAGGCCGCGTCACCCAGGTCGAAAGTACTGAAAAAGTTCGCTTTGCCTCCCGACCTCCGCGAATGGATGGAGATCCTCCATTATAAACTCGTCGAAGCGGGTCCCGACGCGACCGTCGTCGCCCATTCCCTCGGGGCGGTCCTCTGGATGCAATATGCGAGTCGAGCCGATAGAATGTCGGTCGGCAGAGTTTTACTCGTGGCACCGCCGGGGGCCCGGGAGCTGGACGACCTCGGACGCGTGCAGGGGCATCGCACGATGTCCCTGCACAAGGAACGAGTGAATCTTGCCGCAACGCACCTTCGCATAGCCGGATCGTTGGACGATCCCTATTGCCGCCGCAGCTTTGATGAAGAATACACCCGCCCTCTCGCCCTCAATCCGATCTATTTGCCGGATCGGTTTCAGCACCTGAACATCGCGAGCGGGCATGGTCCGTGGCCTTTTGCTTTGCGCTGGAGCCTCGTCGGCACTTCGTTCGTGAGCACTCAAAAATTGAATCAACCCGGTTGGGAGGAACTTTCAGGAAAACCTTGAATCCGGAAAGCGGCGCTGATGAGCAAGGCGAATACAAGAGACGATTACATTCTCATCATCGCCGACCTTCATGGCAATTGGCCCGCGCTCGAAGCGGTCCTTGCTGCCGAACCGCATGCGACGCGCATTCTCTGTCTCGGTGATCTCGTTCACGATGGGCCCGACTGCGCTCAAATTGTCTCATGGGCGCGCCTTCATTTGCGGGCGGGAGATCTCGTAAAGGGAAATCATGACGAGGCGGCCGCAACGGGTTCACCGGTGGGTCCGGCCGGGCGTCACGGAGTGATTCCTGCGGAGTTTGTGACACGAACCCGCAGAATCGTTCCGCCCGAGGGGAAGGAATTTCTCAGGACTCTCCCCCTCATCTCCCGCTTTTCGGCGGGAAACCGGCGCTGGTGCATGCTGCACGGCCTGCCCCGTGATCCCCTGCACGGTTACCTGCTCAAAGAAGGCGATCCGGATCGCTGGGAGGCTGAGGTGCGCGCTGCGGAGGATCCTGGAGTTCTCCTTCTTGGTCACACCCACAGGCCTTTTCTGAAACAAATTTCGGAAACGGTAATCGTCAATCCCGGAAGCGTCGGACGACCAAAGGACGGTGATCCGCGGGCCTCCTATGCGGTATGGTTGGGCGGGACTTTCTTCTTGAAGCGCATCGCCTACGGGCAGACCGATCTGCTGCGCCGTATCGGCCTCGCTTTCAGCCGGTCTCTTGCCGCGAAGCTATCCCACGAGGTTACGACAGGACTCAGTTTTCCGACTTCCGATGATCAGACCCGCTCATGATGAATGACCCCGTAACGAGCTTTGAAGAGGCATTCGCCCGTGTCGCGAGCGAACACGGTTTCACCTCGCAGTTGATATGGGAATCGGGTGAGGACATCATCCGGATCTGGACCAAGCCCACCACCACCACCTTTGCCCCGGTTGTTTTTCTCTCCGCGGGAATTCACGGGGATGAACCCTGCGGACCGGAGGCACTCTTCCGCTTCCTCGAGTTGCGCCCGCTCCCGATGGCTTGCGAGTGGGTCATCGCACCGCTTTTAAACCCCTCCGGAATGCGCCTGGGAACTCGTGAAAATCGCGACGGGATCGATCTGAATCGCGATTTCTTTCGAAAGGAGAGTGGCGAAGTGAGGGCCTTGACGAGCTGGTGGGAAAGGCGTGAGCGGGGATGCCACCTCCATTTCTCTTTGCACGAAGACTGGGAAACGACCGGCTTCTATCTCTACGAGATCAACACGGGCGGCATCAGTTCGTTCTCGGGCAGGATCCTGGACTCTATTTGCCGGACCGTTCCCCTTGAGGAGGCGGGGCCGGTCGACGGTCACGACCTGAGCGCCCCCGGGCTGATCCGTCACGAGCCTGAGCCCGACGAGGCGGAGGGCTGGCCTGAAGCAATCTGGCTAGTGAAGCGTTACCCGCTGCTTTCAATTACTCTCGAGGCCCCGGGTCGCATCGCGAGAGGTTACCGCACTGCGGCCCTTCTCGCCGCCCTGACATCGGCAGTGGAAGAAGCGGAAACGATGGCGGTCGATCCTTCCCGATGGCTTTGGCCTTGAAACATACTTGATTGGGGGTTCTAATGGCAGAGCTCTTTGTCCAACTGAATGAAACTCTCCAAACGCGGCGAATACGGCATGCGGACCCTCATCAATCTCGGAATCGCCCGTGAAGTCGGGCGCGAGGTCGTTGCCGCTTCGGATCTTGCCAATGTGGACAACTTGCCGCTCAAGTTCGTCGAGCAGATCCTCGCCGATTTTCGCCACGCCGGCATCGTTGGCACCAAACGCGGAAAGTTCGGCGGGTATTTCCTCCAGAAACCGGCCGGCGAAATCAAGATGGGCGACATGGTCCGACTCCTCGACGGGATGCTGGCCCCCATCCCCTGCGCGAGCGAGTCCTTTTACCAACCCTGCACCTGCGCCGACGAAGATCACTGCGGTCTGCGCATGCTCATGATCGATGTGCGCAACGCGGTCTCGAACATCCTCGATCGCTACACTCTCGGCGACGTCGTCGAGGTCACCTTGCGAAAGCTCCGCCGCGACAAGTTGCCGATTCCGTTTGCACCGGTCGAGTTCAGCGCAGCGGCAATGTCGTTGGGTGAGTCGCCCCGGCGCCACGCCGACCCGGAAGGCGGATTTCTTGCCATTCTAAAGGAGATTCCGGCAAAGAAGGCGGGAGCGGCGAAGAAATCGGTGAAAGCGAAAGCCGCTCGGTGAGCTCAGTTCAACCCCCCGACCTCGACGAGCTGCCCGTCTTCACGGACATCGCTTTCCTTGAACTGCCCTTTCGCGAAAACGCGGATGTGCCGGAAGACGACGGAAACGATCATCCCCACCTTCAAGTTCAACTGTCGCAGTTTTTCGCGCGAGATCTC
>DIVG01000067.1:0-3313 GCA_002422425.1 Akkermansiaceae bacterium UBA6138 | reverse complement strand
GGCGAGACGGGGTTGTCGTAGACGTCCTGCGGCGGCCCGACCTGGGCGATGCGGGCATTGTTCATGACGACGACCTCGTCGGCGAGTTCGAGGGCCTCCTCCTGATCGTGGGTGACGAAGACGGTGGTGATTTTGATTTCCTCCTGGAAAAGGCGCAGCCAGCGACGCAGGTCTTTTCGCACTTTCGCGTCGAGCGCTCCGAAGGGTTCATCGAGGAGCAGCACCTTCGGCTGGGAGGCGAGAGCCCGAGCCAGGGCAATACGCTGGCGCTGCCCGCCGGATAATTCGCTGGGATAGCGTTTTCCGAGACCGTCGAGCTGGACCAGTTCGAGCAGCTCTTTCACCCGGGCGGCGATCGCGTCATCACTCGGACGCTCCTTCCTCGGTTTTGCGCGGAGACCGAAGCCGATATTGCGCTCGATCGTCATGTGCTTGAAGAGCGCGTAGTGCTGGAAGACGAAGCCGACGCCACGCTTACCGGCGGAAAGGTTGGTGACGTCCTCCCCGTGGAACTCGATCGTCGCCCCCGATTTGGGATCGGGAAACTCGAGCCCCGCGAGGATGCGGAGGACCGTCGTTTTTCCCGACCCGGAGGGACCGAGGAGCGAGACGAGGCGACCCTCCGGCACCTCGAGCGAGACGTCGTCGAGCGCTTTGTAGTTGCCGAAGGTTTTATGGATGTTGAGGGCACGGATGCTCATGGGAGTGAGCGGCCAAGGGCCGCGTAAAAGGTGGGAATGTAAAAAGTGAAAGGTTTAGATTTTCAGTTGTAGCGGGACTTGGCGACGCGCCACTCGACGAAGTTTTTCAGAACGAGAGTAAGGAGGGCGAGAAGGGAGAGAATGGACGCGAGGGTGAATGCGGCCACGCCGTTGTATTCATTGTAGAGCGTCTCGATGTAGAGCGGCAGGGTGCTGGTGCGCCCTTTAATGTTCCCCGAGACCACTGCCACGGCACCGAACTCGCCCATGGCGCGGGCGTTACAGAGGATGACGCCGTAGAAGAGACCCCACTTCACATTGGGCAGGGTCACGGTGAAAAAGGTTCGCCACCCTCCCGCTCCGAGGGTGAGCGCGGCGAATTCCTCATCCTTTCCCTGCGCCTGCATCACCGGAACGAGTTCACGGGCAATGAAGGGGAGGGTGATGAACACGGTCGCGAGAGCGATCCCGGGGAGTGCGAAGATGATGCGAATGTTATGCTCCTTGAGCGGTTCGGCGAGCCAGCCATGCGTCGTGCTGAAGATGAGCACAAAGATGAGACCGGCAATGACGGGCGAGACCGCGAAAGGCAGGTCGAGGACCGTGACGAGGAGACTTTTCCCGCGGTAGCTGTATTTGGTGATCGCCCAGGCGGCGGCCAGTCCGAAAACAAGATTCATGGGGACCGATATCGCCGCCACTTTCAGGGTAAGGATGATCGCATCGACGGCATACCTGTCCTCAAAGGTGGCAAAGTAGAGTTTTGTCCCCTGTTTGAAGGCTTCGACGAAGACCGCAAGGAGGGGCATGAAGAGGAAGAGCCCCAGAAAGAGGACCGCCACCAGAATAAGAAGCCACCTCACCAGCCGCGGCTCGGTGATGGCACTGTCAGTTTTCGGATAAGTGTCGTGACGGACACGGGAAAGGATTGCAGCCATTTTTCGGAGATTTAGGTTCGAAGAATTCAGGAACGGGCCTGCCCGATCGATTCCGTCCAGCGCTGGAGGATATTGACGATGAGAAGGAGCACGAAGGAGGCGACGAGCATGACGCAGGCGACGGCGGTGGCCTGCGGGTAGTTGTAATTCTCGAGGAATTTCACGATCACGAGCGGGACGATCTCCGTCTTCATCGGCTGATTACCCGAGATGAAGATGACCGATCCGTATTCGCCAATGGCCCGCGCGAAAGCGAGGGCAAAGCCTGTCAACATCGCGGGGACGAGTGCCGGGATGATGATGGTGAAAAAGACCCGAAGACGGCTCGCACCGAGGGAGGCTCCGGCTTCTTCCACCTCGTGATCAAACACCTCGATGACAGGCTGCAAGGTCCGCACCACGAAGGGCAGACCGATAAACGTGAGGGCAATAAAGATCCCGGTGGTGGAGTAGGCCGTCTGCAGACCGAGCGGATAAAGGAACTGGCCGAGCCAACCGTTGGGAGCATAAAGAGCGGTGAGGGCGATCCCGGCCACTGCCGTAGGGAGGGCAAAGGGAAGGTCAACGAGCGCATCGACCAGTTTCCGCCCGGGGAATTGATAACGCGTCAGGACCCAGGCGACAATAAAGCCGAAAAAGGCATTCGTGAGAGCGGCATAAAAGGAGACTCCGAAGGTCACCTTGTAGGCGGAGACGACTTGCGGACTGCTGATCGCTTTCCAGAAGTCTTCCCACCCCATCCCCGAAGTGCGAATGAAAACCGCCGAGAGGGGAATCAGGACCAAAAGGGTCAGATAGGTGAGGGTGAACCCCATCGTCAGGCCGAAGCCCGGAATGACGCGGCGGTTGATTCGTTCCCGTCGGCGTTTCGGGACACTTGTCGGGGAAATCGGTCTGTCACCGGTATTCTCCCGTGGGGTGTTGGAGGTCATGGGGATGTCGGAATGGAAATCAGAGCAAAGGGGACAAGAGACGGAAGAAGTAAGGAAAAGAAGCCCCCGCGCCCGGTGAAGGCGCGGGGGCAGCTACCAGGGATATCAACTACTGCTTCAAATAGATTTGATCGAAGACGCCGCCGTCATCGAAGAACTTCTTCGTGGCGGGGCCCCAGCCACCGAAGACATCATTGATCGTGAAGAGCTTCAGATCGGGATACTGGTCCTTGTATTTCTCGAGGATGGCCGGGTTGCTGGGACGGAAGAAATGCTTCCCGGCGAGGTCCTGACCAATGTCGGAGTAAAGAAATTCAAGGTAGGCCTGCGCCAGTTCTTTCGTCTTTTTGCGCTCCACGTTCTTGTCGACGAGAGAGACGGTGGGCTCGGCGAGAATGCTCAGCGAGGGCACGACGATTTCAAACTTATCGCCGCCTTGCTTGAGAGCCAGAAGGAGCTCATTCTCCCAGTTAATGAGAACATCGCCAATGCCGCGCTCAATGAAAGTGGTCGAGGCGCCGCGGGCACCGGAATCGAGGACGGGCACGTTGGCATACAACTTCTTGATGTAGTCAGTGGCCTTCGCCTCGTCCTTTCCATAGGTCTCAAGCGCCCATCCGTAAGCGGCGAGGAAGTTCCAGCGGGCCACACCCGAAGTCTTCGGATTCGGCGTGATGACCGCAACGCCCTCACGAATGAGGTCTTCCCAGTTTTTGATGCCCTTCGGGTTCCCCTTGCGAAC
>DIVG01000057.1 GCA_002422425.1 Akkermansiaceae bacterium UBA6138 | reverse complement strand
AACGTTGTCATTGCGTCGAGAAAAAGTCCGTCTCCGCTCAGCCCGTCCCGTGAGATCCTCGACAGGTGGGCCAAGGGCGAGTTTGATGTTCTTTACACCCTCGACACAATTATCGAATACGTTCGGAAATGTCGGGAAACGGGTATTAACGCAGAAGATACCCGCGCACTGCTCACCGACTTCACTGAACTCCCGTGAGCAACCAGAGACACCCGACGAGCCAGCGCGGTCTCACCAGCGACGGCCAACTCCTCGCTTTAGTCGCGCTCTTCAGGGATTCCCACAGCTCCGGGTCCGATTTTCCGAAACACAAAGACCGAACCCCGGTATCGAACGTCACGTCGCGCCGGTCGACTCCCAGTTTTTCCGTCAGCGCCCGACGCAGCCCATAAAACCCTCGCTGCGAAAGGCACCCGTTCGTCCCGCTCGTTTGAATCTTTCCTCACACCAACGCAATGACATCCGCAGGCGTTTCGCACCTCACCGCCTTCGCATCCGAAATCGTCACGCCTAAGCTCTCCTCGACCCTAATGACCAATTCCACAACGTCGAGTCCCATGAACCTGAAACTTTACACTTAAAACCTGAAACTTCTTCACCTCTCCACCGCCATCGCGATTCCCATCCCGCCGCCAATACAGAGACTCGCGATTCCTTTTGCATAGCCTTTGTCCTCCATCAGGTGCAGCAGGGTGGTGAGCACCCGCGCTCCGCTCGCACCGATGGGATGACCCAGGGCGATGGCGCCGCCGCGCTGATTCAACCGCGACCAGTCCAACTCCAACAAATGCCCGCATCCGAGCGCCTGCACGGCGAAGGCTTCGTTGATCTCGATCGCGTCAACCTCGTCGAGGCTCCAGCCGGCGCGTCCGCAGACACCCCGGACGGCTTCGACCGGACCCAACCCCATCAGGGCAGGATCACACCCCACCACCGCCGTCGCGACGATACGGCCGAGCGAAGTCAGTCCGTGATAGGTCAGAGCACTCTCGCTTGCGAGCAGGACCATGGCCGCGCCGTCATTGATGCCCGAGGCGTTTCCCGCCGTGACCGTGCCCTCGGGGCGAAAGGCCGGTTTTAGTTTTGCCAGGGTTTCTTCGGTGCTATCGGCGCGCGGATGTTCGTCTTCGGCGATGGTACTGTCCGCTCCCGTCACCGGGACAATCTCGCGCGCAAAGATCTCCCGATGTCCCGCAGCGAGCTGCTGGCTGCGGGCGGCAAAGGCATCCTGCTCCGCGCGGGTGATCCCGAGATGATCGGCGATACGCTCCGCCGTTTCGCCCATGCCGATGTCGAGCATGGCGTCACTAAGACCGTCGAGAAAAAGGGAATCCTGCAGGGTGATGTTGCCGAGCTTTTTCCCCCAGCGCGAATCCATCGCATAATGCGGCGCGCGGCTCATCAATTCGACACCGCCGGCGAGGACGAGCTCGTTTTCCCCGAGACGAATCGCGTCCGCTCCGAGAGCGACCGCCTTGAGCGAGGAACCGCAGGCCATGTTGATGGTATAAGCAGGCGTGGCTTCGGGCAGGCCGAGCTTCCAGCCGAGCTGACGCGCCACGTTCATGCCGCACCCCGCCTGGAGGACCTGACCGAGGATGACCTGTCCGATCTCCGCCCGCAGAGATTCGGGAACAACCGCCTCCCCGACCGCGAGAGCGAGGTCAGCGGCGGAGAGCGATTTTAATCCCCCGCCGAAGCGGCCGATCGGGGAACGTTTTGCGGCGACAAGGTGAACGGGTTTCATCACAAAGGTAAAAGGTAGCATGGGCATCCTGCCCATGCACTTAGGGCGGACGTTATGGAGCGATGGCAGGTCCGCCCGCTCAAGAAAGTCCCTCGAAAGGAAATGGGCTGGAAGCCCATGCTACGTGTCCCACTTTTCATCTAATCAAATAAGAACGGCATCTCCCGCACCGGACTGGCATATTGCGGAACAAAATCCATCCGATCAAGGACATCGCCACACAAGTCAATCCCCGGAGCGAGTTCGATGAGCCGCAGACCTTCGGATGTCAGTTCGAAAACGGCGCGCTCGGTCACATAGAGCACCTGCTGTCCGCGCGCGATCGCCGAGGGTCCGTGGAAGCAGACCTGTTGCAACTGCCGCACGAACTTGGGATGTTTTCCCTCTTTCACGATGCGCAGAGAACCGCCCTCCCGCGCGACCTCGATCTCGCCGGCGCGGAAGCTGCAACAAAAAACAAGCCGTCGCGCGCTGTGGGCGATGTTCATGAATCCACCGACGCCGGCGAAGCGGCCCGCGAAGCTGGTCACGTTGACACTGCCCTCGGCATCGACCTCAACCGCTCCCAGGACCGCCAGATCAAGGCCACCACCGTCGTAAAAGTCGAACTGCGAAGGCTGATCGACGATAGCTTCGGGAAAATGGCTGCATCCGAAACTCAGCCCCGAAGCAGGGATGCCGCCGATGGGACCGCTCTCGACGGTGAGGGTGAAATCATCGAGGCGACCCGTCTGCGCCGCCACCGCCGCGACCGTCTCGGGCAGCCCGATCCCAAGATTGACGATGTCACCGCTGCGGACCTCACGCAAGGCACGCGCCCCGATGATCTGACGCTCGGAAAACCCTAACAGAGGTACAGATTCCGTATCATCACCGGTGCTGATATAAGACGGATTAAAGACTTCGCCGAAGGTCTGGTCGTGATCTTTTCCGCCGGAGACGACGAGGTAATCGACGAGCATCCCGGGCACCCGCACTGCCTTGGGATCGTCGATGCGATCAACGATTTTTTCGACCTGGGCGACGACGATGCCGCCGTGATTCTTCGCCGCCTGGGCGATGGGAAGCACTTCGCCGATGAGCCCCTCGCGTTCCATCGTGAGATTACCCCGACGGTCCGCGCTGGTCGCGCGAATGAGCCCGACGTTCAGCGGCATGGACTTGTAGCGAAGCCAAATCTGCCCGTCGACCTTGACCCGCTCGATGAGACTCTCGGTGGTGCGCGCGTTAAGGCGTCCGCCTCCGTTTATGGGATCGATGAAGGTATTCAAGCCGACCTGCGTGAACACGCCGGGACGTTTTGCCGCGATCTCACGTAATAGGACACAGAGGACACCCTGTGGGAAATTGTAGGCCTCGATCTCATTGGCGAGAGCAAGAGCCCCGAGCTTAGGAGCCAGGTTCCAGTGTCCGCCGACGACCCGCCGCAGCAGACCGCGATGGGCGAGATGATTGAGCCCACGATCACCCCGGTCACCCTGTCCCGCGCAATAGAAGAGGGTCAGGTCCTGCGGTAACCCCTCTTTGATGAAGCGCCGCTCGAGCGCGGCCGTCAGCATCTCGGGATGACCCGCCCCAACGAAGCCGCCGACCGCAACCGTCGCGCCACTGGGGATCGCGGCGATCGCTTCGTCGGCGGTGGTAATGAGAGCCTTGGCACGCATGAGAGAAATTGGGACCGCTGAACGACGCTGATTTTCGCTGACCTGAGTGCTACGTGTTCCGACTTTCTACCTTTTACCTTTCACTTTTACCTTTTACCCGCCACGGCGTCAGCCGCGCCAGCCGCCGTTGATCTCGAGCGTCTGGCCGGTGATGTAGGAGGAAAGCGGGGAACAGAGAAAGAGGACGACGTTGGCGACTTCGTCGGTCGTTCCGAAGCGGGCGAGCGGGATGTTTTTCATCATTTCTGCGCGGACCGGCTCGGGGATGGTTGCGGCCATGCTTGTCTCGATCACGCCCGGCGCGACGGCATTGACGCGGATGGCGCGCCTCGCCGCCTCCTTGCTGAGGACGCGCATCATCGCCTGCACGCCCGCCTTGGCCGCCGCGTAGTTGGCCTGCCCGAAGAATCCCTGCATCGCGGCGATGCTGCCGAAGCTGACGATGGCCCCGCCCTCGCGCATGATCTCGAGGGCATACTTGCAGCAGTAAAAGACGCCCGAAAGATTCACGTCCATGACGGCATCCCATTCTTCAAGACTCAATTTCGAAACGGTCCGGTCGCGGATGATCGCAGCGTTGTTGACAAGAAAATCGAGGCCTCCGATCCGCGCCGCGATCGCCCCCATCATCGACCCGACCTGAAGCGGATCGGCGACGTCGGCAAGAATAACATGGGCGCTTTCGGGACGAATCGCGTTCAGCCCGGCGGCGATCGCGTCGGCATCGTCGCCCGTCGTCCCCATACCGGGATGGTTCAGCACGACGGTCGCCCCCGCTTCGTGAAAGGTCCGCGCGATCTGCGCGCCGATGCCCTGCGAGGCACCGGTGATGAGAACTACTTTTCCGGATAAGTCGATGGAGATCATGGTAAAGGGGACGCTAGCGGAGAGGTCTCCGGAAGGGAAAGCAAATTCTAAGCGTCACCTTTTCAAGGCCCCGGTGATCACATCCGGCACGTCGGTGATAATTCCGTCGACTCCGGCGGAGACGCGCGATATGGCAATGTCAGGATTATTAACGGTCCAGAGCACGACGGTCGCGCCGAGGACACGGAGCCTGGGGATGTCGGAATCTTTGAGATCATTGAAATTCCAGCCGACCCAGTCGGGCGAGAGCGTTTTCAAATCGCTAAGATGATTCGAGGTGAGCTCCTTGCTCCCGAGCGCGCCGATGAGAACACCGGGCATGACCTCTTTAAACTCAGTCAAAAAGTCCCAGTCAAAGCTCTGCACGATGACCCTGTCCCCGACCCCGAGCTTCTCGATCACCGCCGCGTAGGATTTCGCCGATCCGGTCTTGTGCTCGATCAGCGGCGTGGCTCCGCCCTCCAGGCAGAGCCGGATGGCGTCGTCAAAACGCAGCACTTTTTCCCCGGCGAATTTCCCTCCGGTGAACCAGGTCCCGACATCGAAGGTCTGCACCGCCTCCCAGGCGCTCGCCTCAATCGTGCCGGGTCGGCCGACGACCCGGTCGAGTTCTTTGTCGTGGAAGAGGACGAGTTCGCCGTCGCTCGTGACCCGCACGTCGAACTCGATCACCTTCGCTCCGAGCCGGATCGCTTCCCGAATGGCCGCAGCGGTGTTCTCGGGTGCGATCGCCGAGGCACCGCGGTGGGCGATCACGAGAGGATCGGGCAAGGTCACTTCGGCGCGAAGCTCGGTGTTCATCAGGAAAAGCGGCGCAATCAGACAAGCGGCAGTGAGGAGTTTAAAGGGGGATTTTTTTCGGGCCATGATCGTTCCCAAACCTCGCGCCGTCGCCGCCTCGTGCATCCTCATTTTTCTGCCGCGCCCCCTACCTGATCCCGCCTTTTTTGACGTTGTCTTCCCACAGGCCGCCCGCCAAATTCGACCCAACAAGGAACCCATCGTGATGAAACGTCTTCTCCTCTCCAGCGCCTGCCTCCTTTTCGGCACCCTCGCCTCCGCCCAGGAAGGCCCCGAGATCTCCGCCGATGAATTCCCCCGCGCCGCCGCGACCGAACCCGCCGATGCGCTCGCCACCTTCGAGGTCGCGCCCGGGGTCACGCTCTCACTCGCCGCCCACGAACCCGACGTGGCCGACCCCATCGCGATGGCCTTCGATGAAAAAGGCCGCGCCTACGTCGTGGAAATGATTGGTTACTCCGAACGTCGCGAGGACGCCGTCTGCCAGGTGCGGCTACTCACCGACGAGGACGGTGACGGGGTTTTTGACACGAGCGTCGTATTTAAAAACAAGCTGAAATGGCCCAGCGCAATCCTCTGCTATGACGGAGGTGTCTTCGTCGGCGCCACACCCGATCTCTACTATTTCAAAGACACCGACGGCGACGGCATCTGCGATGAAGAGCGCACCGTCTTCACCGGCTTCGGCGGCGGGAACGACATCCGGCTGAACATGCAGGCCCTCTTCAACAGCCTGCGCTGGGGGCCCGATAACCGCATCTGGGGCGCGACCGCGGCGAACGGCGGCACCGTGACCCGTCCCGACGATGCCTCCTTCGAAGCCGTCACTCTGCGTGGAGCGGATTTTTCCTTCGATCCTGAAAAACTCGACCTGCGTCAGGAAAACGGCACCGCCCAATACGGGATGAGCTTTGACTCCCATGGACGCCGTTTTGTCTGCGCGAACTCGCGTCATCTCATATGGGTCGCCTACGAGCGCCAACAGGCGAAGACCAATCCCTGGTTCAGCCTGCCGGCCCCGCTCGTCGACATCCCCGCCGACGGTCCGGCCCCGACCGTCTATCGCATCAGCCCCGACGAACCCTGGCGTATCGTGCGGACCCGCTGGCGCGTCGCCGGGGTCGTCAAAGGCATCGTCGAAGGCGGCGGACGCGTCTCGGGCTTTCTTGTCGCCGCCTCGGGCGTTCACTTCTACTGGGGCGACGCCTTCCCTCCCGAGTTCCGTGACAATGCCTTCATCGGGGATGTCGGCAGCAATCTCATTCACCGCAAGATCGTGAAAACCTCTCCAGGGTCGGTCCAGCCGGTCGGGACACGTCCGGATCCGGAAGAAAAAACCGAGTTCATCCGCAGCCGCGACTACTGGTTCCGCCCCACCAGCATCACGAGCGGCCCCGACGGTTGCCTCTACGTCACGGACATGTATCGCGAGGTCATCGAGCACCCCTGGTCACTCCCCGAGCCGATCAAAAAGCACCTCGACCTGAATAGCGGCAATGATCGCGGCCGCATTTATCGCATCGCTCCCGAAGGCTTCAAATCACCCGCCATCCCCGATCTCGGGGCACTCTCCGATGACGAACTCGTAGTCCTAACAAAACACGATAACGACTGGCATCGCACGACCGCCCGTCGTCTTCTCTACGAGCGTGGCAAGCCGGTACCGCCGATCGCGTCTCATGACCCCTTCCCTGCCGTCCTCGCCTCGGAGACTCCGCTGCTCGATGAGATCAAGTCCGGCACCGGAGATCCCTGGATGGAAGCCGCGATCCTTAACTCTCTTCGCACCGCCGCCGACCTCACCGCCGCGTGGACTGCCGCCACATCCGCCCCCGCCGCGTTCCGCGCCGAACTTGCCGGCATGATAGGCCGCAGCGGCGAGACCGAACTGCTCGCCACCATCGCCGCCGACCTCGCCGCAGGCAGCCCCGATGCCGCGACCGTATCTCTCCTCACGAACCTGCGCGAGGGCTTGACCCGGGCGCGCGGCGACTGGGGTGGCTTCACAAAGGACCCGCGCTGGGCTGCGCTGACGGAAAAGGCCTCGACGATCCTGACAAACCCCTCTTCTCCACCGGCGGCGCGGGTTGATTCGGTTCGATTGCTCTCCCTCCTCGCCCCGGGCACGGCGCAGGAGACCTTCCGCACTGTCCTGCTCGAGGGGAATCCCGATCCCGCCCTCGCGGCATCGCTCGTCATCGCCATCTCGGATCTCGATTTTCTCATCGGACGATTCGCCTCGCTCGAGTCATCGGCCCGCGATGAACTCGGCAGCCGCATCCTAGCAAATGCAAAAAGCTCCGCAGCCTTTCTCACCGCCGTCCGCGACGATAAGATCAAGCTCGCCGACACCCCCGCCAGCCTCGTCGAAAACCTGCGCCGTCACGCCGACACCTCCGTTCAGACTCTCGCCGCCGAAGTCCTGCCTCCGGTGGTCTCGCGGGTCGACGTCATCGCTGCCTATCAGCCCGCTCTCGCGAAAAAGGGCGATGCGGAAAAGGGCAAGGCCGCTTTTTCGAAAGCGTGCCTCGCCTGCCATGTGTCCTACGAGGGTCTCGGAATCAATCTCGGGCCCGCCCTCGCGAGCTTCTCCGCAGCCGGAGCCGAGACGCTCCTCGGAAACATCCTCGATCCGAATCGCGAGGTCGCCCCGCAGTATCAGGCCTACACCTTCGAGTTCACCTCGGGACCGCCCGCGACCGGCTTCATCCTTTCGGAGAATGCGACCGAGGTGACCCTGCGCCAGCCCGGCGGAATCGACCGCACTTTTCCCCGCAGCGAAGTCGCCTCAATGAAGGGGCTCGGGCAGTCGCTCATGCCCGAGGGACTCGAGGCGACCCTGACGGTCGATGAAATGGCGGACCTAATCGCCTACATCCTCAAGACTCCCTGAACCAAGGTGGGAAAAAGAGCTCCCTTCGCTGTTGCCGCGCCGCCTTTCGGCGTGAATGATCGCATGACATGCTCTTTCAGATCTTCGTCGACGTCTGCCTACCCATTCTCATCCTCATCGGACTGGGTTGGGGCCTCGACCGTCTCTTCGACTTCGACCTGAAGACGCTGGTTAAGCTGAACCTCTATCTCTTTGTCCCCGCCTTCATCCTCGTGCGGCTCTCGACCTCGAACCTCGCCGGAGTCATCGGCCTCAAAGTCGTCGCCTTCACGGTCTCGGTGATCCTCTCGATAGGCGCGATCAGCTGGGTCGTCTGCGCCGTCCGTCGGATCCCGCCGGACGAACGCTACGCGATGAAGCTGAGCACGATGATCTACAACTGCGGGAACTGGGGCATCCCGCTGATGACCCTCGCCTTTTCCGAACTTGGCCCGGTCGTGCAGGTCTTCGTCCTCGCGACGATGAACCTCACCGGCTTTTCCCTCGGCATCTTCCTCGCCAACGCCGGCAGTTCCGAGCGCAAAGGCTGGTTTCTCCCCATCCTGAAGCAGCCCTCGCCCTACGCTATCCTCATCGCCCTGATCCTGCGGGCGCTCGACAATCCTCTTGAGAATGTCATCTTCGTGTGGACTCCCCTGAGTTACCTCGCTGATGGTCTCGTCGCTTTCGCCCTGCTTACCCTTGGGGTGCAGCTCGCCAAAACACGTCCACCCGCGCCGCGGGGCACCCTCGGAATCACTCTCTTCATCCGTCTCATCGGAGGCCCGCTCGTCGCCACGGGCTTGACCTGGCTCTTCGGATTCCAGGGAGAGATCGCGGCCATCCTCATCGTCGGCGCGGCCGCCCCCACCGCCGTGAACACCGCGCTGCTTGCGCACGAGTTCAAAGCGGATCATCGTTTCGCGGCAGCCGCGGTGCTCTACTCGACCCTCTTCGCCGCCGTCATCGTGACCGGGCTGCTCGCCATGCTACGGGCGGGATGGGTACCCTGGGCAACAGGGTAAAGCGGCCATGAGTTGAAATTCGCAGGCGCCTCACCGGCCTTTGATCGCAAACCCTTCAGGTGCTCCATCCTCCCCGCGACACTGGCACCAGGGTCAGGTGACTGATCCTGCCCGGACCGGCATTGCTCCGCTCCGGCAGCTGCTCCGCATCACTTAATCAAAGATAGGGTAAAAAGTATTGAAGGCAGCCTCGCCGAATTCGGCAGGATCATTGAAGCGGCGGTTGCGGTCGAGACGGTCGAGGCGCGTCATTTCTTCGTCACTTAGATCAAAGTCGAAGAGTTGAATGTTGTCGCGGAGATGGGCGACCGTCTGCGTTTTGGGAATCGTCGCAGTGCCCCGCTGGATCGCCCAGCGCAGCACGACCTGTCCCGGCGTTTTCCCGAGATCCCGGGCGATCGCGATAACCTCGGAATCGTCGAGGACAGACTCATTCGCCCCGGCCATGTTGAGCGGCACGTAGGAACTCGCGCCGAAAGGCGAGAAGGCGGTCACGGTGATTTTTTCCTCCTGACAAAAGCGCAAAAGCTTCTGCTGGGTCAGGTAGGGATGCATCTCCACCTGCAGGACCGAGGGCTGGATCCGTGCGTAGGACTGGAGATCGCGGATGAGCGCGGTGCCGAAGTTGCACACGCCGATGCGCTTCACGAGGCCGGCCTCAACGAGTCCCTCCATCGCTCCCCAGGTGTCGGCGAGGGGGACGCGGACCGGTTTCATGGCCGGGCTCTCCGCCTCGGGATCAAAAAACCAGCCCGGGGGATAACGCTCTTCGAAGGGCACAAAGGCAAGTGTCACGGGAAAGTGGATGAGGTAAAGATCCAGTTCGTCGAGCCCGAGATCGCCAAGGTTGCGCTCGCAGGCAGCGCGCACGTGATCGGGGTGATGGTAGGTATTCCAGAGTTTCGAGGTGATCCAGAGATCGTCGCGCGTGCACGCGCCCCCCGCGAGCGATCGCTTCAGACCCTCGCCGACCGCCCTTTCATTGCCGTAGTCACAGGCACAGTCAAAATGCCGATAACCGAGATCGACCGCCGCAGGGATGAGGTCGGGCAGAACGGCATCGGGAATTTTCCAGGTACCGAGACCAACCGAGGGGAAAAGACCGCCATCCGACGTCGTGAAATGTTCGAGGGGATTGCTCATGCGTTGGTAGCTTTAGCCAGTGAACGTCTCGAAGCAAGTGCGGCGATTTCCCGGGCGCTGCTTTCTCATGCCAGTTGACGACCGGCCGCGGGCGGCGTTACGATTCGGGGAATCCCGACTTTTTGCCTGTTATGAAAACGCTCTTTCTCGCTGTATTACTCCTGTTCTCCCTCACGACCCTCTCCCCGGCCAATGCTCCGGCTCTGAATGCGGCCCAGGCCGCCACGATTGCCCAGGAGGATCTCGCCTCCCGGGGGCTCGATGCAAAGGTCTATATTGTCGAGGTCAATTACAAGAAAGAGTCGCCCTTCAGCGGTTCCGCCTACTGGGAAGTGCTCTGGAGTCAGGAATTCGACGCCCAGACCGAAGGCCGCAAGGAGATCGGCCTGCGCGTCGCGATGGACGGCACTTACAAACGCGCCGTAAGGTAATTCTCGTCCCGCTCGTTCCGGGTGTTCTCGATTCACTTTTAGTTGTTTAACTAATAATGTTTAAAGGTATTTCGTTTCAGAAGGGGAGGTTCTACTCCACCGATCATGAAATGCCACCCCTTCTCCGCTCTGCTCCTCGCCGTCTCCCTCTCTCTCAGCGCCGGAGTCGATGACGCTCTTGCCGGTCCCTTCGAAAAATCGGCTGAGAAGCTCGATATTCGCATCCGTCGGGCATCCGAGCGATTTGTCGGGATGCAGGCGGATCCGAAAAAGCGCATCCCCGCTGAGGTGATTGCGAAGGCTCACGGCATCATCATCCTGCACAAAGTCAAAGCCGGACTCGGTATCGGCGGTGAGGCCGGCAACGGCGTCGCGTTGGTGCGCAACAAAACCACCGGAGCCTGGAGCGCACCCGCCTTCATCGCCTCGGCCGAGGGCAGCTACGGCCTGCAGATCGGCGCACAGGAGTCGGTCATCATTTACCTGCTCATGAACGAAACCGCCCTGAAACCGCTTCTCGGCGGATCTCTCGATGTCGGCGTCGATGTCGCCGCAACGGCCGGTCCCAACGATACGGGGGGCAAGATTGACACGACCACGATGCAGGCACCCATTCTCGTCTACTCCAGCGCCGAGGGTCTCTTTGCCGGCGCGGCCTTCAAGGGAGGGGGTATTCTTCCCGCGCAAAAAAACAACGAGGTTTACTATCGTCGCAGCATGAACGACGTCCTCTTTGATTCTGCGATTCGTCCCACTGCGGCCGGGCAGCACCTCATCGACGTCATCCGGACCTATGCCGGCCGGACCGGGTATTGAGTGACAAAACGCAGGACGGCGGCAATGACCTCGTCGGGGCGCTCTTCGGGCGCTGAGTGACCGCATTCCTTGACGACCTTGAGACTGCCCTCCGGCAGTTGCTTCGCAACCTCACGACACTGTTCGAGCGGGATGATCCGGTCCCTGTCCCCCGCGATGACGAGAGCGGCCTGCCCGATCTCTTCGAACGGGATACGCGCAAAGCCTTTCCCGCCGAGCACCTCCATGAACCCGAAAAAGGTCGAACGCAGCCCGTCGACGAGGAGATGCCCGCGATAGGTCTCGGAGTCTTCCTCCGTGTGCGAGCCTTCGACGTGAAAGGCTCGTTCCGAGAGGCGGCGGTAGCGTTCCGGATGAGAAAGGAGGCGCCGACAGAGAAAATAGAGAACCTCTTTCCCTGGCCGGATTTTCAGATACCAGGGCAGTTGGTCGAAACGCGAAGCGGGACTGACGAGGATAAGTCCCCGCACCGCGTCGGGATGCCGCAGCGCCGTGACCGAGGCCACCGCCGCGCCGTAGGAATGCCCGAGCACCGTCGCCGGCCCGACGCCGATCTCCGCGAGGATCCGCGCGAGAAGGTCGGCCTGATTGCCGATCTGATAAGCCTCCGGCGAGATGGGGCGCTCCGTCAGGCCAAATCCGTTCAGATCGATTGAGATCACGCGAAAATGCTTCGAGAGCCCCGGCACAATCCGCCGGAAGGAATAAAACGACGCCATGAATCCGTGAAGCAGCACGAGCGCCGGACCTTCACCCGCGATCCTGACATGGACACGCTGTCCCGCGATCGTGAGAAAATGATGAGGCGGGAGATGCGCCGTGGCTTCTTCGTAGGGAACGAGGGGAACAAAACCCGGGCGTGTGCGGAGCGGTTTCATCATTCCTTGAGGAGCGGGATTCCGATACCGCGCGCCATCAGCGTGGCGAGAAGCGGCATCAGGAAGATGATGAGCAACTCGACCCGCACGCTCCACACGATACCCCGCGGAATCGTGACGAGTTCTTCAGGCTCACCCTTACGATTTTTCCCGAGGTAGACACTCGGATAGACCGAGACCAGACCAATCACGAGGAAGAGGGTCAGCTTGGTGTGAAAGACGGGATTCGAGGAATAAAAGTCCGCCGGTTTCCCAACGACGAGCCATTGCAGCAGCCCGGTGCCGAGGACCACGACGACAGAGATGGCGTAGGCAATGTCGAGCCTTTGCGCCTTGCCTACGAGCGCGCGGGTGATCGTGCCGCGCAGGATGAGATGCTGTCCCAGCACCGCCGCGACGAGGATGAAGATCGAGACAAAGTGGAGGTAGCGAATGATGAGGTCGTCAGTCATGCGAAGTTAATACGAACAGAAAATGCCGGCCGCGTCCTACCATTTCATGACACGGCCGAGAAAAGTGCGCACCACTTCCGTCTGCGGCGAATCAAAGAGCGCCGCTCCCCTGCCCGATTCGACGAGTTGTCCGTTTGCGAGAAAAATCACCTCGTCGGCACAGCCGCGGGCGAAACCCATCTCGTGAGTCGAGAGGATAATGCGCTGCCCCGCCTCGCAGAGCTCGGCGACGATGTCAAGGACCTCGGCCTTCATCTCCGGGTCGAGCGCCGAAGTCGGCTCGTCGAGAAGGAGAAGATCAGGGCCGTGCGCCATCGCCCGCGCGAGAGCGATGCGCTGCTGCTGCCCGCCCGAGAGCTCGGACGGCATCTTTTTGACATGATCGGCCATGCCAAAACGGGCCACCACCTCACCGGCCCGCGCGATCGCCTCGTCGCGCGTCCATCCGTGCACCTTCACGAGCGGGAGGACGATGTTT
Organism: Akkermansiaceae bacterium UBA6138; assembly: GCA_002422425.1. Lineage (GTDB taxonomy): Bacteria > Verrucomicrobiota > Verrucomicrobiia > Verrucomicrobiales > DEV007 > Arctic95D-9. The sequence continues at coordinate 4,601 of DIVG01000057.1, read as the reverse complement.
TCGAGGGCGCTGAGATGCGGGAAAAGATTGAAGGATTGGAAGAGGAAACCGTTCCGCCGCCGGAACTCGCGCAGATCTTCCTCCGTCACGGGGAGATCCGTCCCGTTCATTCGGATGCGACCGGCCGTCGGGATCTCGAGCCCGCCGAGAAGACGCAGCAGCGTCGATTTTCCCCCGCCTGACGGACCGATGAGGACGAGCACCCGGACCTCGTCGGGGAGCACCAGGGAAATCCCGTCGACCGCCCGCGTCGCCCCGTAGTGTTTTGTCAGCCCGTTGATCTCAATGCTCATAGCGGAAGCGGTTCTCGAGATGACGGCTCAGGAGGGAAATCGGGAAAGTGAGAAGAAAATAGCCGAGAACAAGCGGCAGATAAGCTTCGAACGTCGCGTAAGTATTCGCGTTCGCCTCGCGCGCCTGCATCGTGAACTCATGCACGCTGATAACGAAGAGCAGCGACGAGTCTTTGATGAGATTGGCAAACTGGCCCGCCGAGGCCGGGAGAACACGCCGGATCGCCTGCGGGATGACGATGTGGCGATAAGTCTGCAGCCCGGTGAACCCGATCGCCCTCGCCGAAAGCCACTGCGACTTGGGGATCGACTCGACCCCGCCACGGAAAATCTCGGAAAGGTAGGCGCCTGAAAAACACGAGAGGATTACCAGGCCCACCCCGAAGCGGCTATCCCACCCGATCGAGTTCGCAATCAGGTAATACCCGATGAGGATCTGCGTCAGCAGCGGCGTCCCCCGGATCACCTCGACAAAGACCCGACAGAGAAACGAGGGAACGGCATGACCCGAGAGCTGGCCGGCGGTTAGCAGTATCCCGACAGCGACACTTCCAACGAGCGAAGCAGCTGAAATTAGCAGAGTCATCCACCAGCCCGAGAGGAGGTTTCCCTGATACGGCGTGATCGCCTCCCACCGATACTCGTGCGTCGCCACGACCCAGATCACAAAGCAAAAGCTCGCGGAGAGGATAACCGAGACGATAAGGCTGACCGCGTATTTCACCGTAGTCTTTTGATCAGAACGTTTCCGCAGTGAGTCGGTGCGTGGGCGTTGGCATGCCCGGCCGGAAATGCTCGAGATGGGCGACGCGGAACATGATCCCGCGATCGATCGCGATGGTCTCCTCGAGAGCGCCGAGAGCGGCCTCTTCAAGCGTCGCGGGATCAACCTCGGCGCGGATGTTGAGGAGAAGCTCGCCATCCTCGATCGGCTCGTAGAGGTGGTGCGAAAGTTCGGGGAGCGAGTCGCCGCGCACGAGATTAATCGCCGCGATCTCGTAAGGATCCCCGAGCGGGGTCAGCGTCATCTTGAGATGAGCGACCTCGGCACCGGCCATCTCCAGGCGCGAGCGCAGCGTCGTCGCGAGTGATCTCAATAATTCGTTGCCGTCGAACTCGTCGACTCCACAGCCCTCGCACTTGATCTCGACCGTTGCATTGAGCCAGCCGAGGAGCGCCTCGCCCTCGCCGTAGCGATCATAGTCAATCTCAAGGAATCGTCCCGTGTTCATCTCCGCCGCGAGAACCGCCTCAAACCAGGCCTCGCATCCGATTCCCTCCCGGGCCGAGACTTCAAAAACCGTCGCCTCGGGAAACTCCCGTCCGAGCGCGGCCACGAGCTCGACCCTTTTCCCCTCGTCGAGGAGATCGAGCTTGTTCACGACAATAAACTCGGCCTCTTCGAGCTGCTTGCGGTAAATGTAGAGGACGTTTTCGGAGAACTTGCGTCCCTCCGCGAGGCCGAGAATCTGCCCTGCCCGGATCGGATCGACGAGGACGCTGAGGGGAGCGACACGGTAATCGGCCCCGTAGATTTTCTGGAGCGGGAGCGAGACCGTCGCGACGAGATCAGTGCAGCTCCCGACCGGTTCGGCAAGAAAGACATCGGGACGGTTCGCCGCCGTCAGGGAAGTCGCCGCGTCAATGAGCGAATTAAAACGGCAGCAGAAACAGCCGCCCGAAATTTCCTCGACCGGGAAATGATTCGATCGGCCGATCGCCGAATCGACGAGACCGGCACCCTGGTCATTCGTGATCAGACCGACCCGCGTGCCGCGTTCGTCGAGGTAGCGCGCGAAACGCTGGATCAGGGTCGTTTTTCCCGCGCCGAGAAAACCGCCGATCATGATGTATTGGGATGGCATAGGGGCAAGGTGAACGCGTCAGAGGAAAGTTTCAAGAGCGCACTCCCGACCCGGCCCGGCAAGGCCCCGGAGCGGACGACGCCGAAAGGCGGACCTCCGCCCCCGCTCTTGCCTCAGATCTCGATGACGCGTTCCCGCTCATTCATCGCACCGCAGCGGGGGCACTCGGCCAGATCGTGATCAGTGAGATCCTCAAAGACATGATCGCAGATGCCGCAGATCACAAAGAATTTACGGCGCTGATTCTCCCGTCCCTTGCGGAAAATCTCCGCCGCCGCCCACGCGAAGAAGAGCGCACAGAGAATGCCGACGAGGTAGACGGCGATCATTCCATCAAGAGTGACGTGAAACATGGCGGAGAAAATCTCGGGGCTTACGATGCACCCTTGTGTGCCAAAGATCAACCCTCGCCACCGATCTCGATCCAGCCATTCTCAACAATAGCGGCGGGAACAAATCGCAGGGTCGACTCGATCACGGTGGCGAGTTCCGCTTTTTCCGAATCCTCCAGTTCGGCCGCCACCCCGGTGACACGGACGCGACCGTCGGGCGCGATCTCGAGATCGATCCGCAGGAGCGGAAGTGACACCGCCGTGCCAAGATAATCACCCATAATGGACCAGGGAGCGACGGGGCGATCGACGAGGGAGGGGGCGAGCTTCACAGGGATTTCCCCGAAAGGTGCTTCCGCGCCCGACGCGGATGAATCAGTCTCGAGCGGCTCGATCACACCCGGGATCGCGGCGGGCAGCGGAGGCGACCTCAGTTCCAGCTCGGTGCGCTGGAAGGCGGGGGTGAAGCGGACCCGGTGCTCTTCGAGACGCACCCTTACCTCACTCTGCGACGAGGGCGGCATCAGGAAGATGGTGCGGTCGGAGAGGCGTTGGAGAACGGATCTGACCGCCGTATCCGAGGGGTCCAGAATCGTGATCGTATGCGGCCGCGGCTCGACGCGAACAGGAGAAGGATAGACGACCTTGAACAAATAAAACCCGGAACCGTGAACAAGGATGGAAAAGAGAAGAAAGGCGCTCACGTGCAGCCAGGTGCCTTTCTCCCGCGCCCAGTGGAAGACTTTTCCCCTCTCATCCGGTTCCTGCGATGCCGCTGCGGTTGCCATGACTCAGGGTTTTTCAATCTTTGTGGCAAAGGATACTTGAAATCCCCCGTTGAGAAAAAGCTTCGCGATTTCCATGATAACGCCGTAGTCAACCGCTTCGTCGCCGAGAATGACAACCTGATCCGATCGCTTGATTGCCTCCTCCAAACGAGCAGCAACCCCGGAAAGATTGACCCGCTCATCGTTGAAATAAAACTCCGCCGTATCAGTCGGAATGAGAGTAATGATGTGCGCATCCTCGGCCGACGGCAGCGAGGAACTGGAAGTCGGCAGAGCGACTTCAACGCCGGACTTCAGGACGAGATTCGACCCGAAAAGAAAGAAAATGATAAGCAGGAGGATAACATCCATGAGCGGCGCGGTGTATAGCACCCCGGCGCGGTCACTCAAGGTGGATTCCAGCTTCACGGTCTCTTTTCCTCCTCGTTAAATTTTACTGGCGCCCCTCTTCCATCCCGTCCGGGGCGGCTGGACGATCGGAGCGGATCGAGATAATATCCGCCGTCTGCATTCGCAGATCACAGATCGTGTTCACGATCTCGATACCGGCGCTCTCCATGTCGTGCATGAGACTTTTGGCATAGGCTCTCAGATGAGAGTAAAAAACATAGGCGGGAATCGCGACCATCAGGCCCGCCGCCGAGGTGATAAGGGCCTCGTAGACACCCTGGGAAATTTCGGCCACGGTGGCAAATCCCCCGACCGCGTTGATCTGGACAAACGTGTCGACAAGACCGAGGACGGAACCGAGGAGTCCGATGAGCGGGGCGATGTAGGCGACCGTGAGAAGAACGGCAAGGTGCTTCTCAAGCTTGGGAACTTCAAGCTGGCCGCTTTCCTGAACAATCTCGCGCAGCTCGCTGCGCGGCGACGAGTAACGTCGAATGGCAGAATGAATGACACGCGCGGCAGGACCCGGCGTCGCGGCACACTCGGACAGTGCTTCAGCGTAGGCCTTGTTCTTAATCAGGTTACGCAAGCCGAAAAGGAGATCACCGACGTCAATGCGAGCCCTGTGAAAGTAAAAAAGACGCTCAAGAAAGATCGCAATGGCGATGACGGAGCAGCCCAACAGGAGCCACATGAGGGGCCCGCCTTTTGTAATCAAATCCATAAGAGAGACGATGAATTACCCCGAAAAAGGGAAATAAGTGTGTAACACAGGATGTCCGCCCCGCCAAGCAATAAAGGTTCTTCACGCGGGGCCTCAAAAGTAGAACGGCCCGGAACGGCGAACCTCGGACTCATCTTCTTCTTCCGCGATCATTACCTCGATTTCCCCGGTGATATCTTTCCCTTCACCGCCCTCACCGCCCTCACCGC
>DIVG01000009.1:16945-19484 GCA_002422425.1 Akkermansiaceae bacterium UBA6138 | reverse complement strand
TCAGGTTTTCAGGTTTTCAGGTTTTGAGCGTTGAGATTCAGGTAGTAAGGCGCAGTCAAATTGTTTCCTGAACTCCTCAATGCCTGAACCCCTGAACCCCTTAACTCACTTCTCCGAAGTGATTTCCATCAGTTTCTTAATCACGTTCTCCACCGTGATTCCTTCGGCTTCGGCGCGGTAGTTGGTGAGGATGCGGTGACGCAGGACGGGGGAGGCCATCGCGCGGATGTCGTCAAAGCTGACGTGGGAACGCCCCTCGAGGAGGGCGCGGGTCTTGCCGCCGAGGACGAGGCTCTGTCCGGCGCGGGTTCCGGCGCCCCAGTTGACCCACTCGTTGATGTAGGCGCTCGAGTGCGGCTGTCCGGGACGGGAGTTGGCGGCGAGCTTCACCGCGTAGCGCACCACTTCCTCCGCGATGGGGACGCGGCGCACGACGGCGTGGCATTTCAGGAGATCGGCTCCGGAGAAGACCGCCTTTACCTCTTCGGGGCCGGCACCGGTGGTCTGCGAGACGACCGCGACTTCTTCGTCTTCGCTGAGGTAGTCGATCACGATGTTGAACATGAATCGGTCGAGCTGTGCCTCGGGCAGGGGATAGGTGCCCTCCATTTCGATCGGATTCTGCGTCGCGAGGACAAAAAACGGCTTGTCGAGGATGAGACTCTGGCCTGCCACCGTGACCTGCTTTTCCTGCATCGCCTCGAGCAGGGCGGCCTGGGTCTTGGGCGGGGTGCGGTTGATCTCGTCGGCGAGGATGAGATTGGCAAAAATCGGGCCGCGATTAAAGACGAGCTCGCGGCGTCCCTCGGTCGTCTCTTCGAGGATCTCTGTCCCCGTGATGTCCGAGGGCATCAGATCGGGAGTGAACTGAATGCGGTTAAAAGAGAGATCAAAGACCTTTGCGAGCGTGCTCACGAGCAGCGTCTTTGCCAGTCCCGGGGCGCCTGTGACGAGGCAGTGGCCGCCGGCGAGCAGGGCGATCAGCATCTGGTCGACGACCTCGTCCTGCCCGATGATTACCTTGCGGAGCTCTTTGCCGATGATCTCGCGGGCCGAGGCCAGCTTTCCGGCCATTTCCTCCTCCAGGTCAGGGGTTGGCGCGGGGTCGATTTCGGAAAGTGGGGAGTCGTCGCTCATATCTGGATGCCGGAAGGTAGCGGGAACCGCTCCCGGGGGGAAACAAAAAATGAGGCCGGATGGCGCGGGGGGTGGGAAAGCTGTTTTTGATTGGGCAAATCGTTTCGAACCTTCCCCTATGCACCGGCCTTCCGCGTCCCATCGATCCCTCACATGGTTTCTACTTCTTGGATTCGCCCTCAGTCTTCCCGGCCTGTGAGTCTGTTCCCATGCGTCGAATGAAGCGGCATCCAGACGATCGAGAATGGAGGGCTTACGATTCGAAAGGTCGCAGTCTAGTATAAAGCGATGACTCTGGTTCTTGAACTTCCCGCTTCCTCTGCAAGTATCGGCACTATCTCCACGGCGCTGGGACTTTTCCCTCCGTCACCAATTCCGCCGAACCTCCACGCTTCACGTCATCGTTTGTCGTGCCGGCGGGTTTCAAATCCGATCCTCCGCTCTGAAACCGCCGATCCCGCCGAATTCCCCGCCAATTCCGGCCCGGAATGGAAAACGGCACCCGAAAATCCGTTGCAAAAATTTTATTCGCGCTTAGGGTCGGCCCGCTATGGCAAGAGTCGCTGGAAAAGCCAAAACACGTAAAGGGGTCGCCAAAAGATTTAAGGTGACCGGCAGTGGTAGGATTTTGCGTCGGAAACAGGGGAAAAGACACCTGAACCGCCGCAAGAACTCCAAGCGTCTTCGCCGTCTCGGACAGTCCGCCTTGGTCTCTCCGGCAGATGAGAAGAACGTGAAGATGAATATGCCCTTCTGCGGAAAATAATTCGCAAGAGGGCTCTACCGCTCGAACCGGATGATCCGGTTCACGACTGAGTTGACTGGTGGCGCGGCGGAAACGCCTACCGTCGCCTGATGAGAAGGTGAGTCAGCCAGTTGAAATAAAAACAACAACCAACTCAGAGGATAATACAACATGCCACGTGCAACCAACTCGCCTGCAAGCCGCAAGCGTCGTAAGCGTATCCTGATGAAGGCCAAAGGCTTTCGCGGGGGACGTTCCAAGCTGTTCCGTACAGCAAAAGACTCCGTCTACAAGGCCATGCAATGGGCCTATCGTGACCGGAAAGTACGCAAACGCACCTTCCGCGGACTCTGGATCCAGCGGATCAATGCCGCTGCGAAGCTCAACGGGATGACCTACTCCCGCTTTATGGAAGGCCTCAAGGCCGCCGGTATCGAACTCGACCGCAAAGTCCTCTCGGACATCGCGATCAAGGACGCCGACGCCTTCAAAGCCCTCGTGCAGTCTTCGGCGAAAGCCCTCGAGGAAAAAGCGAAGCAGGCAGCCTGAGCTGAATAACCGAAACTTTAAAAGGCCGGTCGCTTTGCAGTGCAGGCGCCCGGCTTATTTGTTTTCGGGCCACGTCTCTTTTTCCCGGGAGGGACGCACCCCGGGGGG
>DIVG01000009.1:0-16880 GCA_002422425.1 Akkermansiaceae bacterium UBA6138 | reverse complement strand
TCCCGATCAGGATCTGGTGGTCATTCTCAATGAGCGCCTCGCTGCATATCGAGGCGAATCCGCAAGCCGCCGCGCCGTGGTCAGAAGTGAAAGCGCGAATCCTCCGCTGCCGTGAGTCCTGACCCGATCTGGACTGCCCGCGCCGAGGCGGACCTGATTTGCCTCTTTTCCCGACTGGAAGAGTCTCTTCGGCCCCAAACCTGAGGCAGGTTGGTGTTGAAGAATCCCCGTTTTGGTCTTTTCTACACGCCGGAGTCCAGCGGGCTCGATCCTGAGGCATCTGCAACTCCCCCTCGAAAAGCCCCGCCCCGATTAGACCCTGTCAGGTCACTGACCCAACCCTGTTGATACCACACCATGCTAGCCGAGCTCGACACAATACAGACCGAAGCCCTCGCCGCGATCAGCGGCATCGCCGATGAAGCGGCGCTGGAAGAGGCCCGCGTGGGATTCCTCGGGAAAAAGAGCCGTCTCACCGAGGCCGGAGCCGGGATGCGCGACGTCCCCGCCGATCTCAAAAAGGATGTCGGACAAAAGCTCAACGAGGTCCGCAACGCGATCACCTCGGCCTTAGAGGAGAAGTCGGCGGCCCTCACCGCCCGGCGGGACGCGGCTGCCTTTGCCTCGATCGACCCGACTCTGCCGTCCCGCCCGCTCCCCAAAGGCGGGCTCCATCCGCTCACTCTCGTCCTCGACGAGGCCGTCCGCATCCTCCGCCGCATGGGCTTTGCCCTCGCCGAAGGGCCCGAGATCGAGACCGAGTGGCATTGCTTCGACGCGCTCAACACGCCCGCCGACCACCCTGCGCGGAACGAGACCGATACCTTTTATTTCGAAAACGGCAAGCTCCTGCGCACCCACACCTCGTCTGTGCAGATTCGCACGATGGAGAAAGAAGTGCCGCCGGTGCGCATCATCGCCCCGGGTAGCGCCTTCCGCCGTGACGAGATCGACGCGACCCATCTCAGCGCCTTCAACCAGCTTGAGGGGCTCTACGTCGATCGCGGCGTGACCCTCGCGGACCTCAAGGGCACGCTCGAGTACTTTTTCCGCGAGATCTTCGGATCGAAGACCGAGGTGCGTTTCCGCCCCCATTTCTTCCCTTTCACCGAGCCCAGCTTCGAGGTCGATCTGAAGCTCCACGCCGCCGGACGCGCCGCGAAATGGATCGAGATTGCCGGCTGCGGCATGGTTGACCCGGCCGTCTTCACCGAAGTCGGAGGCAAACGCGGCGACTCCGCCTACGATCCGTCCGCCATCACCGGGTTCGCCTTCGGCATGGGCATCGACCGCCTCGCCATGATCATGTACGGCATTCCTGATCTGCGTCTGCTGATCGAGAATGACGTGCGCTTTTTGCAGCAATTTCGCTAGCGGCGAAGCCGCTCGCTGAGGGATTCAGGGATTCAGGAGTTGAGGTTTTAAGAATGGAAAATGCGTGACCATCGACAGTTGAGGGCCTTTCAGTTGGCTGACGAATTAGTCCTGGCAGTTTACCAGGCGACGCGAAGTTTTCCTTCGGATGAACTTTACGGGCTGCGCTCGCAGATTCGTAGGAGCGCCGTTTCTGTTCCCTCAAATATCGTAGAAGGGAGCTCAAGAGCATCTGAAGCAGATTACGTTCGCTTCCTTGAAATCGCCTTTGGATCCCTTCGTGAACTCTCCTACCAACTTGAATTGTCCCATCGCCTCGGTTTCATGCCTGAAGAAGCGCGGAAAACCTGTGAGCCTCTTTGCGTCGAAACTGACAAAGTGCTCGTCGCTCTAATCCGATCAAAACGGAATCCTTCCTGAACGCCTCAATCCCTGAACCCCTTCTTCCCTTCCTCAAATGAACGTCTCCCTCCAATGGCTCAGCGACCATGTCGACTTTTCGGAATACTCCATGTCTCAGCTCGACGAGTTGCTGACCTTTGCGGGGATTGAGGTCGAGGGTATCCAGAGCCTGCCCGATCATCTTGTCGTCGCCGAGGTGCTCGCCTCGGAAAAACATCCCGATGCGGAAAAGTTGTCGGTTTGTCAGGTCGATGACGGATCGGGCAAGCCGCGTCAGATCGTTTGCGGGGCGAAGAATTACCAGGTCGGGGACAAGGTCCCGCTGGCGCTGCCTGGCTGTGTCCTCGATGCCGGAGGCGGGAAAACTTTCGCCATCAGCGAGGGAAAACTGCGCGGCGTCGATTCGCTCGGCATGATGTGTTCGTCGAAAGAGATCGGCCTCGGCGAAGGCGCTGACGGGCTCCTCATCCTGTCGGCCGCGCTGAAACCCGGGACGCCGCTGCGCGAGGTCTTCCCCGCCGTTTTCGAGCTCGAGATCACGCCGAATCGCCCGGATTGCCTCAGTCATCTCGGGGTGGCGCGCGAACTCGCTGCCCTTGCCAAAAAGCCGCTCAAGGGCATCGCTCATCACGGCGTCTCGACGACTCCGGTAAAGGTGGCGGCAGCGGAAGAAATCACCCTTTCCTCTGAGACCTGTCCCTACTACACGGCCCGTCTCATTCGCGGCGTCAAGGTGACGGAGTCGCCCGCCTGGCTCAAGACAAAGCTCGAGTCCATCGGTCTGCGTCCCATCAACAACATCGTCGACATCACGAACTACGTGCTCATGGAGACGGGTCAGCCGCTCCACGCCTTTGACATGGCGAAGCTCGACGGTGGCATCGTCGTGCGCGCCGCCGCAGACGGAGAGAAATTCCTCGCGCTGAACGGCGAAGAGTATGCGTTGAGCCGCGATGATCTCGTCATCGCGGACAAGACCAGGGCCGTCGCCATCGGCGGCGTCATGGGCGGGGAAGACAGCGGCGTCACCGAAATGACGACCGACGTGCTCCTCGAGGCCGCTTATTTCACTCCCGCCGCAGTGCGCCGGACGGGACGTCGTCTCGGGATCCACTCCGATTCCAGCTACCGTTTCGAACGCGGGACCGATCCACTCCAGGTCGCGGGAGTCTCGGACTTCGCGGTGAAACTCATCCTTGACCTCGCCGGCGGCAAAGCCGATCCCGAACTCCTCGTCGCGGGGGCCGTGCCTGCGGGGCCGAAGCCGGTCGCACTGGAGAATGACTATTGCCGCGCCGTGATCGGGGCCCCGCTCACCGACGAGACGATAGACGGCATCCTCACCTCGCTGGGGCTCGAAAAATCGGGCGATCAGTGGCTGATCCCGAGCTACCGCCTAGATCTCGTGCGTCCCATCGATCTCGTTGAGGAAGTGGCGCGGGTCTACGGACTCGACAATGTGCCCTCGCACACACGGGCGACCTTCTCGGCGGCGTCGAAGGCGGACGAGGCCTACGACTTCATGCGCGCGATCCAGAACCGGCTCGCGAGCCTCGGCTTTTACGAAACGCGCAACCTCAAGCTCATCTCCGCGGCGCAGCTCGCCGATGATCTCGCGACGACGCATCGCGGCATGAGCCCCGTGCGTTTGAAAAATCCGCTCAACGACGAGCAGGATTACTTGCGCCCCGGCCTCGTCCCCGGCCTCCTTGCCTCGGCTTCGCGCAACCAGCGTTTCGGTCGGCACGATCTACGACTCTTCGAAGCGGGCCGCGTTTTCACCTCGCCACCGAAGGGCGACGAGATCGAGCACGAGCACCTCGCCCTGCTCATGACCGGCGCGCGAATCAATCGCAGCTGGGCTGGCGGCAAACCGAAGGCGATGGACATTCACGATCTGCGCGCCGTGCTCGAGCAAATCTGCCCCGAGGGCTTGAATTTCGTTCCCGTTGACGATCCGCGGCTCCTCTGTGCGTGCAGCATCGAAATCGGGGAGGGGAAAAAGGCGAGCAAGCTCGGCCTCGCCGGGATCGTCCCGCCTGCGCGCGCGAGAGAGCTCGACCTCGGTGCGCCGGTGCTCGTCGCCGAAGTGAACGTGAAAAAACTGATGGCGGCCCGTAATACCGAACTCGCCCACGCCGATCTGCCCAAATTCCCGGGCAGTTCGCGCGACGTCGCGATGCTCGTGCCGCGGGATCTCGCTGCTGGCACGATAGCGGCCTTCATTAGCGCTCACGAGGAGCCGCTCCTGGAGTCCTTCGAGCTCTTTGACCTGTTCGAAGATGCGAACGGCATCAGGCTGGCAAAGGACCGCAAGTCACTCGCTTACTCGATTTTTTATCGATCCCCCGGGCGTACTCTGGAATCCAGCGAGGTTGAAGCGGCCCACGCAAAACTTTTGAATTCCCTGAAATCGGGATTAAACGTAGAGTTCAGGTGAGAGTCACCGAGTATCCGACCCGGCCGTGTAATTTTACCCTTTTCCTGCGGTGTTCGACCATTACCCATCAAATACAGGCCCGGACCGTTGATACGTTATAGGGGGCTTAGCAAGTCGTCGGCTGTCAGGCCTTCGCTGGAAGGCAAAAGTCAATGAGCGGCCCCCTCCCTGTTGAGTGACGGGAACGTGAGCCTCTGGATCGGGAGACGGCACAGGCGGGAAGTCCTAAAAGCGCCTCACACCGTAAGCGGTGTTGAGGCGCTTTTTTGTGCCCTGTATAAAAGCGGCGAGGGCGAGGGTATCAATGGAAAAACCGGGTCTCGGGACAGGGCGTTATCTATCCCGCTTCACCTCCTCGGCCTCGTTACTTTTGGCGGGTTTGTCACCTTGAGCTCGACCTGGTTGGACCAGGGAGTGAAGGATTCGGCATTGTCTTTGAACGCCCGCACCCTGAAAAGGTAAGTCCCTTTCTTACTGAAAGATGAACTGTAGGAGGTGGCATTGCTTCCTAAGGTTGCCCAGTCATACCAGGCGATTCTTGACCTTGACCTCCGCAGCCCGTATTGGATTTGAAAGCCCTCTTCGAAGTTCGAATTGTCCCTCCAGCTGAGAATGACGGTATTCGCGGACGCGATCCCGCTGAGATTGCCGGGAGGATCGAATACGGGAGTGAGTCCGGGTCCCGAGGGGGGGGCGGCTCCGTCAGCGTTGTAGGCAAGGAGGGCGGCGAGCTCCGCGTTGACCAGTCCATGCCCGAACTCGTTATCAGCCCCGACCGCCCCGAGATCCTGAGCACTTACCTGGAGAATCAACCTCACCTCTTCGGCGATTTTACCGTCCCCGTTGCTGTCGGAGATCCCCGCGGCAATGATAAGGGCAGCCACGCCGGCGACGTGCGGAGAAGCCATCGAGGTGCCGCTCATGTAGCCATAACCACCGCCGGCGAGAGTGGAATAAATACTGGAACCCGGGGCCGCGATTTCGACGGTCGGTCCGGTGCTGGAGAAGCTGGAGCGCTGATCGCTGCTCGTCGTCGAGGCCACCGCAATGACCCCGGGGAACTTGGCGGGGTAACTCACTGTGTCGGTTCCGGCCCCGGCGTTTCCCGCCGAAGAAATGATCACGAGCCCGGAGGCGGCGGCATTTTTAAAGGCGTTCTCGACGGCACTACCGGGGTAAAAAGAGCTCCCGAGGCTGAGATTTGCGACCGAAATTCCATTCGCTATACACCAGTCGAGGCTGGAAATGATCCCGCTCCAGGAACCGCTTCCGTCTGCGCCGAGAACCTTGAGCCCGTAGAGGCTGGCTTCGGGGCTGACACCGACGGCACCTGTCCCGTTGCGCAGGGCGGCGATGGTGCCGGCGACATGGGTTCCGTGCCCCTGATCGTCGTAGGGATCGGAGTCGTTGTTGACGAAGTCGTAGCCGCCGGCGTAGTTCATCGTCAGGTCGGGGTGGGTGTAGTCGATCCCCGTGTCGATCACGGCGACTTTGACGCCGGTTCCGAGGACGGGCTGGACGTTTCCACCGAAGGTTCCCGCGTGGACCGGGCCGGAGCCGATGCGGGAGACTCCCCAGGTCGCCGAAAGTCCATGGGCATGGACGACTCCGTCCGGCTCAACCGAGAGGACGCCCTTTGCCTTCCTGAGGGTGGCGGCGGCACTCGCGGGAATGGTGGCGGCAACGGCGCACACGCAGTGGAACTTCGACTTCACCCGCCCACCGTTCTTCCGGATGAGGTCTTCCGCACCCGCACCCGGAGCGCGGTCGAAGCAGACGATCACCTTGACCATCTCCGGCGGGGCAGCTTCTGTCGCCGATGGACCTAGGGCGAGGCCCAGCGCCGCGAGGGCCGGCAACAGGAAAGAGGGAGGGACGAAAGCCTTTGGATGAGGGAAGGTGTCGAGGTCCATGCGGCAGAAGGATTGGAGGGAAAAGGCGGTCTTTGCTTTCTCCCCGTGTTCCACCCCCAGCATTAACCGGGGAAGATTGAGCCACCCCGCAGAGAAGCTCCTTGCTTAAGCTCGGGAGAGACGAAGTTTTGTCAATGGAAAAGCGCAACAAAAAGGCCCTCCTTGCCGGAGGGCCGCTTCGTTTCAGACGTCGGGACAGGGTGATCCTTACTCTACTTTTTCCTGCCAGGCTTGACGGTGGCAACGGCCACGCTCAACTCGATCTGGTTCGACCAGGGGGTAAAAGCACTGGCGTTGTCGTTGAAGGCCCGAACTCTGAAAAGGTAGCTTCCATTGCTCAAGGTGGACGAGTAAGTCGTTACATCGCTCCCCACTGTCGCCCAGTTATACCAGGTTACTCTGGACTTCGACTTGACACCATACTGGACCTGGAAGCCTTCTTCCGCGCTCGAGTTGTCATCCCAGCTAAGGGAAACGGTGCTAGTCGAAACGGACCCGCTGAGATTCCCGGGCGCGTCGAAGGAGGGTGCGGCTGCGGGATCTTCGCCGGGCTCGGCCGCATTGGCGTTGTAGGCAAGGAGGGCGGCGAGCTCCGCGTTGACCAGTCCATGCCCGAACTCGTTGTCAGCCCCGACCGCCCCGAGATCCTGAGCACTTACCTGGAGAATCAACCTCACCTCTTCGGCGATTTTACCGTCCCCGTTGCTGTCGGAGATCCCTGCGGCAATGATAAGGGCAGCCACGCCGGCGACGTGCGGAGAAGCCATCGAGGTGCCGCTCATGTAGCCATAACCACCGCCGGCGAGAGTGGAATAAATACTGGAACCCGGGGCCGCGATTTCGACGGTCGGTCCGGTGCTGGAAAAGCTGGAGCGCTGATCGCTGCTCGTCGTCGAGGCCACCGCGATGACCCCGGGGAACTTGGCGGGGTATCCCACTGTGTCGGTCCCTGCTCCCGCATTTCCCGCCGAGGCAATCATGAGGAGCCCGGACGCCGCCGCGTTTTTGAAGGCGTTTTCCACCGTGCTGCCGGGGTGTGAGCCGCTTCCGAGACTGAAGTTGGCCACGGAGATTCCATTTTTGACACACCAGTCGAGACTGGAGATGATCCAGCTCCAGGACCCCGTGCCGTCCCCCTTGAGGACCTTGAGGGCATAGAGGCTCGCTTCGGGACTGGCACCCACGGCTCCGGTTCCGTTTCGCAAAGCGGCGATGGTGCCGGCGACATGGGTTCCGTGACCCTGATCGTCGTAGGGATCAGTATCGTTGTTGGCAAAGTCGTAGCCGCCGGCGTAGTTCATCATCAGGTCGGGGTGGGTGTAGTCGATCCCCGAATCGACTACGGCGACTTTGACTCCTGTTCCCAGGATGGGCTGGGCGTTTTCGGCGAAGGTTCCCGCGTGGACCGGGCCGCAGCCGATACGGGAGACTCCCCAGGTTTTGGAAAGTTCATGGCCTTCAATGACACCGTCCGGCTCGACGGCAACGACGCCCTTGGCTTTTCTGATCGCGGCGGCGGCCCGTTCGGGGATCGTCGCCGAGACGGCGGGGACGATTTGGAATTTGGCTTTGACCTTGCCGCCGTTTTTCTTCACCAGATTTTCCTCATTTGCACCCGGTGCGCCGCTGAACCGGATGATCACGTCGACAAATCCGGGCGGATTGGCCTTGGCATTCGACCCCGGGAAAGACGACAGGGCAAGGGTGATAAGGACTATCCCGGTGAGGATGGACGTGGATGCCATTTTTCGGCCAACGGGGTGTGGAGTTCTGGTCATGTGCAGGGGGCTATCAATGCAGTGGCCCTACGGATACGCCACCTCAAGGAGTTTTTCAAGAGGTGACGATTCTGTCAATGGTAATTCGTCCGATTTTTGCTTTCGGTCATAAGCCCGGTGGCGGGGCTTTTCAGTCGGGACTTTCGGCGGGTAACCGGTTTTTTAAAGGACGCGAGCGTTTCGGGGGTGAGGAGCGCGGGGGCGGAAAAGCGGCCCGCCGCCGGATCACTCCTTTTTTTCCGGAAAGGGGTTGACGAGCTCCAGCCCGCTCGGAACGGATTCGGGAATAACATGATCGAGGCGGCTGGCGGAGGGAGCGGTGAGGGCCCCGAGGAATGCCAGCAGGTCGGCGAGCTCGTCGTTGTTGAGTTCGGGCCGGGGCTTCAGGAGCGGCGAGAGGGTGCGTTTCACTTCCCGGAGGGTCCGGACGTCATCATGAACCGCCCCCCGGAATTCCGGTTCGAGCTGGGATCTGTCGTAGTGATCGAGATGATGGAGGGGGTCAAGGTGATGGAGCACCGCCGCTTCAAGCGTTTTGTAGGCGCCGTTATGCATGTAAGGACCGGTCAGCTCGATATTCCGCAGAGGCGGGGTGCGGAAGGCGTATTTCTGGTCGAGCCCGGCGTTGCTGCGGTGGGCAATGCCGAAATCGGTAATTTCGACCGGGTCCGGGCCCGGGCCGATCGGAATGACACCGATATTGTGAGCGAGCTGGTCGGTGAAGAGTTTCCCGGAGTGGCACTCCGCACAGCGCGCTTTCGTGTAGAAGAGGCCGGCTCCGGTGAGTTGCTGCCCGCTGAGGGCGGAGTCGTCTCCGGCAAGGAACCGGTCAAAGGGGCTGTCGAGGAGGGTGAAGGAATCGACCTCGAAGGCGGCGATGGCAATGGCGGCGTGGGCAAAATGGAGCTGATCGGGAGATTTGTCGGGATAGGCGGCGGCGAAGAGTTTACGATAGCCGTCGAATTCGAGGAGGCGCTTCATGAGCGTGGCCCAGATTTGCTCTTCGTGGTGACCCGGAATCTGCCCGATTTCGTTGAGATGTCCTGACGCGGCGACTTCCCCTTTGGTTCCGCGCATTTCGTCATTGGAGAGGACCGGCATCATGGCCTGGGCGGCGAGGACATGCTGAATCGTCTCCGGCATCTCAACCTGATAAAGCCCCGGGGTTTTGGCGATGCGCATGGCGTTGACGGCGAAACCCCCGTCATCCTTGCGGTGGGCGCGGCTGTCCCAGAACATGGTCGTCCAGGCGGCATCACCCCGGTTAAAGATTTCGGGTGAATTGCGCGGGGTGAAGGGATGAGCCGCCCCGGAACGTTTGAAGCCGGTCAGAACTGTTCCTCCGCCCTCGATCGCGACGAGGCTGAAACCCTGGGGGAGACGCCGGTCTCCCGCATCGTAAGCAAGGGTGCCCACGGCCCGGGATCGGCCGTCGGCGGTAGCAGTGGAGGGGTGATGACAGGTCGCGCAGGAAACGTCGCGGTTGCCGCCCAGGACAGGATCGAAGAAAAGCGCCTGCCCGAGATCCACGAGGGCCTCGTTACGCGGGGGAGCCGGATCGAGGGGGGTAACCTCTTTTGCCGCGAGAAGTTCGCGCAGCAGAGCAACCTGTTGCGCATTAACCTGACCAAAGCTGCGGGGTTCGGCGGCAGAGGAAAAAAGAATGCCGAGAAGGAGGCACGGAAAAGAGTGAATCGGTTTCATGAGAGGAGCGGAGGAGGCTTATTGTTTTCTGATGACCAGTTTGTTGTCCGTCGCGGGCACCTCGACCTCTTGACCGGTTCCGTCGGGCCATCGAATCGAGAGTTCGACGCGTTTTCCGGCAGGGCGTGCGAAGAGGAGCGACGCATCCGACTGTGAAAGATAACTTCCGCCCCCGACTATTTCGGCCATTTGCAGGGGAAGGCCCTCCGCCAGCAGGGTGACGCGTGCCCCGACGGCGAGGAGATTGCCCTTTTCCCCGACAAGTTGAACGGTGAGAGGCTCATTGCCCGACCCGGAGCCCGGCGATTGAATGAAAAGTGCCGGAGCGTCATTATTGACCCCGACGAGAAAGTCAGGGAATCCGTCCTGATTGAGGTCGCTTGTCCCGAGGCTCTTCGCGTCGCCGGGCACGTTCAGTCCACTCTCCCGCGATCCTTCGGGACGGAACGGGTTTTGCGGGTCGCCGGTATTGAGGAGAAGCTGACTGAGTCCTGACGCCATCTCGCCGATCTCCTCGGTGGGGGTGAAATGATTATGGACCAGATAGCAGTCTGGCCTGCCGTCGAGATCCACATCGCGCAGGATAATCCCGAAGCCCGGCGAGATCTGCGCTATTCGGGGTAGCGCGGAGCGCGTGAACCGACCGGTCCCGTCATTGAGGAAAACCGAGCTGTCCATGCAGTTGGCGTGGAGTCGAAGCGCCCCCTGTAATTTTTCAAAAGGATAAATACCGGTGAGCTGCTCACTGGCGTAGCGGTGGTAAGTCGGGAGTCTGTCGGCGATCGAGGGCATCGCGAAGCTGGCGTCGTGGAAGGTCGCTCGCGGGTAGATTCGCTTGGATTCACCTTCCATTACAAAACGCGCCTCGACGATATTGGCGATCCCGGAGTCGTCAAAGTCATTGTAGAAGAGCAGTTCGGGAAAAAGGAGAGAGGGCTGGTAGTGGGTGTTTCGTCCCATGTTCGAGGCAACGAAGTCGACATGACCGTCACTATTGATGTCCCGGGCGTCGATGCCGGTCCACCAGCCCGACATCTCCAATCCTTCCCCGATGAGCCCGGCGGCTTCGGTGCTGTCCTCAAGTTTCCCGTCGCGATTGAGAAAAAGCCGCACCGGGCCCCAGTCGGTTGTCACAAGAAGATCGAGCCAGCCGTCATTGTTCACGTCAGTCCAGACCGCCCCGGTGACGAGACCGCCATTTGCCAAACCCGGAGCCAGTTCTTCGGCGGTGACATACCGGTCCCCGTCGCGGCGCAGAAGAATGCTGCGGGGCGCCGCCGGGTAATCACCCGGGATGGAGCGGGTTCCGATAAAAAGTTCCAGGTTACCGTCCCGGTTGAGATCGGCAGCCGCGACAACCCCTGAATTTTCCCTGATGTCGGGCAGGGTTCCTTCAGGCGCCCGCTCGAACTCCCCGTCACCCCGGTTGAGATACAGTCTGTCGCGCAGCAGGTCATCGCCGGGTTCGCACTCACCCCCTCCGCTCGCGACGTAGAGGTCGAGTAAGCCGTCGCCATCGGCGTCGAAGAACAAGGCCCCCATGTCCTCGTGTCGGGCGTCGCTGTCGAGGGCCGGCGATGGCAGCGGGATAAGGCTGATTTCAGTCGACCCTTCGGTTGTTTTATTGAGGAAAAGCCGCCCCGGTTGTCCCCCGGCACCACCGAGGAAAAGATCGGCGACCCCGTCACCGTCGATATCTCCCCACGCCTGGCCGGGACCGAGCTGCGAAAGCTTGAAGGTGAGGAGCGGCTGGCGGGCGAAGTCGTCGTACTCATCCTCGACATGGAGGTGCTCCGCCAGCGCCGACGAGGCTTTGAAGCGGGTCTTTTCCGGCGTCATGGTCTTCATCGGCGTCTCTTTGGCAACGATCTCGTCCGGTTCCGTAATGACATGGCGGTGATTGACCGGAAGGGACTTGAATACCTGCTTCTGGCCGCTCGGCCAGTTGACGCGCAAGGTCGTGACCTGCTCGTTGTCCCCCAGACCGACATGCACGAGGGGCTGGTCCGCATCGAGATACCCTCCGATGGGGAAAAACTGACGGCTTCGGACGACCCCGTCCGGTGTTTCCACCGAGACGAGCGACCCGATGCCGTGCCGGTTACTCTGGGTGCCGCGAAGCTCGACGACGATGCTCGTGCCATCTTCGCCCGCATTCCGGTAAACCCCGAGGGGGTCGTCGAGATTACTCACGAGCAGGTCAAGCCGTCCGTCCCCGTCGAGATCCGCGAGGGAGGCTCCATAGGACATGCCGAGGTGGTCAAGTCCCCAGGATTTGGAGATTTCTTCAAATTCAAACTCGCCCCGGTTGCGAAAGGCGAGGTTCCGCTCACGCCGCTGCGGCGTTCCCATGTAGTGGTCAAAATGGTTTTTGCCCACGAGGTTGTGATGATTGAGCGGAGGGAGATCCGAGTGGTTATACTGTCCGGGAACGCCGTTGGCGAAAAAGAGATCGACCCATCCGTCATTGTCGAAGTCAGCTGCCCGTATCGCCCAGGTCCAGTCGGTATGCGCCATGTTGGCCATCCAGGCACCTTCGAGAAAGTGATCCGTATCGCTGTGAATATGGAAAGCGTTGCGCATGATCTGGTTGACGCCGACCACGTTGGCCAGTTCGCGTCTGCGCTGCGCCATCGAGCCCATAGATGCTTTCTGCATGTAGTGGTTGCGGGGCAGCATGTCGGCGACGACAAAGTCAAAAAGTCCCCGGTTGTTGAAATCCGCCTGGGCGGCGCCCATGGAGTTCCAGGCCGTGTGCCGGAAGAGCTCCCGCGAGACCTCGGAGAAGGTGCCGTCGCCATTGTTCCGGTAGAGAAGGTCAGGGCTTTTGAAATCGTTGCCCACGTAGAGGTCGGGCCACGAGTCGTTATTGTAATCCCACCACGTCGCGGAATTTCCCCAGTGGGGTTCGCTTGTGATTCCCGCCGCTGCCGTTGTTTCGACAAAGGTGCCGTCTCCCCTGTTGCGAAGCAGGTAATCGGTGCGCGGTGCCTCCGTGTAAAGATACTCACCCTCGTCTCCCTTCTTGTTTTCCTCGACGCGATACCAGCGCCGCCACTCTTCCGCCACCATCACCTTGCCGTTCTCCTCCACCAGTTTGATGGTTCCGGACGGGCGACCGCCTTCGCGATAGATCTGGTGCGTCATGACATAGCAGTCGAGATGCCCGTCGCGATCATAATCGGCGAACGCCGCCACGACCGACCCGTCATTGATATCCAGTCCGTGAGCGGCCGCCCGCTCTTCGAATTTCAAGGACGTCCCCCTTACCCCCTCGTCGATGAGGAGGTTGACGAAGAGCTCATTGGGGCTGTCAAAGTTGCAGAGGTAAATGTCGAGATCGCCGTCGTTATCAATATCGACGAGCACGGCATGGACTCCCCAGTTACTGCCGCCGGTAAGGCCGAGCCCCTCCGCGACATTTTCAAAACGGAGGTCTCCGGTCTGCAGATAGAGGGCGTTGGCTCCGGGGCCGTTAGCGGCGAAGACATCAGGTTTCCCGTCGAGGTTCAGGTCCCCGATCGCAACCCCTCCACAGGCCATGCTTGAGAAATAAGCCCGCCGCATCGGATGCGAGGGGTCGATGGGGATCACCAGATCGATGCCAGTTTCCCCGGGGGGGAGGCGCTGAAAAAGAGTCCCGTTCCCGGGCTTGCGTGAGGATTCCGCAAAAGGGAAGGATTCGAGCTCCGCCGCCGGAACCATCGTGGCGGCCACAGTGGCAAGAAGGCTCACGAGGAGAGGGGAGCCGATCACGAATCGGGAGGGGGGGCTCTCTGCCGGGCGTTCCATCACATTGTGGGGGGGCTTCAAACTTCGGAGAACGGCGGACTGAGCGAACCCCCCACTCAAGGGGTAAGCCCAACACTGCCTCGCCGAGGGTAGCCTGAGCGGAAATAATGAGTCAACCTCCCTCTTCGCGTTTTCGCGTTTTCGCGCTCCCCGCGCTCCCCGCGCTCCCCGCGTTGCGGCAACGCGGCAACGCGGCAACGCGGCAACGCGGCAACGCGGCAACGCGGCAACGCGGCCTGGCCGGATCGGTCGATTTGGGGTTTGTCATCCCCTTTACTGTGGTCCAAACTCTTTCATCAAACGGGTGAGGGGCATCGTTATTATGGGAAAACGGATCACTTTTCTGGCGCCTCGATGGTTGAGCCTGTTGCTTTTTACAGCGGTCGGGGGATTTTCCGACGAGGGGGAAATTCCCCCGCTCGCCGCAAAATATTGCAGCGCCTGCCACCTGCCTCCCGGTCCGGAAACGATCACCCGTGAGCACTGGCCGAAGGTTTTCGATTTCATGGGGAGTTGGATAGTCGAGCAGGGACTTCCCTTGGATGAAGCGGAGTATGCCGAGCTGCTGGACTATTACGTCACCAACAGCCCTTTGGCTTTTGATCCCGTCCCTGACGATCTTGAAGAAAGTCTTCTCCTCTTCGAAAAGGGGGCCGTCGGGGTCGCCGGGACTTCGGACCGGCCGGAAATCACGAACGTGAGCCTTACGGACCTCGATGCCAACGGCGGGTATGACGTTCTCGTCTGCGATGCTGCGGCCGGGCAGGTTTCATGGCTCGTGATCGAGCAGGGGAAGTGGAAAGAAATTTTCCTCGCGGAAGTGGCCGCTCCGGCCAAGGCGACGGTGGTGGATTACAATCGTGACGGCTATAATGATATCGTTGTTGCTTCTCTCGGCTCGATCAGTCCGACTGATGATCCGATCGGGTCCGTGCAGCTTCTCATCAACAGGGGAGACATGACCTTCGAGGCGTTGCCCCTCCTGAGCGGGGTGGCGCGGGTCGCGGATGTGAAGCCGGGGGATTTTAATGGAGACGGGAAAACGGATTTCATCGTTGCAAAATTCGGGTGGCGAAAGACGGGCGGCCTGATGTGGCTTGAGCAAGTCACGCCCACCCTCTTTCTGCAGCACGAGATCCTCTCCCTGAGCGGGGCGATGCAGCTGGAAGTGCTTGATTTCGATGGAGACGGTAATCTCGACTTCGTGGCGCTCTTTTCGCAGGAACATGAGAGCGTGGTCCTTTTCAAAAATAACGGCAGCGGCACTTTTGAGAGCCGGATTCTGGCCCGTGCTCCCCATCCCGCCTACGGCTCATCCGGATTTCAAATGGTCGATCTCGATCGCGACGGTGACATCGACATTCTCTACTCAAACGGCGACATGATGGACGAGATTTCCCTCGTGAAACCCTATCACGGGGTTCGCTGGTTTGAAAACGTGGCGGGGGAATTCCATTCGAGGGAATTGTTGCGCCTGCCGGGGGCTTATCGGGCGGTGGCCCATGACATGGATGGTGACGGCCATCTCGATATCGTGGTCTCCAGCCTCAATTTTTACTGGGATAAGAACGACTTTCCCAGTCTCGTCTGGTTGAAGAACGACGGACACCAACAATTTACGGCGCGCAGCATCCTGTATGAACCGACGAACCTGGTGACGATGGACGTGGGTGATCTGAATCACGACGGTATCCCGGACATCGTCGTCGGAGGATTTCACCGGCCCGGTCCCCTCGGAAGGCATGCCCGATTGACTGCCGTGTTCGGGACTGGAAAAATCAGGGAAGAAGTGAAGGAGGGAAAGGCGGAGTGAGCTCGAGATGGCGGAACGGCGGGGCTTTTCCGGTCCCCGTGGTTCCGATGGCGGGCGTCTCCTGCCCGGAGGCCCGTCGTCACCTCTAGACGTGCGCGATTGCGTCACTCTCTCGACGGGCCTACCGCAGCGCTCTCATGTTAAGGTAACGGCATGTCTTTCTCTCCGTCTTTTTTCGCGGCATCCTATTGGGAAATCGCCGCAGCGGGCCTCCTCCGTTGTCTCCTTCCGCTCTTTCTGGCGATGCCCGGGGCCGTTTTAAACTCGGGAGATGCGATCGAGCAGACAAAGGCCGATGGCCCTGTCGCGTTGTGGGACTTCGAAGAAGCGGGCGTTCCTGCGGGAGTCATCGGCCGGGTCGAGTTGATCGCCGGACCGACGTCGCGGGATTCGCACACGCTCCCGGCGAAGAATCAGGGAGTCCTGCTGCACGGGGATGGCGGCCGGATCGAGATCGCGGACAGCCCGGAACTGCGCTTTGATCAGGGCGACACGATCACGATCGAGGCCTGGGCGCGGATCGACAGGATAGCCCCGGGAGGCAACGTCTACCTCGTCGGCAAAGGTCGCAGCACCTTGAGCGGGGTGAATCAGAACTGGGCGCTGCGTCTCGTCGAGTCGGGCGGATCGTCGACGCTGAGCTTTCTCTTCCGCAGTCGTCCCGATGGCGATCACAAGGGTGACTACCATCGCTGGACCTCGGCCTCGGGCATCACCTCGGACGGGAAATGGCATCACGTCGCGGTGACTTACACCTTCGGCGAGCCGAAGAGCATCAAGGGCTACGTGGATGGCAAGCCGAGCACGGGCAAGTGGGACATGGGCGGCGAGACGACGCAGGCTCCGGTCGTGGATGAAGACCTCGTCGTGATCGGATCGTCGCGCGGCGGGGCTCCCTCGAACAGCTTTCACGGAGGCATCGACGGGATCGCGATCCACCGCAAGGCGATCGCGGCGAAGCGTTTTGCGCAGCGCTACGAGCGGGTCATCCCCGAGCCGATGGCACCGCAACTCACGAAGGTGGGCGAAGACGAAGTCCTCGTCGAGATCCGTGAGACGGGCGGAGTCACGACCGAGTGGCCCGACCTCGACAAAGCCCCCGACGAGATTTTTCCCCTCGATGCTTTTTCCCTGACCTCGCTGCCGCACCGCTACAACGAGCGGGGCTCGCGGGTCGATCGCAAACTGCCGCTCCACGTTCGCTTCGCCTCGCGCATCAAGTTGCCCGAGGGCAAACACACGATCCTCCTCCGCGCACCGGGTCTGAGCCGGCTCCTCGTGGATGGGAAGGAAGTTGCGGCGATCAAAGCCTTCAACATCAGCGGGAGCGCCCACGGCAACATGCGGCCCCAGCCGGGTGAGCGTCCTGCCTACCCGCGCCTCCGCATGGGCACGCAGGAGGTCACGATCGAGATCGAGGGCGGGGGATCGCGGCTCGTCGTCGCCGAGACGCTCATCGGGAACTCGAGCCGTCGTCTCAGCGTGAATGAATTTCTCGTCGCCCTCAATCCGAACGAGGGCGGGATGTGGCGATTGCTTACGCCGGCGGGAGCGGAGACGGTCCCGTTCACGACGGAGGCCTTTGCCACGCTGAACCGCGAACAACGCGACTTTTTCACCTCGCTCGACACCGAACGGCGGCGCTCCGCCCTCGCCGCGCTCGC
>DIVG01000068.1:30852-61532 GCA_002422425.1 Akkermansiaceae bacterium UBA6138 | reverse complement strand
CCGGCGAGCCGCTGCATCAGAACCGTATCGGCATCAGGGGTGAAGTCCATGCGGGAAGGGGTATCAGTGCCCCGCTGGCTCCATCTCCATTTCGATCACATGCGGGAGCATGGTGTCGAGGTAGCGTTTTGCCTGTTCGGGAGAGAGCACCTCAGCCGTCCTATGGAGATGGTTGATCATCGCCGTCTGACACTCGACATGCAGAGCGGCGTGGACCTTCAGGGCCGCCTCGAGTTCCGGGGTAATCGGAGGGCCGGCCTTGACGAGTTCTTTGATTCGTTCCTGCGAGGTCATCACCCGGTTGCACAGCGCCTCACAAGTCGGACGATAGGCGAGATGCAGTTCGGAAGTTTTGGCAAACTGCGCCTCCGTCAGATCGAACTCGTGACGCAGCCATTCGAGTTCCGGCAGGAGAGATGCGCCATCCGGCGACGCCATCATGGGAGCTGTGGATTGACAGCGCATCACGGCAAAGCCGACGACACCGGCCGCAATCGCCGCACCCAGAATCCAGAGGTCGCGTTTCATTCCCGATTCGCGATGTGAGCCGCTGCCACGGGATTGATCGAGGCAAGGTAAGCGTCCCGTGAGGCTTCGACGTTGTTTTCAGTCGAGACGATCTGACCAAGACCGGCACCGAGGAGCAAGGTCGTCATCACCACCGCCATCGCCGTGGCCGGCTGGGCAAGGGCTTGGAAAAATGATTCACGCCATCGACGATATCGTGCCGACCAGGAAGTCTGTTCAGCGACGGAGACACGCGCCCAGACTTCCCGCTGAAACGTGGAGGAAAACTCCGGTTTCGGGTGTGTCTGCCGGATCAGATCATTGAGTTCGTCGTCATTCATGTCAGGGGAAAGCTTGCCGGATGTTGCAGCGGAACACAACCCGCCAGATCATCCGATATCTGGCGGGTTGGTTAGTTCGACGGTTTACTTGCAGCAGCTCTTCGCTACCGGGGCGGCGCTGTGGCAACTCATGCCTTTTTGGGCGGGAGCTTCCTTTTCAGAAAAAGGAGCGGGAGTTGCAGCCTTGGGGGCCGCAGCGCAGCAGCTCATGCCCGCTGGTTTCGTGTTCGGGGTCGCAGGTTTGTCGCGACCGGCGAATGCGGCACTGGAGGCGATCGCCGCGATGATCACAGCGGCAAGGAGGGTGAGTTTGATTTTCATGGAGGGGGTTATTCTATTTTTGGTTCGTTTGTTGTGGTTGGGCCGACGTATCAGGCCTTCATGGAGTGCAACTCCACGGCAGCGGGAATCCCTCGGAGAAATTGTAAAATGCCCCGATTGGCTTAAATGGAATTCAGGACTCATGCAGATGTTTTTCAAGGACTTCAAAATCATCTCGACCACCAAATGATGGACTCCAGCAAACCAGCCATCCCCATAGACCCAGGTATTTCGATTGGTCATGTCCATCTCAAAGTGGCCGACCTGGAGCGTGCGCTGGACTTTTACCGCGGTGTGCTGGGTTTTGAACTCACGCAGCGTTTCGGCTCGCAAGCTGCCTTTGTTTCCGCAGGCGGCTATCATCACCACATCGGGCTGAACACCTGGGAAAGCGGCGGCGGTTCACCACCGCCGCAGGGAGCGACCGGCCTCTATCATCTCGCGATCCTTTATCCCACCCGCGAGGCGCTCGCCAATGCCTTGCGTCGTGTGCTCGACGCGGGCATCTCGCTCGACGGAGCGTCCGACCACGGCGTGAGCGAGGCCATCTACCTGCGCGACCCTGATGGCAATGGAGTCGAGTTGTATTGGGACAGGCCGCCGGAGCAGTGGCCGAGAGACGCGAACGGTGGACTGGCCATGTTCACCCGCCCTCTGGATTTGGAAGGATTGCTCAGCCAATGACTTGGGCAAATGTACAGATTCGGGAGTTCTGGAGCCTCTTTTAATTCCACGTTTTGGGGTGCGCCCACTCCGTGTTTCGAATGATAGCTAAAAGAAAATCCGCCCCTAGGTGCAGCGGATTTTCCCGGACCGGACCTCCTTCACGCATTCGGGAGTGTATGATCGCTGCGGTCACGTTTCGGACGAGTCCGCTTTGTGGTGTTGGTGTTGTTTGGGTTGTGGCTGAGGTTGGCATCCCTTGGCCCGCTCGTGCAGGATGCGGTGGCGGACGGCTTCGGCGGGGTAGTATTCACCGTCTTCGATCTCGCCCGCCTCATAGCGGCGGAGTGCCTCGGCGGCGAGGGGAAGTGCGTCAGCAACCTCTTCGGGCCAGACTTCGGCATCGTCGGGATGGAGGGCGGCTTCGAGCCAGAAGAAGCTCCACCAAGCGAGGAGGAGCTCCTTCCTCTCCAGGCCTGCCAAGGCGGTGGAGTCGAGATCGCGGACTGCTTCGAAACGCAGCATGGCCTCGACATGATCTTTGGGAATGAGATCGGAATGCCGGGTGACTTCGTTATCACTCATCTCCCCGACCTCCCGGTCCTTCCGGTCGCCGACGCATGCCGTGTTCGGCCCTTGGTCCAGTGCCGCAGACGCTCGATGGACTCGCTCATGGTCGTGGCCAGAGGGACGGATTCGCACAGCACTTCACCCAGGTCGAGTTCGGTGGGCTCACGCTCTTCGGCAAAACCCCGATGCAGGGCTTCGACGAAGGCGGCTTCGATCTCGGCTCCCGTGTGCAGCTCACTGGCGCGGGCAAGGACGACGGTGTCGTAGTCCGATTTCTCACGACCATACTTCTCGATGACGAGATCCCAGATCGCGGCGCGTTCCCGGGTGTCGGGCAGGTCCACGAACCAGAGCTCGTCCCAGCGCCCCTTGCGGAGCATCTCGGGCGGGAGCTTGCTGACATCGTTGGCGGTGGCGACGACGAAGACCGGAGCGGTCTTGTCCTGGAGCCAGTTCAGCATGGTGCCGAAGACCCGGGCACTGGTGCCGCCGTCGGTGGAACCACCGGAGCCGCCAACACCGCCGAAGCCCTTCTCGATCTCATCAATCCACAACACACAGGGGCTGATGGCCTCGGCGGTTTGGATGACGGACCGAACATTGGCCTCCGACTGCCCGACAAGGCCGCCGAAGAGACGGCCGGCATCGAGCTTCAGCAGGGGCACGCCGAAGACACTGGCGGTGGCCTTGGCTGTAAGCGACTTGCCGGTGCCGGGAACACCTAGCACGAGCATGCCTTTCGGAATGGGCAGGCCGTAGTCGCGGGCACGCTGGGTGATTGCCTCGCCGCGCTGGATGAGCCAGGCCTTCAGCGCTTCCAGGCCACCGATGGAGTCGAGTGACTCTGTCGTCTCGATGACTTCAAGCAACCCGCCGCTCTTAAAAGCACGGGCCTTTTCTCGGGCGACGAGGGACGGCTGGATGGAGCCGGTCTCGACGAGGGACAGGGCGAAGGCGTTCTCGGCTTCGATGGTGGTGAGACCACCGGCGGCGCGAAGGATGGCTTCGCGGATCTCAGGCAGCGGAGTGGCGATGCCGGCGGACGTCAGGAGCTGGTCGAGGACCATCCCCAGGATGTCGGCACCGGGCAGCTCGAGATCGAGACGGGTGATCTCGCGCTCCAGCTCGGCGGGCAGGGGTTTCCAGACACCGAGGAGCAGGAGGAGTTTCCCTGCGGACTTGGCGTGGTGCAGGGTGTCGCGCAGCTTGCGGACGAGGAGCGGGTCTCGGTCTTCCAGCAGGGCACCAAAGTCGCGCAGGAGCACGAGGCAGTCGCCGTCGATGGATTCGACCTGCTCGAGGGCGGCGAGCGGATCGGGACAATCGCGGACGGTGCCGCTGGCGGTGTCGATGAAGCCGGTGGTGAGGCTCCAGGCATGGAGGGGACGACCGAGGGCTTCGGCGGCGGCCTTGACCTCAGCTTCGGCACGGACCTCTTCGGAGGTGCACAAAAAAAGGCCGGCGTAACCGGCCCTCGCATAGCGGGTAAGTTGATCTTTCATGGGTACATTGGTCACTGGTTGAAGGTTTCACGCTCCCATCGCAGGCAGGCTTCTCGGGAAGGGTCGGCGAAGACCCGGCGCCCGTTGTAGTCGAAGACCTCCCACCGTTGGGTCGTATCGTCGAATTCGATCTCGGAGGCGCGGACGACTTCGAGGGTGCCGATCTCACGGAGATCGATGCGCTCGGTGTAGAGTCCGGCTCCGGTTCCGTCGGGCTGGAAGTGCAGCGTGTCGGGGATGTCGGTGATCATGTCGGTTGGTTTTGTTGGTTGTCGTTGGGGTTCTGGTGATGGTTGGACTGGCGGCGATAGAAGTCGCGGGTGCGCTGCTTCCGTCCGACGGTGCCGAGGGATTCTTCGAGGAACTTGGTGGCCTCCTCGCAGGTCTTCCCGGTGTAGCCGACGGCATCTAGGGTGATGGCGCCCTCGGGGCTGATCCAGACGTCGATGCGTTCTTTCGAATTCATGTCAGGCTGGGTTCAGGCGGCGAAGGTGAGTTTGATGGAACCGTCGGACTCCTGCCGCCGGGTGACGCGGAGGTGTTTCTTGGCGGCCTCTCGCATCGTCTTGTGGACGCCGTAGAGCTGGAGAAGACGGCCGTAATTGGGACCGACCTCGCGCTCGACGTGACCGTTCCACCAATCGGTGGACAGCTCGTAGGGCTCGGTGGGGGCGGGCCGGTTCGCGGCGATGTCGTAGGGCCCCTTGAGGCGGACGACGAGTTCACCGTGGCGGGTGCTGTTGGCGAAGCCGCGGGCCTCGGTGTCGCGGAGCAGCTCGACGCCGAGTTCGGCGCAGGCGGCTTCGAGGGCATCGACGTCGCGGATCTGGGTGAGGATGGTGGTGAAGTGGGACATGGCTGGTTTGTTCTTGGTTTTTGGGTTCTTGGTTCTTCGTTTGGTTGGGTTCGGAGAAAGGATTGAACAGGGTCGGGGCTGGGACCCGACCCTGTCGTGTGTGTGGTTGTTGGCTTGCTGGGCAGGGTCTCTCACCCGGCGAGCTGGAGCTTTCTCCGGCCCATCTGGCCGAAGCGCTCGACGAGGGCGCGGGCATCCTGACCGGCCAGTTCCCTGGCCTGGTCGCGGAGCTGGCTGAGGCCGGTCTCGAGATTGCGGGAGGCGGTGAGGTTGTTGCGGTAGTCCTCGGCGCTGCGGGTGAGCAGTTCGCTACGGACGCGGTCGAGCTGGCTTTCCATCTCGACGTCCCCGGCGAAGTTGAGCGACTTGAAATCGTCGATGAACTTCACGAGACGGTTGAGGGTCTTCTGATGGACGCCGTCGGTTTTGCCGGTGCGCATCGAGGAAAGCATCTCGTCGCAGAGCTGGGCGGTCTGGTGACGCAACTCGGTGATGCATTCGCCGACAAAACCCTCCACGCCGGTACGGATCTGCCGGGCGGCGCTTTCGGCAGCCTCGCGACGGGCGAGGCGAACCTCCTGTTGCTCGGCGAAACTGACCAGCTCCATGCCGAGGGACTCGGGCACGGCGATCTGGAAGAGTTGCACTTCGAAAGCAAAGCGTTCCGCGAGCTTTTCCCGGGCGGGGAAGGACTCGGCGATCTGCGCGTAGAGGCAGGCGGCTTCGTCGCGCGAAGTGGCGAGATGCCGGATCGCGACTTCCCATTCGCTGAGTGCTTCGCTTCGCAAATCACGGTAGGCGGCGAGGAAGTTCTCCCTGGCCTGGTGGAAGTGACTCCGCTGGGCGTTGAGCTGCTCCTGCACGTCCACGAGCTTGCCGTTGGGCAGGAAGTGGCCGAGGCCCCCGAGGAAGGGGAAGGTGCCTTGGTCGATAATCGCATGGGTGCGGCCTTCGACGAGGGCGAGTTCGGCGAGGGCTTCCTTGGGCAGGAGCTTTTTGTGACCGAGGCTGACAAGCCGCTCGCTGACCTGGTCGGGGGACAGACCGAGGTCGGCGGGGCTGAGCTTTTTGTGGAAGCGGGGGTAACGCACGCTGGCGCTGATGAGGACGCCTTCCCGGGTGAGGACGGCGAGGAGGTCTTGGGATGAGTTCATGGGTATGCAGGGATTGAGGGGTTGAGGTAAGGATTTGAGGTTAATGGGAAAGTGAAGGCCCGGGGTCCATGTCTGAGGTCGATCATGGAACCCGGGCCTGGGGCGGCGCGGTTGGTGGTGGGGCAAGGTCTGACTTGGGGCGGGTCGGTCAGGAGGCTTTCTTGGCCTCGTGCTTGCGGCCGCGTTGCAGTTTCCGGAGCAGTCCGCGGAAACCGCCCAGCTCGCGCTTGGTCTCGCTGCGTTCCGTGCGGGCGGCATGGAGCGAGCGGCGTACGCCCTTTAGGGTTCGTCGTGCCGTGAGGAGGGCCTCGTCGGCTTCGGCAACCTGTTGCCTCGCCTTGACGAGGGGATCGGCAGGTTTGACGGGATTGGCGGGGCTGACAGGCTTCGGAGGAATCGTCGCGGGCGGAGCGGCAGCGACAGGCTTCGGCGCGGAAATCGGCGGTGAGGCGAACTGCTCCACCGCTGGCACGAGCCTGGGCCGCTCGATGCGATCCGGAGCGATGGCCCGCACGGGCATGACGACCATAAGATCTCCACCCCGGCTAAACTGAATCGGGCTCATCGCATCACTCATCGAGATCCGGTGGAGACCGAAGTCGGCGGCTTTGATGAGGTAGTCGCGATCGAGATAGACGGTCACGCCCGGTCCCTTCATCTCGCAGCGGTCCACGGGATGAAGGATCCAGGGCTCGTCGTTTTCGGCACGAGCGAGTAGACCGAAGCGGCCCTTTTCGAAGTGCAGACCGACAGGGCGGTTGGCAAGCTGCTTGCCGGGGAGGCGAGGCAACAGGCGTGTCACCGCCTCAAGGGCGGCATCGCCCAAGGTTACCGTTGTAGTGAACTGTCCCGCTCCAGGGATGACCTGGCGGTAGTTCGGATAGGGGCCTTCGAGAAGACGACCTGTCACGGACCACCACTGGCTTTCGAGACGGAAGACCTCAGCCCGATGTTTGTCCTTACCGAGACGCAAAGTCCAGGGCCGGGATTCAGCGAGGGCCTTCCACTTCCACAGCGGGTGATCGGGCAGGATCACAGACTGCTTCAGCGGCAGATGCATGGAGTTGCTCGAGAATAGCGCCCGGCCATTCGTCCCAACGATACGGTGTGCATTCTCTCCGGTGCCACTCGTGTCGAGGCAGGCACTGCGCAGGACCGCACGGGTGGAATCCTGCGAGGCGCAGGCGAAGGCACGCAGCAGACTGGTGACAAGTGGTTCCGGCAAGGTAAGGCCCGGCGTGCGGACCTGGGGGATCTCGGGGAACTCGGCCACGGGCGGAGCCTTGATAGACGGGCCGAGGGGCACGACTTCGTCGGAGCGCAAACCGGTGAGGAGTTCCCGCAGCCGAGGCAATGGCAGGAGGAAGGGCGCGAGGCCTTTCTCGGCCGTGGCCGGCACATCGACGCTCAGGGTGAGGTCGAGATCCGTGGCGGTGAGGCGCACAGATTGCGGTCCCCCCGCCTCCACCTTCACACAGCCGAGGACGGCCAGGGAAGGAGAGCGGGGGATGAGTTTGCCGAGACCGGCGACCACAGATTTGAGGTCACCGGCCTGGAGCTGGATGGGAGGAGGGGTTTTCATTGGATTGATGGGAGTGATCGATTTCATGAGTAATAGCCCTCCCCGCGACGGCCGGATCGCCGACGAATGACCCAGCGAGCCATGAGGAAGGTGAGGTAGAGGATGCCCAGACTGATGACGACCGGCGGGAGGCTCGTGAGGATCCCGAAGAAATCGTGAAGTACGGCTGCAACCCAATGACTGGATTGAGCCAGTTGACGGAGCACCCGCTCCGCCGGTGGTAGGAGAAGCACCCCAGCGCTGGTGAGCACGACGGAGAGGAACAGATTCAGCCGCAGCCAGGCCCTGAGCCAGCCGCTCGCACTGAGCCAATATTCAAAGCGAGCCAAGACCCAACCAAGCACCTCGCCCCCCCGCTCCACCCAGCTGTCCGGGGTGAGTTCGAGATTGGCGGCGGTCGGTCGGTCGAGTGGCTCCTGTTTCCAGAGTCTTCGCAGTTCACGATGGTTGGGTAGATCTGAGAATGACTTCATTTGGAGGATTTGGTGAGGGGTTCTTCCCCGTGAGAGGAATCGTCACCGGCGAGACAGTCGCGCCGCGCTCTTGAACCGAGAGCGGCACCACCGACGAGGGCGAAGAACACGAGCAGGACCAGAACGACGGAAGTAATCCGCCAGAAGTCTGCTTTTTTCGATTGGTCGCGATGGCGCTCCATCTGGAGGTGAATCCGGTCGATTTTGGATTCGAGGTAGTCGGTCCGATCTTTCCAGCCGCGCTCTTCAGAGGCGAAGGGGTTCCAGGAAGCGGAGGAGTTTCCGCAACCAACGGTCGTGGAAAGAATCAGGGCCGTACAAAACAAGAGGGCGACTCGGGAAAGAGCCGCCCTCGGGATCGAGGTGAGGTATTTCATGATAGTTTGATTTAGGTTGGGTTTTGGTTCGTTGAATTTGGGTTCAGTGATTGGCTGGTTTGATTGATGGTCGAAGCGAGATCGGCACAGGGGGCGAGCGGTCACCGGTCAAGCGATGAGCCTTTCCACCTCCGGCACGCCGCGAAGTAATCGCACCAGGAGCAGTGCATCCCGGGCGAGGGCACGAAGTCCTCCGCCTCGATGCCGCGCACGTAGCTTTCCATGATCCTGACAAGCCTGCGGATTTGCTCCGGGGTCATCGGACTCAGGGGGGTGACGATGAGCTTCGGTTCCTTGGTTTTCACCAGGTGATGAAGCTCGAAGCCCGACTCCGGCTGACCGGTAGCCTCCCGGTAAAGGAGGGAGTAGCAGCCAAGCTGGATCTCGTTCTGGTGGGTCGCCATGAAGGTATCGGGAGATCGCGCACTCGTTTTGAAGTCGACGATCTTCCCACCAGCCCGGACCAGGTCGATGATGCCGACGAGCGGAGGCAGGCCGTGGGCATCAAGATCGCACTCGACGCGCACCTCGACGGCTTCGGGTTTCTCCTCCTGCGGGATAGGCGTGTGGGTGAGGTAGTGCTTGAGGATACTCAGGGCACCGGCCTTTTCCTTGGCCTCCTCTTCGGGAGTGTTCCAGATCATGGTTTCCTCTTCGCACCCGTGAACCCAGCAGGCTTCAAAGACGAGGTCCATGCGTTCGACGGAGGAGTCTTCTCCCCGCCAGCGGGCGAGGTTCCAGGCTTGCAAGACCGCATGCACCACCTTCCCCACGAGCAAGGACGGGGAGACCTTGCTCGGGAGCTGCTCGATGTAGCGGAAGTACCACTGGAGCCGACAGGTGTGGAACGACTTCAGGCGCGAGGCGCTGAGGTATTCGAGCGGGTCTCTGGTCACCTTGGCGGGGGAGGGAATCGAAGGCAGGGGCCTGGGAAGGATGTTGGTGGCGTTCATCGCTTGGCCTCCCTCCTTCGGTTTCCGTTGACCTGCCGCTTGTCGCTCTTGCCGCAGAGTTCGAGCAGCTCGGCGATGAGACCCGAGGCTTGCAGCTTGTTGAGCTGTTTGACTCCGACGCCGAAGCGGTCGAGTGCGATCTCTTCCACGCTGTCGCGGTCGAGTTCATTCTCGGTGACGAGCTTCAGGATGAGTTCCTTTTGTTTGTCAGAGCAGGACCAGCGGTCGGAGTGCCCGTTGCTTCCGTTTCCGTTGTGACCGTTCGCACCGTTGAGACGGTGGTGACGATTGCCATTGCCGTTGTGGTTCCCGTTTGCCGTATGGCCGGAGGAACCGTTGTCGCGGAGGCCATATTCGTCACCCGGGACGAAGCCGGTTTCCTGGATCTCCCGATCCACCACTTCCTGCAACTGGGCGTAGATGCGGGTGGCCTCGCCTTGGATGTCTCCGGGATCAGTCAGCTCGGTCTCGACAGAGACGCTGAACTGGTGTGAGGAGTAGCCGGGGAGGCCGAGTCGTTTGGCGTAATTGCCGATCAGTTTGATTGCCATGATTCTGTTCTTTCTGTGATTTGGTTCAAGTTTTGCCCAGGACACGAAAATGCCCGACTCCGGTCGAATGATCGAAATCGGGCGAGTTTTGCGAAATGAGCGTTTCTGTTTAATAATCGGCTTCTTGCCGATCCTTGTCTTTTGAGGCCGAAAGTTCCGATTCAGCGATCTCCCATCCAGGAGTCGCTTTCAGTGCATCCGTGAGGATTTCGTCCACCAACCGGGTCATCGGCATTTTTCGCCGTTTTCCCTCAAAGTAGAGAACCTTCACAAGATGCCTCGCAACCTCCGGCACGTAATAATTGGCACGTGCCATGAGTTTTGACGTGGTTTACGAAAAAGGGCCGAGACAACAGAGTCTCGGCCCTTCAAGGATATATGACGCGGAAAGAGCTTTTATTGCCGTTCGCAGCACATATTGGCTTTAATCACTTCCATCCCGGTTTCGGCTTCACATTAATCCTAGCACGCGGATAAGATCGCGCGGATCTCCCTTCACCCGCTCCAACAAGGACTGCGATTCTCATCCTGTGTTCCTTGTCACCAGGATGCACTGCGCAACCGAATTTGCCATTGGGAAAGACCATGAGGTGCTCCCCTTTCGTGTCGCCTCCTTCGGCAGCGCACGCGGGGCACCTCGCCCGGATACTGCCGTCAGGTAATTCGATCTGGTTCTCCAACAGCTCTATTTTGATTCTCATTCTGGATTTCTGGTTGTTGACACGGACAACACGGAAGAGGAGCGGCCCTCTGACTTTCATCAGGTATGAGGAATCCCACACTTTTTTAGTCTAAGAGCTCTCTCGAATCTATCCGTGTTTACCGTGTTGGTGCTTCACCTCCCCGCCAGGGCCACACCTCGATATCCTCTCAGCTTTCTCCCCTCAGGAGCGCAGCGGACATTCTCGGTATGAGACACCCGTCCGCCGAAGTGCTCCTCGATTCGAGCTTTCACTCGAAGGTGAAAAGCGCGATCGAGCTCACACGTGATCGCTTTTTCATTACAGAACCTCTGGTATTCTAACAGAAGTTGCTCGCTACTGATGCTTTCGTCTGCGGCGTAAACCAACCTGGACTCGACAAAGAACCCGACGGTGTCCGATATCCTCACACGATTGCTGATTCGCGATAGCTGAGCCGGGTTGAGCGAGATCGTGCCGTCTTTCTGGATCTCTTGCAGCGCGATCTGTGCGCCCTGCAACATCCAATTGAGAATCCCAGGCCCCTCCTCGTTAAGCAACACTTGATCAAAGTGTCGGATTCTCTTTGGCAACCCGCCGTCTGGAGCACGGAAATGAATGATCACAAGCCGCCTTTCCCAAGCCGTAGTGTCATCATCAATTCTCACGAGAAGAGGTGAATTACTCGTAATGACCACGTGGAAATCCCCCACGAAGTCCCCCACTTCATTGGAATTTTTCAATTCCGTGCTCCGAGCGTCACCTCCAGTGAGAGACTTGAGTTCCGACGCACCCGGTGTCCTCAAAAAATCGGACGGCACATCACGCCCTGCGAGCA
The DNA here is from genome assembly GCA_002422425.1 of Akkermansiaceae bacterium UBA6138. GTDB lineage: Bacteria > Verrucomicrobiota > Verrucomicrobiia > Verrucomicrobiales > DEV007 > Arctic95D-9. Next base: position 50,164 of record DIVG01000068.1, on the reverse strand, counting down.
AGCGCTTCCCCCGGTATCGAGAGCTCTCGAACCGAGTGAGAAGGTTCCTCGTTCGCAGCTCAGTGACAAGCCCCCGTCCAAGAACTGCATCGAGAATCAGCGCAGCGATACCCTTGCCGAGACCTCCGGCGCCTTCGAGCAAGAGGATTTTCTGCAGGGAATTCCGCGAAACCAGGATGAGGCCGAACATCTTCTGTAGGAGCGCTACATCAGCTGGGTCAAGAACGGGGCAGAGAAGCTCATTAAGAAAGCGGGGACACTCAGCCCCTTCTTGAAACGAAACCTCTGACTTCCCCAGCAAAAAGAAATTCGGGGAGAACGGCAGCTGGCACAGCGATCCTCCCTCGACGCTCGGCTCCACTACACCGATCACACAATTGGATGCCGCGACGCAGTGCCAGCCTCTATAGTTCCTGCTTCTTTCGAAACTCGAAAACGTTTGCGCCTCCAACAGACTTCTAATCGACGCCACAGTCGTTTTTCTTATCTTGAAGTGCAACCCCTCGTCATTGTTCGCGACAGCAAGCCTCGAAATATAGGCCGCAATGAGCGCATCAACTTGCTGTGTAGAAAGCCGCTTCCAGATCCCGTCTTGATAGGAATATTGATAGAAGCTCAGAAACTCCCTGGCAAAGAGGATCTCGTTTTCACACTCGATCCATCCAGCAATGAAAGACTCGTTAAGAGAAATCCCCCCGTTGCCTCCTTTTTGATAAGGAGGACCGAATCGTTCTGTGAGAACGACAAATGGATCCGCTTTCCCGGGACACTTCTCCCAGGATTCAGGCCATTTGATCTCGTCAAAAGAGATCGATTTGACCGGGAACGCCGAGTCAACACGATACTCACACCCGCTCGGATGCTTTCCGTCCACGACAGTGACTCCACCCCCACCGCGCCATTCTCCGGCAGCTCCCCCGTTTTCACGGAAGAGGTTGATCACCGAGGTAGGATACACTCCATCAATCACAAGCCACAGGTTCAAGCCTCTGGCTCCAAATGACTTCGTCGTTTTGCTGATATCGGGGTTTAATTGCTCAAACTGAGCAAAGGCTTCGGCATCGTCAAAATCGATCGATACGAGGTCACCTGAATTTGGTCCTACGAGGGCTGCGATATTTCCTTTCTCCAACTGAGAGAGGTATGCCGGATCACTCATCTTCTCGATGGTGAAATCCGGAAAGCCCTTCATCTGAGGGCCCTTTTTCCCTTCCGGGACTGGGATGAAAACAACGTCCATCCCAAATGTTCTTTGGAGCCGAGAAACCCGGCTTGGTGCTCCTTGCGGAGCAATCTTTGAATTTTCCATATCAATTTGTAAATGTGGGCGGCCTCCGACGAGGCCGCCCACTTCAACTCTTCAGGAGACTCCTGCTCCCCTCATTTCGACATTTCCGTCGATTCCGTCCAACCGGACACAGTTAGGCAGGGGACAACCCACGCCTTGCGATTCGTCGACATGACGAGTCTGAGTCGGACTTTCGGCATTGACCTCACTGGGCTTGCCGAGTTTCGTGGGGATCTCGAACAACTCGAGATCCCGCAATACCCGCGTCGCGTCGAATCGGATGACCTTTCCGATTTTGAATCGGGATATTACTCCCTTTTGGACCCATGTTTGGATGGTCCTCTTACTGACCCCGACAAACAACGCGATTTCGCGTGTCGTCAAAAGCCTTGGATCTGGAACTTTCACTATTTTTCATAGGGGTGAAAGTTTCGGAAGTGTTTAAGCTTCCAGTAGCGAGGCACCTTTCTGCCTGGCCGGAACTCCTCGAGTTCCATTATGATCCGTTTCTGGCGATACTGTGCGAGCGAACCCGCACGTTTGCGTAGAACTCCTCATTGAGGAAACAACGCTCTGTAATGTAATTCCAAATTCCGTCTCCGCAACCTGAAAATTGAATGCGGCAAATGCCGGGGCCAATTGAAGCGATCAAGCGATGCTCTCCACCATCACCGAAACCGCCAAAGCCCTCCGCGTGTCCACCGTCCGGTGGACACGATGCTTGCCAACGGAACCATCCCGTCCGTTCGGATCGGGCGGTGACGACCGTTCAACGTCGCCCGTGATCGATTCGCTGGAATGCCGGGCGGAGGTAGAACGGGCGCTCCGCGGGCGGTGATCGCCTCAACCGGCCTTCGCCATCGTCACCACGTTCGCGGCCACCTCGGGGCTGATGCTCCAAAAGGTGGCGGCTTCCTGATCGGTGGCGTCCACGTTGCGGTAGTGCTTGAAGATGATCGAGCAATCCTTGTGCCCCATCTCAAGCGCAAGCGCTCCCGCGTCCTTGTGATGGAGAAGGTGATAGGTGGCGAAGGAATGGCGCATGCCGTTCTCCGGCCATTCCCTGAGAACCGGCGTCTCCGGGTTCTCCTTGTTCGCCTCGATCGATTTCTCCACCTCCTTGGGGCCACCGAACCCAGCGGCGCGGCGTGCGGCTTCCAAGCGCTTGCGCCCGTTCTCCGGCCAAACCGGTCCGCTCGTCTTGGCGTGCGGTGCTAACCATGCTTTGAGGTTCTCACTGATGACGACGCTCCGGCTCCTGGCGCTCTTTGCCTTGGAGGCTCTTACAACGACTTTCCCTGCGGCGATCCTGACTTCCTTCCAGTCGAGGCGCTTGAGTTCGGAGTCTCTCAGGCCCGTGAAGAGACCGATTGCCACAACTGGCAGGATTTCCGCATCCGCACCTTGAAGGAGTCTTGCGGCGTCCTCCGGGGCGAGGATGGAAACTTCGGACTCTACCTCCTTCGAGCGGATTACCCTCGCCGCTGGGTTCTCCGCTGTGAACTTCTTCTTGATGGCATCATTGAAGGCCAGGACAAGCATTCGCCGGTAGGAGTTCACCGACGAGGGCGAAAGCTCAAGCGCGTGAAGCCAGTCCTCAATCTCTTGCGTCGAGATGGTGGCGACGGAACGCCCCCCGAAGGTCTCGTTGAAGCGACCCAAGCGCCCTTCCATGCCCTTGATGTGAACGTCCGAGAGTCCGGCCTTCCTCCGTGCGGAGATAGCGTCCGCCACCAGCTCACTCATGGTGCAAGACCGCAGGGAGCGCCGCCGATAGTCCGCGGCGAACGCCACCGCTTCCCGCAAGGTCATTCCCAACTCCTCGAGCTCCGCCCGCGTGTCCAGCACGGCGGCACGCTCTGCGGAGGTAAGGGCGGAATCGGTGCCATGGGCGCGAGCTTCCTCCAATCGCGTCTTTTTCCACTCTTCAGCGGCCTTCTCAGTCTTGAAACCCTTCTTCCGATACTCGCCCCCCTCAATGAATGTGGCACGCCACCGATAGACGGGATGCCCTTTCATCCGCTTGATGGTGACTCCGTGGCCGAGTCGAGCTCCGGCTTCTTGGTTCTTTCCTGCGGTTTCGATCATGGATCAGAATCCCATGAAACGGGGGCAATTCAAGCTGAAGCCGCTCACTAACCGCTCACAGGTGCTACCGAGGGACCTGGGCAATTCTGTGTAATTCGTTGATTAAGAACGAAGCCGAAGGGGGGAATTGAACCCCCGACCCACGCATTACGAATGCGTTGCTCTACCCCTGAGCTACTTCGGCGTCGATCCTGCCTTGGAAAGGGCGGGTGGAAAAGTAGTCGAGACTGTAGCGGTGTCAACGGCTTCGATGGCGGGGGACCGGAACCCCGGTGCCGGCGCTTCAAAAATCCTCCAGCAGATTCAGGTAGCCCCGCAAAAGCCCTTCAGAAGAGAAATCTGCTGGCCTCCCTGAATCTGCTGGAGTATTCAGAATCTTCAGAATCCGCCCCTGGCAACCCCCGAAGCGCTACCAGAGACCCTCGCAGATCGAAAAATTCCTTAAAACCGGATTTCCCGCTGTCACAGCGGAGTGATTCGCGGCAAGCTCTTGTGAACGCATGTCATGAAACCAGGCGACCGCGAGCTATTCATCGAGCAGGTCCGTGAGCACCACGCCGGCTTGCGCGGATTCGTGCGCTCGCTCGGGGTCGATCCCCTCTGGGTCGATGATGTGGCGCAGGAGGCCTTTATTGTCGCCTACAATCGCCTCGACGAGTTCGATCACAGCCGCGATTTCGGGGCCTGGCTGCGCGGCATCGCGCGTAATCTGGTGATCAACGAACGCCGCAAGGAGGCGCGGCGCAAGCGCATCATTTCGGACAATCTCACCGAAGTCCTCATCGCCTCGTCGTCCGCCAGCGACGAGGAGGACGATGAAATGGGTGACTTCGCTCTCGTGCGGCTCAATGCCTTGAAGGAATGCGTCAAAGGCCTTCCCGAGAAAAGCCTGCGACTCCTCAAGTCCCGTTACGAGGATGACAACTCGGCTCAGGACATCGCCGAAGAATTTTCCATGAATCCTCCCGCTGTGCGCAAGGCCCTCGAGCGGCTGCGCACTGCCCTGCGCGAGTGTATGGAGGAAAAAATGCAGATGGTGACCGCCACGTGAGTTGAAATGAAATCCGAATCTACCGGCTCAGAACTGCTGCAGCGACTCCTTCACGGTGAGGCGGCTGCCGCCGACGTCGTCGCGCTCGTTTCGCGGGCGGAAACGGACCCCGGATTTGCGAGAGTGATAGCGGGGGAACTGGCTTTTTCCTCGATGCTCGGGGAGGCGGTCCGGTCCGGAGCCCCTGTCGTGGACGCAGGCGCGCACTTTGAGTCGAATCTCCGCAGCGCCGCCCTGCCGATGGACGATCTCCTCGCCCGGGTCAGAGAAGGCTCGGCAACGGGTTACGAGTGCGACCAGGTCGTGAAGCATCTCTGGGATTCGCCCGCTGCGGCTGCTCAACTGCGCCGCGACCTTGCGATGGAGGAATTTTTTCATGAAGCCCTTTTGGATTCGAAGTCCGAGAGTGCCTTCGTCCGCTCGCTCGAGACCCGTATGTGGGCCGAGACCCGCCGGGACCATTTTGTGGATGACTTTGCGAAACGCCTTGAGCGTGAATTGACGTCGGCGGTCGAAGAGGTTGAGGATGGAAAGGTCGTTCCGTTCGCTGGCGGCTGGGGTTACACTTTCGTCAAAATGGGGGCAGTCGCCGCCGTTCTCGCGCTCGGTTCCTTTTTCGGCGTGCAGACGATGCTGGATCATAAGACGGCAAAGCCGACCCTCGCCTCGGTCGTGAAAACCTCGGCCGGGGTGACCTGGTCGGGCGAGGCGGTTCCGGGCGAAGACGGATCGATCCGGTCGGGTCTTTACCGTCTCGCCACTGGTGTGGTTTCGATGCGGATGTCGACCGGTAGTGAACTGACGGTGGAGGGCCCCGCGATTTTCGAAGTGGGTGACGATGCCTCCACCTTCGTCCACGAGGGCATCGCTCTGGCGCGCCTCTCCTCGACCGACCCGGGCATCTCGCTGCGTTCAAAGGGCCTCAGTGTCGCCGAGCCGGCCCGGCTTATCGGGATCGACGCACGGTCCGAAGGTGCCACCGAGGCGATCGTCTTTAACGGTGACGGCGGTATCTGTCTGACCGAGGGCGGGAAATGCCGCGAGCTCTCCGAGTTTGAGGCGGTTAAGGCCGATCACCTCCGGGAGCGCCTCGTCGATGTGCCCTACAATCCGAAGGCCTTTGCCAATGCGTGGGCGCTGCTCTCGGGGGTGGAAAACAATCTCGGTTCCGTCCGTATCGAGATGCCGGGAGCGGCGATCTCTTCCGGGCAGGGGCTGGAGGGTGAGGTCCAGGTCTACGTGGAGAATGAATCTTTCCGGCCCGCGAGCGATCTTGAGGTCGATCAGGTCGTCGCGGGCGAGTTCTCCGTGGCCGAGGCCAATCCCGGTCAGCAGCTCCAGGCGAAGGGCGAATTGCGCAGCTACCTGCTCCAGCTCTGGCCGACCGAGGCGGGGGAAGGGGACGAGGTCGAGACCTCGCTGACTTTTGACCATCCCGTTGTGGGTGTGATTTTCTCGTCGGATCGTCTGGTGAGTTCGGACTCCTCGGTTGGCTCCACTATTTCCGATGCGAGCCCCGGTTTCAATAGCAACCGGGGGATGGACTCCGGTAATGATGAGATTCTCCTCAGTCAGGATCGCCGGACCCTGAATCTTCGTTTCAAGGGCGGCGGAGCTCAGGCTGGGCAGGTTCGCGTGCTCGTGGCGCTGAATTAGGGAATCGGTTGGCTCTGAGAACTGCCTTCGTCAGCGGGGCCCACGATCATGCGGATCGCCTCGGCGGCGGCGGTGAAGCCGAAAGTGCCGGTGACCGGTGTCGCCGAACCGAAGCCGGTGTCGCAATTGATTCTCCGTGCCGCGCCCGGTTCGGGTTCACTGCGGACGCTGCCGTCGGCCCAGGGGAAGCGTGCCTTTTCCTCGCTGTAGACCGCGCGCACGCCAAAGGGGGCGCGACTCGTCTCGGGCGGGTAGCCGTGGTGTTTTCTCAACTCCTTGCGGACGAGACGCAGCAGGCGATCATTGCTCGCCCCGGCAAGATCGGCGACGCGCACGGCGGCCGGATTGCTTTTGCCTCCAGCCCCGCCCGCTACGATGAGAGGGAGCGCGCGATCGCGGCACGAGGCGATCAGGAGCGCTTTGAGCCGGGCATCATCGATCCCGTCGATGATGCAGTCGTAGCGGCGCGCGAGGAGCCGGTCCACCGACGCGGCGGTGAAAAAAGCGAACTCTTCGTGCACGACGAGTTCGGGATTGATGAGGCGCAGCCGCTCCGCCATGGCGAGGACTTTCGGGCGCCCGATATGACCGGTAAGGGCGGGGAGCTGGCGATTGGTATTGGTGACGCAGATTTCATCGAGATCAATGAGGGTGAGTTCGCCGACGCCGCTGCGGGCGAGTGCCTCCGCCGTCCACGATCCGACGCCGCCGATCCCGATCACGCCGACGTGGGCTTGCCGGAGCCTTGGCAGCGCAGCCGCCCCGTAAAGTCGGGCGAGTCCGGAGAATCGGTCGAGGTATTCTGTTGGGAGAGTGTCGTTCACGGGGGGGTAGAGGAGAAGAGATCGTTTTGGGACGGCCACCTTGCGTTGCCGCTTCTCCCGTTGCAAGTTGGCTCGATGAGAAAATTACTCGCATGAAGTGGCAGATTCTCGCCATCGGCAAACCCTCGCTACGATACGCCAAAGCCGGGGTGGAGGAATACCGGAAGCGCCTCAGTCGTCATACTGCTCTCGAATTGCAGACCGACTGGAAAGACCTTGGCCGGGTCAAAAATAGCGAAACGCTTCTCGCGGCGAGCGAGGGTGCCGTGCGCCTCGTCCTCGACGAACGCGGCGACGTCTGGACCACTGCCGACTTTGTCAGCCGGGTTGAGAGCTGGCAGATGAATGCGGTGAAGAGAGTTGCTATTCTCATCGGCGGAGCCGACGGGCACACTCCGGAGCTCCGAAGCAGCGCGGATCATGTCATCGCTCTGAGCGGATTCACCCTCCAGCACGAGCTCGCCCTCGTCGTCCTGCTCGAGCAGCTCTACCGTGTCCATACCGTCATGCGCGGAGAGCCTTATCATCGCTAGGAGACACCGCGAAGGCGGGCGTGCCGGGAGATTTATTTGCTTCCCCAAGCCGGGCAAATGAGGTAGTTTCATAATTCTGATATTTTAAATAATTAATATTACTTAATAAACCCATGCGATCCGCTCTTTTTTCCCGGATTCTACCGGCCCTCCTTCTGCTCCTTGCTCCGGCATTGACTTCAGCGGAGTCGCCACAAGTGAAATCTGTCGACATTCCTGCCAAGCCTGACGCTCCCGGGGTTGAGAAAGACGCGAAATCCGCTGCGGAAAAACCCAAAGCCCCGGAGACTTCAGTCTTCCCGACCCATGTCGTCAAGGCGGAGAATTTTGTGCAACGAGGGAAAGCCAGCGGCACCGTCGAGAGCGTGCAAGAGACGCCGGTCGAGCTGAACCTGAAGCGTTGGCTTGATCTGACGGTGATTCGAGCGGTGCCTCACGGTACCGCAGTGAAAGCGGGGGATCACCTCATTGAACTTGAGACGAAGGATCTCAGAAAGAAAATCGAAGAGACAAAGCTCGCCCTTCCCGGAAAAGAAATCGAGTTATCGGCCGCCGAGCTCGAGCTCGAGAGCGCGGAAAAATCCACGCCGATTTCTCTGGCGAAATCGCTTCGGGAAAAAATGCAGGCTGAGCAGGACCTGGTCCATTTTGAGGACGAGAGCCGCCCGATGCGGGAGCGGGGTGCGAAGGAGGAGGTGAAAGAGGTCTCCGAAGCCCTTGCTTATGCGGAGGAGGAGCTCAAGCAGCTCAGGAAAATGTATGCGCAGGATGACCTCACCGAAGAAACCGAAGAGATCATTCTGCGTCGCTCCGAGAACACCGTTTCGCGATATCGCTGGATGCTGGAACAGTCCAAAGCGCGGTCCGCGCGCACCCTCGACACCCTCCTTCCCCGCGAGCACGAGAATCTCCGGACAAACCTGGAGCTCCAGCAGATCAACTGGCGCGCGGGTGAGAAATCATTGCGGGAGGGTCTTGAGAAAAAACGTCTCGATACCGCCGCGAAGCGCCGGGAAATGGAAGAGACCAAAAAGACCCTCGCCGAGATGGAGGAGGATCTTGCCGCCATGGCGGTGACTGCGCCACATGACGGTATTGTCTACTACGGGATGAGCCAGCGCGGCAGATGGACGACCGCCTCACTGGTCGATCGCAAGCTCATCCCCGGCGGGAAACTGATGATGCGCGAAATCGTGATGACCGTGGTCGATCCCGCGAAGGTGCAGGTTCGTCTCGCCCTCACCGAGGACCAGCTCAAAGACCTTGCCGAAGGGCAGGGCGGAACGCTCCATCTGAAATGGAAGCCTGACTTCAAATTCGAGACGCAGGTGAAATCCATTCTCTACGTTCCTTATGCCGACAAGACCTTTGACGCAATTCTTACGGTGAAGACGCCCGCTGACGCTCCCACCCTTTTCCCCGGCATGACAGCGAACGCCGAGATCACCGTCTATGAGAAAAAAGATGCCATCGTCATCCCCCTGCCCGCCGTCAAAAAAGAAGGGGACAAGGAGACCGTCACCTCCGCCGATGGCAACGTGATCCCGGTAAAAACAGGTCGCCGTGAGGGCGACAAGGTCGAGATCCTTGAAGGACTCAAAGTCGGCGACCCGATCCGTCTGCCTCCGCCCACGCCTGAAGTGAAGGTTGAGCCAAAACCTGAAGCGAAGCCTTCTCCCGCCACCGAGGCATGATCCGCCTCTTTCGCTCATTCGTTCCCGTCATCGCGACGGGCCTGCTCTTCGCGGCGCAGGCCTGTCCCGCCGAAGAGGCTTCGCCGGTGAAGACCACCGACGAGGCCATTGCGGACGGGATCGGTTTTCTGATCGACGATCAGAATCCGAACGGCAGCTGGGGCTCAGCCCGCCAGACGAAGGGGCTCAACATTTACGCGCCCGTGCCCGGAGCCCATGACGCCTTCCGTGTTGCCGTGACGGCAATGGTGATCTCGGCTTTGTGCGATTCCGGTCTCGCCGAACAAGAGGGTCCCGCGCGTGCCGCCCTGCTAAAAGGGGAGGCTTACCTCCTCGAGTCTCTCCCGACGGTGCGGCGTGCCAGTGCCGATGCGATCTACAATGTCTGGACCCACGCTTACGGCATCCAGGCGCTCGCCGATCTCCACGCAAGGACGGACGACGCGGAGAAGCGCGCCCGCTATGTCGCCCTCATCAACAATCAGCTCGACCGGCTGACCCGTTACGAATCCGTCGACGGCGGCTGGGGTTATTATGATTTTCGTGCCGGTACGGCGCGGCCATCTTCGAGCTCGATCAGTTTTACTTCCGCCACCTGCCTCGTCGCCATGCACGAGGTGCGCGGGATTGAGGGCGTCGAGCTGGCGCAGCCCGTCATCGACCGCGCCATCGCCTCGATCAATCGCCAGCGAAAGTCCGATCACAGCTACCTTTACGGCGAATATCTCAATGCCCGTCCGCTCTACGGCATCAACCGCCCGGCCGGCAGCCTCGGCCGCACCCAGGCCTGCAATCTCGCCCTGCGCCTCTGGGGCGACGAGACCATTACCGACGGGATTATGCTGGAGTGGCTGCAGCGACTTGAGGACCGCAACGGCTGGCTCGACATCGGGCGGAAACGTCCCGTCCCGCATGAGGCATGGTTCGCGGTGGCGGGCTACTTTTTCTACTATGGCCACTACTACGCCGCCGCCGGCATCAATCTGTTGCCGGAGGGTGAACGCGAGGCCTCGCGTCGCCTCGTCGCCGATCTCATCCTGCCCTTGCAGGAAAAAGACGGCTCCTGGTGGGACTTCCCCTTTTACTCCTACCACCAGCCTTATGGCACCGCCTTCGCCGTCATGACGCTGGCCCGCTGTCGGGAGAACGACCTTTCTTTTTGAAAAAAGCGGGGCATTGCTTGTGCGATGCAGACGAGTGATTTCGACTACGAGCTCCCCGATGAGCTCATCGCCCAGCACCCCCCCGAAAAGCGCGGCGACTCGCGCATGCTCGTGGTCGATCGCGCCGCGGGGACGATAGAGCACCGGCGCTTCAGTGATTTCCCGGAGTATGTGAGGGCCGACGACCTCCTCGTCCTCAATGACACCCGCGTCGTCGCGGCCCGCTTTTTCTCCAATGACGGCACTCAGGAGATCCTCCGGGTCGAGGCTCTCGGGGAGCGGCTCTGGAAATGTCTCGTCAAGCCGGGGAAAAAGTTCAAGCCCGGGCGGACCATTGAGATCGGCGAATGCACCGGGACCGTCACCGCGATCTGTGAAGAGGGCGGCGAGCGTCTCATCGCGTTCGACACCGCCCCCGACGAAGCTGTCCACGGTCACCTCGCCCTGCCCCCCTACATCCATCGGCCCGATGCGGTCACGGACAAGGATCGCTACCAGACCGTCTACGCCCGCGAGTCCGGAGCGATCGCCGCCCCCACCGCCGGACTCCATTTTTCAAAGGAAATGCTCGCGACTCTGCCGCACACCTTTGTCACTCTCCACGTCGGGATCGGGACTTTTCGCCCCGTCTCGAGCCATACGATCTCCGGGCACCACATGCACAGCGAGCGCTATCAACTCGACCCCGCTGCCGCCGCCGCGATTCGCGCGAGCGGCCGGACCATCGCGATCGGGACGACCGTCGTGCGCGTCCTCGAGACCTGCGCGCGCGAAGGGGGAGGGGAACTCGCCGCCGGGCGCGGCGAGACTGATATCTTTATCCACCCGCCCTACGAGTTCCGGGCTGTGGATGCGCTCCTGACGAACTTTCATCTGCCCAAGTCGACCCTCCTGATGCTGGTGAGTGCCCTTGCCGGCAGGGAACTCATTCTCAAAGCCTACCGGGAGGCGGTCGGGGAAAGATACCGCTTTTTCAGCTACGGTGATTGCATGCTGATACTTTGAACAGCATGAAAAGCAATTTCGGTTGTTTCTGACCTAAACTGTCGCAAGATAGAGGAACCACGAAACCGTTCGCCACGATTCGGGATTCCCGGAGGCGAAATGGGCAGGCAGACCGCTTATGTTCCACTTTCTATCGCAGAAGCGTCTTAGAAGCCGCGGGTTTTCCAGCGGGCAAAAAAGACGTAAGTTGAACGAGACCGCCATCTCCGAGATGATGCGCTCGGGCTGGCAGGTCAGTGGACTGCTCTTCGCCTCGTTCGCCGCCATCGTCTCGTTCTGGATCATTTTTTCTTCCAGCAGCGGGTCGATCTTTGACGGAAACCACCTTCGTACTTTTGTCGTTGTTACCGTCATCTCGGCGACCCTTGTCGTGCACTGGCACGTCAGCTTGCCGCATACCTTCCATCAGAACTCGCGCATCACTCTGATCCTTGTCGTCATCGTCGCGCAGCTCATGCTTGTGAAGCTGAGCGAGTACATCGCGACGACTTTTGCCCCGGGGGGTGGTTTCCGCTTTCTTGTCGAGCCCTACATTTTCGCCCCCATCATCGTCTCCCTCCTCGTGGGGCGGCGGCACGGGACCTTTGCGGTGGTCTACTCGAGTCTTTTCGGCGGGATGACTGTGGCGAAGGACGAGGCTTTCCCTTTCATCATCTTTTCCATGATCTGCGGCTTTGTCGCGATCTACCTCACGAACAATGTTCGCCGCCGCAGCCGCCTCGTCATGGCGGGGGCCTATTCGGGCGTGGCCTGCGTCCTTCTTGCCTCGACCCTCGGACTCATCCAGTGGCCCGTTTTCACCGCCGAGCTGACGCAGTGGGAAATGGTCGGGAAACAGGTCCTCTCGGCCATTCTCGTTTCCTCCCTCACCGCCGTGCTCGTGAGCGGACTCCTTCCCCTGATCGAGGCGACTTTCCGCATCACAACCGACGTCTCGTGGATCGAGCTGGCTGATCTCAATCACCCGCTCCTCAAGCAAATGACGATCGAGGCACCGGGGACCTACCACCACAGCCTCGTCGTCGCGACTCTTGCCGAAACCGCCGCCGAGGCGATCGGAGCGAGCGCGATCATGTGCCGGGTCTGTTCGTATTTCCACGACATCGGGAAGATGAAGAAGCCCGCCTACTTCATCGAGAACATCGGCGACGGGCACAATCCGCACGACGATCTCACCCCTAACATGAGCGCCCTCGTTGTCATGGCGCATGTCAAAGACGGTGTCGACATGGCGATCAAGCACAAGATGAATGCCGAGATTGTGAACGTGATCATGGAGCATCACGGCAATTCGCTGATCCGCTTTTTCTACCACCGCGCCCTCAAGCAGCGCGACGAGATTAAAAAGCAGTTCGAGGAGGGCAAGGCGCACGAGGAGGACGTTCCCGAGGTCAAAGAGGAGAGCTTCCGCTACTCGGGCCCGCGTCCGCGCACGCGTGAGAGCGCCATCATCAGTCTCGCTGACGCGGTCGAGAGTGCTTCGCGCAGTCTGCAAAAGCCGACCCCGAAAAAAATCGACGAGCTCATTGACGAGCTTTTCAAAGAACGTCTCAATGACGGCCAGCTCGACGATGCCGCCCTCACCCTCGCCGACCTTGCCACGATCAAGAACAGCTTTTCCACGACGCTCCGCAGCATGATGCACAGCCGCATCGAGTATCCGAAGCTCGAGGAAGGCGGCGACAAACCGAAGTCCAAGGCGAAGACCCGCAAACTCGTCAGTCCGTCTTCCGCAACGACCGGCGCGGGTGGTCCCGTGAACCCGCCGGGGGCCCCGCCTGCCTGATATGGCAGCTCTATCCCTCCCCTGAGTATTTTCCCTCCGCTTCCATGTCCGTTCCCGCACTGCCCCGGATTGAAATTTTCCCTCACACGGATTGCGCGGAGATCTCCCTCGATCGACTCACGGCACAGGCTCTCGCGGCACTGCCCCGCTGTCTCGTCTCGCACGGGGGAGAAGAGCCGGTCCTCGCGACACTGGAAGAGGTCGAGATCAGTCTCGTCTCCGACGAAGTCATCGCCGGCATTCACGGCGAGTTCATGGATGATCCCACGCCCACTGATGTGATCACCTTTCATCACGGCGAGATCCTCATCAGTCTCGACACCGCGCGTCGCGAAGCTCCCGCGCACGGGCACACGGTGGCGGAGGAGACCTTGCTTTATCTCATTCACGGACTGTTGCACTTGAGCGGACACACCGACCTGCACGAGCCCGACCGCTCCGCGATGCACCGTGAGCAGGAGGACATCTTGAGACAGATTTTGGCCGGACCGACGGAGGTCGCGGCTGTTAACCGGTAAAAGACAACGACGATGGAATGGTATTACGCAAAGAACGGACAACAACTCGGGCCCGTCTCGCAGGAGTCTCTCCTCGGGATGTATCAGAGAGGTGAAATCAAGGGCAGCGACCTGGTCTGGAACGAAACGATGTCAGACTGGATGCCGGTAAACGCGGCTCCCGGGCTTCCGGGCATGCCGCCGCCGATGACCTCACCTGCACCGGCTCATACCCCGCCGCCCTACAGCGGTCCTGTCGGGGGTTACACGCCTCCGGCCGCTAACGCCGCCGCCTTCTCGACGGTCCTCTCATCATCCATGTCATCCGGTCAACCGATGCCACCGAACTACCTCTGGCAGTCCATCGTGTGCCTCGTGATCTGTTGCTGGCCCTTCGCCATCCCGGCGATCGTTTTCGCGACGAAAGTGAGACCGGCTTACGAGGCGGGCGACTATGCCGGAGCGCTTGAGGCTTCGGGCAAGGCGAAAACCTGGTTCCTGGTGTCGCTGATTGTCGGCTTCATCGTTAACATCCTCGTGACGATCTTTTACATAGCCGTGGGGATGGCCGAGGTCGCCGGCAGCATTCCGCAGTGATCCAATGAGATCGGCCGGAGGGAAATGGGCGGCGACGGTCTCGGCGCTGTTCGTCGGGCTGGTCTTGGCGCTCTACCTCCGCAGCGTCGACATCAGTTCGCCTCCGCGTTTTCTTCCCCGTTGCGGTTTTCACGTGGTCACCGGGCTGCACTGTCCCGGCTGCGGGAACACGCGCGCCTCCCACGCGCTCCTGCACGGAGACGTCGCCGGGGCAATGCGGCAAAATGCGCTTTTTGTCGTCGCGCTACCCTTCCTCCTTTTTTGGGCGGGGCGGTCATGGTTCGGCTGGGTCTACCCGCAGCGAATCGGAGCGCTCCCGTTTCGCTGGCGTTATTCCTACTCGCTCGCCCTCATCGGACTGGTCCTCGTTTTCGGTGTCGCGCGGAACTTGCCCTACGCGCCCTTCGACCGGCTCGCTCCCGTGCCGGTCACGGGGAGCCGGGCGTCTGCAGCGCCAGCAGAGCTGCTCCGAGGTGTTCCGCCACGAGCGGAGCGCTGACCGATTCAGGCGCGATCCCGCCGCGCTGCACCGCGATCTCCGCCGCTCGTCCGAGGAGCCAGCTACCCAGGCACGCCGCGTCGTGGAGCGGGTGCCCCTGAGCCGCGAGCGAGGCCGTGATCCCCGTCAGCACATCACCCATGCCGCCGCTCGCCATGCCGGGATGACCGGTCGTGTTAAATTCCGTCGGTGATTCCGGCGAGGCGATGAGAGTGCGCGCCCCTTTAAAGAGCAATGTCACTCCCCAGGTTCCGACCATGGCCCGGGCGAGGCTGATGCGGTCGGGAAACTCCGCCCCGCCCGAGAGACGCTTCATTTCCCCCGGATGCGGTGTGAGAAGCCGGTTCGCCGGGAGCTCCCCCAGTCGCGGGCGATCCGCCGCGAGGGCATTGAGGGCGTCAGCATCGACCACGGCGGGGCGGGCATCGTGATAGATGAGGTCGATGATCGCCTGCGCTACCTCGCTGCCGAGACCGGGACCGATCGCCCAGACATCGCCCGGGACCTCCGCGATGCGGTGGTAATCGGAGAGCGGCCTCACCATCACCTCGGCCGGACACTGGCTCGCCACGAGGGCATAGATCGACTCGGGTACGCAGACCGTCACTAAGCCTGCGCCGCTGCGCGAGGCCCCCATAGCCGTCAGCGCCGCCGCCCCCGCGAGACCGCGAGACCCCGCGAGGATCGTGACCCGCCCCGCCGTTCCCTTGTGGGTGTCAAAAAGTCGTCGGTGCAGTCGCGGACGCAGGTTCGAGGGGAAAAGAAAACGTCGCGTCGCGTCACCCGTCGCTACCGGAATCTCCAGAGGAATTTCCACGAGCCGGCCGATATGATTAATCGCGTCATCCGTCGCAAAGCCCGTCTTGGCCGCCGTGATTGAGAGGGTGTAGTCCGCCACGACCGCCCCTTCTCCGGGGACTCCCGTATCGGCGTTGAGACCGGAGGGGATGTCGATCGCGAAGCAAGTGGCGAAGGCTTCGCGACGCAGCCGGTTCATGTGTGCGGCCATTTCGAGGAAAGGCCCGCGCAGGTCTCCCCTTGCTCCGATCCCGAGCAATCCGTCGACGAGGACGAGACGGTGATCCATATTTGCGGCAGCTCTTTCCGGAACCGCCTCATATTCGGCCAGTTTTTTCGCGGGGAGTTCCGGGAGACTTTCCGCACTGCCGGCGAAGTGCAGGGTGACGCGCCAGCCGCGCTCCTTCAAGTGCCGCGCCGCGACGAGGGCATCTCCACCGTTGTTACCCCTGCCGCAGAAGACCGCGACCGTGGCCGGCTCGGGAAAAAAGTCCAGGATCGCCTCCGCGCAGCGGCGTCCGGCCTCATCCATGTAGGGCTCGGGCGAGACGCCGTTGGAAAAGAGGCGTCGCTCGGCCCCGGACATTTCTTCGCAGGTGACGAGCATGTCCGGGAGGGGCGGGGAAAAAGCTTAGCGGCTGAACTGCACGATGCCCCGGGCGATGCTGTCAGCGACGATCTGGCGGTAGAGCGGATCGGTCATCGCGGCGCGCTCGTCCTTGTTGCTGATGAAACCGCCCTCGACGAGCACGGCGGGGTGCTTCGTGTCACGCAGCACCGCAAAGTTCGCCGTTTTCACGCCCCGATCGGTCGCTTTCACGTTCTTGATCAGCTCGCGCTGGATGAGTTGGGCGAGTTTCTCGGAAGCCGAGGTTCGATAAAAGGTCTCGATTCCGAGAGCGGCGGTTCGGTAGCTCGAGTTGAAGTGGACACTGACAAAGATCGCGTTGCGGTGGCGGTTCGCGATGGAGGAGCGCTCCGAGAGGGCGATGAACTCGTCGCGGGTTCGGGTCATGATCGTGTTGAATCCGGCCTCTTTCAGGCTGCGTTCGAGACGACGCGAGACGTCGAGGTTGATGTGCTTTTCATACACGTATGAATCGGCAGCCCCGAGATCCCTTCCGCCATGACCCGGATCGATGATCACGGTCTGGAAAGCCAGGGCGCTACTTGTCGTCACAAGGATAGTTGCGAGGAAAAGGCAGGGAAAGTAAAGGGAGCGGAAGCGGCGCATACAGATGAAAATAAAGTAAACTAAACTTTTTTCAAATAATATGAAAGAAATTTTAAAATTTTACGGTTTGGAATAGGCGGCAGCGGGCAGAAATCAAAATATGAGAGCTATTTTTGAAAAATCCTTCCGGGACTCCGATAAAGGAACGTCAGGACAGGTCTTTTCTTAGAAAAGGGGCTCTGCCTTGAACCTTTTTAATTCGAGTTTAGCTTGAATGCTGCAGCGGTCGGTCCCGATGGACTGAAACGATCCGTGCATCCGTCTAAAACAGTTCCATGCCCTGAGGCAATCCATGCAAAAGTCCCTGATCCCAACGACCGCGTGTCTTTTCGTCGCGCTTTCGACCTTACTTATGACAGCCGATAACGCACGCGCCGAAGAGGCGAAAAAGCCGGAAACTCTCACCGAGAGGATTAGCTACGCCTACGGGCTCATGATCTCACGCCAGCTCAAGGAGCGCGGCATCGAGATCGATCTCGGGCAGTTCTCTAGTGCTTTCAAAACCGTCGTTGCCGATGGCGAGCCTCTCCTCACCGAAGACGAAGTCGCCGCCGCCTTCTCCGAGAATCAGAAGATCATCGACGCCAAAAACATGAGCCCGGAAGACAAGGCCAACATGGAAGCCGGTGAAACCTTCCTCGCCGAGAACGCGAAGAAAGAGGGCGTCAAGACCACCGCGAGCGGTCTCCAGTATGAAGTCATCACGGCGGGTGACGGAGCCAAGCCCAAGGCGACCGACGAAGTGACCGTTCACTACCACGGCACTCTCATCAACGGCACCGTCTTCGACAGCAGTGTGGAACGCGGCGAGCCCGCCACTTTCCCTCTCAATCGTGTCATCCCCGGCTGGACCGAGGGTGTCCAGCTGATGCCCAAGGGCGCGAAGTACAAATTCTTCATCCCCTACGACCTCGCCTACGCCGAGCGCGGCGCCGGGGCCGAGATCAAGCCCTTTAGCGCCCTCGTCTTCGAAGTCGAGCTCCTTGAGATCGCCGGAGCCGAGTGAGGCCGTCGGTTGAGACTGTCTACATTTCGACAGGGTCAGGGCCATCACCTGACCCTGTTTTGTCAGGGGGAATGGAGTGCGAGGATCGTTCGTCCCGGGTGATGAACGGAGAGGGGCCATCTGACGAAGGGGCTCCCCCGTCCCCGGTCCCGCCTTTCCCCTACCTCATCTGCCGCGAATTGCCGCCTTCGGTGCCGTGCGGGGTGAAGCGTCGCTGCTTGAGTTTCTGCAGGGGGCGGCAGGGTGTTGCTCTCCTGCCGCCAAGCATTCGACGGGGCCCGAACCCGCCAGTTCCTGCGCCAGGCCGAAGTCAAGGAACCGAGCTCAGACCCCTCACCGCCGGTTCTCCAGGGCCGCCGCAATAAACCCTTTGAAGAGAGGATGCGGGGCGGTGGGCTTGCTTTGGAATTCGGGGTGGAACTGCACGGCGACGTAGAAGGGATGATCGGGGATCTCGATGATCTCGCCGAGGGTGCCGTCGGGTGAGGTCCCGACGAGCTGGAGCCCTTTTTCGTTATACAGGGTAAGATAGTTCTGGTTCAACTCGTAGCGGTGGCGGTGGCGTTCGTTGACTGACTGCCTGCCGTAGAGGGCGGCGGAGCGGCTCCCGGCGGTCATTTTCGTTTCCCAGGTGCCGAGGCGCATCGTGCCCCCCTTATTGTTGATCTCTTTCTGATCCTCAAGCAGGCAGATGACGGGATGCGGGGTGCCCTCGTCGAACTCGGTGCTGTGGGCGTGCTCAAGACCGCAGGCGTTGCGGGCGAACTCAATCGTCGCGATCTGCATGCCGAGGCAGATGCCGAAGTAGGGGATGTTGTTTTCCCGGGCGTAGCGGGCGGCGGCGATTTTGCCCTCGATGCCCCGGTCGCCGAATCCGCCGGGAATGAGGATGCCGGAGACCTCGCTGAGGTATTTTTCAGCGCCGTCCTCCTCGATGTTGCTGGAATCGATCCGCACGATATCGACGTGGGTATCATTGGCCGCGCCGGCGTGGGTGAGGGACTCGTAGATGGACTTGTAGGCGTCCTGATGGTCGATGTATTTGCCGACGACACCGATCTTGATGTGGTGGCTCGGGTTGACGATGCGGTCGACCATGTTGCGCCACTCGATAAGGTCGGGTTCCGGCGTGTCGAGGCCGAGACGTTCGCAGATGATGTTATCGAGCTGCTGGTCATGCAGCTTCAGGGGGGCCTTGTAGATCGTGCCCTTGATATCGAGGAAAGCGATGACGGCCTCGGGACGGACGTTGCAGAACATCGAGATCTTGCGGCGGACGTCGTTGTCGAGCGGGTATTCGGACCGGCAAATGATGACGTCGGGGGTGATCCCGATCTCGCGTAGCTTCGCGACGCTCTGCTGGGTGGGCTTGGTCTTGAGCTCCTCGGCCGCCTTGATGTAGGGGATGAGGGTGGCATGCATGAAGGCGACATTTTCATGCCCGACTTCGTCTTTGAACTGGCGCAGTGCCTCGAGGAAGGGGAGCCCCTCGATGTCACCGGTGGTCCCGCCGATCTCGGTGATGATGACATCGACGTCGGATTTTTCCGCCACTTCGTAAATGCGGTTTTTGATGACGTCGGTGACATGCGG
>DIVG01000068.1:3608-30750 GCA_002422425.1 Akkermansiaceae bacterium UBA6138 | reverse complement strand
TTCTGCATGAGAACGCGCAGGCCGCGTCGCTCCAGCAGGGTTCCGAGGGCGGCTGCCGCGAGACCTTTTCCGAGCGAGCTGACCACGCCTCCTGTGACAAAAATATACTTCATCGACTCAATAATTGCTGGAGTATCGCCGCCTGCTCGGGAGTGTCAACGCCGGGGGAGGTATCGTCGGTTAAAACGACCCGGATCCTCGCTCCGTTTTCCATGGCGCGCAGTTGCTCAAGGCCTTCGGTGCGCTCGAGGAGGGAGGGTTCCCAGCCCACGAAGTCGAAGAGGAAGTCCCGGCGGAAGCCGTAGATGCCCTTGTGGCGGTAGTAGACGAGGTCGGCGGGGAGGCTCCGGGGATGGGGGATGAGGCTGCGCGAGAAATAGAGGGCGTGGCCGTCCCGGGTGAGGGTGACTTTGACGACATTCGGGTCGTTCACGAGGGGATCGTCGGCGGCGAGAGGATTCGCCGCTGTGATCATGGGCAGGCCCGGGTCAGCGAGGAGGGCGGAGGCGAGGGAATCAATGAGACCGGGGTCGATGAGGGGTTCGTCGCCCTGGATATTGATGATGTGCGACATTTCGGGGAAGGCCCGCGCGACTTCGGCAGCCCGGTCGGTGCCGCTGGGATGGTCGGGACTGGTCATCGTGACATGCCCGCCAAAAGCCTCGACCGCAGCGGCGATGCGCTCGTCGTCGGTCGCGACGGTCACGACGGAGAGTTCACGGCACTCGTGGCAGCGGTCCCAGACGTGCTGGATGAGCGGCTTGCCGGCGATGAGGTGAAGCGGTTTTCCCGGAAATCGGGTCGATCCCCAGCGGGCCGGGATCACTCCGAGGACTTGAGAGGGTTGGGTTGACATCTTGAGAAGGTTGAGTCCTTTTGATGAACTCGCGGAATGGCAATTAATCAAGGGAATCCGATTGAATTCATCTCGGAACCGGTGAAAACGTGAAATCTGAACCAACCCTCTCTGACCCCGTGGAAATAGCCTGCCTGGATCTCGAAGGTGTCCTTGTTCCGGAAATCTGGATCAATGTGGCGCAAAAAACCGGAATCGACGCTCTCCTTGCGACGACGCGCGACATTCCGGACTACGACGTGCTGATGACCCAGCGCCTCCGCATCCTCGACGAGCACGGGCTCAAAATCGGGGACGTGCAGGAGGTCATCGACAGTCTCGGACCGCTCGACGGGGCGCTTGAGTTTCTCGAATGGCTCAAGTCCGAGTTCCAGGTCGTGATTTTGTCCGACACGTTTTATGAGTTCGCCAAACCTCTGATGAGGCAGCTCGGGTTTCCCACGCTTTTCTGTCATCGTCTCGGAATCGACGCGACCGGCCGTATCGAGGCCTACCATCTCCGCATGCCCGACCAGAAGCGCGAGGCCGTGAAGCGCTTTCACGAGTTGAAGTTCAAGGTCATCGCGGCGGGAGATTCCTACAACGACACGAGCATGCTCGGCGAAGCGGATCGCGGCATCCTCTTTTGCCCCCCGCAAAATGTCATCGACGAGTTCCCCCAGTTCCCCGTGGCGATCGATTATGATCAGCTCAAGGCCGAGTTTCTTGACGGGCGCGCGGCGGTGAAGGGCTGAAGCCTGTGGGGAAGCCACCATGGACTGCGGAAGGCCCGCTGCCGTTTTCCTGAGGCTGGCCCTGCCGGCCGTCGGGCCTGAAGAAAAGTGGCTTCGGCTTCAGCCGAAGGATCGATGTTCGCAGTCACGGGATCTCTCACCGCAGCCCCACCGCGCTCGTCACCATCGCCCCGCGTTCATCGGTCAGGGTCATCAGCCAGGTGTTGGCGTCGGCGGGGAGGCCTTTGGCGATGACCTTGTCTTCCTCGACGTCCGCCGCGAGGCTTTTCCATTCACGGTCCGAGCGTTTCCCCGTCGCGGTGGTGTAGTGAAGCTCGGCTTTCAAGACTTCCGTCGCGGAGGTGAAAGGCAGGGTCACGGTTTCGGCGTGGACGCTCATTTCTCCGACAGTCGGGAGTGGCACGCCATCTTTCAGAATCGAGTCGACAAAGATTCCGATCTCCGTCGGAGCCCACCCGGGCGGATGCCCGTGAGCCATGCGCGGCTGAATGCGGAAACGGCGAGGCCCTTTTACGAGAGCGGTCGATTTCGAGTAGCTGTCGAGAGGGTAGTGGATGTCGTGGGTGCCGTTGACCCAGAAGGTGGGCACGATACAGTTGCCGAGATGACTTCCGGGATCGTAGGCCGCGATCCAGGCGGCGCGGCGGTCCCCGAGCTTGTCGATGGACGGTTTCTGGACCGACTCGCCTTCGTGGAGAAAACCGCAGCCGTAGACGGGCACGGCCGCCTTGAACCTGTCATCGAGCGAGGCGGCGAGGCAGGTGGTGTAGCCTCCCCAACTGATCCCGGTGACGGCGGTGCGTTCGGGATCGACTTCGGCCATGCTACGCAGGATCGTGTGGGCCTTCATCACATTGGCGACAGCGTGGTAGGGCCAGTCATCATCGACGGGCCCGCCGATGCAGTCGAACTTTTCCGGGTGTCCCTGGTCGAGGCCTCCGCTCGGGAGTTTCGTCCGTGCGGCCCTGTCGTGCCCGTGGTCAGAGATCTTTTCGCCTTTTTCGTCATAGGTCGGCGGAGGCGGACGATGGCCCGAGAGATCCATCGCGATGGCGGCATAACCGCGTTTTGCCCAGAGCCAGACCCAGTCCGAAAAGGCCGTGCCTCCGCCTCCGTGGATCAGGACGATGCCGGGGAAGGTCTCCTCTTCCTTCGCGACACCGAGGGTCACGGGCGAGGCGTAAAAGGCAAAAACCCCGGTCGGCTGGCCGGCGACTTTCTCCCCTTCGTAGATGAGCGACCGGATCGGTGCCTCCGGGTCCTCGATCTGGAAAGCGGGGACTTCGTTCTGAAGCCGTTCGATCGGCCAGACCCCGGCGACTTCATCCTTTACGGGACCGGCGCCGGGGGAGGGGGCGGCTATCAGAGAAAGCCAGAGGCAGGTGAGGAGGACGCGGGGAATCGCCTTTTTCATTGCCTAAGAAAGGCCTAAAAATTCCACGGAGGCCAGTTTTTTCTCATCGCAGTCCCGTAACCGCGACGAAGATGGCTCGGGGAAAGACAGAAAAAAGGCAGGGCCCGGCCGCTTCACCGGATCGGGGTACGATTTTCCTCTTCGTTTGGAACCGACCCTGCTGTAGCTCGCCATCATAATCTGAAAAAACTTCAGCGCCCGCCTTGCCCTGAGCGGGTCACCGCTGTTACCTGCCTGTTGAAACTAAGCCCACACGCCACTTATGGAAATTTCCGATGAAAAACGCCGCAGGATCGAGATCCTCAAAGAAGAGATCCTCAATCACCTCGTCCGCGACCAGGCGCACGACGCCGAGACCGCGACCCGGGGAGACTGGTGGCGTGCCGTCAGCCTGACCGTGCGGGGCCGCATCATGGAACTCGCCTGCGACGTCCGCAAACAACGCAACCTGCGCAACGTCAAGCGCGCTTACTACCTTTCTCTCGAATACCTGATGGGCCGTCTCCTCGTGAACAATCTCGTCAATCTTCTCATGCTCGACGAGTGCCGCATCGCCCTTACCGAGCTCGGGCAGGATCTCGAGGACATCGTCGAAGAAGGTCCCGACCTTGGTCTCGGCAACGGCGGTCTCGGTCGTCTCGCGGCTTGTTTTATGGATTCCCTTGCGACTCTCGACTACCCGGCGGTCGGCTACGGGATCAACTACGAGTTCGGTCTCTTCCGGCAGAAATTCATCGACGGTCAGCAGGCCGAGTCACCCGACGAGTGGCGCCGCTTCGGCAGCCCGTGGCAGATCTGCCGGCCCGAGTATGCGGTCGAGGTCCCGCTATACGGTTACGTCGAGATGCAGTTCGATGAGTTCGGACACGGGCGTCCGGTCTGGACCGGGACCCGCTCTATCCTCGGGGTTCCGTGGGATCTTGCGGCGGTTGGCTACGGGGGAAAATCGGTCAATTATCTGCGCCTCTGGGAGAGCAAGGCCTCGCGCGATTTCGACCTCGATATTTTCAACCGCGGCGGCTACGTCGAGGCAGTGCGGGAGAAATCGCTGAGCGAATCCGTCTCCAAGGTTCTCTACCCGAACGATTCGACCGAGGCCGGGAAAGAGCTGCGGCTCGTGCAGCAGTATTTCTTTGTGACCTGCTCGCTCCGCGACATCGTGCGCCGCTACCGCGCCTACAATGACGCCTGGGAAAGTCTTCCCGACAAGGCCGCGATCCAGCTCAATGATACCCACCCCGCTATCGCGGTGGCCGAGTTGATGCGTCTCCTCGTCGATGACGAGAATGTCGACTGGAACAAAGCCTGGGAAATCTGCCAAAAAACGTTCGCCTATACCAACCACACCCTCCTGCCCGAGGCGCTTGAGAAATGGAGCGTGCCGCTCTTTGAAAAAGTGCTGCCGCGCCACCTCCAGATCATCTACGAGATCAACCGACGTTTCCTTGAGGAGCACGTCGCAAAGCAGTGGCCCGGCGACAACGGCAAGCTCGCCGCGATGTCCATCATCGAGGAGGGCTCGCCCAAGATGATCCGCATGGCCTATCTCTCGGTCGTCGGCAGTCACACCACCAACGGCGTCGCGGCGCTTCATACCGACCTGCTCAAGCGCCATCTCCTCAGGGACTTCTACGAGCTCTTTCCCGGTCGTTTTCAGAATAAGACCAACGGGATCACCCCGCGTCGCTGGCTCAAGGCCTGCAATCTTGAACTTTCCGCGCTTATCGACCGTTCCGTCGGGACGGAGTGGCCGGCCAATCTCGACCTCCTTCGCGGACTCGAGGCCTTTGCTGACGATCCTGATTTTCAGGTCGAATTCATGGCGATCAAATACCGTAACAAGCAGCGCCTCGCCGCGCTGATCGAGACCCGCTGTGGTATCACCGTCGATCCGGCGGCGCTCTTCGATGTGCAGATCAAGCGTCTCCACGAGTATAAGCGCCAGCACCTCAACCTCCTGAATATCCTCACCCAGTATCGCCGCCTCCTTCAGAATCCCGGGCTCGACCTTGTACCGCGCGTTTTTGTCTTCGGGGCCAAGGCCGCGCCGGGCTACGTCCTTGCCAAGGAGATCATCCACGCGATCAATGCCGTCGGTGCTGTCATCAACAGCGACGAGCGCATCGGCGGGAAGTTGAAGGTCGCCTTCATTCCGAACTACGGCGTCACCGCCGCCGAGATCATCATCCCGGCGGCGGACATCTCCGAGCAGATCTCGACTGCGGGGAAAGAGGCCTCGGGCACGGGCAACATGAAACTCGCGCTCAACGGAGCCCTTACTCTCGGCACGCTCGACGGAGCCAATGTGGAGATCAAGGAAGAGGTCGGCGACGAGAATATCTTCATCTTCGGACTCACCGTGGAGGAAGTCGACGATCTCTGGGCGGGCGGGTATTGCTCGATCGATCGTTACTGGGCCGATGAGGAACTGAAAGACGTGATCGACTGGCTCTGCTCGTCGACCTTTGCGCCGAAAGGCTCCTTCGACTCGATCCGCCGCAGTCTCCTCGACGGGGGCGATCCGTATCTCGTCCTCGCCGATTTCCGCTCCTATGTCGAGGCCCAGGCGAAAGTCGACGAGGCCTACCGCGATCAGAAAAAATGGGCGAAAATGGCCATTCTCAACACTGCCCGGGTCGGGAAGTTCTCAAGCGACCGCACCATTCACGAGTATGCGCGCGACATTTGGCGGTTGTCACCTGTCCATGTTTAGGCGAGCGGTTCCCTGAATGGATGAACTGGCCGCCAAGCAAGTGCTGCTTGATTTTGAATTGATCACCCTCATCGCGCTGGTGGTGGGAGTCGCTTTCTATGCTCTCCTGCGGCGGATGCAAAGGCGCGAGCCCTCGCTTGAGCCGGTCGATTATGACATGTTCGACCTCGTTCTCATGTTTTTTCCGGCGGTTCTCTTTCTCATGAACCCCGTTGTTGATGCCGTCATGGCCTCGTCGGGAGAGGTGAAGCCGATTGAACCGCCGAAGAACGATATTTTCACCGTTTTTGTCAATATCGGTTATTTCTCTTTTGTCGGCATTATGACCTGCGGCATCATTGAATGGATTCGGAACCGCCGCGTTGTCGATCTCTTCGGTTTGCGTGAACTGAGTCTGCCGAAGATCGTCGTCATCTCCATCCTCGGCGGCGTCGCCTCGCTCCTTATCTGCGCGTGGGCGGTGGGAGGGCTCTCCAACTCCTACCTCGAAGGCGTCTTTGGCGAGCTTGAGGTGCAGGAGCCGGTGAAGATGTTTCAGGAATCGAATTCCCTTGCCCATCTTTCCCTTTCCATTCTCATGGCCTGCATTGCCGCTCCGGTCGTTGAGGAGTTTCTCTTCCGCGGCTACATGTATGGCACTCTTCGCCGTCTCACCAATCCTGTCTTTGCCGCCGTAATTATTGGCGGCCTTTTTGCGGTCGTGCATGGAAATCTCCCCGCCCTTCTTCCTCTCTGGGTTTTTTCCATTCTCCTTTGCCTCGCTTACGAGATTTCCCGCTGCCTCTGGGTTCCCGTCGGGATGCACGTCTTTTTCAATGCCGCCAATATCGTCTTGATGCTGATGCCGGAATCGGCAGACTGAGAATCACCATGCCGGATGAACTTCTGACGCAGCGACTGGGTGATATCGGCGAAGAGACAGTCGTCGATCATCTCATCGGTCTCCTTCCGCCCGACTCCACTCTCGTTGTCGGTCCCGGTGATGACTGCGCCGTCGTCCCGCTTGAGTGCGGCCTCTGGCAGCTCCTGAAGACCGATTGTCTGGTCGAGGGAATCCACTTTCTTCCGGGGACCGCTCCTGAGCTCGTCGGTCGCAAGGCGATCAACCGCGTCATCAGCGATATTGCCGCGATGGGAGGGCACCCTCACGACGCTCTCGTGACTCTCGCGGTCGATCCGGATCGATCTCTCGGTGAACTTGACGGCTGGTATCGCGGCATGGTTGGGGCATGCGAGGCGGTTGGATGCCGCATTGTGGGAGGCGAAACATCGCGACTGCCGGGGAGGGGAGCGGTCATTTCCGTGGCCATGACGGGGCTCGTTTCCCCCGCGCATTGCATTTTGCGAAGCGGCGCGGCTAAAGGTGACCTCATCGCGGTGACCGGTCGCCTCGGCGGGTCTTTCGGGAGCAGCCGACACCTTAGTTTTACACCGCGGTTGGGAGAGGCCCGCTGGCTTGTCGAAAATGCCCGTCCCAGTGCGATGATGGATCTCAGTGACGGCCTCGGCTCCGACCTGCCTCGACTGGCCCGCGCCAGCGGTGGCGGCTACAGGGTTGAATTAACCAGCATACCCTGTCACCCCGGCGTCAGCGTGGAGCAGGCCATCACGGAGGGGGAAGACTACGAGTTGCTTCTGACTTTCCCGCCGGCGGTGTTCGCGACGCTTTCAGGGCGGTGGAAAGCGGCCTTCCCCGACACCGCGATCACCGCGATCGGGGAGATCACCGGAGAAACCGGCGAGCCGCTCCCCCGCGGGTGGGAGCATTACCGGCATGAGTGAAACGTATACCATAATCACTACCTCCGTTGAAGAGATGGTGGCGGCGGGGGTGGCGTTCGCCGCGACGCTGCAGGGCGGCGATGTCGTGGCGCTCAATGGGGATCTTGGAGCGGGAAAGACCCATTTTTCCAAGGGCCTCGTCGCCGGCCTAGGTGCGGCTGAGTCTGTCACGAGCCCGACTTTTTCTCTTGTGCAGGAATATCTTTCGGGACGACTTCCGGTCTTCCATTTCGATTTTTACCGGCTTGACTCGGCAGGGGAGCTAATTTCCCTGGGATGGGATGATTACCTCGATGAAGGAGGCGTGATCATCGCCGAGTGGGCCGACAAGTTTCCTGAAATTCTTCCTCACCATACCATACGGCTCGATTTCGCTATCAAAGCGGACGGCCGTCATACCGTAAGAATCCGATGATCCTCGCTCTTGAAACTTCGACCCGTGACGCCTCTGTCGTGGTGTGGGACCGCGATACCGGCGGGCTCGTTCACGAGTCTGTTTTCACGACGGATCGCGCCCACAATGCCGTCATCTTCGGTCCCGTTGAAGAGATCGTGAAGGCATACCGCGACCGGCTCAGCGGGATTGTTGTCGGTCTCGGTCCGGGGTCCTACGGCGGCGTCCGTGTCGGGATTGCGGTTGCGAACGGGCTCAGTATTGCGCTGGGATTGCCCGTGGCGGGTCGTTCCTCCCTTGAGGCGTGGGACTCCGGGGCGGACTCTTATCTTGTCGTCGGCGACGCGCGGCGGGGGACGTTTTTCGTCGCCGAAGTGCTCGAACGGGAACTGCAAGGCGAGCCCGCTTTGATCGATGTGGCTGAGATCGAGAGCCATCTTGCCCCGCTGCGGGAACGCGGCCTTTCCCTGCAGACGCCCGACCCGAAAGTGGCGGACCTTCTTCCCGAGGCGCGACTTTCCTACCCGACGGCGCGAAAGTTGGCGTCGCTATTTGGCGACGCCGAGTTCGGGGCCGAGCCTGTCGTGCTCGAACCGCATTACCTGCGCGCGCCGTTTATTACGATGCCGAAGGCGAAGTGATCCGCACAGCGGAACTCGCAAGAGTGAAGCGGGATCGCTCGACACGCCCGTCGCCGGGGTATGGGTGGTCCTGCGGGACTATCTCTACATTCCTCCCGGCGGGAATCGGTTCGGGTCGCTGCGCACCTGCGGCAATCTTCTCTTTATCATGCTCGGCTCGATGACTTCTTCAGCCCCAAGCGGTGCGCTCGTTTGCGGAAAGCTTTGCCCCGGCGGAGTAGGGTGCCGCAGGGAATGCGTTGACAAATCCGGGATTCGGGTGTTTTCTCCCGCCGTCAGGAGGCGACGTGATGCCGTCTCCGGGGTGCCAGCTGGTTTACGGCTCACCTGATTAGATCGGGAGAGGGAAATGACGTTCCTTCAATGTGTCAGCCCGTGATGTTGCAGGATCGAAATTCTGCAAGCGGCTGCCCCGTTCCCTCCCTCTTCCCCCTCGTGCAGGGGGCGCGTCGGATTGTTCAGGTAAGGTCGCACGGATCGTTTTGATCCTAACTAACTACCTAAAATACCTCTAATATGTCATTCCTGAAACTCGGTCTCGTTGCCGAACTCGCCGAGGCGGTTGCCGCCAAAGGCTATACCGAACCCACTCTGATCCAGTCGCAGGCCATTCCCACGATCCTTGAGGGGCGTGACCTTATGGGCGGCTCGCAGACGGGTACGGGTAAAACGGCGGCCTTCACCCTGCCGATGCTGCAGCGTCTTGCCAACGGACGGTCCCGTCCGAAAAGCCCGCGCGGTCTTGTCCTTACCCCCACCCGTGAACTTGCCGCCCAGGTCGGCGCCAGCGTCGCCAGCTACGGTAAGGGGCTCAATCTCAGCTCGGCCGTGATCTTCGGCGGCGTCGGGATCAATCCCCAGATCGATCGTCTTCGCCGCGGCGTCGACATTCTCGTGGCCACGCCGGGACGTCTCCTCGACCATGTCAATCAGGGTAGCCTCGATCTTTCCCAGGTGGAGATCTTTGTCCTCGATGAGGCCGACCGCATGCTCGACATGGGATTCATTCACGACATCCGCAAGGTCCTCAAGATTCTTCCGGCCCGGCGCCAGAATCTCCTCTTTTCGGCGACATACTCACCCGAGATCAAGGCGCTCGCCGACGGCATTCTCCATAATCCCGCTCTCGTCGAAGTGGCGCGTCGCAACACCGCCGCCGAGAAGGTGACCCAAGTCGTGCATCCGGTCTCGAAGGCAGATAAGCGGACACTCCTTTCCAAGCTCATCAGGGACGACAATTGGAGCCAGGTCCTCGTCTTCACCCGCACGAAGCACGGCGCCAATCGCCTTGCTGCGAATTTGGAGACCGATGGTATCACTGCCACCGCGATCCACGGGAACAAGAGCCAGAACGCGCGCACCAAGGCGCTCGATGATTTCAAGGCGGGGCGTGTTCGCGTTCTTGTCGCGACCGACGTCGCCTCCCGGGGCATCGATATCAACCTGCTCCCGCATGTCGTAAATTACGAACTGCCTAACGTGCCGGAAGACTACGTTCACCGCATCGGCCGGACCGGTCGAGCGGGCCAGGAAGGTTCAGCTTACTCACTCGTGAGCGCGGATGAGCGGGGTCTCCTCAAGGACATCGAGACGCTTCTCAAGCGAGGCATCCCTGTCGAGCACATCGAGGGTTTCCAATTCTGCGAGATCGACGGACGTGAAGACGCCCGCAACACCTCGCGCGGCAATGGCGGCGGACGCGGTCGCTCTGGCGGTGGCGGTGGCGGCGGCAGAGATCGTTCCGGTGGCGGCGGTGGCGGCGGCAATCGTCCGGCCCGCAGTAGCGCCGCCGGCAGTCGCAGTGGCACCGGCAACAGTCGCACGTTTAGCCGCTCGCGCTCCGGTTCACGCTGAGATCACGAGTTGAAAATCCTTACGAAAGGCCTCTCGGGAGAAATCTCGCGGGGCTTTTTCTTTGTCGTCGGGTGCTCCTGTCATGCGCACAAAGCGGACCGGGAGGATGCCCTGAGGGGCGATTCCGCCTTCCCTCGTTTCGAGGCGGTCGCGTTCCTGCAAAAGTGTTTTCGGGACCGACCGGAATGATCATGTGACGGCCTTCACGGTGTTCTTTTTCATGGACGCTCTTCTTCCAGCGAAAGCGGCATATTGGGATCATGGGAAAAGCGGATTGTATTGGCGCCGGGCCGCCCGAATCCCGCTTGCCGCCGTCGCGGATTTCTTCACATTCTTTCATGCATAAAGGGTCGGATGTGATCGTCCTGGGAACCGGCGGGGTTGGTAGCGCCGTGCTTTGGCAACTGGCCTCGCGCGGGCTTCGGGTGACCGGGCTCGACCAGTACCCGCCTGCGCACGGCTACGGCAGTTCGCACGGGCAGTCGCGCCTCATTCGCAAGGCCTACTTCGAGCATCCGGATTACGTTCCCCTGCTCGAGCGTGCCTACCGCCTCTGGGACACCCTCGGCGAGAGCGCCGGCCGTAGCGATCTCTTCGAGCGCTGTGGACTGCTTCAGGTCGGACCGCCTGACGGGACTATTATCTCCGGCGTGCTCGATAGTGTGCGGAGGCACGGACTCTCCGTTGAAACGCCTGACGCGGAGGAAGTGAGCCGGGCTTTCCCTCAGTATGGCGTGCCGCCCGGCTCCGCCGCCGTCTTCGAGCAGGATGCCGGTTTTCTTCGTGTTGAGGAATGTGTCCTCGCCTGTCTCGACGCGGCGCAAAAAGCCGGGGCGGATCTCCACACCGGTGTGACGGTGCACGGGTGGCGCGCCTCGGGCGACGGGGTCGAGCTGCGCACGAGCGGGGGCACTTACCACGCCGGAGCCCTCGTTATCACCGGCGGAGCCTGGGCGCCGCAGTTGCTCGGCGATCTCGGGGTTCCCATGGTGGTGAGGCGAAAACCTCTTTTCTGGATGGAGGTGACGTCCGGACAGCACCTCCTCGAGGCGGGCTGCCCCTGTTTCTTTTACGACAGGCCCGGAGGGCAGTTTTACGGATTTCCGGAACTGGCTGCGGGAGAGGGAGTGAAAATTGCCTGTCACACAGGTGGTGAAATCGTGGCCGATCCCTCGCTCGTCGATCGTGCTCCCGACGCGGTAGATCTGGCTAAGGTGCGCGCTTTTGCGGCAGAGTGGTTTCCCGCGTTCGGAGGAACGCTGCTGAAGGAAAAGACTTGTCTTTACACGATGAGTCCAGACGAACACTTCGTTATCGATCGCCATCCCTTTCATCGCCATGTCGTTTTCGCGGCGGGTTTGTCCGGTCACGGCTACAAGTTTGCGAGTGTCCTTGGCGAGATCCTCAGTGATTTGTTAGTCGACGGAAAGAGTCAACTTGAGATAGACTTCCTCAGTCTTTCCCGCTTTGCCTGACGGGTTCTTTTTGCCATGCGATCACTTTCCAAATCCAAAATGCTTGCCTACCGCCAGTGCCCGAAGCGCCTCTGGCTCGAGATCCACCGGCCCGAATTAAAAGATGACTCCGGGGCCGAGACCGCCTACCGGATCGGCAATGAGGTCGGCGCAGTGGCCCGTCTCATCTATAACGAGAAGGGTAACGGTGTTTTTCTCGACCTCGATGAACTCGGTTATGATGAGGTCTTTGCACAAAGCGAGGTTCTTCTGCGCGAAGGTCGCGGCCCGGTCTTCGAGGCGGGCCTGCGTATGCCCGGCGCACTCGCTTTTGCCGATGTGATGGTCCCTGACGACTCCGGCGGGCAGGTGCGATGGCGTATGATTGAAGTCAAGTCCGCTTCGGGAGTGAAAGACTATTACCGGGACGATATTGCGATACAGGCCTACGTGGCCGGGGGGGCGGGAATCCCGCTGTCTTCTGTCGCCATCGCCCACGTCGACAGCAGCTTTGTTTACGAAGGGGAGGGGGACTATCGAGGACTGCTGCGGGAAGTCGATTTCACCGAAGAGACCGGCCGCCGTCGCGCCGAAGTCGCTTCGTGGCTGAACGGGGCGCAGGAGGTTGCGGCAGGTGAGAGCGAGCCCGAAATCCCGATGGGAGAGCATTGTGCGATGCCTTTTGTTTGTCCCTTCACCGGGCATTGCCGCGGCGTCGAGGAGGCAGTGGAGGTGGAGTATCCGCTCAGTTCTCTGCCGAATTTTACCGGCCGCCGCCGCGCCGCCGTCGAGGCGCTCGGAATCCGTGATCTGCGTGATGTTCCCGACGAATTTCTCACCGCCATGCAGTTGCGGGTGCGCGATGTCACCCGCAGCGGGAGGGCCTGGCTCGATGTGGATGGTGCCAACGCCGACCTCGGAAAATTCACGTTTCCGGCCCGCTTCCTCGACTTCGAATCGGTCATGTTCGCGGTTCCCATCTGGAAGGGGCGCAAACCCTACGAACAGATTCCTTTCCAATTCAGTCTCCACAAGTTCGAAGAAGACGGCACGCTCACGCACAAACCTTTTCTCGACCTCAGTGGCAAAGATCCCGCCGCCCGACTCGCGAAGGCTCTCCTCGCCGAAGTCGGCTCGTCCGGTACCATCTTCGTCTATAATGCCACCTTTGAAAAAGCCGTCATCCATTCCCTCGCGGCCCGTTTTCCGGAGCATCGTTCCGCTCTCCTGGCTCTCGTCGAGCGGCTCATCGATCTCCTTCCCATTGCCAGGGCACGTTTTTATGATCCGGCCCAGCACGGTCGCTGGGGGTTGAAAGCGATCCTGCCGGCCATCTCTCCCGAACTCTCCTACGAGCAACTTAATGGCGTCGCCGACGGTGCCATGGCCGTCGAGGCCTACAAAGAAGCGATTCACCCCGCGACGACACCGGAGCGAAAGGCGGCGCTTGAAGACGAGCTTTTAGCCTACTGCCACCACGATACCCTGGGGCTGGTGAGGTTGTGGAAGCGGTTTCGGTGAGGGGTGACAAGGGGAGGTTGAGGATTGCATTTCAGTTTCCCGAATCGCACGGCGGCCCCTTGAACTTGCGCTTCCACCGGTTTATCGAGTGACCGTTTACGCAAGGTCCCCCGCCTATGTCAGTCACTCTTTTTACTCCCCATTCCGGCGAACGTATCCCGGGCTGGTGGCTTCGCCTTCGTGGATTCCGCATCGGGATCTACCGATTCTTCACCCGCCGCAAGGTGGTCACCGCCCTGATCACCGGATCGAATGGGAAGACAACAACAACTAATATGCTGGCCCGCATTTTGGAGGAGGCGGGACATTTTGTCGGAAAAGCCAACACCGAGGGCGTCTACCTCGGAGGGCGGCAGGTTTGGCGCGGGGACTCATCCGGATTCAAGGGGGCGGGATGGGTGATGACAGACACCCGCGTCACCGCCGCCGCGCTCGAAACGGCTCGGGGCGGACTCCTCACTCACGGGCTTTATCTCCGGCACGTCGATGCCGCAGTAATGACTAATATCGGGCTGGAGCATCTCGGCGACCGAGGGATTCATTCGCAGGAGGATATGACGGCTCATAAAAAGCGAGTCACTGACGCGGCCCGGAAAGCGGTCGTGCTCAATGCCGACGATCCCCACTGTCGGCGAATTGCGCGCGACTACCCTCTGGAAAGAAGGATTTTGTATTCATGTGAACCTGATAACCTTTTCGTGCACAATCATTGTTCCCTCGGGGGGCGGGCCGTTTGTGTTGATGGAAGCGGCGATTCGGAAAGGCTAATCCTTCGGGAAGGGGGGCAACTCCGTGAGATTCTCCCGGTTGCCGCGATGCCGTCTGCGATGGGTGGATTGTTGCGTTTCAATATTTCGAATGCTCTCGCGGCGGCGGGACTTGCTCTTGGTATGGGCCTTTCTCTTGAGGCGATCGCCAGGGGGCTTTCCCGCTTCCGGCTCGACGCCGTTGATAATCCGGGACGCTTCACGGTTCTCAGGTGCAGAGGACGCTCGGTCGTTGTTAATTTTGCCTCAAATCCAATCAGTCTTCAGACTACCCTTCCGGCGATCGCGGCGATCGCGGTCCCGGGGCTGCGCCTCTGTCTTGTCACGGCCCCTGACAATCGTGCCGAAGACCATTTCGCGCTCATTGCCCGGGAACTTGCCGGCCAATTTGACCGTTATCTGGTCTTCCTGGTGGATCGCTACATCAGGGTCAAGGCCCCCGGCTGGGCGGTTGATGAAATCAGGCACGAACTGCTCAGGGCCGGGGTTGCGCCCGAACTTGTCTCAACTCATCACTCTCTTTGCGACGCCATTCAATCCGCCTTTGCGGGGTGTGCTCCCGGCGGGCTTATAGCCATCCTCGGGGAAGGCCTCGACGAATCGGTTAAATGTCTTGAAAAAGCAGCCCGAGATGAGAACGGTCATGAACAGCTACTTTCGGCTACTAATAACGCGATAGAGATCGGGGGAAAGCTCGCACCGTTCGTCGCTCCGCCAAAAAGCGAGGAATGAAGTTCCACCTTCAAATCATCACCGCCCCCCGGGAAGGGCTCAGGCGCAACCACCTGCTCGCCCATCTTGTCGGGTTATGGGGGGAAGAAGGGCACCGGATCACGGTGGGGGCGGCGGATAGGCTCGAAGCCGATCTCGGTATCCTGCACGTGGACCGAACCGAGGTGTCTTCCGACTTGCTCCCGAAAACCCCCCTGGGAAGACCCATCCTCAATCAATCTGTCCTCGATATTTCAAAACGGAGGATCAGTAAGCATCTCCTCGGTCCGGAATCCGATTACGCCGGTGCCGTGATGATCAAGACCGATGCAAATGCCGGCGGCGGTCCCGAGCGCTCCGACCGATCAATCTTCCATTGGAAACGGATTCGGAGGCGTTTCAATTCCGTCTTTTCCTGGCGGATGACACGCGAGATCCCCTGGGGGGGCTACCCTGTTCTTGATCATCTCGGAGAGGTTCCTGACTGGGTCTGGCGGCGTGACGACCTCGTTGTGGAACAATTCCGACCGGAAAAGGACGGGCCTGATTATGTGTTGCGGGTCTGGTGCTTTTTTGGCAACCGGGAATACGGGGTTCGTCTCGTCGGAAATCAGCCAGTCATCAAGGCCGGACGAGTGCTTCGTTACGACTATATTGACAGCGTGCCGGATTCACTGCGCCAGGCCCGCGCGGAGTTGGGAGTGGACTTTGGCAAATTCGACTACGTTCTTGTCGATGGCGAAGCCATCCTCCTGGATGTCAACAAAACGCCGACCCTGGTCTCGACATCACGCAGTCCCGGTCGCAATGTCCGGCACCTTGCCTCCGGCCTCGCGGATTATTTGGAAAGCACGGAATGAACAACGACCCCCTTATTCCGTCCGCCGTTTTTCACGAGCTCTTTCCTCCCGATACGGTTTTTTCACCCCGCACTTCCTGGGAAAATTTGGAGGTGATTGTCAGCGAGCCGTTTCGGGTAGATACCCTTACGGGAAACACCTTTATCGTCATGGGAGAAATGCCCATCCTATGCCATTGCTGCGTTGCGACGCCCCCGGCGCTCCGGTTTTTTGCCGAATGCGGGCTCTCCCTGCCGACACAGATCGAAACCTACGAGACGGAGCAAGAATCTATTTCACTCGCTCTTGAAGCTGCCGGAAGAGGGAATCGGATCGCGTTTCTTTATCCACCACCCGGCGAGTTAAGAGAGTCCCCCGATCTTCTCATTCCTGTCCCGCTCTATAACTGGCTCAACGACAAAGCCAACCTCGAGGCACTCGTTGCCCCCGTCTACCTGCCCCGATACGAACTCTTCGCCCCCGATGAACTCTCCGGGATAGGGGGTTTCATGCCTGAATCCGGCGTTTTCATCAAGGGCTGTCGCGCAGGCGCGTCAGGTGGGGGAAAAGATGTGCGGTTTTGTGCTGATCACCGGTTGCGCTCGTCAATGGCGACCGATCTCATCGCCTCTCGTCCGGGGGGACTGACCGCGATTCGCGTCGAAGAGGCGGTGCCGTTGCGAAATTGCTGGTGCCTGAGTCTTGCCATCTCCGGGTCCCGTCTTCGTTATCTCGGCGGGGCCATGCAGCTTTTTGGTGAGCCGGGGCAACAGTGCGGAAGCCGCGTGGACTCCTCCGATCCCCCGCCTCCGGCGGTTGTGGATCTTGCCCTGACGATCGCCGGGCGAGCCCGGGAACTCGGTTTTCTGGGCGTGGCCGGATTCGATATCGGGGTCACCGGAGAGGGGAGGCCGTATATCTTTGACTTGAATTTCCGCGTCGCCGCGAGCACGGTGCTCGTCCTCCTCCATGAATCGGCGACGCAGCGCATCGGAGGATCAGTCTCGCAGTCCTGGGGAATCATGGTCCCCGGCCCCCTCCGTGATATTCTTGATCGCCTCGCCCCCTTCGCCCGACGCGGCTGCTTTGTCCCCTTTCGGCTCTGCGAGGCGACGGCGGCTTCCGGAGGGCTCTGCGTCGTCAACGGAATGCTCGTCTCCGATAGCGTCGCGGGAATCGAGCGGGTTGAAGCGGAACTGAGCGCCGTGTTTTGAATCGCCACCGCTGATTCAGAAGCGGGGAATCAGATTCGGGATGAACTCACGAATTCCCGCTGCCAGAGTTGTTGCGGTGCTCCGGTGCAGATGGACATGGCGGCTCAGGCCGGGGGTCCGGTTCGCATCGTAGAGGATGGCCTCCCCATCCACGATGCCGTAGTCAAACTTCCCGTAGTCAAACCCCAGTTTCCGGCGGAGATCCCTGATTGTCGGTGGAACCGCCTCGTCGAGAGGTTCGATTTGCGCACCGCCTTTTACGACCGGTGAAGTCGAAAGAGAGCGGCGACCCACTTCTTCCTTTCCAAAAAACAACCAGTGGCGGCAGCTGTAGAGCGAGCCAACCCGTTCAGAGAGGAATTTCTCAACGACGAAGTGGGGATTGCTCCAGACCTTGCGAGGAACTTTCCCGGCATCCGTGAAGATACGATATTGCGAAGCACTGAGCGCCGTTCTATCCGCCCATGGGCGCAATTGATCCACTTTCCCGATGACAGGCCAGGCCAGGCGTTCTAAAACCGGAGAATCGAATCTCCGTAAGATTTTCGATTTCATGACAGTTGCCTTGAAGTCATGCCGCCCCCCGGCGTTACCGTTCGTTTTCACGATCACCGGGCCTTCATAACTGTCCCCCCTTGAGACGAGATGATCGCTGATGTGAGTCTTCCGAATGTCGTGAACAGCGCCATTAACTACCAATTCATATTTTTCGGCGAGTGCTAGGATTTCCGGAGAATCGGTCGAAATATCAGGATGAAGAATCGCGAGGTCCGCCGGTTCGAAAGGGCTTCCGGGATTGACGGTCACGACCCGAAGCCCCATTTTCTCCCACTCCGGAATCATCAACTGTGCCAGGTAGCGAAGGGAATGGAACCGGTCATTCACATCGGTGATAATGGCGATCGTGTTTTTCATGATTCGTGGAATCCTTCCCGTTGGAAGACCAGAGTGGGACACCGATCCCCAAGCTCATAATCAGGAGTAAACTTTTCAATGAGGGTAAATCCGCTACGTTGCGCCACGCGGCATTGCTCCTCAAGAGTCGGAAAATAATAGCAGACATCCGAGTAACGATAGCTCTCGATCGTCCGAATCTCCTCCAAATGCCAGGAAAAGGCTCGAGCGGCGAGAACGGGATCAGGCAGTTCGGTGGTCAAGTTCTTCCAGATGGCATGCAATTTCACCCCGTCTTCGGAAGAAGTCTGCAGGGCCATCGCGAGGCGCCACTTGAAGGTGTGAAAGCTCCGGATACGCGCCGCTCTGAGATCGGAAGAGAGACAAGTCTCAGTTTCGCGAATGGCTCCCTGAACAAAACAGCGCATGATGACGCAGGCCCGAGGGCGAAGCAGCCGGTGCAATTCCGCAAAAACCGACTCGTGTTCGTCGGGATAGCGCAAAGGAGTAAAGGATCCGTCAGAGAGGGCCAGATCAACAGACTCGCTCTCTAGCGGAATCTTGCTCCAGTCCGCCTGTAGGGCGGAGTGGTCCCTATTGGCAGGCCCCGGCCAGATCGCTCCTATCATTGCCGCCGATTGATCCACTGCGATGACACGTCGCACGCGAGCCAGTCCGAGCTCGCATAATTCGGGAGTAACCCCCAGAACCAGAGCTGTCGCGTCGTGAGTGGCGATCGTATCGAGAAGACGATTCCCGCAGTTTCTCGTGAAATCCAGGTCCACCTCAGACGGGCGCAAGGGTGGGCCCAAGGCTGACCAGTGTTGCAGAAGACTGGACCAGACACCCTCGCCCTCAAGCTGCATTTCTGTTGGCTTCATCTGTCCCGGGAATTTGAATTGGAGGGGCGCTATACGATATATTATGCAGTCAATATCTGAGTCGATTATCTGGTTCTATCGAATAGCTAACATCATGATAATCATCTTATAAGGGGTCTTTAGCTCCAGGGAAATCGTCTTCTTTCGCGGTGTCAATCAAATCTCAACACGGTTACACCAAGGTGTTACCTGATCTTCCAAGGCGGGAGCGGCGCACGAAGCGCCTGTATAGACCCCTTACCGGCAAGGGGTCTAGGGAATGATCGCGGCACGCCGATTGACAACCGCGACCCCCGTGACGCGGCGGGTTCCGGCCGGGCGGCGTGGTCTTACGAAAAGACCATTCTCAGTGCTCTCCGGTGATGCCGAAGGGAGTCCGGCAGATTCGCCGTCGCCGGACTTCCGCACGAATCTCCCGATTTCTCGAAAGTCCCTCCAGCTCGGCGTAGGGGCGTTCGTGGAACTGGTGAAGGCAGATCGCGTCGTAGCGGACGCTGTGTCCGCGGATGCCCAGGTTTACGAGGCGTTCTCCCAGTTCGCGGTCGAGGCCTCCATACTTCATCCGTTCGTCGAACCCGTTGGCTTCCAAAATGTCAGCTTTCCAGGCGGAACTGTTGTGACCGTTGAAGGTAGGGCGGGTGAGATTGGTCCATTTTGCGAGGCGCTGGAGAAGAGGGTTGTGGTTGACCTTTCCGATCAGACGGGGTTTTTCCCTGCGCTCCCTGACCCAGCGGGGATCGAAGACCGATTGGTCAAGGATAGCCTCAGTCGTGAGTTCCTTTGTCCCGGTTGCCGAGAGATACTCGACTCCCGCCGAGAGAAATCGTCCGGTGACGGCACCGGTGGAGTGTGCCCTGAGAAAGTCTTTTCGGGGGACACAGTCGCCGTCCGTGAAGACGAGGTAGTCGTTCCGCGCTGAACGGATCGCCTGATTGAGAATCGCGGTTTTTCGAAATCCCTCGTCCGGCTGCCAATGGTGATGGATCGCAAAGGGGGCGCGCCGGGAGAAACGTTCGATGAGATCGCGGGTTTCCCCGGTGGAGCCGTCGTCGGCGACGAGAACTTCGAAGGCAGTCCAGTCCTGGACGAGAAATCCGGTTAGACAATTCTCAAGCAGCTGCGGGGAATTATAAGTCGAGAGGATGACACTGACGGGTGGATCTTTACCTGAAAATTGAGGAGCCATTCGGATGAGATTCGTCACGATACGGTCCGAACAGATGATGGAAAGTCCTTTTCGCCCGGGCAGGGAGAAGTTCACCCGGCCGAGGCCGTGCTTTTTCCGTTTCCCCCATTGATTCGGGCAAAATGACTTCCCGTTAATTATCCTCCGGAAAAAATCGAATTGCCCGAAGATCCAGCAATGCTCCCTTCACCGGCCCCTTGGAGCGCACCACCACATGATTGTCGGCAGCCGGTAACACGACGGTGCCGAGCGTCACTGTCTTGAACGTCTCCCACCCTCCTGTGCTGAGGATGGTGCCTGCAAGCGCCTCATTTCCACCGATCTCGAGTTGCCAGTCATTCCCGGCGGCTTCGGGCGAGACGGAGTAGTCCCATTCGACCCGGTAGGTGCCGGGGCGGTCGAGGACGAGGGTCCATTGGGCGCGGTCGTCCTCCGAGGTCCACCATCCGATCGCGTCGTAGTCGGGCATGTATTCGATGCGTTCGCCGTCGAGGCGGCACTTCGAGGCTCGCAGTTCGACGATGCCGTCTTTGCCGGGGGAAATGCGGGCGGCCATGTCGACGTTGCCCGTGGGAGCCGGGGGGGAAGACGATCCGAGCGCGGTAAGATAGGCGAGAAGATTGGTTAATTGCGGTTTTGTCAGGATTTTTTCAAAGCCATCTGGCATCAGGGAAAGGCCCGATGAGTTCATCGTCGCGATCTCGTGGCGGGGGACAGCGCGGGTGCTGCCGTCGGCCTGGCGTATCGTGACGGTGTTCGCGCTCTCATCGGCGATGACTCCGTAGACGGCGCTGCCATCGGTTGTGGTGAGGGAGTAGTTCACGAACTTGTCCTCGACGGCGCGGTTGGGATCGAGGATGGCGACGAGCATGGACTCGGGCGAGCGGTCGGTGAGGGCGGCGAGGTCGGGGCCGACGGGATTTCCGAGTCCCTCGGCGACGTGGCAGGCGACGCAGAGCGTCGCAAAGACAACCTTGCCCGCGACGGGATCGCCCTTTAGCGTGAGCACGTCGGCGTGGGCTTTTACGACCTCGTCGCGGCTGCTTCCGGCGGCTCCGGCGAAGAGGCTCGCGGCGCGGTCTCGCAGGGCGGTGTCTTTCTGATCGAGGAGGCGGGTGCGACTCGCGGCGTCGATATCGATGCGGGGAATCGTCCCGGATTCGACCGCGGTGAGGAGTTCGGCGGTCCAGTCGGGACGTGAGAGAAAGAGGGAGAGGGCCTTTGTCCGGTCGGCGGGAGTGAGGGAGGGCCAGCGTGTCATGAGCGCGGCCGGGGTCCCGGAATGGCGGGCGCGGCCGAGAGCGTCGAAGGCCGCTTCGCGTAGGGAAGGCGGGGATTGCGGAGCGAGGAATCCGACGAGCAGATCGAGATCTTTCATCCCCGCGAAGACGGCGGGATGGCCGAGAAAACGGATCGCGGCGGCGCGATCCGCTTCGAGGATAGCGGGATCGGCGACGAGAGCCCGGACGCTGTCGAGGCGGGCAAGCAGCCGCGAGCGAATGACTTCGTCCGTCGTGATTGCATCGAGAGTTGCACCCCCTTCGAATAATCCTGACAAAAGCGCCATTCGCCAGTCTTCGCCCGGTTCGGCATCGTTCACGAGGAAGGAGGCGAGAAGGGCGAGGGAGGATTGATCTTTCCATTTCGCCGCGATCCGGCCCAGTTCGGGCAGGGCGGAGTTCGACCGCCACCGCGAATTCGGCTGGGTCATTTTGCCGAGGAGCGGGGCCAGGTTCTCCGGGGTGACGGCGCTGATGAGCAGAGGCAGCACGTGGGGATCGTCGCGGTGGCGGGTGATGAGGTCCGCGAGGGTGAGGGCTTCAAGCTCCGAGTCGCCCCCTCCGATCGCCCCGGCCAACTCGATCGCGACGAAGGCGTCGTCGCGCATCGCGTCGGGCAGAGCTGCGAGCCCGGATAAGGGGACGCGCCCCCTTGCCACGCGCACGGCGTGGCGGACGATTCCGGGATGATTCCCGGTAAGGGCCATCTCGAGAGTATAGTCATCGAGCCCGCCGAGTCCTTCGAGGACACAGAGGGCATGGACGCGGGCGAGGGGGCTTTTCCCGAGCCCGACCATTTCCTTCAACGGCGCCACCACTCCCTTCGCCTCACGCCACAGCAGCATCTGATGGGCGAGGTCACGCACGGTTCCGTTGGGGCTCTCGAGTTGCACGACGAGTCCGCCGTCGTCGAGCGAGTCGAGCTTCGGAATCGCGGGCGATTCGGCGGTATCGGGAACGATGCGGTAAATGCGGCCCATCTCAGACCCGGCGCGGAGATCGAGTTTTTTTTGCCAGTCCTGGGGGATCCACTCGGGATGCTCGATGACAAAACGATACATGTCAGCGATCCAGAGTCCGCCGTCGGGACCGGTGCGGACGGCGACAGGACGCGACCAGGGATCGGTCGAGGCGAAGAACTCCGAGGCGCGTTCGTCGGGGTGACGATCCGAGGTAAAGGTCGCCCCTTTCGCCTCGAGAACTTGGCGGCTCACGAGATTGTGAACCGGCTCGCAGATGAAGGCATTGCCGTAGACTTCATCACCTAACAGAACGTCACGATGAATCGTCGGGCCGCAGACGGAGGTGAAGCGATTGGCCCGGTCAAAGTCGTTGAAGCGCTCGAGGGTAGGACTGACGGGGAAAACCGGCGACGCGCCCGGCTCTTTCGGCACATCGACGTAGGCGAGGGCGACGCGGACCTCGGGATTGCGCTTCAAAAGTTGCCAGGGATAGGGATAGTGCCAGAGGGGATTGCTGTTGTTGCAGCCGAACCAGTTGTCCCAGTCGTCGCGGAAGCGTCCGCACTGGGTGCGGCCGTTGAGCGGCTCGTGAACTTTCGTGAAGGGATTGAGGCGCAGGTCAAAGCCGCGGATGTCGACCTCTTCGCGGCGCTCCTGCGAGAGGATGACCCCGCCCCCATCGCCGTTGGCGACGTGGAGCCAGTTGTCGAGGCCCCAGGCGAGGCCG
Organism: Akkermansiaceae bacterium UBA6138; assembly: GCA_002422425.1. GTDB lineage: Bacteria > Verrucomicrobiota > Verrucomicrobiia > Verrucomicrobiales > DEV007 > Arctic95D-9. The sequence continues at coordinate 7,926 of DIVG01000068.1, read as the reverse complement.
TTGACGCGGTGCTGCTGATTGGAGCGGGCAAATCCCTCATACCAGACCTTGCGTTTGTCCGCGACTCCGTCGCCATCGGTGTCTTCGGCGTAGAAGATCTCGGGAGCGGCAGTGACGAGGATTCCTTTTCCCCAGACCTTGACCCCGGTCGGGTAGGAAAGGCCGTCGAGAAAAGTGACAGACTCGTCGTAGCGACCATCGCCGTCCGTGTCGGTGAGCACCTTGATGCGCCCGCCGGGAGCGTCGAGCGGATCACCCGCTTTGTTCCAGGTGAGACCGTTCGGGTAATCGCGCATCTCCGCGACCCAGAGGCGTCCGTCGGGTCCCCAGTCAAAGGCGACCGGATCCATCACGAGCGGCTCGGCCGCGACGAGTTCGACGCGATAGCCGGGCGGCACTTTCATCGAGGCGGCGGCGGACGCGGGCGGGAGCGGTTTGCTTTCGCCCGTGAGAGGAACTGTCGACGGACCCGCGACGGCGGGGGAGTTCGCCATCCCGAATAAAGACGCGATGGCCAGGCAGATGAATTTCCTCTCGACGATCATGTCCTTATTGGCTCATAAAAGAGCGTCCCGGTAAAGTCCCGGCTCCTCGTTAGAACCTTGCATGATCACGTTGAAGATTTTCAGGAAAGCGTCTCGCTTTGCCCTCTGCTGCCTTGTTTTCGCCGACGGCGCGAGTCTTGCCCGCGCCGAACTCGTGCCCTACACCCGGGGGAAAGCCACTCACCAACGATTCGGAAAAGTCGGTGCCCTACCTCGCCCCGCCCGCCTACTGGAACCGTTACCTCATTCAGGTGTGGCAGTATCAGACCGAGGTCAGGCGCGATCTCGCGCAATACCGCGCCGCCGGTCTGCACGCCTTTCATATCGACCGCGGGTGGAAACAGGGCGATCTGGTCGCCTTTGCCCGGGAGAACGATCTGCCCTACTACGTCGATCACGCCGCCGACAAAGGGCTGCTCCATCTCACCGACAAGACGGGCGTGAATGACATCCTGAGAAAGCACGAACTCGTCGCAAGGCCCGTTTCCCTGAGCGATCCGGCGGTGATCGCAACCTTGAAAGGGCACCTCGAAAAGAATGTCGCGACGACAAAAGCGGGGCCGGTGCTCGCCTACTCCTTTGACGATGAGATCTCTCTTGCGTCGTTCAACTCCCCCTCGGAAGTGGACAACTCTCCCACCACCGTTCTTCTCTATCGCGAGTGGCTTGCGGCGAAGTATGAAAACGATATCTCGCGGCTCAATGGAGCCTGGGGGACCGACCACGCGAATTTCTCCACCGCCGCGCCGGTATCCTTCGAAGCGATCCGTCAGGACCATACCCGGCCGCCTTTTTCCAACTGGAGGCTCGCCCCGTGGATGGACTGGCGCGCCTTTATGGACAGCCACTTTGCCTCCGTCCTCGGTGACCTGACGCACTACACGAATACCCTCGATCCCCGCGTGCCTGCCGGCTTCGTCGGGGCTCAGCAACCCTCCGCCTACGGGGGATACGACTACAATAAACTCGGGCACGCGGTGCAGTTTCTCGAAGCCTACGACATCGACGGGACCAACGAGATCCTGCGTTCGTTCTGGTCGTGGCCCGAAGCGCGGCCCCGTGTCCAGACCTGGTTCAGCAACGGCAACGCAAATCTCGATCGCTGGTTTCACTGGTACTATTTTCTTCACGGCAACAGAGGTGCGATCGCCTGGCCCGATACCCGGGGCCATGGGCCGTGGTTCGGAGAAGGGCGCGAAGCGGCGCCGTTTCTCGGGAAAAACCGGGCGATGCTCGAGGAGATTCAGGGTGAACTTTCGCGGAATCTCTTTGGGAAAAATGCCCGCTTCGAGACCGATGCCATTGCCGTGTATTACTCGATGCCGTCGATCCGGGCATCGTGGGCCGCTGATGTGATTCCCCACGGCCGGACCTGGCCGAACCGTTCGAGCAGTCTCGACAATCAGGCCCAGTCCGCCGGGAAAAATCGCATCGCCTGGTTCAAGCTTCTCGAGGACTGCGGCTACCAGTATAACGTCGTCAGCAACGACCGGGTCGCCGCCGGGCATCTTCTGAGCGAGGGATACCGGGTCCTCATTCTGAATCGCGCCCTCGCCCTCAGCGACGGAGAAGCGGAGTCGATTCGTGCGTTTGTCAGGGCGGGCGGAACGGTCATCGCGGATCACTGGTGCGGCCTTCTCGATGAAAACGGGAACGGACGTCCCGTCGGGGCGCTCGATGACCTGTTCGGGGTGGAAAGGGCCGGGTCGGACCGCTACTTCGGAGGCGGGGACCAGCTCTGGGAGTTAAACGGGGAAAAATACCAAAAGCCCTACCTCGAACGTCTCGACTACGAGGGGGCGGGGCGTCATGAGGGCATCGTCATGCCCGAGCGGGGGCGACCCGCCATCATCAAAACCGCGTCGGGGGAGGGTCGCGCCGTTTATCTCAACCTTTCTCCGCTCGCCTACTTCGACCATGCCGAACGATTCAGCGCGGCGGGGACATCGTGGCGGACGATTCTCAAAGATATCCTCGGGAGCTCGGGGATCGAGCCTGACATTACCGCAACGGCGTCGGCTGGCGGGGTCCCTTTTCCTCCGGTCGAAGTGCTGCGATGGGATCTCCACAACGGGCGGCAGCTCGTCGGTGTGGTCATGAATCCCTCGCGTCAGGGGGCTATCGACAGCATCGGTGAAGTGGGCGTGACCGGATTCGCCGTCCTTGATCTCGAACTCACGCGCCGGGGCGGGTGGCGGAATGCGGTCAACGTCCGGAGCGGCGAGTCTTTTTCCGCGGCGGATTCAATAAAGCTGCGTTGGGATCCCTTCGATGCCGTCATGATCGAATGTGACCGCCCGATAGATCCGTAACCGTCGCGGGCCGCTCCGCGTCTTGTCCTGTATGCGAAGAGCCTTTCTCCTCCGGGCCTTTTTATTATTTGTCACCGTTCCCGTCCTTCTCCCCGGAGAAGAGACTGCTGCGATAAAATCGCATCGTTTCGAACCCGTCGATGCCGCCCGTGACCGCACCGTGCCGGTGAAGCTCTACCTGAAGCCTTCGGAAAAGGCCCAGCCCGTCGTCGTCTTCTCCCACGGGCTCGGCGGGTCGCGCGAGAACAGCGGCTACCTCGGCAACCACTGGGCCGATCATGGATATGTCGCGGTTTTTGTGCAGCATCTCGGCAGTGATGAGGAAGTGTGGAAATCGGCCGGGCCGGGCGAGCGCCGGGGGGTTCTCAAAAAGGCGGCCAGCCTCGAGTCGGCCCTCGCCCGCTACGCCGACATCCCTTTTGTGCTCGATGAGTTGGAAAAATGGAGCGTCGCCGATTCCCACCCGCTTAAGGGAAAACTCAAGCTCGACAAGATCGGCCTGTGCGGCCACAGCTTCGGCGCGGTGACGACGCAGGCGCTCATGGGGCAGCGCTTCCGGGTTGAGCGGAACTTTCACGACCCCCGCATCGACGCCTTTTTTGCAATGAGCCCCTCGACCGGACGCGGTCTCTCCGCGGCGGAGGCCTTCGGCCATATCACCGCGCCCGTCCTCTGCATGACCGGCACCGAGGACGACAGTCCCATCACGCCGGAGACGACTCCTGACTCCCGCCGCGAGGTCTACACCGCCCTGCCGGCAGGGGACAAATATCAGCTCGTCTTCGAGGGAGGCGGGCACTTTGCTTTTTCCGACATCGGCTTTCGCGACGAAGAACGCATCGCTCATCATCACCCTGCCATTCAGCTAATTTCGACCCGTTTCTGGGACGCCTATCTCAAGGACGATATCTCAGCCAAGGCCTGGCTGCAGTCAGCCGCTCCCCGGGCCGACGCCGTGCTGGTGGAGAAGGATGGGTGGGAGTGGAAGTGANNGGCGACATTCCTGAAACTCAAGAGGCCGGCTTCGATGTTCTCGATGATCTCATCGGCGAGGTCGGCTGGTTCGGGCAGATTGTCGAGGTCGGTGAGCGCTTCATCCTTCAACCAGAAAAGATCGAGGCTGGTTTTGTCCCTGGCGGCGAGTTCTTCGTAGGAATATTTTCGCCAGCGTCCGTTCGGGTTCTTTTCCGCCTCCCAGGTCTCCGTGCGCTTATGCCGATTCGGGGCGTTGTAGCAATCGATGAACTCCCGCAGATCGTCGAGCCGGAGGGGTTTCCGCTTGAGGGTGTGGTGGATGTTGGTACGGTAATCATAGTACCAGACCTCCTTCGTCGAGGCGACCTTTGCGGCGGGACGGTTTTCAAAAAAGAGCACGTTCGCTTTCACTCCCTGGGCATAGAAAATTCCCGTGGGCAGGCGGAGGATCGTGTGCAGTTCGCAGGTCTCCATCAGCTTTTTGCG
>DIVG01000068.1:0-3587 GCA_002422425.1 Akkermansiaceae bacterium UBA6138 | reverse complement strand
GTGGTGGCCCAGAAGTCCTGGCGGTTGTAGGTGAGGTCGTCCTTCTCCTGCTCTCCCTCGTCGTTGGTGAAGGTCATGCTGCTCTTCTTTCCGAAGGGCGGGTTGGCCAGCACGTAGTCCACGGTCTGCGAGGGCTGCGCGATCAGAGCATCCGTGCCGGACACGCAGCTCTCGCCATCGATCTCGCCGATGTTGTGGAGAAAGAGGTTCATCAGGCAGAGGCGGCGGGTGCCTGCGACGATCTCGTTGCCGTGGAAGGTCTTGTTCTTGAGAAATGCCTTTTGCTCGCGGTCCAGCTTGGTGCCCGCCCGCGTGAGGTAGTCGTAGGCGGCGAGGAAGAATCCGCCGGTGCCGCAGGCGGGATCCGCGATGGTTTTCCCGGGCTCGGGAGCCATGCACTCGACCATCGCGGCGATCAGGGCGCGGGGGGTGAAATACTGACCGGCACCGGATTTGGTGTCCTCGGCGTTGCGCTCGAGGATGCCCTCGTAGATGTCGCCCTTCACATCGGAGTCGAGCATCACCCATTCGGTGGCATCGACCATTTCGATGAGCCGGGCGAGTTTGGCGGGGTCGGTGATCTTGTTCTGCGCCTTGGTGAAAATCTGGCCGAGCATGCCTTTCTCGGTGCCGAGTGCCCGCAGCGTCTCCACGTAGTGGACCTCCAGCTCCGCGCCTTTGAGCGGGCGGAGCGTGGCCCAGGCATATTTTTCCGGCACCCCAACGTCGCGCTTGTAGGGCGGGCGGCCGTATTCATCAGCCATCTTGAGGAAGATCAGGTAGGTGAGCTGCTCCAGATAGTCGCCGTAGCCGACGCCGTCGTCGCGAAGGGTGGTGCAGAAACTCCAGACTTTGGAGATGATGGATTCGGTGGTCATGGGGAAAGTTTGACTTGGAGATGCTGAGGTGATTTGGTCGGGCGCACTCCAATGGGCCGAACTCCAACGCTTCGCGTCGGGTATTCAAGTAGGCTCAGAGGAGTGTCTTTGCCTCTAGTTGTGATCGTTAAAGCTTCCATCCCTCGCGCCTCATCAGGCCTAGTAGGTTGATACAGGGAACTCCAAGTTCCCGGCAGACATCCGGGACAAAGAACTCACGCTTGGGCTTGCGTTTCTCGGAGGCGGGTGTTTCCGACGTGACCACGATGCCGTCACGCTGCTGGGCAAGGGCGATGACGTAGGCATCCGCCTCTTCATGCTCGGCCTTCGGATCGAGCAAACCGGGAAACCGGGATTGGATTTCGAGGGCACCCGCCAGAATTTCAGCATTCGGCACCCAGATCGCTTTCCGTTCGTCGGCCCAAGCGCTGAGTTCTCCCGTCCCGACCGCATCTAGTTCTTCGTGGACGAGCGCCGGGGAAAGGCAGCGGCCTTCTCCGATCAAGTCGTCGATGCGGGCGACGAGCGACTCAAACACGTCCGTCGGGTAGTGGCGCGCCTGCCAATCCATATAGATGTTGGTATCGACCGCATAGGTCCGCTTCTGCCCGACACCGTCACTCATCGGCACCTCCCGTTCCTGGACGCGCCCTAAGTGCGTCCTTGAGCTTGCCGAAGTGCTCGTATTTCAGTTCGAGGTGGCGCGCCGCCTGATCCGACGTGATTCGGTTGCTGGACATGGCTTCAAGAACGATCCGCGTGAACGGCTGTCCCGCCCGGCCCAAGGTCGTGCCCACGGGTGTCGAAAAGCCCCCGCTGCGCGGTTTGAGTCTCGCGACATGAGCATCCCATTCCTGTTTCCAATGCCGGTAAAACGCCCAATCAAAATAACCCGAAGCACGAAGCCGCGTCGCCATGGCGAGGGGCGTGATGCGGAATTTGCGCGCCAACTTGCGGATGCTCGCCAGATCCCAGTCTCGTGCGGACAGGTTCATGGTGGCGACCACGAGGGCCAATGCCCGTTCCGGCACCAACACATGACTCGCGGTTTCCTCTGCGAAACGCTCCACTGCCTGCCACTCCGGACCCCTTCGGCTTTCCTTTGCCGCCGGCGCTTCCTCGTGCCCGGCTGCCAACATGAGATGCACCACCTCATGCATGAGGGTGAAGCTCCTCGCTTCCGGGGACATCTCCTTGGAATTGACTCCGGCTACCGGCAGGGGCCAGCGGAGAAGGGAAACTCCACGCGCTTCCTCAAGTGACACTTTTGGAAACTGGAAAACCAGCACTCCTAGCTCTTCGACCGCCGCACGCCAAGAAGCCCACGCCTCCCACTCGCTGGGCCAGTTGAGTTGGGTCTCCACCGGCAGATTCAGGGCGGTTCGCAAGCGCTCCGCGATGGTTTCCGGTTTTTCATCGAGATGAGCGACCAAGCCAAACTCCGGGACGGCCTCGCCGAGTTCCTCCAGCAGCTCCACCATCATTTGCCGACGGTTCGACATTTTCCGGACGGCAAGCCGCATTTCGGGAGACTCGTGGCCGGGAGTCACCCCCGGCAAGCGCCGGTATTCAGCAGCCAGTGGTGCGACCACCGGAGGCTTGGGCCGGAAAAAGATGCCGAGCGGCCGATGGTAAAACTTCGCCAAGCTTTCAATCTGCCGCATGGTCGGCACCAGCTCACCTGCTTCCCACTGCGCCAGCCGCTCCGGCGCCACACCTAGGCGCTTCGCCACCCGTTCAGGTTCATAGCCGCTCTCCACCCTCGCCCAGACGAGGACGGAGCTTGTGGGGGCGACTGGTGCGACTGCGGCCATGGTTTCAATCTAAGTTCCCGAGCCTGTCCCCGTCAACGGCCATGCCGTATCCCGCTCGCGGCAGCTCGTTCTGCTTGATCCGCGTGAACTGGGGCGTTGACGCCGAAGCGGATCTGGACGCTTGGAAGATCACTTCTTTTTGGGATTGGCCGCTGTTTTCGCCGCTTTCTTGGCTGGCTTTTTCTTGGCCGTCGCATCCTTCACTTCCGGGCCTGTGACTGGCTCGAAAGACACCGAAGGAATGGATAGAATGCCATGCACGGAGCGAGCCGTGAAGCTGGCCAACATCTCGCGGCAGGCGCCGTAAAGGATCGACACGGCGGTCACCTGAATCAGTGCTGCTTGCTTCTCCTCGGGATAGCCCTCGGCGATCAGGAACCATCCTTGGACGGAAATTTTTCCTGAATAGGGAGTGGGTTGGTCTTCGTGAGCGGAGCCGAACTCGACAGTTAAAAACACCATCCACCGGCGGGGATCTTCATGATTTCTCTCAATCCGCCTGCGGGTCCTGAGAGTTTGAGGGCCCTGGGGATTCTCCAGTTCAGAGGCTTCGACGTGAAGCGTCGGGAAAACGTGACGCTCGATGGAGAGCGGAGAGGCTTTAAGCTGCGTCTGCATCGTCTTCGGTGGCAATTTCATCGGTTTCGAGCTGGAACGGCGGATTGATGGTGAAGCTCGTTTTGCGGGGGACGAATGCGGCGTGGATCTCATCCTCGCGGTAGTTCACCCAGCGGCCGTTCATGCCCTCGGGCACGAGGGTTTGGTGGAGAGTGGCTCCGACGGCATTTGCCGCACGGATGAGTGTTTCGAGTTTGAAGTTGCTGCTGCCGTTGAGCATGGCGGTGACGCGAGGGGAACCGACGCCCATGCGCTCGGCGAGCTGGGTGCGGTTGAT
>DIVG01000075.1:47708-73292 GCA_002422425.1 Akkermansiaceae bacterium UBA6138 | reverse complement strand
TTTTTTTGCGGTATAAGGAGTCAGACACGAATTTCGTTTTGTTGTCTTCGGAGAGATCGCTTGCGGCCAGCTTGAGCCAATCCTGCCAAATCGGGTCGGGAGAGATCAGGCCTCCTTGTCGCCCTCAAGCCACTCGGCGACAATCTCCCGAAAAGCGCTTACGGCCGGGTCATCGCCCTCGCGTGACCAAACCATCACGAGCGGGATCATTGTGGGAGGGTAGAGGGGAATGAGCCGCACATCGGCGGTCTCGGGCGAGACACTCTCAGGCACGATCCCGATGCCCGAGCCCGCCTCGACATACCGCAGGATCGTGCCGATCACACTCGGGGTGTGGGCAATCCTCGGGGTCACTCCGGCTTCGGCGCAGGCGGCGAGGATCGTGTCATGGGAGCCGGCCCCCTCGCGGCGGGCGAGGATCACGACGGGCTCATCCGCCAGCGACGACCAGGGAATCGTCGCCATCTTCGCAAAAGGGTGATCGAGCGGCACGGCAGCGCAGAGTTTCTCCTCGCGCAGCAGAAGCGATTGCAGCCCCAGTGCCTCGTGGGCGAGGACCGGCCGTGTCAGTCCGACCGAGAGGCGTCCTTTGGAAACCATTTCCCAGACCCGCTCGGGGGTGCGTTCCTCCAGCACGATGGTGATGCGCGGATACCGCTGGTGGTATTGCTTCAGCAGCGGACCGAGAAACGATCGCGTCGGTGGCCCGATATAGCCGAGGCGCAGTTCCCCGTCCTCTCCGGAAGCGGTGCGCCGCACCTTTCGCAAGGTGTCGTCGAGATTTTCAAAAATCAACGCGGTCTCCCGTAAGAGCACTTCCCCGCCGGGGGTAAGTCGAATCGTGCGGCGGTTGCGATCGATGAGGCGCACCCCCATTTTCTCCTCGAGTTCCTGAACCGCGCGACTCAGGGCCGGCTGGGCGATGTTGAGACGGCGCGCCGCCTTCGAGAAGCTCAACTCCTCGGCGACGGCCTGGAAATAACGCAAATGTCTGAGGTCCATTGATACCGTTTCGGCATAGGATCAATACTAAATCTCTATTATTGTTACAAGTGTCTTGTGGCACTATCCTGCCTGTCGCGGACTGCACCCATGAATAATCTCGAGCTCGCTATACAGTTTTTTCTGCAGATCGCCGTGATCCTGCTTGCCTGCCGTATCGTCGGAATGATCGCGGCCCGATTCGGACAGCCCCAGGTCGTTGCCGAGATGATCACCGGCGTCCTCCTCGGTCCTTCGCTCTTTGGTCTGGTCGCACCGGAATGGCAGGCCTGGCTTTTCCCGTGGGACCCCTCCCAGACAGAGCGCGACACCTCATCCTACCTTTACCCCGCCTCGCAGTTGGGGCTGGCGCTCTACATGTTCATCGTCGGGCTCGAGTTCCGCCTCGACATTGTCCAAAAGAGGATGAAGAGCTCCATCGCGGTCTCTCTCGCGGGGATGATCACCCCCTTTCTCCTTGGATGCGGGCTTGCCTGGTTCATTTATCATCACACCGAGCTTTTCCCGGAAAAGACATCACTGACCGAGGCGATGCTTTTTCTCGGCGCATCGATGTGCATCACCGCCTTTCCGATGCTGGCGCGCATCATCCATTTCAAGGGCCTCGCGGGCACGACGATGGGGACGGTGGCAATTGGCGCGGGGGCTCTCGATGATGCGATGGCCTGGATCCTCCTCGCCGTTGTCCTGGCGAGTTTCGACGGAGAGATCGGACGATCGCTCTACAATATCGGAGGCGCTCTCGGCTACGTCATCGTGACTCTTGGGATCATCCGCCCGCTCATGGCCCGTCTCGGCCGTTACTTCATTGAAAAAGACGATACCCTCTCCGACGCGGGACTCGTCGTAGGACTCGCACTGATGGCTCTCGGGGCCTGGTTCACCGACATGATCGGCCTGCATGCTGTCTTCGGGGCTTTCATCATGGGTGCGGCAATGCCGCGAGGTGTCTTTGTCAGGGACTTCATCTCCCGCATCCAGCCGCTCGCGGTCTCGCTCCTGCTGCCGCTCTTCTTCACCTACTCGGGGCTTAACACGAAGATCGGGCTGCTCAACACCTGGTTCCTCTGGGGCATGTGCGCCGCCGTGCTCGTGGCCGCCGTCCTGGGGAAATGGGCGGCCTGCACTCTCGCGGCGAAGGCCACGGGCATTTCGGGACGAGAGTCCATGGGCATCGGCATCCTCATGAACGCCCGCGGACTGATGGAGCTGATCATCATCAACATCGGTCTGCAGCGGGGCATCATTTCCGAAGGGCTCTTCGCGACCCTCGTCATCATGGCCGTCGTCACGACTCTGATGGCCTCGCCCATTTTCGAACGATTTGTCGCGCGCGGGCCGCAGGAAAAACTCGACGAAAGACCCAACCCTTTCAGATCTCGGGGGTAGCCCGGTTAGCTCAAGATCTCCTTCACGACATGCCCGTGCACGTCGGTGAGGCGGAAGCGCCGGCCCTGGAAGCGGTAGGTGAGGCGCTCGTGATCAATCCCTAACAGGTGCATCACAGTCGCCTGGAAGTCGTGCACGTGGACCTTGTTCTCGACGATGTTGTAGGCGTAGTCGTCGGTCTTTCCGTATTGCACGCCGGGCTTCACGCCGCCGCCGGCCATCCAGAGGGAAAAGGCGGCCCCGTGATGATCGCGGCCGTGGGCCTTGGGATTCATGATGTCGCCCTGACCGAAGGGCGTCCGACCGAACTCGCCGCCCCAGATCACGAGGGTGTCCTCAAGGAGCCCGCGCTGCTCGAGGTCTTTGACGAGACCGGCGCTGGGCTGGTCGGTGTCGCGGCACTGCACCGCGAGCTGGGTGGGGATGTTGTTGTGCTGATCCCAGCCCGCGTGCATGAGCTGGATGAACTGGACGCCGCGCTCCGCGAGGCGGCGAGCCTGGAGACAATTGCGGGCAAAGGAGCCCGGGCGATGCACGTCGGGTCCATACATGTCGAGGATATGTTGCGGTTCGCCGGAGAGATCGGTCAGCTCGGGCACGCTCGATTGCATGCGATAGGCCATCTCGTATTGTGCGATGCGGGTCTGAATCTCGGGATCGGCGACGTCGCTGTAGTGCTCCTGATTGAGCGCGGCGATGTCGTCTATGATCCCCTTTTTCATGTCGCGGGAGAGGCCTTTGGGATCGGAGAGGAAAAGCACCGGATCCCCCTGGCTGCGGAAGTTCACGCCCTGGTATTTGCCGGGAATAAAACCGCTCCCCCAGTAGTAGTCATAAAAGAGCTGCCCGCAGGAGTTCTCCCGGTCGCGCGAGAGCATCACGACGAAGGCAGGGAGATCCTCGCTCGCCGAGCCGAGACCGTAGCTCATCCACGCGCCCATGCTGGGCCGCCCGGGAAGCTGGTGTCCTGTCAGGAAAAAAGTCACCCCCGGGGCGTGATTGACCGCCTCGGTGTGCATCGAGTTAATGAGGCAGATCTTGTCCGAGATGTCGCGGGTGTAGGGGACGAGGTCCGAGAGCCACATGCCGGAATCTTTATGCTGCTGGTAGGACTGCAGCGGCTTGAGGACCGGATAGTCCTTGTAGCCCCCCGTCATCGTGCTTAGGCGCACTCCGGCGCGGACCGAGTCGGGAATGTTTTCCCCGTGGCGGCCATACATGCCCGGCTTGTAATCGAAGAGGTCGAGATGCGAGGGACCGCCCGTCTGCATCAGGTAGATGACGCGCTTCGCCTTCGCGACGTGGGTCGGGAATCCCGAGGCGGTGAGACCGTCTCCCGCGTCATTGCCGATCAGCGAAGGATCGCGGCCCAGCAGCGAGGTTAGGGCTGCCGCGCCGATGCCGGTGGCGGATTTGCCGAAAAACTGGCGACGGGTCTCAGTGAGACGACGGGCGTGCATTTGCAATCCGGTTTCAAAAGGAGAGTTCATTTCTTTCAGTGGCTAAAAAGCAAAATGGCTAAAAGCTAAACCGCTCCCTCACGGGCGGTTCAGGGTTTCATCAAGATTCAAAATCACCTGTGCCATGCGGGTGTAGGCGGCAAGTTCAACGGGGGTGTCCTTCTCCGACCCGGCGGCGGCGGCATAGGCGATCGCGTCTTCGGTGAAGCTGGCGAATTCATTGAGGCTGCGTTCGTATCCGTTAAGGAGGAGCCGGCGCTCGCGTTCGTCGGGGAGACGACCCGTCGCCAGCTCAAAGGCGAAGGTCAGTTTCGCCTCGGGCGCGGCTTCGGCTTCCGCCATCATGCGTCGGGCGAGCGCTCTCGCCGCCTCGACGTAGGTCGTGTCGTTAAGGAGGGTGAGGGCGTGGAGAGGCGTGTTCGTCGTCGAGGGTTTTACCGTGCAGACCTGCCGGGCGGAGCTGTCGAACAGGTTCGGCGGCGAGGATGTGCGGCGCCAGAAGGTGTAGAGACTGCGACGATAGAGCTGCTCTTTCTCCGTGAGCGCGGGGTAGCTGATCTTGCCGAAGGAAAACTCCTCCCAGAGCCCCTCGGGCTGCTTCGGGTAGACGGGGACTCCGCCGACCTCGGGGATGAGCAGGCCCGAGACGGCGAGCGCCTGATCGCGCAGGAGCATCGCAGGGAGCCGCGCCCGGGTGCCTCGCGAGAGCAGTCGATTCGCCGGATCGAGCTCGTTTTTTTCAGGGGTAAAGGTCGCGTCCTGCCGGTAGGTCGCACTGGTCACGATAAGCTTCACGAGATGCTGCACGTCCCATCCCGATTCGACGAACTCGACCGCGAGCCAGTCGAGCAGTTCCGGATGGATCGGCAGCTCGCCCTGGACACCGAAGTCCTCGGAGGTCTTGACGATCCCGACGCCGAAGAACTGCTGCCAGAGCCGGTTCACCGTGACGCGGGCGGTGAGCGGATGCGTCGGATCGGTGAGCCACCTCGCGAGACCGAGCCGGTTCGTCGGAAGATCGCCGGCCATCGCGGGGAGGAAGGCGGGGGTGCCGGGCGTCACCTTGGCGGCAGGCTGCTGGTAGTCGCCGCGGGTCAGAACGAAGGTCTCGCGGGTTTTGTCGGCGGGATTTTCCTCCATCACCATGATCTGGACGATGGATTCGTTAACGGCGCGCAGTGCCTCGCGCTTCGACTTGATCGTTTTGCCCAGCTCGAGCCATTCGGGATTTTCGTGATTCCCCGAGAGAAGGAAAAACTCGGTCGCGTCACGCTTCTGGGTCGGGTTGCGCTTGTCCTCGGGCAGGCGCAGGATCACCGCGGTGTTGCCCGGGAAGCGGGTACGATTTTCCAGCTCCGCCGGGGTGAAACTCGCTTCCCATGCTTTTCTAGGCGGGGTGATTGCCTCGGTTAGCGAGTTGATGCGTTCTTCTGTCGCCTTGATCTCGCCCTCAAGCCTGGCCTTCTCCGCAGTCTGCTCGTCGGTCGGAAGATTCAGCCAGGGACGCGAAACCTGGACGGTGGCACCGGACCCGAAGGCGCAGCCCTGTCCGGATCGTTGATCGACGACGCCGCTCTCGGGGAGGTTGTTGAAGAAGGCGAAGAACTGGAAATACTCCTCGTGCGTGATGGGATCGTACTTGTGCGTGTGGCACTGCGCACAGGCCATCGTCAGACCCAGCCAGGTCGTCGCGGTGGTGTCGACGCGATCGATGACATTGTTGATGCGCTGCTCTTCGGCGATGGCCCCGCCCTCGCCGTTGAGCATGTGATTGCGGTTGAAGGCGGTCGCGATGAGCTGGTCCTGCGTCGGCTCGGGGAGCAGGTCTCCGGCGAGCTGCTCAACCGTGAAGCGGTCAAAGGGCATGTTTTTGTTGTAGGCTCTCACGACCCAGTCGCGCCACGGCCACTGGTGGCGATTGCCATCCTGCTGGAAGCCGTTCGAATCCGAATAACGGGCCGCGTCGAGCCACGGCAGCGCCATGCGCTCCCCGTAGTGGGGTGATTCGAGGAGACGATAGACCGACGCGGTGACGGCGGCATCGGAATCTTCACCGAAGGCCTTTTCAAACGCGGCCAGTTCGGCAGGCGTCGGCGGCAGACCGGTGAGATCGAGAGAAAGACGACGCAGAACGACCCGCGCCGCAGCGGGCGGATTCGGAGCGAGCCCCTCTGCCTCGAGGCGATGGAGGATGAAGGAATCGATCGGATTTTTCACCTGATCGGAAGACGCCACTTCGGGCACCGGAGGGCGCACCGGCGACATGAACGCCCAGTGGGGATCATAGACCGCCCCGCCCTCGATCCATCGTTTCAGGATCTCACGATCCGCCGCGCTGAGGACGCGATGCGAGTCCGGCGGAGGCATGACCGAGTCGGGATCGTCGGAGAGAATGCGCTGCCACGCCTCGCTCGTTTCGACCTTTCCCGGCACGATCGCGGCATAACCGCCGAGATCTTCAGTGGCGCCTTCGCGGGTATCGAGACGCAGGTCGGCCTTGCGCTTCTGCTCGTCAGGACCGTGGCAGAAAAAACAGTTTTCCGAGAGGATGGGCCGCACGTGGTGGTTGAACGAGATCGTCTCGGGCACGCTGCTTGATCCCTCGGGCAGACCACCCCGCGGCGTCCGGCTGTTGGCAAGAGCGGCCGCTCCGCTGAGGGCGACAGCTTCGTCGTTCGGGTCGTCGAGGGAGAGCGAGGCCCGGCGGACAGTTCCCGTTTGCGGTTGGGACTGGGAGGTCTTCGTCACCGGGAGATCCTTCGGCGCAGTCGCGACGAGCTCGCGTGGCTCATTCTTTGTTTCCCTTTTCCCGAAGTAGATCCCCGCCACGAGGAGCGCGGCAAGGGCGGCGGCGACTGCGAGGGCGCGGAAGCGCTGTGAGTGTTTAACCTGCGTTTCCCGCTCGCGAACTCCCGGTAGCGTCACGACATTGCCCGGGTTGCGCTCTATCCCCACGCCGGCGAGTTGCGCGGAGGTGAGCGAACCCATCTCGACGCCGAGGAAGCAATGGGCGGTAAACTCGCCCAGCCTCGACCCGTCATCCTCGAGCAGGGCCCAGAGCCGCTCGCGTTCCCAGTCAGTGAGCTCGCGTTCGCCGAGGGCGGCGAGGATGGCCTGGAACTCCTGCTTGTCGTTGTCGTTCGTCATGGAAAAGGAAAAGGAAAAAAGGGAATCAGAGTTTCGCGGTGCCGATCTGTTTTTCGACACAGCGCACCAGGGTCTGTTTGATGCGGAAAAGTTTTTGCGCCATCGCATTGCGATTGAGATTGGCCTCGCTGCTGAGGTGCTCGAGCGAGGTGCCGTCCTGATAGCGCCTCAGGAGCAGGTCCCGGTGGGGTTCGGAAAGTTTCTTCAGGCAGATGAGGAGCGCATGGTGGCGTGCCTCCTCGAGATCGCTCTGACCGTACGATTCCATCGCAGCGGCGGCGATGCGGTCAAAGAGTTCGTCGCCGGGCAGTTCGCGGCTCTGCTGACGGGCGAGCTTGCGGCGGTAGTTCTGCGTCTGGAGAAAGGCAATGCGAAAAGCCCAGGCTCGGAAATCGCCCGTCGGATCGAAGGTCTCGCGCTTTTCCCAAAGCACGAGGCAGGTCTCCTGCGCGAGATCGTCGGCCGCGGCCCGGCTTCCCGTGAGAGAAACGAGAAAGGCAAGGAGGCGCGGACGATGCGCTTCGATGAGAATCTCGATCTCGGGGGAAGGGTGATTTTTCAACGGTTTCATCGGGGGATGTCCCTGCGGGGAGTGATTGTCCCGGCGTGCCCGATGATTACGAATTATTTTTGAGGGGGAGAAAAGTATTCGATCGGTTTAGCCCGACGAAGCGCCGGGCGGAACATGCCGCCCCTGAAGGGGATCCGGGACCGGCGGGTATTCCCAAATATTCTGGACAAGACAGGATTCAACCGTTTCCTTGGGATCTTGTTCGTGTGATACCCTATGAACCTGCGAATCCTCATTACGCTTCTTTGTTTTTCCTCGTATTCCCCCATCGACCTCGGAGCCGGCGACATTCCCGCCGACCCGAAGGAGGCGGCGGAAGTTTTTTACACCGAACTTCGGCGGCTGGGTCTGCATAGCCTTCCCACGGTCGAGGGATGGGCCCCGCTAGCTCCGCGCGCCACCGAAGAATTAAGCAGCGCGATCACCAGGGCTCAGAAGGAGCAGGCCGAATTCAAGAAAAAATCGCCTGATGAAAAACCACCCTGGGTGGACGGAGATCTTTTCAGCAGTCTCTTCGAAGGGCCGCAGACCTCAATCGTAGGTCCGGCAACCGTCACCGGAGACAGTGCCGAGGTAGCGGTAACCTGCACCCGCACTGAAGGCGGCGACACTATTCAATGGACCGATTTTCTCATTCTGAAAAAGACGGCAAAAGGGTGGCTCATCGATGACCTCCGCTACGGTGGCAAATGGGATTTCGCTGCGACCGGAACTCTGAGGCAGTCGCTTGCGACGTCACCGGAATAGTTCCGAAAAATCTTTACAGTCACCGTCCCTAAAACCGCCGAAATTTCCCCCCTCGGAAGAAGGAGTGCTTCCTTAATTTAGCAGCTGGAAGAAATTCGTTAGCGAGGTTGTGGTCTCCAAGCCGACCGGTATCCCGCCCGGAAGGCCGGCCGGAAATAGAGCGGAACTTCTCCCATGTATTGCGTTTCCGCCATGCTGAAACCGGCCTTCTGGTCGATCACCGCATATTTCGCTCCGAGATTTTCATAGGTTCCCGGTGTTTGTGGAGCAGGGGGAAGGGTTCGGGAGTGAAGGGTGTAGGCTTCGTCGTAGCCTTTGGCGAATTCCGCCCACCTCTCGCGGGGAACGGCCGCTTGGTGCCTGGACGGATTCCTCGACAGACCCTTCCTAAGATCCCGGGCACCTTGGATCAGACCTGTCTGGTAATGCCGCCCCGCACTCCCCGCTGACTCACGATCATAGGCCTCGACATAGCCGCGGGTAAAGTCGGCGCGCTTCTCTCGGGGGATTCCCGCATGGTAACGCGAGGGGTCTTTTGATACTCCGTTACGGACATCGCGAGCGCCCTGATCAAGCCCGTTCCGGTAGTGCTTAAGAGAACTTTCGCCAGCCTCCCGATCATAGGCCTCGACATAGCCGCGGGTAAAGTCGGCCCGCTTCTCACGCGGAATTGCGTTGTGATACCGGGACGGATCCTTCTCCGTTCCGGCACGTCCGTCGCGTTCCCCCTGCCGAAGACCCTGCTCATAGAACCGCCGGTCCGACTCGGCGGCCCCGCCTGATTCACGGGCGTAACCTTCTTTGTACCCAGCCGCAAAATCCGCTGCCAGTGCCGACGAGACCGTTCCATTCCATCGCCCGGGCAAAGCTGCCAAGCCGGCTCTGGCATCGGCTTCGCCGCGCGCCACGCCCTCCCGGTAGGCAAGGGGCGCGCCCAACCCTTGAAACAGGCGTCCGAGGCTATCCTCCTGCGCAGCAAGGGGAAGACCCGGAAGAAGAGGGATCGCAAGCACTCCGAAGAGGAGCGGAAAAAGACAAGGGAAAACCGGGACCCGGGACTGCAAAAAAGTGGATGGAAGACAGGGGAATCGGAAGATGGTCATAAGCTTATCAAGTCCAAAAGTTAAAACGATCCGAAAGGACGGGAAAACCGGACGATTTCTATCCGGAAACCCGATACGGATCGGGTCTTTCCGATATTATTATAGTTTTGCAAGAGCC
The DNA here is from genome assembly GCA_002422425.1 of Akkermansiaceae bacterium UBA6138. GTDB lineage: Bacteria > Verrucomicrobiota > Verrucomicrobiia > Verrucomicrobiales > DEV007 > Arctic95D-9. Next base: position 63,755 of record DIVG01000075.1, on the reverse strand, counting down.
ACGATCATGCCACCACGCCAAAAACATCCCCGGGCACGGGGATCGAACGGCGGCGATCGGCACGACTACTCCCGTTCCGGTGAAACGATCATTTCCGGCGTGATGATGACACCCCACGTGTGCCATTCGTTGCCGGTTTCCGAACGGAACCACTGACTTCCCCCGCCGCCGGGAGCCGGAAGCTTGATCTTGTCCCACTCGGATATCATGTAGGGATCGTTACCTCCCTGGCTGACCCCGCCAGTGGCAATCGCCGTGACAACATCCAGCGTGATTGTCGCCGGATTTTTCCCAATGCCGAGATACCTGAGATGTTCCACCCGGATCGGAAGGCACGAACCGCCATCGTCGGCTATGACAGCGGCAATAACAGCCCGGAAGGAGGCCGAACTGCGGGCGTGGAAGAGGAGAAAGTCTCCAGCCCGAAAAACTTCCGAACCTTTGGTCTCGCCAGGAACTTCATATCCAACCCGCCCTTAATTCCCCCGTCCCAATTGAAATAAACCGCGTTTCAGGGCCTCGGTCACGGCATGGGTGCGATCTTTGGCGTTGAGCTTGGCGAGGATGGATTTCACGTGATTTTTCACGGTGTTTTCCGACAGGGTCAGCATCTCGCCGATTTGCTTGTTGGCGCGGCCTTCGGCGATGAGCTTTAAAATCTCAAGCTCGCGGGCGGTGAGGTGGCTGCTGTGCTCGCTCTTGGCGAGGAGAAGTGAAATCTCGGGCGGGAGGTAGCGGTTCCCCTGACCGACGGCGCGAATCGCCTTGAGGAGCTCGGTGCTGTCCTTGTCTTTCGACAGGTAACCGAAAATGCCGGCGTCGAAAACGCGGCGGACATCTTCCTCCTGCATGAAGCTGGAAAGCATCAGGATCTTGTGCCCGCGGAGAGCCTCGGCCACGTCGATGCCGCTCATGTCGCGGAGCCGCAGATCGAGGACGATGACGTCGGGCCGGTGGATCGAGGCAAGCGCGATGGCCTCTTCGCCGCAGCTGGCTTCGGCAACAACCCTGAGATCAGGTTCGTCACTGATGAGACTGGCGAGACCGCGCCGCACAATGAGGTGATCATCGACGAGCATGACGGATAAGGCGGGGGTGGGATTACTCATGAAAGATTAAGGCTCAGTTCGACCGAGGTGCCTTCGCCGGGAGCGGATCTCACGGCGAGGGAGGCTCCGAGTTGCTGCGCTCTCTCGCGCATGCCCTGGAGACCGAAGTGGCCCTCGGGAGCCCGATCGGTCGTGGAAAATCCGCGTCCGTCATCGGCGACCGTGATACGCGCCAGCCCTGCGGCGACCGCGAGAGAGACCCGGACGCGGCCTGCACCGCTGTGGCGCAGGGCATTGGTGACGGCTTCGAGGACGATGCGGTGGCAGGCGTAAGCGGTCTCCGGCGGCAGCTTCGATCCCTCGCTCCAGCCTTCCCGCTCGGCTTCGAAGTCGATCTCGGCTTCCTCGCACCTGGTCTTCGCGGCGGCGAGAGTGGCGTTGGGAAAGTCGAGCGATTCCGCCCCGGCGGGGACGCGCAGGCCGATGAGGGATTCCCGTGCCTCGACGAGGCTGTGCTCGACCATCTGACGCGCGGCATCGAGTTTTTTTCGCGCTTTGTCAGGATCGGCGGTGAGGTGATTGGAGACGGAGGCGAGTTGATACCCGACGCCGGAGAAACCCTGCGAAAGGGTGTCGTGCAGCTCGCGGGCGATGCGGTTGCGTTCTTCGAGAGTGGCGTTGGATTCGATCTGCTCTGCGATGAGGGCGGTCTGCTTTTTGACCCGGCGATTGAGGGCGAGGAGCCAGGTCAGAAAGAGGAGGGCACCGGCCGCGAGAATGAGGATGGCCATCCAGTAGCGCGCCGGGGTCCACCACGAGGGCACTTCGAGGATGCTGACGTCGGCACGATCCCGCACCGCGATGAGAACCGAGCGCACTTCGCCACGCTCGTCGGCGGCAACGAGCTTGACGCCGCGGATGTTGAGCTCGCTGCCCTCGGGCGGCAGGGTCGCGCTGATAGCGGCCGGCATACTCACCGGCACGAGTGCTTCGTTGACCTGCAAGTTGATGAGGGTGCGGCCTTTTTCAATGAGTTTGCCCGAGAGGGAGATAAGCTGGAAGGCATGTTCGCGCGAGAGAGGCTCGCCATCCGCAATCGCCTCGATGAGGTCGCCCGGCCCATCCGCCATCGCGATCTTGGCGTAGCGCAGGCCGACGAAATACCCGTCGGTTTCGGCGAGTCCGGTGAGGTTGATAAGGTCGCCGACGGCGACTCCGGCGGGAGAAAGGGAGTTGATGCGCGCCCCGTAGGGGCCTGACTGGACAACGAAAGTCGAGGGGCTCTCGACAAGGGTGACGGTCCCGCTCGTCTCGACGAGGGCCTGGCGGGTGCGGCTCGACTCCCAGCGCCCGATCTCGTCGAGCCTCACGGGCTCGGATTCTTCGGTCTTTTCAATGACTTCGACAAAATGGTGACGCGAACAGATAATGTCTGACCCGATACGCTGGCGCTGATCATTGAAGAGCGGGGCGCCGCTCCCCCGCAAGCGCACCCACGATCCGACCATTTTCCCGAGACGGGCGACGTCAAAATCCTCGTTGGCATTGCGGAAGCGGATCACCAGGTCGCTCTGCCCGGTCACGAGGAGACCGGAGCCCCGGCGTTTTCCTTCTTCAAATTTCACATCGACGATTAGTCCCTCGATCTCAACCCAGCGGTTGTCGCCGAGGCCGGTTTGGACGAAGTCGGGGCGAAAGTTGAGCGGTCGCGGCGGGGGTTTTGAGCCGTGCCTGCTGAATTGATCAACGATAACATACGGGCCGTAGAATCCTCCGGTGACATTACCCTCGATCGTGATTTCGTCCCCGATGCGGATGGTGGCGAGTGCGGCGGCACTCACCTCGAAGAAGAGACCTCCCGAGTTGTCCTGTCCGTCAAAACCGTCGGCGAGATGCGAGATCACGGTGACGCGCAGGGAAACGGGCGGAGCGAGACGGGACTCCTCATAGGTCATCTTGCGTATATCCGCGATGCTGCGGAGCGAGCGCACCGAGACCGGCGGATCAAAGGCCGCGAGCCCCGCCGGCGTCAGCAGGATAAAAAGCCAGAGGCCAATTGAATGTCTCCATCCCATTAGAGACCGATTCTACCACGCCTTTTCCCTCTCGGCGAGTGTTCAGAAAAGAGAGGGGCTCCCGGAGAATGATCCCGGTCGCGTTAGAGAAGAAATCTCAGCCAGCCCTTACGCCGACTTCTTGAAAAGCATGCTGATCCCCACCAGAATCATAAGCACCGCGAAGATTTTGGTGAGCTGATCGTTACTCAGCTTGCGTACCCAGCCCGTCGCAAAGTAGGCGGCGAAAATGGCTCCGATCGCGGTGGGCCAAAAGACATGCCACTGCACGAGCCCGGACTGTTGAAAACGCCCTATCGCCATGAGCGAGGTCGGGACGATTACCGCCATGCTCGTGGCGATCGCGGCTTTCTGCTCCATCCCGAGGAGATAGACGAAGGCGGGGACCATGATGATGCCGCCTCCCACTCCGCAGAGTCCGGCCATGATGCCGGCAAAGAGACCGATGCCGAGAGGAGTGAGAAAAATTTTCATGAGATCATCGAAAAAGGGGGGATCAGCGTTCGCGGGTAAGGATGCGGGTGACGAGCTGATGAAGAACAAGGCGGGGATCGAGACCGGTCGTGACAAGCCGCAAGTTTGCCTCGAGGCAGGCTTCGAGGGCGCGCTTGAGCTCGCTGGCGGAAAATTTATCAGAAGCCTGTCCCGCAAGGTAGACGGGATAGGCCGAAAGCGCTCCCTCCTTCGTCCGGGGGATATGGGCGGTCTCGGCATCGGGCAGCTTTGCCAGCGCCGCCTGAAAGGCGGGATAACTGCGCCCTGCCACGATCCCGCGATTCTCCACAAGATCGCGGGCATGAAGAAGACTGCGAACCTTGGGAACAATCGAGGCGAGGAGGATCCCGACGGCGCTTTCCCCGCGTCGCAACTGCTGATCGATCAGATGGAGGGTTCGCGGGAGATCCCGTTTGGCGATCGTCTCCCCGACCTCAAAAATGACCCCGGCATGGCTCACCGAGACGACGCGGCTGACTGTTTCGGAGGTGACGGGGCTCCCGCTCGTGAAGAGGGAGAGTTTCTCAAGTTCGCTGTCGATTATTCTCGTGTCGGCCCCGACAAGGAGGACAAAACGCTCCAACGCGCCGCGCTCGAAGTCCAGACCGAGACTTTTAGCTCGGTCCCGCACGTGCCCCATGACATTTGCTTCCCATCCGGCCTTGCTCGTATCGATTTTGTCGAAGATCTCGACCCTGGCGCATTTGCCAAGGGTTTTGTAGAAAGTCCGCCTTTTGTCGATCTCGCCGGCACTGATGATCACTTTGACATCGGGCGGCAGAGACGAGGCGAGGATGCTTCCGAGAGTCTCCACCGCCGTAAGGGTGCTTTCAGCTTTTCCGGTCTGGTTGTCGGCGAAGAAATTGACTCCCTGGAGCCAGACCAGTTTGTCCCCTCCGAAAAAGGGTAGGGTCTGGATGGCCTCGATTGTGCGGGAGACAATCTGAACTGCGTGCTCGGCATTGTCAGCACCGCCGCTGATGATCTCAAGGCCGAATTCCCGGTCGGTCGGGGCGATTTTTTCCGAGAGCTTTGTTGCCGCCTCTTTGACGAGGGCTTCATCGGTGCCGAAAAAGGCATAGATATTAGGATTAACGGCCATAACCACCGGAGAAATACGACGGCCTGCCTCAATCTGCAAGACGGGAAAGAGTGGCCAACAGGCGGGCATCCCGACAAATTCCCCCTTTCGGAGCATTTCGCTTGAATCTGGGCTCAGATCGGTTAGGAGAACTGTCCGCATTGTTCACGGAGTTGCGGTCGAGCCATCACCAAATCCCCGTCAGTGCGGGAGAGTTGTATCGTGAAGGGCCCGGCGTTCTGCGACGCGCTCCGTGCCACATGAGTATCATGTTGGCGGGGAGAGTCTTGCAGGTGTCCGGGTCGGAATCCCCAAAGCATCCTACCAGACATGAGTTTCATCGCCGAAAAATTTTCCCAGATCGCCCCTTCCCAGACCCTCGCCATCACCGCGACGGCAAAAAAAATGCAGGCCGAGGGCCAGGACATCGCCAGCTTCGGTGCCGGTGAGCCGGACATGGACACTCCCCAGCACATCAAGGATGCCGCGATCGAAGCGCTCCTCGCCGGGAAGACCAAATACACCGCCGCCACCGGTATCCCCGAACTCAAGCAGGCCATCGCCGACAAGCTCCTCAAGGAAAACGGCATCGAATACGCTCCCAGCCAGATCTCGGTCAACTGCGGCGCGAAACACTCGTGTTACAACGCGATCCTCGCCTGCTGCGACCCTGGCGACGAAGTCATCATCCCCGCTCCCTACTGGACGAGCTACCCCGACATGGTCCGCCTCGTCGGTGCCGAGCCCTATTTTGTGGAAACGAAGCGTGAGAACAAATGGAAGTTCACCGCCGAGGAATTCGAAGATTCCATCAGCGGACGCACCCGCATGCTCATCCTCAACAGCCCGAACAACCCGACCGGTTCGGTCTACACGAAGGCCGAGCTAGAGGCCATCGTCGAGGTGGCCGCCTCCGAGGACATCATCATCCTCTCGGACGAGATCTACGAGAAGCTCATTTACAACGGCAAGAAGCACATCAGCACTGCCGCCATCAGCGAAGCCGCGAAGAATCTCACGATCACGATCAATGGATTCAGCAAGGTCTTCTCCATGACCGGCTGGCGCCTCGGCTACACCGCCGCTCCCCAGGAGATCGCCGACGCGATCGACACGATTCAGGGTCACACCACCTCGAATCCCTGCACCTTCGCCCAGTATGGTGCCCTCGCCGCCCTCCAGGGACCCCAGACCTTCGTCACCGACATGGTCGAGGAGTATGACATGCGCCGCCAGTACATGCTGAGCCGTCTCCAGAAGATCAACAACATCGAAGTGGTCGAGCCCGATGGTGCCTTCTACTTCCTCGTCGACACCACGAAGATGGGTCTCAGCTCCATGAACCTTAGCGAGAAGCTCCTTTCGCGCTATCAGGTGGCGGCCGTCCCCGGTCTCGCCTTCGGCCACGACATGTCGGTGCGCCTGAGCTACGCGACGAGCCTCGATGTCATCAAAAAGGGTCTCGATCGTTTCGAAGAGTTCTGCCACTCGCATTGATCCGCCTTCCCGGGCGCCCGGCTTCGGTCGGGCGTTGCCCCTGCTCCCGTGAAAAGGTTCTGGTTAGCCGGTCAGGGCTACGCTGACCCATCCCCATGTCTCCCGAACTCACTCTCGCCATTCACGCCGCCCGCGAAGCAGGAGCGCTCCTGCGCGCTAACTTCGAGACAGTCCTCGACGTCAATGAGCTCGCCGCGCACGACATCAAGCTCGCTCTTGATGTCGAGAGTCAGGAACTGATCGAGTCGCTCATCCTCGCGACTTTTCCCGACCACGCCATCTACGGGGAAGAGGGTATCGCCGGCGACCAGAGCAGCGAGACCCAGTGGATCGTTGATCCCATCGACGGCACCGTGAACTACTTCTACGGCATCCCTCACTTCTGCGTTTCCATCGCGATGCGGCGTGCCGGGGAGCTGAAGCTCGGGGCGATCTACGATCCCATGATGGACGAGATGTTCGCGGTCGACTTCGAAGGACCCGCGACTCGCAACGGCAGGCCGATTCGGCCCAGCTCGCGCGCTTCCCTCGGCGAAGCGGTCGTGACGATAGGATTTTCGAAATCAAAGGAGGCGATCGACGCCGGTCTCGGCCGCTACCGCGAAGTAGCCCATCGCGTCCGCAAGACCCGCATGATGGGTAGCGCCGCCCTTGCCCTCGCCTACATCGCCTGCGGGCGGCTCGACGCCTACATCGAAGAAATGATCAGCATCTGGGACATCGCGGCCGGGCAGCTTCTGGTCGAGCGGGGCGGCGGCATTGTCACTCTCGTCACCTCGGATGTGAACCCCGACAAATCGGGGATCATCTCGAGCAACGGAAAGCTCGACCTTTCCACGATCGCCTGACCATGAGATACCGCACCGGCATCGGCTACGACGTTCACCAGTTCGCGGAGGGGCGCTCCCTCGTCCTTGGCGGGGTGACGATTCCGCACCACCGCGGGCTCGCGGGACACTCCGACGCCGATGTCCTCTCCCATGCCATCGCCGACGCCATTCTCGGATCGATCGGCCAGCCTGACATCGGTTACTGGTTTCCCCCGACCGATGCCTCCATTGAGGGCATCAGCAGCCTGAAAATTTTAGAAAAAGCGGCTTCACTCGTCCGCGAAGCGGGAGGATCGATCGAGAATATTGATGCCACCCTGATCGCCGAGGAACCCCGGGTAATGAAACACGTGCCTGAGATGAAGGCGGCGATCGCCGCCGCCCTCGGGATCTCAAGCGGCGACGTTGGAATTAAGGCGACAACCAACGAAACGATGGGTTTCGTGGGGCGCCGCGAAGGAATCGCCGCCCTGGCCTCCGCCTCGGTCGCCCTCCCGGATCGGGACTAATTTTCCCCGCTCCCCCCCGACGGCACTTCCCTCGGCATTTTTAAAATTGTCCGGGAAATTTCTCAGAGGAGAAGAGTTGGCCGGAAATCTGCTTTGGAGTTGGGTGGCGTGCCGTCGTCGGCGAGCCTTGAAATACGAAATCGGTGATACGACCACAACTCAAATCCAAGGAAAATAAAAGTTATATGAAAAAAGCCATTCTGGTAGCAACTATTGGCGCGATGACGCTCGGCGTGAACGCGGGTGACTGGGGCAAAGCCCCGGCGGGGAAAGCTCCGATCGAGGAGTGTGTGGATCTCGGCGCGGAAATCAGCGCCGGTTACATGACGGATTACATCTTTTACGGCGCCCGTTTTGCCGGAGACAGCGTCTGGACCAGCGTAAACTACACCTTCGAAGGTCTTGCTGTGCCGATTACCGTGGGGGCATGGTACCTCAACGGAATCAACGAGGACGGTATCGACGGGGCCTATGACGAACTCGACCTCTACGTGAGTGCCGCTGTCGGAACCTTCGCCGGTTTCGATGTCTCCGTGGGTTTCACCCAGTTCGTTTTTCCTGAATACCGCAGCAACCTCGGCGGCACGACCTCAGGCTACAGCGAGGCCGGACTCGACATCACGAGGAGCCTCGGCTTCATCGATCTTGCGTTCGAAACGAACTATGCCTTCGGCGGGTTTGCGAGCGGATGGTATCACCAGGCCGGTGTTGAGAAAAGCTTTTCGATTACCGACTCGATCAGTCTGGTGCTCGGAGCAGGGATCAGCTATTCCGACAGGTACTTTGCCGAGGTAGCGGACACCACGAGCAGCTGGAACCACTACTACGCCACCGCTTCGTTGCCGATCGCACTCAATTGCCGAACCACCCTGACTCCCTATGTTGGCTACAACGGGTCCCCCTCAGGGTTTGTCACGGATGGTTTGGATGCCACGGGAGTGGCGCAGTCCGACATCCTCCACGGTGGAGTTTCACTCAGCGTTTCTTTCTAAATTACCACACGTCCGGGGAACCCCTTTTCAGATCCTTGGGCAAAGCCGCCTTTCCCGTCGGGGGAAAGGCGGCTTTTCTGTCCCTGCGGGTCAAGCTCGTGGATGCAAAAACGCCACGTGGTGGTAGGATTGCCCCGTAGCCGCCGCGTCGGGGCACCATAACATGGAAGCAGCAGGTCAGTTTATCAGCCAGCACTGGCGTCAGGCCATCGAGGTGACGATTCTCTGGGTGATTTTCTACAACACCTACCTTTACTTTCGTGCCACCCGCGGGGCGCGCATTTTCACCGCGCTCGTCGGCTTCTACATCGGCATGACGCTGCTCTCGGGTTGGCTCGATCTTACCGTGATCGGCTGGCTTTTGAAGTATGTCTCGGTCATTCTCGCTATAGCTCTCATCATCATCTTCCAGCCCGAGTTGCGGCGCGCCCTCGCCGAGCTCGGGAGTCATCGCTTCTTCTCCTCAATGAATGAGAAGACCCGGGCCCGCTTCGCCGATCTCCTCATCGAGGTGGCGGAGAATCTCTCCCGCAAGCGCACCGGGGCCCTCATTGCAATCGAGCGGAGTATCGATCTAAAACAGTACCTCGAGACCGGTACGATCCTCGATTCCCAGCTCTCTCCCGAACTGGTCTACACCATCTTTCACAGCGGTACGACACTCCACGACGGAGGCATGATCGTTCGCATCTCCGACGAGCGTATCGCCGGGGCCGGTTGCGTTTTCCCTCTGATTCAGCGTGAATTGAGCGATCAGAGCATCGGCCTGCGTCATCGTGCCGGGATGGGTATAACTGAGGAATCGGATGCGATAGCGCTCGTTGTTTCCGAGGAGACCGGGGCCATCTCCCTTGCCATCAACGGCAAACTGGAACGCGACCTCGAAAAGGCGGAACTCAGAGAACGGCTCAACGAATTACTGAGCAATCAGGACTCGGAAGAAGAGGAGGACGAAGATGGAGAATCTTAAGCAGTTCTTTGCCGACAACTGGAAGAGCAAGCTCATCTCGCTCTTCATCGCGATCTCGATCTGGTATCTGATCAAGTCGCACCTGGACGCGGGGCGGCAGGATTTCCCCATTCCCGGCACCACGATTCCGACTCCGGCCCGACCCGCCACGGGTCCTGTCCTCGACGACACTCTTCTCGGGCCCCTCATTCCCCCGCCTGTTGCCTTGCCGATCCCGGTCCCCGGAGGGGAAGTCAAAGGCTGAACCGCGCGCTCCGCCGGACGCCGATCCCTCCCGGCATTTCCACATGAGTGAACAGAAACGACAATTTTTCGGCACCGACGGTATCCGCGGCAAAGCCAATGTCTATCCCCTCGTCCCTGACTTTGTCGTAAAGCTGGGGCAATCCGCAGCGGACGCCTTTCTCTCCCGTAGGCCGGATTCCCGGATCTGGCCGACGGTGATTATCGGTAAAGACACCCGCCAGTCCTGCGACATGCTTGAGAGTGCCATTGCCGCGGGCCTCACCTCCCGCGGGATCGATGTGCAACTCGCCGGTGTCGTGCCCACCCCGGCGGTGGCAATGCTTACCAAAGACACCGGTGCCCTCTTCGGCATCGTGATCTCCGCTTCTCACAATCCTTTCGAAGACAACGGGATCAAATTTTTCGGCCCCGACGGCTATAAGCTGGACGATTCGCTCGAACTGGAAATCGAACGCGGTATCGCCAGTCCGCAGGCAACGGTTGACGGAGCTCCGGTGGGTCGCATTTCCCCTCTCGAAGGCGCGGCGGAGCGCTACATCGACTATGTCTGCCGCGCCGTCGGCGGTGACAGAGACCTTCTCAAGGGGCTCGTCATCGCCCTCGATGCCGCGAACGGTGCCAGCTACCATACGAGTGAAGCCATCCTCCACACCCTCGGGGCAACGGTGCTGCCGACGCATCACCACCCCAGCGGGATCAATATCAATCTGGATTGCGGCTGCACCCATCCCGAAGTCATCGAGTCGATCGTCCGCGAGACGGGTGCCCGCGTCGGGGTTTCACACGACGGCGACGCCGACCGGGTCATTCTTTGCGACGAAACAGGGTCGGTCCTCGACGGGGATGAACTCATGGCCATCGCCGCGCTTTCGATGATAGAGGCAGGCACTCTCACTGACAAAACTCTCGTCGCCACGATCATGAGCAATGCCGGACTCGACGAGGCGATCCGAGCGGCCGGCGGCAGGGTCGTCCGGGCCGGAGTCGGGGATCGCTACGTTATCGAAGCGATGCGCGCGGGCGGCTACAATCTCGGCGGTGAACAGAGCGGTCACTTTATTTTTCGCGACTTCAACACGACCGGTGATGGCATCATGGCGGCCGTGCAACTGCTGATCATGATCAGGAAAAGCGGCAAACCTCTTAGCGAAGTGCGGCAGGTCATGACCAAATTTCCGCAGGCCCAGCGCAATATTCGTGTTTTGCGAAAGCCGCCCTTGGGAGATCTTGCGGCGGCGGAACGACTCGCCAAAGTGGAAGAAACGCTCGGCAGCGCCGGTCGTGTCCTCCTGCGCTACTCAGGCACCGAGTCGCTCCTGCGGCTCCTCATCGAGGGGCGCGACGCCGACTACATCAACCGCGAGGCCGATGCCATCGCCGAGGCGATTCGAGCCGAGATCGGAGCATGAAAGGAAAAGGCATCTTCATCACCGGGACGGACACCGGCGTCGGTAAGACATGGGTGACGACCCGCCTGATTGAAAAATTACGCCGCTCGGGGGTCGACGCTGTCGGGATGAAGCCGGTCGAGTGCGGCGGGAACGAGGACTCCCTCGCGATTTTTGCCGCGTCGGGGGGAACCGCTGCCGGGCTCACCCTCGCGATGGTGAATCCCGTTTCTCTGCCTGAGCCGCTCGCTCCGGCGGCCGCGACGACACCCTGCCACATCGATTTCGGGGAAATCCGTGCTGCTTTTGAGACCCTCGCGAATCGGCACGAGTTCGTCATCGTCGAAGGCGCCGGAGGATGGTTCGTTCCGCTCGATCACAAACGGACCATGGCGGACCTCGCCGTCGCTCTCGATCTGCCCGTCATCCTTGTCGCCGCGAACCGACTCGGGGTGCTCAACCATTCTCTCCTGACGGTCGGGGCGATCGGGGGAAGCGGGCTCCTCTGTCGCGGCCTTTTTCTCAATCAGCCGGTCCCGGCCCCCGATCTTTCCCCCCTGACGAATCATGGAATTCTGCAGAGAATCCTGCCTGAAATCAGCGTCATCGGGATGGATTTCGACGGGCTGGTTGCCTTATTGTGAGAGCCAAAGGGACATTTAGACGATTAGTGAAGGACAGCTTGCCAAGTGAGGCAAGGGCTTTCTCCCCTTTGTAATCCTTGACCGGCCCTACGGCTTCAGCTATGTGCATTCATTAATGACTCCCGCCTTGCCCCCTCCCGTGTTCGGTTATACGCAGGTCATCTATGCCCTGCACCTGCTCTCAGTGATCCTCGGCGTCCTGGGCACCGCCACGATCGTCGGCAGCTTTCTGCTGGGCATTCCATCGATCGTTGCCCTGTTGATGAACTATGTCAGGCGGAATGAAGTCCGTGGCACCTGGCTGGAGAGCCACTTCCGCTGGCAGATCCGCACTTTTTGGTGGGCGTTCGTGTGGAGCCTTCTTATTCTTGCGATCTCCGCCCCCTTGATGCTCGTGATGATCGGTTTTTTGACGGCACCGGTTGGCCTGTTTGTTCTGGGCGTCTGGCTTCTCTACCGCGTGCTGCGAGGGTGGACGACGCTCAGGGCCTTCCAGCCCGTGCCATGAGGAGAGCTACGACGCTTTCGAAGCGGTCGACCTCCAGTTTAGTTTGAATCCGGCGTCGCTCTCAGCACCCCGCTTTCAAGTATCCTGGCCCTCAGTCCGCCTTTGCCGGCGAGGGCCTTGAGCGCGCCTTTGCCGAAGGCTTCTTCCATCCAGAGGCAGGGTTTGGCCTCTTCGGTTCCGAGGAAGCGCACGCCCTGAATCTCGAACTCCTGCCCGATGAGCGCGTTGAGATCCTGTCCCTCGACGATGACGTTGCGGCGGTAGACGTCCGGCCCTTTGTCGAAAACGGCGAAGTGATCGCAAAGCCGCCGGTGGGTTTCGATCTCGAAAAAGGTGATCTGGCCTTTGTAGTCCGGCTTGTGGTCAAAGTAGCGGTCGCCCCGGATCCCGCGCCCGGCGACACATTCGACTTCGTCGATTTCCTCAATCGGCGTGGTCCCCGCCGGACCGCCGAAATGGCCGACATAGACGTGATCCGGAGAAATGAAAAGATGCAGAATTTTCACCCGGCACGCTAGACCTGAATATAGCCGCTGGCAATTCGCTCAGGCGTGGATAGGGTCCGGCAGAATTTTTTCCCATCCCAGACCCCCGATTGACATGGCCAAAGGACCTCAGAACGCAATTTCCCCGACAAGGGAAGAAAATTTCCCCGAGTGGTATCAGCAAGTCGTCCGCGCCGCGGATCTCGCCGAGAACTCGGAAGTGCGCGGCTGCATGGTCATTAAGCCATGGGGCTACGGCGTCTGGGAACTGATTCAGCAGCAGCTCGATGTCATTTTTAAAGAGACCGGACACAAGAACGCCTATTTCCCGCTCCTCATTCCCGTGAGTTACCTTGAAAAGGAGGCGACTCACGTCGAAGGTTTCGCGACCGAGTGCGCTGTTGTGACCCATCACCGCCTCGAGCTCCAGGACGGGAAAATGGTCCCGGCCGGAAAACTCACCGAGCCCTACGTGATCCGGCCGACCTCCGAGACCATCATCGGCGCCGCCTTTGCCCGCTGGGTTCACAGCTACCGCGACCTCCCACTCCTCATCAACCAGTGGGCCAACGTGATGCGATGGGAGATGCGTCCGCGTCTCTTCCTCCGCACCGCCGAGTTCCTCTGGCAGGAAGGCCACACCGCCCACGAGACCGCCGAAGAGGCCATGGTGGAGACGCGCCAGATGCACGAGGTCTACGAGCGTTTCCTCACCGATCACCTCGCCGTTCCCGTCATTGCCGGGGAGAAGACCGAGGCCGAGCGATTCCCCGGCGCGCTCAACACTTTTACCGTCGAGGCGATGGTGCAGGATCGAAAAGCGATTCAGGCGGGGACTTCCCATTTCCTCGGGCAGAATTTCTCGAAGGCCGCCGGGATCGAGTTCGAAGGTCGCGAAGGCAGGCGCGAGTTCGCCTGGACGACGAGTTGGGGCGTCAGCACCCGCCTCATCGGCACACTCCTGATGGCCCACTCCGATGACGACGGTTTTGTCCTGCCGCCCCGCGTCGCCCCGACCCAGATCGTGATCCTCCCCGTGATGCCCAAGCCCGAGCACGAAGGCCCCATTCTTGAGGCCTGTCAGAAGCTTGCGGCGGCGCTGAAGGGACAGTCGTTCCACGGCCGCCCCGTCACCGTCGAAATCGACAAGCGCGACCTCGGCGGTGGCGTTAAAAACTGGGAGTGGATCAAGAAGGGCGTCCCCGTGCGCATCGAGATCGGTCCCCGCGATCTGGAGAACGGGGCGGTCGCTCTCGCGAGACGGGATCAGGCACCGAAAGACAAGCAGTTTATCCCCGCGACCGAGGCGGTCTCGGGCATCGTAGGGATTCTCCAATCCATTCAGGACACTCTCCTCGAGCGCGCCCTCGCCTTCCGCAACGAGCACACCGTCGAGATCACTTCGATGGACGAGTTCCGGAAGTTCTTCACGCAGGCCAACACGGACCAGCCCGAAACCCACGGGGGATTCGCCCTTGTCCACTGGTCCGGTGGCGTCGAGGAGGAAGAGGCTCTGCAACAGGAGATGAAAGTGACGGTTCGCTGCATCCCGAACGATCCCGGGCTGCGCGGCGGTGCCGGCACCTGCATCCTCACCGGGAAACCGGCCGAGGGGCGTGTCATCTTTGCGAAGAGTTATTGATCAAGTCTTTTTCCGTCATCGTCGCCTGTCCCGGCGGGGGCCTCTCCGCGCGGTGCGGGCGTGCCTGCTCCGACTGGGGCCTTTGCTTCGTCAGCCCGGAAGCACCCGCACGGCCGACCGGATCGATCCACGGGGCGTAAACAGTTGGAATCCCATGTCCAAACGAATTGCCATCATCGGAGCCGGACTCTCCGGTCTTGCCGCCGCTTATCGTCTTGTTTCGTCAGGAGCCGAGGTGCGGGTTTTTGAGAAGAGCAAGGGGCTCTCGGGACGGGCTGCTTCGCGCAGTAAAAACGGGTGCCGTTACGATCACGGGGCGAATTATTTCAAGGTAAGCAGCAATGAGGTCGCCCGCCTCCTTTTCCAATCGCTACCGACTGACGGACTTTGCCGCATTGTCGGCGATGTCGATACTTTTGACGAAAGCGGGGTGGTCACTGCCGGTGATCCCGGTCAGAATGCCGGAGCGAAGTGGTCCTATCGGGACGGCATCAATACGATAGGCAAACGGCTTGTCGCTGCTGCCGGTCTTGAGGTGGTAAGAGATACTCTCATCACAAAGCTCATCCGTTGCGGGGGAAAATGGAGTCTTGCCACAGCGGGAGGAATCGCCGGCGAAGGCTTCGACGAGGTTATTCTGACGCCGCCGGCTCCCCAGACAATCCTGCTACTCGAGTCCTGTCAAGAGATCGCCTCGGACCTCAAAGCGGGACTTCTTGCGGAACTCGGGCGGGTCCGCTACCACCCCCAATTCACCGTCGTTCTGAATTTCCCCGGGACCTTGCCCCTATCCCGCGGGGCCTTTGCCCTCATTAATTCGGACCGTGGTCACGATATCGCTTGGATAAGCCACGAGAACAAGAAGCCGGGGCATGTTCCGGCCGGGGAATCGCTCTTTATCGTGCAGATGTCCCCGTATTGGACCGAACACCACTACGAGAGCCCGAGTGAAGAGGTTATCGCTACGGCGCTCGAAAAGGCGACCCCCTTTCTAGGAGGTGACCTGCCTCCGCTAAACTGGAGCGATTCCCAGCGCTGGCGTTACGCCCATCCCTTCACCGCCGCCGATCCCGGGAAGATGAGACCGGCGGCGGCCGTCGGGCTCTACTTCGCCGGTGACACTTTCATCGGCAAAGGCCGCGTTCCGGGAGCGATCGAGACCGGCTTTGCGGTGGCGCAGGAAATAAGGGGAGAGTGAGCAATGATGCCTCTCTTCGCGACGACGGCCTCACCGGAGGGTGTCTCACCAGGCTAGACAAGCGCATCTCCTGATGAAATCAAAACGCGACCTTCCCGTGAAAATATGTCTGGTCTGCGGACGGCCTTTCACCTGGCGGAAAAAGTGGGCGCGCTGCTGGGGCGAGGTGAAATATTGCTCGGAAAAGTGTCGGCGGCATCGTCAGGGGCAGGCGTAATCCGTTCGTGACTGAACCATCACGATCTCCTTCTTTTCCCTCCTCCCGGGCCGGGGCGCTCGCTGCGCTTGCCGAGTATCTGCCCAAGGCGGTGGCCTACGCCGAGCGACGGAACTACGTCGAGCCCGGCCATGCGAACGTCTCCCGCCTTTCCCCGGTCACGCGGACGCGGCTGCTCCTCGAGCGCGAGATCAGCGCGGCGGCGAGGGCACGGCACGGGG
>DIVG01000075.1:0-47701 GCA_002422425.1 Akkermansiaceae bacterium UBA6138 | reverse complement strand
GCTAACGCAACGCCCGAACGAACGTGCCCGGGCCGTCGCCGCCGGAGAAAGCGGGGTGGCGATCATGGATCATTTCGCGAGGGAACTGGTCGGGACGGGCTACCTCCACAACCACGCGCGGATGTGGTGGGCCTCCTACTGGATCCATGTTGAACGGCTTCCCTGGCAGCTTGGGGCTGATTTTTTTCTGCGTCATCTCCTCGACGGCGATCCCGCGTCGAACACCCTCTCGTGGCGCTGGGTCGCGGGGCTCCACACGCCGGGGAAAACCTATCTCGTGCGACGTTCGAATCTGGAGAGGTATGTCGATGTGGATCTCCTCAAGAGCTGCCGCGAGGGATTGTCGAGATTGGAAAGTCCCGCCGCAGTGGAGTTGCCATCAGAGCCGATTCCGCAGCCCGTCTTTCTGGAGGAGGACACTTCCCTCCTCGAATCACTCGCGGGACGCTCCTGGGGGCTTTGGCTTCATGATGAGGATCTCCTCCCCGAGCAGTCGCCCCTCGCCGTTCTGCGACCGGTCGCGGCCGCCGCGATCGCCCCGCGCGACCTGTGGGAGAGGGCTCACTACAGCGAGCAAAAGTGCGCCTATTTTCGCAGCGCCCTCGCCGACGGAGCCTCCCGCGCCGGAGCATTCTTTCAATGCCCGTCAGGATTGATCGAGGCCGACATCATCGTAAAGGGGATCACGGAATGGGCCGCTGCGGGCGGGTTCGAATTCGTGGTCGCCCTGCGTCCCTTCACCGGGCTTCTCGCCGACAGGCTCCCCGCGATTTCCGCAGCGCTGGCGGAGCGGGGGATCAGGCTCGTCCTCATCCGGCGTCCCGACGACGTCGCGGCGATGAACGAGGCGACGGCTGGATTCTTCAAATTCCGGGAGAAAACCGCCTCGCTCCGCGAAGCGGGAGGGCCTGAAGAAGGCGGGAAATGAAACAGATTTCGCATTGATTCGCATCGCAAGCCCCTACACATTCGACACCATGGAAAACGTCATCATTATCGGGACCGGTTGTGCCGGCTGGACCGCCGCCGTCTACACCGGACGGGCCAACCTGAAACCGCTTGTCATTTCGGGTGAGCAGCCCGGGGGGCAGCTCACGACCACGACCGAGGTGGAGAACTTCCCCGGCTTTCCCGAAGGCATCATGGGACCCGAGCTGATGATGCGCATGCAGCAGCAGGCGGAAAAGTTCGGCACCCGGGTGGAATACGATCGCGTCAGCACTGTCGCGAAGCAGGACGACGGTTCCATCCTCGTGAAAACCACCGGCGGGGCCGAGTATCTCACCCACACCGTCATCATTGCGACGGGGGCAAGCCCGCGCTGGCTTCACCTCGATCGGGAAAAAGAACTCGTCGGTCACGGACTTACCTCCTGCGCGACCTGTGACGGCGCTTTTTACCCTGACGTGCCCGTCGTCGTGGTGGGCGGTGGTGATTCAGCCTGTGAAGAGGCCTCCTTCCTGACACGCTTCGCGAGCAAGGTCTACCTCGTGCACCGCCGCGACGAACTCCGTGCCTCGAAGATCATGGCCGACCGGGCCCTCGCCAATCCAAAGATCGAGCCCGTCTGGAACTCGGAGCTGAAAGAGTATCTCACTGACGAAAAAGGCGACATGCGCGCCGTCACCGTGCTCAACCGGATCACCGGGGAAGAGTCAGAGCTCGAGGTGAAATGTGTCTTTGTCGCGATTGGTCACGATCCCAACACCGGCTTCCTCGCGGGTTCCGGAGTCGCCCTCGATGGGGACGGCTACGTCGTGCAGGACGGGCACTCGACCCACTCGAACATCCCCGGGATCTTCTCCGCCGGCGATGTCTCGGATCACGTCTACCGTCAGGCCATCACCGCCGCCGGTAACGGCTGCCAGGCTGCCCTCGACGCCGAGCGTTACATCACGGCCCTGGCGGATTGAGATTCCGGACATCGTTGCTCCTGACCACGAGGAGTCTTACTCCGAGGTCGCGACGGGGATCGCTCGGATGAGACGTCTCGCTGGAGCGGGGCCAGGGGCGCTTTCGGGAGTGTTCTGCGGTGCTGCAGTCGGCGGTGCCGGGGTAGTGGCTTTTGTGGCGGCGGGTTCGGTCCCTTCGGGGCGGAGAACTGCCTGGGGATCGACCGCAGGCCGTTTGACGGCGGGCAGGTCTTCGATGCGAGGCGGCTTGATAGCTTCTTCGACAAAAGAGAGGCGTGGGGTCTCGCGAGGGCGCAGGGGGTTTTCGGGTAGTCCGGAAGAGTGGGCGAGAGCGGACTCGGGAAGTGGTTCATCGAGGGGCAGGCTTACGGCGGGCTTGATGACAGGATACGAGGGCGGCGCGCCGGGCGAACGGAGTGTCGCAGGTTGTTCCGGGGGAGGGGCCCCTCCCGCCTCTTTTGTGATGATCGGAGGGGCCGCTTGCGTCGGCTCCGGCTCTGACGGGGTGTAGGGTAGGTTCAGGCCGGACGCGATATCCGATCTTGCCTGATCAATTGTACTCGCGTTGTAGCCGAGGAAGTAGAAAACCGTGAGAGCGGCGATGAGGGCGAAAAGAATGAAGTTCAGAAAAAGCGGCGCTCCGCCGGGCTTTTCACTGCGACGGCGCACGACTTTGGGGGCGCGCGCGCGACCGAAGAGGCCGTTCTTCCGGCTTGTGCTTTTCACCTCGCCGATGAGCTCATCCTCATGGGGAGGTCGTCCCGTGGCACGGGTGAGATGATCCATTGCGGCGGAAAGATCCACACCGAGGTGATCGCTGTATTTGCGAATGAAGCTCTTGGCGTAGGCAACGCTGGGGAATTTCGAAAAGTCATCCTCTTCGATACTGAGAATCATGTTAGGGTGAATGCGTGTCGCGTGAGCCACGTCGTTCACGGTGAGGCCCTTTTCCCGGCGCGTTTCGCCCAGCTTTTGTCCTATCGTTGGCATGTCGCCCGTTCCCGTCGTAAACGGAGTTTACTATACGCTGGTTACCCGCGCAGGCAGACGCGGGAATGCGCCGGATTCTCAGGAAGTCCCTGCAAACAAGCGAATCCTAATCGAAATCCTCGGAAAGATCGACCAGAATTTCCCTCGGCTTCGCGCCTTCGCCTGCCCCGATAATGCCCCGGCTTTCCAGAATATCAATCATCCGCGCGGCCCGCGTATAGCCGAGACGGAGTTTTCGCTGCAGCAGCGAGGTGGAGGCTTTTTTCTCGGTGTAGATGACTTCGAGGCATTTTTCGAGGATCTCTTCGTCGGCGTCGGAAATCTCGTTATCTCCTTCGCCAAATTCTCCGGACTCGATCGCCTCCTGGGCATCGGGTTCGTAACGGGGCTGTCCCTGGGCGGCGCAGGCATCCACGAGATCCTGCGCCTCTTCGTCGGTGATGAGAGCTCCCTGGGCGCGGATGAGCTGGGCACTGCCGGGCGGCAGGTAGAGCATGTCGCCTTTACCGACGAGGTTTTCAGCCCCGTTCGCGTCGAGAATGATGCGACTGTCGGTCTTCGATGAAACCTGGAAGGCGATGCGTGACGGGATGTTCGCCTTGATGATGCCGGTGACGACGTCGGCGCGCGGCGTCTGCGTCGCGACGATGAGGTGGATGCCGGCGGCACGGGCCTTTTGTGCGATCCTGGCGATCCCGGTCTCGACGTCGGCCGGGGCGGTCTGCATGAGGTCGGCGAGCTCGTCGATGATGACAACGATGTAGGGGAGACTCTCGGGGAGGTCTTCGCTGCCCGAGGATGGACGATTTTTCCGCGGGACAGGGATGTCGATTTCCTCTTCTTCGGGGAAGCCTCCCTCAATCGCGAGGTCGTCGCCGAGCTTCACGTGGTGGATGAGCTGGGGCTCGGCCTCTTCCTCCTCGAGGAGAACGGCGGCGGCGGCTTCGAGTTCGGCGATCTCGCGGGTCCGCATTGTGTTGAACCCGTCGAAGTTACGTGTGCCGACTTTGGCGAAAAGGGCGTAGCGTCGCTCCATCTCGTTGATGACCCAGCGCAGGGCGAGGAGCACCTTTTTCGGATCGGTCACCACGGGGATGACCATGTGGGGCAGGTTGTTGTAAAGCTGCATCTCCACGACCTTGGGATCGACCATGATGAAGCGCAGCTCATCAGGGGTGAAGCGGTAGAGCAGGCTCGCGATGATACTGTTGATGCAGACACTTTTACCGCTCCCGGTGGCACCGGCGACGAGGAGGTGGGGCATGCGGGCGAGGTCGCCGACGATGGTGCGGCCATAAACGTCCTTCCCGAGCGCAAGGGGCAGCTTGGCCGTGGAGTCGCGGAAAGCCTCGTCTTCAAAGAGCTCGCGCAGGGCGACGGGGATTTTCTCGTTGTTCGCGATTTCGATGCCGACGGTGTCTTTGCCCGGCACGGGGGCGAGGATGTTGATGCGCTCAGCCTTGGTGGCGCGGGCGATGTCGGCCCCGAGCGAGGTGATGCGATTGACGCGAAGACCCGGGGTTGGGTAGAGCTCGTAGCGGGTGATGGTGGGACCGCGGGTGATGTCGCCGGGCTCGACATCGACGCCGAAAGTGGCGAGGGTGCTGACGATGGTGGCCTGCTGATTGATGAGCTCGCTCTCGTTCGTCGGGGTCGCCTCGGAGTCGTCGGCGTATTGCAGGAGGCTGAGGCTCGGGAGCTTGTAGTCGGCGAACTGTACCCCTGCGAGCACCGTGCCTTCTTTTTTCTCACGGTCAAAGAGCGAGCCGGCCGCTTCCTCGGGGGTGAGTTTTTTTCGGGCGCTCTGTGACGAGTCGATAATGCGCGGTTCGGGAGACGGGGTCACCGCAGGGGCATCCTTGAAGAGATCTCCCTGGAGCGGGGCGGTCGCCGCAGCGTCGCCGCCATCGGCAGAGGCGGCCCGGGACGACTTGGTTTCCCGACGCGGATCGGCGACGATCCGTCCGGTGCGGGAGCGGGCTCGCGAAGGCATCTCCGGTTCGCTGCGGCGGAAAGATGGTAGGCTGATCCCTTCGAGTAGCGGCCCCCGCTCCCGCAGGCTGGCGACGAGGTTGACGCTCCCTCGGTGCAGCATATTGAAGAACTGAAAGGGATGTATGCCTGTGATCACGATCAGGGCAATCATGTAGATGATGGTCATGACGATGACCGACCCTACCGAGCCGAGAAACTGTTCCACAAGCCTGTGTCCGAACCCGTAACCGAAGAAACCGCCTGCGCTTTTGGGAAGATTGTAGCGCGCCGACCAGTCCTGGAAAAACCAGATCTGGAATTCAACGAGGCAGGCGGCTGAGCCAACGAGAAAGGCGAAGGAAAAAAGGTTTCGCGCGTGGAAAGGGCGGGCCCCTGTAAGGACCTGGACGGACCACCACGCCAGCACTGCGGGGATAAGGAAACTGGCCGCACCGAAGAAAAAGTAGGAGTATCCGGCGACCACGGCCCCGACCGGTCCGATGAAATTCACAACCATTTCATTATGTTCTGAATGGCTGCTAAAGGGAACCCACGCAGGAAGGTCGGCGGGAGAGTAGGAGACAAGCGCGAGAATGAACATCAAAGAGAGTCCCGCGAGCACGATCGCGATGACTTCGTGGAAAGCATAAGGCTCATCAATAATGCGCCGCCGCTCCTTCGGGGGCTTGCTCTCTTTGAGGGCCGACTGTGCCGCGGGGACGGGTCTTCGTGTCGTTGCGCTGGTCTTTCTGGCGGCCATATTCCGGGTAAATGCAAAAAAGCGGCTCATTCTGGAAATCACAGAAAATACCAGAAAAAGGAGAATTAACTCTAAATATGAACCTATTACTGTTTATGATCAACGGATATCTCGGTTTTCTAAAACTAATTACCGCCATTCTCCCGCGTTGACAGAAAAGGGCGCGAGCCTCTAGGCTGGTCTCTGTGAAAGTTCTCATTCGATTCGGTTTTGTCCTTGTGGCAGCCTTTTTTTTCACCGGTTGCGGCGGGGGATGGTTGAAGGGCAAGTGGACGCTTGACCGCGAGCTGACTTTGTCGAAGATCAGCGCTCCCGCCGAATCGGGCAGTTCACCCGGGGACGGTTTTTTGAAAGATCTCGTGGGCGGCCTGCAAAAAGGGATTTCACGCCTCCTTCTGACACAATTCGAGGGAGTCGAGATCGAGTTCACTCCGACCGAGTATCGTCGTGTTCGCCATGGCGTCGGTGAGTCCGTGACTTACAGGGTCATTGAGCGCCCTGACGCGTCTACTGTGGTGGTTCAGTATGGGGGCGGTGAGATTGTCACCTGGAACAGGGTTCAGACCGGCGTGCGCATGAAGCTGCCCGGAGATGCCGGGCAGTGGGTTTATTTTCGCCGTCTCCCCTGAGCCGATTTCCCTTGCCGGGCTCGGAATCCCTTTTAGCTTCGGTAGAGTTCCCGAATGAGCGATTTCCTCGTCTTCGAAAATGTGACGAAGCGCTTCGGCGATTTAGCGGTGGTGTCCGAAATTTCTTTCTCCGTTGAAAAAGGGGAGATCTTCTCCCTGCTCGGACCGAGCGGTTGCGGTAAAACGACCTTGCTCCGCCTCGTTGCCGGATTCATGAAACCCGATGAGGGGCGCATCCTTCTCAACGGCAGGGATATCAATCAAATCCCCCCCGAAAAGCGACCGGTCAACACGGTCTTTCAGAACTACGCTCTTTTCCCCCATCTTACTTTGAGGCAAAATATTGCCTTCGGCCCCGAACTGGCCAAAAAACTCTCCCGCGCTGAGATCGATACGGAAGTGGAGCGAATGCTCGATCTCGTCGACCTAGCCTCACATGCCGACAAAAAACCCTCGCAAATCAGCGGAGGTCAAAAGCAGCGGGTCGCGATCGGGCGCGCGCTCATCAATAAACCCGAGGTCCTTCTTCTCGACGAGCCGCTCGCCGCACTCGACCTGAAACTGCGCCAGCGCCTCCTCGTCGAGCTTGAGGATTTGCACGAAGAAGTCGGGATCACCTTCCTTTACGTCACTCACGACCAGGGCGAAGCCATGGGCATTAGCGACCGCATCGCGGTGATGCGGGCGGGAAAAATCGAGCAGATCGGTGCCCCCGCCGCGATCTATGAAACGCCGGTGAACAGCTTTGTCGCCGCTTTTATCGGAGACACCAATTTCCTCAGCGGCGTCGCGGGCGAGGAGCTCGACCACGAGTATCACAACGCCGTTCTCGACGATTTGGGGATTCTCCGCGTCTACAAGGACCGCCCGATCCTTCAGGGCGATCGCCTCACCCTGAGCCTGCGTCCCGAGACGATCGCTCTCTCCCGCGCCCGGCCCGGGACCCTTACGGAAAATCATAATGCCGCCCGCGGGGTAATCGAGGACATGATCTACCTCGGTTCCCTGACCCGGTTCCGGGTTCGTTCGGGGGCTCGGCTTTTTATGGTCGAGTCTCAGCACGGGCGATTTTTCCTCGATGATGAAAAACCCCTCCAGCGGGGTGACCAGGTCTGGCTCTGCTGGCATGCCAACGACGGCTACAGGCTCGAAAATTTCTCCGAAGAGGACCGGCAATTGCTATCCTTTCCCGGCGGGAAGGAATGACCCGTCTTTTCTCCGCCGTGCCGAACGTCTCCGCGACCGCGATCCTCCGCTACAATGATTCGACGAAAAAACGAAGCGATTCTCACTGCGCCGACGCTGCTGTGGCTGATTCTCTTTTTTGTCGTTCCCTCCATCGCCATGGTCGTGATCTCGTTCCGCCCCGCCTCGATCTATGGCGGGGTGGGGGAGGGCTGGACTCTCGACGCGTGGAGAGCGCTCGGGAATCCGAACTACCCCGTCATCCTCTGGCGCACCGTCCGGCTCAGCCTCGTCACCACGGTGATCTGTCTCGCCCTCGCCCTGCCGATCGCTTTTGTTCTCGGGAGGATGCAGGGGAAATGGCGCACGATCCTCGTCATGATCGTGATCGTCCCCTTCTGGACGAACTTCGTCATCCGCGTCGCGGCGTGGCGCATCCTCCTCCATCCCGAGGGCATGCTGCGGCAAAGTCTCATTTCCCTCGGCATCATCGGGAATGACACGCTTCTCCTCTATAATGAGGGAGCGGTCCTCATGGTCATGGTCTACACCTACCTGCCCTTCGCGATCCTGCCGCTCTACGCCGCAGCGGAGCGATTCGACTACAGCCTGCTCGAGGCGGCCCGTGATCTCGGGGCGAGCGGGTTTACGGCGGTGACGCGGGTTTTCATCCCCGGGATCAGCCGGGGGCTCCTCACCGCGATGGCCCTCGTCCTCATTCCCGCCCTCGGTTCCTACGTCATCCCCGACCTCGTCGGCGGCCCCGGCGACGAGATGATAGGGAACAAAATCGCTCAGCGCACTCTCGGAGATCGCAACCTGCCCCAGGCCGCGACACTCTCGGTCGCGCTCCTCCTCATCACCCTCATCCCCATGATCGTGGTGTATTACCTCAACCGCCGGGAAAGGACCCATCCCGCATGAAGTCGAGCCGCCTCCCCGCCATCGTCTTCGCTCTCGTGATCGTGTTTCTTTACGTGCCGATCCTCTTCCTCGTCGTGAATTCTTTCAACGAGGCCCGCTTCAGCTCAACCTGGACCGGCTTCACCCTGAAATGGTATGCGGCCCTTTTTAATCCGCAAAATCGCGATCTCTGGGAGGCAACGCAGCGCACTCTCCTCATTGCGGTCTCCTCGAGTGCTGTCTCCATGATCCTCGGGACGCTCTCCGCCTGCGCGTTGCACTGGTATCGGACGAAGTTGCAGCGACTTAACTACGGGATGATCTACCTGCCTGTCATCATCCCCGATCTTCTCATGGGAATCAGTCTGCTGCTCTTTTTTGTCGCTCTCGGGGTGACTCTAGGGACCGTCACCATCCTCATCGCGCACATCACTTTCTGCGCGAGCTTCGTGACCGTGGTCGTGCTCGGCCGGCTCCAGGGATTCGACGAGTCCGTCATCGCCGCCGCC
This sequence comes from Akkermansiaceae bacterium UBA6138, assembly GCA_002422425.1. Lineage (GTDB taxonomy): Bacteria > Verrucomicrobiota > Verrucomicrobiia > Verrucomicrobiales > DEV007 > Arctic95D-9. Next base: position 38,838 of record DIVG01000075.1, on the reverse strand, counting down.
CGCGACCTCGGGGCGACGCGCTGGGTGGTGATTCGCCGCGTCATCCTGCCGCTCCTCGCGCCCGGCATTGTCGCGGGGGGATTGCTCTCCTTCACCCTCTCGGTTGACGATTATGTCATCACGTTCTTTGTCACGGGGCCCGGATCGACTACCCTGCCGCTGAAGATCTACAGTATGGTGAAACACAGTCGCGAACTGCCGCTCATCAACGCCATTTCCACCATCTTCCTCGTCGTAACCTTTCTGATTGTCTGGTGGAGCCAAAATCTGACCCGGGACCAAACCGTCAGATCCCACTGAACTAACTGAACTACAAGCCAATGAAGTATCTCTCCCCCATCCTTCTCAGTGTCCTCCTCCTCACCTCCTGCGGTGAGAAAAAGCCCGAACTCCATGTCTACACCTGGGACGATTACCTCAATCCCGACCTCATCACCGCCTTTGAGGAAAAACACGGGTGCCGCCTCATCATTGACATTTTCGATTCCAACGAGGCCATGCTCGCGAAACTCAAGGCCGGGGCGACCGGTTACGACGTTCTCGTCCCGAGCAGCTACATGGTCAAAATCCTCGCGCAGGAGAAAATGATCGTCGAACTCGACCATTCCAAGATTCCCAACCTCAGCCATGTCGACGACCAATACCTCACCGGTCTCGCTTTCGACAAAACGATGAAGTGGAGCGTCCCCTACATGCTCGCCCCGTCCGGAATCGCCTGGGTCGGCGACCGTGTCGAAAACGTCGAGCCCACCTGGGCCATGTTCAATCGCGAGGATCTCAAGGGCCGCATGACCCTGCTGAACGACTCGCGCGAGACCATCGGGGCTGCGCTGAAGTTCCTCGGCCACAGCCTCAACACGACCGACGAAGCCCAGATCACCGCCGCGAAGGAAGTCGTGATCGGATGGAAGCGCAACATCGCCAAATTCGAGAGCGATCAGTATGACGGCGGTCTCGCCTCGTCCGAGTTCTTCCTCAGCCACGCCTACGCCGGCGATGCCTTCCAGGCGCAGGAGGACAACGAGGCCATCGACTTCCTCGTCCCGCAGGAGGGCACCTCGATCGCCTGCGACGATCTCGTCATCTCCGCGAACGCTCCCAATCCCGAGCTCGCCTACGCCTTCATCAACTTCATGACCGAACCGGCCAACGCCGCCGTGAACATGGAGTACATCTACTACCTCGCGCCTAACAAAACCGCCTACGATCTCGTCAGTCCCGAGTTCAAGGAGATCGACGCCCTTTTCCTCGACGACGCGACCATGGCGAAATGCGAGATGATCGACGACCTCGGGCCGGCGAACGCCCTCTACAACAAGGCCTGGGACGAGATTCGCGCGACCCGGTGAGGTGACATCAAAGAGGCTCTTCCTTATAGAACCAGATCTTCACGAACTCCATGCGGCGCTCGTCATCATGACCGCGCTCCATGAAGTTCGCGGCCTGGTGGATGAAGCCCGATGAGAACTTCAACTCCACGCCGACGTCGAGCTTGAGACGGCTCTTGAGGCGATTGCCCGCCTTTTCCGCCTCCTTCTTCGAGACCGAGAATTTCTCCTGGAGGGGCTGGCCGTTCTCCTCCTCGTAGTCGATCTTGAATGCCTCGAACTGGGCGATGCGCTCGGGCTTCGCAAGGGCGGTCGTCTGGAACTCGCCGAGGTCGAACTCGTCGGTCTCTTTGAGATAATTCATCGTCCGGCTCGCCACTTCCATGCGCTCCTCCTGCCGCGTGTCTTCGGGGAGACCGCGCTCGGCGAAGGCGACACAGAGCTCCGAATAACGGCGGGTGAGGAAGTCATCATTGGTGACCGGCTTGGCCCCGATGAAGTCGCGCACCCAGAACTGGGTGTTGCCGCCGCTCTTGTCGAAGAGATAGACCGAAAAGCCGTCCGCCCGACCGTGATTGATGATGAGACAGCCCTTGTCGATCTTGTCCGGGTAGATGCCCTGTTCCGTCGTCAGGACGAGGTCGCCGTCGCGCTCCGAGATCTGGAGAAAGGGGACCTTGCTCTCCGACTTCACGATGCTGATCGCCTGGACCGCCTCGCCCGAGACGCCGATGTGACCGATCAGGGCGACACAGAGATCGCCCGATTTGATGTTGGGATGATTCGATTTCGCATGGAGATGACGCGCGATCATCGCGCCCTGCTCGAGCAGGGTCGAGTTGTCGTCAAAGATCGTCGCCGCGTAGCCGAAGAGCTCGTTGCTCTCCACCGAGGTGTGATGCTGGAGCTGATGCAGCTCGAGCGCGCGGAAGGATTTCAGGAAACAATGCGTGAGAAGATCCGCCTCCTCATCCTTGAAACGGCACAGCGACTGCGAGGTCTGGAGCGGTTCGTGGCGCACCGGATTGCCCACTTTTGCGAGAGACATTGCGGAAAGACGGGCATTTCGGAAATTGAGAACTAAGGCCATGGGCTGCGTGGAATTCAGGTCAGTGAAGGGCCGTGAGCCTAACAGGGTTAGGTCGCCGGGGCAACAGGGTTAAGGCGGTAGGAGGCAACAGGACAGCGGAGGCTTGACAAACGAGAGCTAAGGTATATTTTTTATACCTGATTGAGTTCGAATACGACCCGCAGAAAAGCGAGACGAACAAGGCCAAGCACGGCATTGATCTCGAAGAGACGCAATCGCTCTGGGATGATCCGAACTGCATAGGGTTCCCTGCGAAATCAGATGATGAAAATCGATACGCGTTACTCGCCATGTGGGAAGGCAAGCTCTGGGTGACGTTCTACACGCATCGGGAAGATAAAATACGGATTATTTCAACGCGAAGAGCTAGACAAAACGAAAGGCAACTCTATGAAAGCTAAAGATTTGGATAAAATCTTCGACGATGGTGAGGTCGACATCAACGACTGCCTTGATCTGTCCAAAGCGTTTCGCCCCGGACAGGAACAGAAGCGGGTCAACGTGGATTTTCCCGTGTGGATGATTGACCGTCTCGATCGTGAGGCAAGCCGTCTTGGGGTGCCTCGCCAGTCTCTCATCAAGGTTTGGATAGGAGAGCGCCTCGAGCGTTCCACAATAAATCAGAAAAAGCCGAGTAGAAAGGCCGGTTAAGCGACGCCCTTCTCTAGCCATTCCCTTCGAGCCCCGCCACCCCGTTCGCCATGATCAATCGTCGCCGCTTTCTCCGAAACGCCGCCCTCGCCGGGACTGCTCTCGCCGCCCCCGTCCTGCAGGCAACAAGCCCGGTGCGGCGGAAGATCGATTGCCACACCCACTTTTACGACCCGACCAGGCCCGAAGGCGTGCCGTGGCCGGGGAAGGACACGCCCCTGTATCGCCGCGTCCTCCCCGATGACTGGATGGAAGTGGCCGGTCCCCGCGGCATCACCGACACCGTCGTGGTCGAGGCGAGTCCGTGGGTCGAGGACAATCAGTTTCTCCTCGATCTCGCGGCGAAGGACAAACGTCTCCTCGGCATCATCGGGAACCTCGACCCCGTTTCGCTCGACTTCGCCGCGAACGTGAAGCGTTTTGCCGCCAATCCTCTCTACCGCGGCATCCGCATCAGCTCAGCCCGCGCCGCCGATCCCGCGAACGCCGATGCCTACGACGCGGGACTCAAGCTCCTCGCCGCGGCCGGACTCGTTCTCGACATCAATGGCGGGCCCGCTACCCCGGGCATCGCCGCCGCTCTCGCGGAAAAACATCCCGATCTCACCGTCATCATCAATCACTGCGGCAACCCCGGCGACGCCGCCACACCGCTCCCCGACGAGTGGAAGTCCGGAATCACTGCCGCGGCGGCGCGGAAAAACGTTTTCATCAAAGTCTCCGCCCTCGTCGAGGGAGTGAAAGGCGAACCCGGCACTGCCCCGGCTGATCCCGAGTATTACCGCCCCGTGATCGATCCGATCTGGAACGCCTTCGGCCCCGATCGCCTCATCTACGGCAGCAACTGGCCCGTCTCGGACCGCGGCGCTGCCTACGGCACTGTCGTCGGGATCGTCGAGGCCTACTTCGACGAAAAAGGCGCCGACGTCTCCGACAAGTTCTTCGCGAAGAACTCCCGCGCCGCCTATCGCTGGCAGGAGCGAGCCTGAACCCCGCCCGCGTGGACCCGGCATCGTCCCGGGTCGAGGAGTCGGCAGAGAGGCAGTTGGTGGCTGAGGCAAACAATGGAGGGGCAAGGTCCTCCTTGCCCGGGTCTCTTCCTCGCGCGCCCAAGGAGGGGCGACCTTTGCCGAAGATATCCGGTGCGCTTTAGCCACGAAAGGGGACTCTGATCAGCAGGAAAGTCGCAGGCCGTCCCAGGCGAGGGAGATGTTCGCGGGGAGAGTCGGGCCGAGGGTGGTGTAGTCGACGCGGCACGAGAAATGGGTCAGCCAGGCCTGCCCGACGGCGAGTTCTTCGATAAGCTCGACAGCTTCGCCGATGGAGAGATGAGTCCAGTGGGCCTCGGGCTGGAGCCCGTCGAGGATGAGCAGGTCGATGCCGCGGACGAGCGACTTGGCCTCGTCGCTGAGGACTTTGGCGTCGGGGATGTAGGCAAAAAGGCGGGTCTCCCCCCGGGAAAAGAGGAATCCTATCGTCTCCACCTTGCCATGAGTCACCGGCAGAGGGGTGACGGTGAGGTCGCCGACCGGAAAAGGCCCGTGGATGCGGTGCGGGGCGATCTTGAGGTAGCCGCGATAGCGATTCTCCCCGTCAAAGACATAGCTGAAGGCGGCATGGAGGCGTTCGAGGCATTCCTCGGTCGCATGGATCTCGAGCTCCTCGTCGTCCGACACGGTGAAGCGCCGCAGGTCGTCAAAGCCCATGATGTGGTCGCTGTGAGCGTGAGTGAAGAGGGCCGCGTCGAGATGGCGGATCCCTTCGCGCAGGCACTGCTGCCGGAAATCGGGTCCGGTATCGACGACGAGGCTGACCTCGGGCGTGGTCACGTGGATGGAGGAGCGGAGCCGTTTATTTTTCGGATCGTCCGAGGTGCAGACCGCGCAATCGCAGCCGATCACGGGAACTCCGATCGAGGTTCCGGTGCCGAGGAAGGTGATTTCCGTTTTTGTCTCCATTGCAAGCCGTGGCGGTCTGCTCCATACTCCAGACCGTCGCCCCTTTCCGTAATGCTCTCGGTTTTAAAAATCAAGAACCTCGCCCTCGTTGATGATCTGACGTGGGAACTCGGCTCAGGCCTCATCGGCGTGACCGGCCAGACCGGCGCGGGCAAGTCGATGATCGTCGGGGCTCTCAAGCTCATCCTCGGCGAACGCGCCAATCACGACCTCATTCGCACGGGCGAGAGCCTCTGCACGGTCGAGGCGATCTTCGAGCTGACGACCAATCTCGATCAGGTCAACGCGCTCCTCGAGAACAGCGGTCTCGAGCCCTGTGAGGGCAACGCACTCGTCGTGAAACGCAGTTTTGGCAGCGGCAACAAGCAGTTCGTGAACTGCTCGCCCTGCACTCTCTCGGTCCTGAAATCGCTCGGCGGTTACCTCGTCGACCTGCACGGACCGCACGAGCACCAGTCGCTCCTCTCGCAGGACCGTCAGCTTGCCATGCTCGATGCTTACGCGCATGCCGGGCCCGAGCGCCACGCCTACCGCGATGCCTACGCCACCCTCGTCGCGGCACGGGGGGCGCTGGAGGACTTCCGCAGCCAGCGCCAGGTCAGCGATCAGGAGATCGAACTGCTCCGCTTTCAGGTCGAGGAAATCGCGGCCGCTTCGCTTAATCCGGCCGAGGCGGCCGAGTTGGAGCAGCGCTACCGTCAATCGCAGAACAGCAGCCGGCTCGTCGAAAATGCGAATCAGGCTGTCGATCTGCTGAATGCCGCCTCCGCGAACCTCAGCAACGCGCAGCGCTGTATCCGCGAACTGGAGCGATTTGATCCCTCCATCGTCGACCGGGTCGCCGGATTCGACTCGGCCAGAGTCGAGATCGAGGAGCTCGAAGGCAGTCTCCGCGAGTACACCGAAGAGCTTGAGATCGATCCCTCCGAACTTTCCCTCATCGAACGGCGCATCGACGAGATCGAAACGCTGAAGCGGAAATACGGCCAGACCGTCGAGGATGTGATCGCCTACGAGGCCCGCGCCCGGCAGCGTCTCGACAGTGTCGACAGCCGCGAGAGCGAACTGCTGCGACTCACCGCGGCGATTGAGACCACAACGGCGGCGGTGGCGAAGGCGGGCAAAGTCCTTTCCGCGAAGCGCAAAAAGGCGGCTCCGGCTCTCGCGAAGGAGATCGCCTCGCATCTCAACGACCTCGGATTCAATCAGTCCATTTTCGAAATCGAGATCGAGCCGCTCACCGAGCCCGGACCGCGCGGGCTCGAGGGCATTGACTTTCTCTTCGGACCGAACCCCGGCGAACCGCTCAAGCCGCTCCGTGTCATCGCCTCGAGCGGAGAAATGTCGCGGGTCATGCTCGCGGTGAAGAGCGCCCTCGCCGATCAGGATCAGATCCCGTTGATGGTTTTCGACGAGATCGACGCCAATGTCGGCGGAGAGATCGCGGGTGCGGTCGGACGCAAGATGGCCTTCCTCGGTGATCGTCATCAGGTCGTTGCGATCACTCACATGCCCCAGGTCGCGGCGCTGGCGCACCGGCATTACCTCGTGACGAAAGAGGTGGAAAACAGCACGACGAATTCCCGTCTCGAGCCGGTCAGCGGACAGGATCGGGTCAATGAGCTCGCCCGCATGCTCGGCGGCGTCAGTCCCGAGACCCTCGCGCTGGCGGGGAAGATGATGTTGATGAAGTGAAGGGGGGAGGTGCGCTTGTTATCGCGGGAGACTTTGGATAAGGGCTGCGGCGGTGAGACAAATCGGTTTTGTGCGAAGAAGATGAAGGCCATCACAAAAGCTGCATGGGATCGGGTCCTTGAAAAGGCTTGTGATGTCGCAAACGCCACCCAGACAGACGATGACCCGATGTTTGACGTTTACTGCAGGCAAATGCATGACCTGTTGGACGAGCTAGAGGCTGAGTTCGGACCCCAATCCCGGATTCTGGACACACGCGCAGACTATGTAGAGGATCCCGTTGAACGTCGGCGTCTGTGCACGAAGGCTCTCGAACTGGCAAGAGAGCGGAATGATCAGGAGGAAATCAAGATAGTTTTGCAGTCGTTGCGTGATCTGGATGAAGCCCTGCTTCACGGAGCAAAGCTCCACGCAAAAAAACCAACCACAACTCGTGAGTAGTAACCGGCGATAACATCTCTGGTTGAATCGGAACTTGTCCTCGTCAGTGCCACCCCCCTACATTAACCGAGAAAACTTCTCAGAAAGATGGACGAATTGGAATTGGCAGCACGGCAGTTGGGTGCGGACTTCGGGGAAAAATGGAAGGAGATGCCCGGCAGGAATGGAACAGGCTTCATGGTTTGGGATGACTGCGAACACTGTATCTACGTCGATTTCTTTGGTTCTTACCAGGGAACAGACAAAGCGCGAATCACGACGACACTCATCATGACAAACGATGAATACGGCTTCCCGTATTCACTCCGGATCGGCTTTCATGAAACGGAGGAGAATGCGCGTAAGACAATGAAGCGATTGTTGAGCGATGAAGAGTAGGAGAGCCATGATCACAGTCAAACCATCGGCAAACAAGTCACAGCGTGGGACGGCCCGCAACCCTGCATGCGTTCTACGTTAGGCCAACACCCGCAAACGCAAAAGAGGTGCCGCCCCAGCGGCACCCCATCCGGTTCTTAACCAATCAGGGCATCAGAACCGCGTCGACCACGTGAATGACGCCGTTCGACTGAAGCACGTCATAGGTGGAAATGTTAGCCGTGCCGCCCTTCGCGTCTGTCACCACAACATTGTTGGTTCCGTTCATCGTCAGGGTCAGCTTGCCGCCCGAGAGGGTTTCCACCTCTGCCTTGCCGCCGCCGTCTTTGATGGCGGCCATGACGGTCGCGGCGTCCATCTTGCCGGCGACGACGTGATAGGTCAGCACTTTGGTGAGAGTCTCTTTGTTCTCCGGTTTGAGGAGCGTCTCAACGGTTCCCTCGGGAAGGGCGGTGAAGGCGTTGTTCGTCGGGGCGAAGACGGTGAAGGGCCCGTCACCGCTGAGTGCCTCGACGAGTCCGGCGGCTTTGACCGCGGCCACGAGGGTGGTGTGGTCCTTGGAGTTCACCGCGTTTTCAACGATGTTTTTCGAGGCCATCATGGGCGCACCTCCGACGGTCACGTCGGCATGGAGTGCAGCCGCGCCGATGGAGAGGACGGCAGCGAGAGAGAGAAGTGAGGTATATTTCATATGGAGTTTAGCTAATGTTTTTTGATCAGGACCTGACGACAACGGCCGCCATGATGTCCTGTCAGGTGATTCGCCGCTTTGTGTGAAGCGGATCAAAAAACTTTCTGCCGAGTCACTTTTTGTGATCAGTCCGCCTTCCGGATCGCCGAGAGCACGAGATTCACGCTGGCGTGGCCGCGGAATTCGTTTTTATCGAGGATCTAAGGGGCGGAGTGTAAGCGGGTTAGTTCGTCAATCGAAGACGATGCTGGAATTTTGAGAAAATTCCTTTATCCTGAACGCATGATCTCGCTCGATCACAGCCCTGTTCACTCTGATCCTAAGGTTCTAGGCGGCACACTGGTCTTCAGAGGAACCCGGGTGAAGGCTCAAACCTTGTTTGACTACCTCGATGCCGGAGATTCGCTCGAGGATTTTCTCGCGGACTTTCCAACCGTGAACCGAGACGATGCAACCCTTTTCCTGAAACTGGCGCGTGAAGAAAGTTATTCTGGATGAGAACCTGCCTCAACTGTTGCGTCATCATTTGACTGATTTTGACGTCGTTACGGTTCAGTATCAAGGGTGGGCGGGGATTCAGAATGGTGAGTTGATTGCTCTCATTGACGGTAAGTTTGACGTGTTTCTTACCGCAGATCAGAATCTGCGCTATCAACAGAATTTGAAAAACAGACGAATTGCCATTGTGGAGCTTCCCTTCATCCGCCGGTCAGACATACCGCATTTTGTCGGGAGAATTGGGGCGGCAATCGTCGCGGCCCGGATCGGCGACTATATCCGAATCGAGTCTCGCGCTCAGGAGTAAAGCGCAGCGGCAATCGTTTTTCGGAACTTCCGCAGGCGTGCGATAGCCGTTTCTTTCCGGTCGCCAGGCCGAGACCGCCCCAAATCACTCCGCCTTCCGGATCGCCGAGAGCACGAGATTCACACTGGCGCGGCCGCGGAACTCGTTCTTATCAATCGTAAACGCGATGTCCCAGGGAGGGCGGGGGAGTTCGATTTCGACGGCGTTGAAGAAGATGCCTTCCTGCTCGGTCCCGTTCTGCTCGAAGCGGAATTTCAAATGGCGTTCCTTGATCACCTTCGGTTCGCCGGCGAGGCGGACTCCGGTGGCCATGAAGAGTGGCTGGGGATTCGCCTGGCCGAAGGGGCGCAGCAGTTCGTAGCTGTCGAGCAGGTCGAGGCTGAGCTCGCTAAGTCGTATCGTCGTGTCGATGTGCAGCTTGGGCACGAGAGTGTCGGCTCCGGCCTGTTCCGTGACGCTGCGGATGAGGGCTTCGCGGAAGGCGTCGATGTTCTCCTCGCGCACGCTCACTCCGGCCGCCATTTCGTGTCCGCCGCCGGCGGCGATGAGTTCGCGGCACGAGTCGAGCGCCTGCACGAGGGAAATCCCGGGAATACTGCGTCCGCTCCCTTTGCCGAGGCCGTTTTCATCGATCCCGATAACAAAAGTGGGGCGGTGATACTGCTTGGAAATGCGCGAGGCGACGATGCCGACGACACCGGGATGCCACCCGCGCGAGCCGACGACGATGGCGTGGCTGCGCTGCGCGGCGGGGAGGTCGCGGATGATGCGCTCGGCCTCTTCCCGGGTGGCTAGCTCCAGTTCCTGCCTTTCACGGTTCTGTAAGTCGAGTGCTACGGCGAGGGCTCGGGCCTCGGCGGGATCCTGACAAAGCAATAGATTGAGCGAGGCTGCGGCGGTGTCGAGGCGTCCCGAGGCATTGAGTCGAGGGCCCAGTTTAAAGCCGACATCGTGGGCTCGTGCCGGTGAGCTTACCCCGGCGACCGATTTCAGGGCGATCAGTCCGGGGTGGATCGTCCGGTCGAGCTGGGCAAGGCCGCGCCGGGCGAAAAGGCGATTTTCACCCTCAAGCGGGACGATGTCGGCGATCGTGCCGAGGGCGACAATGTCAAGGTAGCTCTTGAGATCGAAATCGGTGAGAGGCCTCGTCTTCATGAGGGCGTGGATGATTTTGAAAACCACTCCGGCGGTGCAGAGGTAGTGAAAATCGTCGCCGAGCTTGGGATTGACGAGGGCGACGCATTCGGCGACGCCGTCGGGCGAGGGCTCGTGATGATCGAGGATGATGAGGTCGATCCCCATTTCCCGCAGCAGGAGCGCCTCATTTCGCGAATTGGTGCCGCAGTCTGCCGCGATGAGGAGGTCGGGCGGGTCGCCTTCGAAGCTGTTTTCGATGCCTTTGACGCTGAGCCCGTAGCCTTCTTCAAGACGGGTCGGAAGGAAAGGGCGCGGCTCGAGCCCGAAGGCGCGCAGGATCGCGTAGAGCAGGGTGATCGAACTGACCCCGTCGACATCGTAGTCGCCGTAGAGGACGACGGATTGTTTCCCGTCGACTGCTTCGAGGATGCGCTGCACCGCCGAAGCCACCCCGGGGAGGGAGAAAGGATCGCCGAGATCTTTGAGCCTCGGGTGGAGGAATTGTTCCAACTGCTCCTGATTCTGATGGCCGCGCTGCAAGGCCAGCGAGACGACCACGGGCGCAAGACCGAAAGCGCTCGCGTATTCGCGAACGAGGTCGGGGTCCGGTGGCGGGGTCACCACCCATTTGTTAACGGCGGGCATCGGCCTAACTTAGAGAGATAGCCCCCCGTGTAAAGACAACCATGCCCCAGCGGGCAACTTATGGTAAATCCCCCATCTGCCCGGGGCACGTCCACCCGCTTGCTTCAACGAAAAGGAGGAGAGTTTCGAAGCGGGCCAATACTTCCGGAAGAGCTCTCTACCGATGCTTTAGCTCTTCAGGAGAACCGCCGAGAGCACTTCGTCGACCGAGTTCATCGGCAGGATTTTAAGCTTCTTACGCGCGGATTCCGGGATGTCGGGAACGTCTTTTAGATTCAAGCGCGGGATGAGGATGGTTTTGATCCCCGCCTGGACAGCGCCGAGGGCTTTTTCCTTGAGTCCGCCAATGGGCAGAACGGCCCCGCGAAGGTTGATCTCACCGGTCATGGCGATGTCTTTGTTAACGCGCCGGTCCGCGAAGAGTGAGGCGAGAGCGGTATACATCGCGCAGCCGGCCGAGGGTCCGTCCTTGGGGGTGGCTCCGGCGGGGACATGGACGTGGACATCATACTTACTAAAGTCGTCGGGACTGATTCCGAGATCCCCGGCATGCGAGCGCACGAGGCTCCAGGCGGCTTCCATCGATTCTTTCATGACATCCCCGATCTGACCGGTGAGCTTGATGCTGCCTTTTCCGGCATAGCGGATCGCCTCGATGTTGAGGACTTCCCCGCCGACGGGAGTATAGGCAAGGCCGTTGACGACACCCGGACGGCTCGAGAACATCTTTGCCTCCCTCGCGAAGCGGGGCGGCCCGAGGATTTCCTCAACGAACGCCGGGGTTACGGTCACGGTGACGTTGTCATCGACGGCAACACGGGCGGCGACGGCGCGACAGACGCTGCCGATTTCGCGTTCGAGATTGCGAACCCCCGCTTCGCGGGTGTAGTCCTCGATGATGCTGAGAATCGCATCGGCGGTCCAGCGGGCCTGTCGCGCCTTGATGCCGTTCTCCTTCAACTGGCGTTTTACGAGATAGCGTTTTCCGATCTGCAGCTTCTCCTCGGCGGTGTAGCCGGGGATGTCGATGACTTCCATGCGGTCGCGCAGGGGGGCGGGGACGGGATGAATCGTGTTCGCGGTAGAGATAAAGATGACCTGGCTGAGGTCAAAAGGCACGTCGAGATAACGATCGACGAAGGCGTCGTTTTGCCTCGGGTCGAGGACTTCGAGAAGGGCGCTGGCCGGATCTCCGCGAAAATCGGCCCCAATTTTATCGACTTCGTCGAGCATGATGACGGGGTTGCGCGTTCCGACGCGGCGGATTTCCTGGATGAGACGGCCCGGCATCGAGCCGATGTAGGTGCGGCGGTGACCGCGAATCTCGGATTCGTCGCGTAGGCCCCCGACACTGATGCGCGCGAATTCACGCCCGAGCGCTTCGGCGATGGAGCGACCGAGGCTTGTTTTCCCAACTCCGGGAGGGCCGAGAAGGCAGAGAATGGGACCGCGGCCGTGCGGGTTGAGCTTGCGCACGGCGAGGTATTCGATCAGTCGCCGCTTTACCTTTTCGAGGCCAAAATGATCCCTGTCGAGGATCTTGCGGGCGAGATCGAGGTCGTTGTGATCCTCGCTCATCCTTGTCCAGGGCAGTTCCGCCACCGTTTCAAGATAGCTCACGATGACGGAGTGTTCGGGGCTTGCGGGCGGGATGAGATCAAGGCGTTTCAACTCACGCGAGGCCTGCTTCATGACGTCAGCGGGGAGACCCGCCGCTTCGAGGCGGATCCGGAGATCGTCGGTCTGCTCTTCCCCGCCGTCGCCTTCGCCGAGTTCGCGCTGGATTGCGCGAAGCTGTTCGCGCAGGTAGGCACGGCGCTGGGCGTCGGAAAATTCGTCTTCAACATCGGCGCGGAGCTTTTGCTGCAGCTCGGCGATGTGGAGCTGATTGTTGAGGGTCTGCTGGACTTTCTCGGCCCGCTTGCGCACATCGACCTCTTCGAGGAGTCGTTGCTTCTGCGCGAGATCGAGGCTGAGATTGGTCGCGAGGAAGTCGGTGAGGATGGAGGGCGAATCGATCGCCGCGAGGGCCTGGCTTGCCTCGTCGGGGATGTTCGGATTCAGATTAATGAAGGTCTGCGCCGATTCCCGAAGATTGCGCAGAGTCGCTTCCCAGACATCGCCCTTGCGGGGGAATTTGTTCTCGAGGATCTCGAAGCGGGCTTTGAGGTAAGGTTTCGTCGAGACGAATTTTTTTAACCGGATCCGTTCGACGATCTGGATGAGGACCAGAGTCTGCTCGTCGCTCTGGCGCACCATGCGGAGGATGTTGCCGAGGACGCCGATCTCGTAGAGGTCCTTCGCTGCGGGGATGTCGAGATCAGCATCCTTTTGCGTCGCGAGGGCGAGAAGTCGTCCCGTGGGCAGGAGCTCTTCGAGAAGTTGCCTGCTCGCGGCACGCTCGACGGTGAGCGGGGCGACCGTGCCGGGGAAGAGAACGACCCCGCGTAGAGGCATCACCGCAATGACGTCAGGCAGATCGGCCCTCCATTCGGGCATGGCAGCATTGGGGCGGCTCGTCGAAATCTCGATGATCTCGCCGGACGATTCGTTAAGGAGGCGTTCAAAGTCTTCCATGTCTGGAATAAAAGAGGGGGGGAAGAGGGACTAGGGGAAATTATTTGGCGGCGAGGGGAAGGATGATCCAGAGGAGGCCGTTTTCCTGCTTAGCGGAGACGCGGTCACGATCGACCTCGACAGGGAGTTGAATCTCGCGACCGAAGTGTCCGCACTCGATTTCCATGGTAAGAACCTGGCGGCACTGGCCCGAGGTGTCGCGTGTCGGCAGGGGGGGCTTGCGCTCTCCCGAGATACGGACACGATCAGGGAGCACGTCGACATGGATCTCACTTTTCTCCACTCCGGCGAGATCCACCCAGATCTCGATGCGGTCATCGTAGCGATAGGCGGTGATATCGGGCTCCCATCCCTGAATAGAACAGAAGCCGGAAAAGTGCAGATTGCTGAGGTCGTGGGCGACTTCGCCCATCCGGCCGATCATTCGAGTGAGGCGAACTTTTCTGGGCATGACGCAGTGCGGGTTCAGGGTTTGGCTGATTCCGGGAGCTTTTTTTCAGTGAGTCCCTCGATCGAGCAGTTGGTCAGTTCCACGTTAAGTTGCGCTCCCTGGCAGGTTCCAAGGATGGCGACAGGCTGCCCGACACTCAGAAGCATGCGGCGGTCGTTGCGGCTGATTAACCTGCCCTGGGCGGGAAGGACATCGACGTAAAAATCGGCCCCGGTCTGGAGTTGGCATCGAACCCTGGACTCCGTGCCCTCCGCTCTCAGATAAACAACGATGCTCTGGCTCCCCGCCTCGAAGGCACCGATAGTGCCGACCACCTTGAGATACCGGCCGCCATACCGCGATTCGGCAGCAGCGGCGTCGCGCCGGTATTCACCGATGAGATCTGAGGCAGTGATCTCAAGGGGCTTCAGGAGCGCCGCGATTCCATCCTCTTTGACTTTGGTTCCCACCGCCGCGCGAAGTTCCTCGTTTTCTTTGCGCAATTGATAGACCTCGCCGCGCAGGCTATCGACTTCCACCTTGAGGGCCTCGACCGCTTTCGCTGTCTCTAGATAGGACTCTTTCAGTTCGGTGATTTGTTTTGGAAGGCCCGCGACGGACTCGGGCATTTTGAGATCTTTGACTTTGTTAAAGAGGTCTCCGAGAGACGGTGGGGCCTCCTCTTTGGCCTCTTCCGAAAAGCCGGTCGCATGAAGAAGCATCGACGCGAGAAGAATCTTGACGGGGAGTAGCGTGGGACGCGGGAGCATAGTTGAATGTGGTCCCGACTGAGCCCGTGCCAAACGGAATTTTTACGGCGAAGCGACGAATCGCTCCATGCCGCCATTGCGGCCGGCCGGCACAGGGACTACTTTTGAGGATATTTATGAAAAAAGGTTCCCCCTTAGCCGCTGGACTCCTGACACTGCTCTGCGTCGCTTTCGCTCCCTCTGATTCGGTGATAAAGGCACAGGAAAAGCTGAACTTTGTTTTCATTCTTGCGGACGATCTCGGCTACATGGACGTGGGATTCAACAATCCGGAGACCTTCTACGAAACGCCTCATCTCGACAGCCTTGCTGCCAGCGGGATGGTCTTCACTGACTTCTATGCTGCTTCGCCGGTCTGTTCGCCGACCCGGGCGAGCATCCTTACCGGGAAGTATCCGGCACGGACCGGAACAACGAATTATTTCCCGGGTCGCCGCCATGGTAAATTTGACGGGGCCGACTTCGAAACGCAGATGGCACCGGAAGAAGTCACCCTTGCCGAAGCCCTGAAAGAGCATGGCTACCGTACTTTCTTTGCGGGCAAATGGCATCTCGGCGGCACCGGCGCGAGCCCAACTGATCAAGGCTTCGACATCAACCGCGGCGGCGGGGAAAACGGGCATCCGCGCAGCCACTTTTCGCCCTACAAAAATGTCGGGAACCTCGAACCCGGGCCCGAGGGGGAATATCTTACGAACCGTCTCGCCGAGGAGTCGGTCTCCTTTCTCAAAGAGACGGCGAAGGGCGGTGCCCCTTTCCTTCTTTACCTCTCCTTTTACAGTGTCCACCCCCCGCTGCAGGCTCCGCAGGAACTTATCGAAAAATATGAAAAAAAAGCCGCCGGACTTGGTCTCGCCGATGAGGAAGGGAGTTTCGACGTCGGAGGGGAGCGGCAGGTCTGGCCGAACACCGGGGAACCGAGGAAGGTGCGCATCCGTCAGGATCACGCCACTTACGCAGCCATGGTCGAGAGTCTCGATAGCGCCGTCGGTCGTGTCCTTGCCGAGCTTGATGCGCTCAACCTGAGGGATAATACGGCGATAATCTTCACTTCCGACAACGGCGGGCTCTCCACCGACGAGGGGCATCCCACTTCGAACGCGCCGCTCCGTGCAGGCAAGGGCTGGATATACGACGGCGGGGTGCTCGAGCCACTCATCGTGCGCTGGCCCGGGGTGGCATCGGCGGGGACTCGCTGCACGGTGCATGCGATCAGCACCGATTTTTACCCTACGATGCTGGAGATGGCGGGACTCCCCGCGAGGCCTGAGCAGCATGTCGATGGTAAAAGCCTCGTTCCGCTGCTGCGTAATCCTTTTGCCAAATTCGATCGGGGGCCGATTTATTTTCATTATCCCCATTATTCGAATCAGGGCGGCTTCCCCGCCAGCGCGGTGCGTCGCGGCGAGTATAAGCTTATTCAGGATCTTGAAGACGGTGCCTACGAACTCTACAATCTCGAATCAGACCCCAAAGAGCACAACAATCTTGAGCAACTTGAGAGCGGCGTCGCGAAAGAGCTCTCCGATCTGCTCAGCGAGTGGAGAAAAGAGGTCGGGGCAAGGCCGCTGAAAAAGAGCGCGGCGAGTGGAACCGAGCCGCCGGTGCTATGGTAAAAAGAATCAGATTGGGAATACGGCAGTCTGTCCGGGGGCTGGGGGCGTTTTTTGAAGGAAGACCCTGTCGGCTGGTGATTGGTTAGGTTTTTTGGTGGAAATCATTCCGTGAATCCCTTAGCCTTTGCGACATGGCAGCGACGGTGTTCAAAATGGAGAAGGTGAGCGTCTCGCGGGGCGGTCGGCGAATTCTGGATGAAATCGATCTTTCGGTCGAGCGAGACCAGCATTGGGTCATTCTCGGCGGTAACGGTTCGGGCAAGACATCGCTGCTGAATGTCCTGATGGGTTATCTTACCCCGACGTCCGGCGAGGTCCATATGCGAGGTCGCGAGGATGCGGTGAACTCGGCATCGCAGAGCTGGGACGAATGGCGCAAACGGATCGGTTTCGTCAGCAGTAGCGTTTCGCAGCTCATTGATCCGCAGGAGACCGCTCTTGAAATCGTGGTCTCGGGCCGCCACGCGATGATCAATTATTGGCAGAAGTCCGACGACCCGGCCGAGATCCGGGCGGCCGAGAAAACGCTGGAAAAGGTAAACTGCACCTATCTGCGCGACCAACCCTGGGCGACGATGTCACAGGGCGAGCGCCAGCGGGTTCTCATCGGAAGGGCGCTCATGGCGCAGCGCATGGAGATGTTAGTCCTCGACGAACCCTGCGCCGGGCTCGATCCGGTGGCACGTGAGCATTTTCTCAATTTTATTGAAGAGTTGACGCAAAAGGGGAGCTTCCGCTCGCTTCTTCTTGTGACGCACCACGTCGAAGAGATCATCCCGGCGATCACGCATGCCCTCGTTCTCAAAGACGGGGCGATGATCGCCGGCGGTGAAAAGCGGCGATCGCTCAATTCACTGAGCCTTTCCAACGCCTTCGGGGCGGATCTGAAACTGCGGTCACGACTGGGCCGCTACCGGCTTTATTTTGATGACGAATTCATTCCCGAGGGTGGGCAGGTCGTCTGAGATGTGATTAAAGCCAGTGTTTCGCCGCACCGCGCTCATACTTGCGATGGGCGCGGAGGCGTTTTTCGAGGCGGGTTTTGAGCTGCGCTTTGGAGGAATCGCCCGTCTTGCGGTGAGCCATGCGAATGGTCGTGGCAGTGATGAGCTTCACCAGATTTTTGACATCGTCGAGCGAGACAAATTCCGGCGCGATCCCGCTTCCGGGCGGACAATTATGGTAATTCCCCAGCACTACCGAGATGCCGGCAGCAGGGATCCCGTAGAGATTCATCGCGGTGGCCTCGCACGAGCCTCCGTCGAGGAGAGCGCGCTGATGGGCGATTTTCACTCCGGCCGCAGCGTCGAGGAGTTCGGCGGTGACGCCGTCGTGGAAGACGCTCATGCGATCACCCACGCGGATGACGGGCCCTTTCCCCTGCTCGGCGCCACCCCGCGGAGCGCTCGTCTCGAGTGAAACAAAGCATACGCCGTCGGGGAGGGGCCAGGTCCTCGCCAGCTTGATCGCGCCGATGAAGCCGACCTCCTCGGCACGGGTAAAGAGGCCGTAGACGGTTGTTTCGGCCTCTTTTTTCTCCAGTTCGCGGAACATGGCGACGATTGCCGCGCAGCCGACGAGGTCATCGCAGGCACGGGAGTGGACAAGGCCGTCTTCGAGGGTGAAGGGGGCGAGACGCCACATGCCGAAGTCGCCGAACCACTCCACCGCATGCGAGTCGAGGCGCTCTGAAGGCACTCCGCCGAGGAATTCGTCTTTACCGTCGAGACGCACCCAACCGGGGTGGTCCATATGGGCGGCGAAGGCAAGCCTCGGCTTCTTGGTGCCGCGCCGGTATGTCGCGATGAGATTGCCGAAGGCATCTGCTTCCACCGTGACGTGGGAAAGCGGGGCAAGCAGTTCGCGGATCACGGAGGCAACTTCATACTCATGAAAAGGCGCTGTCGGTGCCGAGAGAACCCTGCGGAGGAGCGAGATAAAAGCGGAGTGATTCATGGCGGGGTGGAATTTTCACTGATTCCCGAAAATATGCCCGGCGGCAAGTTCCACCTTGCCCGTACCGGCTGAAGCGCGGACTATCTGCCGTATGTCCATTTGGAAGAAAATCCGCTACAAGCTCGAATGGCTCGCGCTGCAGTGGCTCTACTTTGTGATTCCGCTGCTGCCGCGCAAAGTGGCTCATCTTTTCAGTAAGGTGCTGGGCAGTCTTGCCTATCACGCTGACAGGCAGGGGCGCCGGATCGCGATCGAAAATCTCACTCTCGTCTTCGGTGCCGAGCGCGATGCCCGGGCGATACGTCTGCTGGCGCGGGATTCTTACCGCAGCTTTGCGCAGACGGTAGTGGACCAGTTCTGGAGCAGTCGTCTTAATCGGGAAAATTATACTCAGTTCTGTGAACTCGTTGTTGACGATGAGGATCTCATCGAACGCGTTCGTGAGACGGGTGCCATCTGGGTGACCCCTCACTACGGAAACTTTGAATGGATTGCTCTGATCATGGGCTTCCGCGATTACAAGTTCACCATCGTGGCGCGTGATTTCCGCAATCCCAGTCTCACCGATACTTACAAAAAGAATCGTGAGATTTCCGGCCACGAGGTTATCCCCCAACGCGGCGCGATCATGCGCCTGCTCAAAAACCTGAAAAGAGGTGGGCATGCCGCTTTTCTCACTGACCTCACGATACCGCCATCGAAGCCGGCCACGATCATCAGGTGTTTCGGTCGAAAAACCTGTGTCACCGCGATCCACGCCGAGCTGATGAAACGCACCGGCTTGCCTGTGATCCCCGGAATCTGCCTTCCGCGTCCCGACGGCTCCTACCTGCTGCGCGGTTTTGCGGCGCTCGAGTTCGGTCCGGACGACACCGAGCACACGATTGCCCAATCCTGCTGGGATGTTTTCGAACCCATTATTCGAGAGCATCCGGCCCCGTGGCTCTGGATGTACAAACACTGGCGATTTGCTCCGCCGGTGCCCGAAGTTCCTTACCCTTCCTACGCCCGGCGCAACGCGGCCTTCGACGGCGTTCTTGAGAGGGCCGAGGATCGTGAAGTGTAAGTTTGTCCTCCCTTACTCATCGTGTATGCTGCCCCGTTATCTTCGGTTTGATCCATGAACATCATCATCGTAGGCACCGGTGAAATCGGTACGCATATTGCTCTCAGCCTCGCCGCCGAGAGTCATGCAATCGTGGTGATCGAGTCCGATGAGGTCGTTGCTAAATTACTCGACAGCCGGATTGATGCCCGCGTCCTCGTTGGAGATGGTACCTCCATTACAACCCTGATTGAGGCGGGGGTGGGGGATTGTGATCTCTTTCTCACGCTAACGAGCGACAACAACATCAATATTGTCTCGGCTTCGATCGCAAAGCGGCTCGGGGCGAAAAAGACGATCTGTCGCGTCCATCCGGGGATCCAGCGCGAAAGTCTCTTCCTCGATTACGGAGAGCATTTCGGGATTGATTACCTCTTCAGTCCCGAGCGTCTCGCGGCGGTGGAGCTTGGGAAGCATGTCCGCAATCCCACCTCATCGATGGTCGAGGAGATCGCGCGCGGTTTCGTCGAAATCCAGCAGATTACCCTTGCGTCCGGCAGCCGTCTCTGCGGCCTCTCGCTGAAAGAAATTGATTTTCCCCCCCGGGTCAGGGTGGGCGCGATCAACCGGGGGAGTCAATTGATTGTTCCGAAAGCTGATGATGTCTTGAGCGGCGGTGACCTGCTCACCCTTTTCGGCGAGCCTACGAGGCTGCATGACTTTCTCCCGAAGCTCCAGCAATCGTCGGAAAAGGAGGAAGAGCTCAACATTGTGATTTTCGGCGGCGGGGAATACGGGTTTTCTCTGGCCCAGTCGCTTGAGAGCGTGAAGTGCCGGGTGCGTATCTTCGAGGAAAACAAAGCCCGGTGCGAAGAACTCTCCGACCAGCTCACCAATGTGACAATCCTGAATGCCGACGCTACCTCCATCGCCGAGATGAAAGAGGAGCAGATCGGGCAGGCGGATTTTTTTATAGCGGTAACGAACGTCGACGAGGACAACGTAATGACCTGTCTGCAGGCCCATAGTCTTGGGACAAAATACTGTCTACCGCTCATTCACCGGGCCGATTACGCCGACGCGATGACGAGCTACGGGGAAAAAATGGGCATCCTCGCGGCCGTAAGCCCTCGCGAAGCGACCCGGAAGGATCTCGCTCGCTTTATTACCTCCGATCGATTTCACCTCCTCCACAAACTCGAGGGTGTCGAGCTGATCGAGTCAACGGTAAACGCTAATTCATCCATCATCGGAAAGATGGTGCGTGAGGTGGAGTGGCCGCCGGATTGTGTTCTCGTGGCGCTTGTCAACTCGGCTCGTGGTCAGGTGCCTGCGGCGGATGACGAGATCAAGCCCGAGGATAGTCTCTACGCTCTTGTAAAGCCGCAGGCAAAACGAGAATTCCTCAAGTTGGTGGCTCCCTGATGAATCTCCGTGTCGTCATTAAGATCCTCGGATTGCTCGCTATTCTCGTCGGTTTTACGATGGGAGCCTGCTGGTTTTATGCCTGGGCCGAATGGAAAATGGACGAGGGTGATCCGGATGCCCTGGCAACCGAACGGGCCTTTGCGATATCCACCAGCTTGACGATTGGAGCGGGGCTCCTGATGTATTTGTCAGGAATCAGGATGCCCAATGAGGTCTTACGGCGCGAGGCAATCGCCATCGTCGGGCTTAGCTGGATCCAGATTAGTCTGTTCGGAGCACTTCCTTATTACCTGTGCGAGCCCGGGCTGGGTGCCTTTGCCTCGATCTTTGAGTCCGTTTCCGGTTTCACCACGACTGGTTCTTCAGTGATGACGGACATCGAAGCATTTCCCCGGCCCGTCCTGTTGTGGCGTTCGCTCACCCAATGGCTCGGAGGCATCGGGATTCTCGTCGTTTTTGTGGCGGTGCTCTCTTTTCTCGGAGTGGGCAGCCGTTCCCTCGTCGCGCAGGAGTCGAGTCTCAACATCTCCGACGCCGGCGCTTCGCGTATCCGCGATGTGGCGCTGAGTCTTCTTAAAGTCTACCTCACCCTCACCTGCGCCTGCTTTCTCGGGTTGCTGTGGCTCGGAATGGATTTCTTCGAGTCAGTCTGTCATGCCATGACGGCCATTGCGACGGGTGGATTCAGTCCCAAAAATGCGAGCATCGCGCATTACAAAAGTGTGCACATCGAGATGTGGCTTGCGTTTTTTATGTTCCTTTCGTCGATCGGGTTCATGCTTTATATCTTCGCCCTGAGAGGAAAGTGGAGCCGGATCCGGGCTGAGGAAGAGGCTCGCTATTATTTTCTGCTCATCGCGGGGGCAACCCTCGCGATTGCGTTGGATCTTCTTATCGCGACTGATGATTATACCTATTTAGTGGCGATTGAGAGTGCCTTTTTTAATGTGGTTTCGATTGGTTCGACGACCGGCTTCGGTGCGTCGGACTACGATCAGTGGCCGCTTTTCTCAAGGGTGGTGCTGATGGTCATGATGCTCATCGGCGGCTGTGCCGGATCAACTGCTGGCGGCATTAAGATGAATCGTGTCATTCTCTTCGTCAAAATCGCCGTGCGTGAGCTGGTCCGCTCGTTTCGTCCGAATCAGGTTTTCCGGATCAGGCTTAATGGCGTGGCCCCCGACGAAAAAGTGTTTGTCACGACTTCTTTCCTTATCGCGCTCGGGTTCTCCCTTTCGGGTATCGCCTTTATTGTCGTCTCCATCCTGGAGCCGTCGCTCGACATGCTCTCGGTAATCGGCTGCGTCTATGCCACCCTCTTTAATATCGGACCGGGTTTCGAAGCGGTAGGGCCCACGGATAATTTCGGATTTTTAAAACCCGGCACGCTCATGATTCTGAGTTTTCTTATGATTTTGGGGCGTCTTGAGTTCTTTGCGCTGCTTGTTTTGTTTGTTCCCTCGCTCTGGAGGAAATACTGATGCGATGGTGATGATCGCGGCGGCCTGGAACTTGAAGACGTGTCTCGAGGACACGGGCCTGATCCGTTTTGACAAAAAGTCGCGTGAGGGTTTTGCGAAGCTCGGTCTGAGGACGATAGGCGACGTTCTCACTCATTACCCGCGTCGTTACGAGGACCGGACCCGCTTCGATCGCTTCCCCGAGGGAGCGATGGAGCACCCCGTCTGTCTCCACGTTGTTGTGACCGATTGCCGGGCATCATTCGGAAGGGGGAAAGGGCGTCACTGCTTCGAAGTGACGGTCGAGCCGGTCGGTGGTGATGTCCTTGGTAACCGTATCATCCTGCGCTGGTTCAATGTCTCCTATCTCCGGAAGATCATCGTGGTGGGACACGAGCTGGTTCTTTTCGGACTGCCGAAGGAGAGCGGTCGCCGCATCGTCATCGATCATCCCGATTTTGAAATAGTGGAGGGCGGTCAGTCGGCGAGTGACGCGCACATGGGGCGGATTGTTCCAATTTATCCGCTCAGTAGCGGGGTGAACCAGAAAAGCCTGCGCGGGCTTGTTCATGAACTTCTCGCCGCTCTGCCGGACGAGATTCTTCCTGACTGGCTCCCGCCGGGTGATTATGGGGGGCTCACTCGTGCGGCAGCGGTGCGCTGCGTTCATTATCCGGATTCACTTGCAGAACTATCCCCGGCCCGCCGGTATCTCGCCCTTGAGGAGTTTACGAGGCTCCAGCTGATTCTCCGCAGGCGTCGCGCCGTCCATCGGGCGACGGGAGGAGTTGCCCATTGCGGGCCGGGGGAGTTTCTCGATCGCTTTCTCAAGCAGCTTCCCTTTGTCCCGACGCAGGCCCAGCGGCGAACGATAGGGGAGGTGAGAAACGATCTGGCGGCCCCGGTTCCGATGACCCGGCTGCTTCAGGGCGATGTGGGCGCGGGAAAAACGCTTGTCGCGGCGGCGGCCATTCTTCTCACGGTGGAGGCGGGATTCGATGCGGCGTTGATGGCTCCCACCCAAATTCTGGCAGATCAGCATTACGATACGTTTCGTGACTGGCTCAGTCCTTTCGGGATCGGCGTCCGTCTCCTCACGGGCACTCGCGACGAAGCGATTGAGTTGCCGCTTTTTGCTGCGACAGTATCATCGCGCGAGAAAGTGGGCTCTCTCACGATCGGAACTCACGCTCTTATTCATGGGCGTCCCGCATTCGAGAACGGTCTGGGTCTCGCCGTGATCGACGAACAGCATAAGTTCGGTGTTGCCCAGCGGGAGGCACTGATCGGAAAGGGCGACTCGACCGATGTTCTCGTCATGACCG
Source organism: Akkermansiaceae bacterium UBA6138 (assembly GCA_002422425.1). Classification (GTDB taxonomy): domain Bacteria; phylum Verrucomicrobiota; class Verrucomicrobiia; order Verrucomicrobiales; family DEV007; genus Arctic95D-9. Next base: position 15,412 of record DIVG01000075.1, on the reverse strand, counting down.
CGACACCAATCCCGAGGACCCTGACGCTCGCCTTTTACGGTGATCTCGATGTTTCCATCCTCGATGAATTGCCTGCGGGCCGCGGTAAGGTCATCACGGGGATAAGGCTTACGACGCAGACCGGGGATGCCGCCGCCTTTATCCGTGACCAACTCGCGAAAGGGCGCCAGGCATACCTCGTCTATCCCCTCATCGATGAGTCCGAAAAGCTCGATGTCGGTGCTGCTGCGGTCGAGTTCGAGGCTTGGAAAAAACGTCTTCCCGGTCATGAGATCGAACTCCTTCACGGTCGCATGTCAGCTGATGAAAAAGAGGCCGCGATGGAGCGATTTCGCTGCGGCATCGCCCGTGTTCTTGTTTCCACCACCGTGATCGAAGTCGGAGTTGATGTGCCGAATGCAAACGTGATGCTTATCTATCACGCTGATCGTTTCGGGCTCGCCCAGCTCCACCAGTTACGCGGGCGGATCGGGCGGGGCGAGCACAAGAGTTTCTGCGTCCTCATGGTCGCGCCCGAACAGGCGGCGGCTCGCGAGCGGCTCAGGATTCTCGAAGAGACTCGCGACGGATTTCGCATTGCCGACGAGGATCTGCGCCTGCGAGGTCCCGGCGAAGTCCTCGGGACGCAACAGAGCGGATTACCGGATCTGAAGTTCGCCGAGTTCCTCGGGGACGCGCGCCTTGTCGAAGAAGCGTGTGAAATTGCTGCCGCGATGCTTGATGCCGACGCGCCGTCGTGATCTTCCTGTGTTTACCTCTTGCGGTTCATTCCCGCTTTCGCCACCTTCCCCCATCATGAGCGATTCCCTCGGCACCTCCTCCCGCGCCACACTTATTCGTCGCATCGGATTTGTGGCCGGAGCAATCGCCTTTTTTCTTGTTCTATTTCTGGTTGAACTAGACCCCTCAAGTCAGGCCGATGAGCGTATGGCCGCCGTCGCGGTGCTGATGGCAATCTGGTGGATGAGTGACGCCATTCCCATGGCCGCGACCGCACTGATTCCCCTGGTGCTCTTTCCCGCCTTAGGCGTGATGGAGGGAAAGGAGGTCGCGCCTGTCTATATGAACCATGTCATTTTCCTTTTCCTCGGAGGCTTTCTCATCGCGCTGGCAATGGAGCGCTGGAATCTCCATCGACGCATCGCCCTGACGATCATCAGGATGATGGGGTCCGACCCTCCGCGTCTCGTTCTCGGGTTCATGCTCGCAACGGCCTTTCTCTCCATGTGGATCTCGAATACCGCTACCGCTATCATGATGCTGGCAATCGGACTTGCCGTGATACGTCAGACCGAGGCGACTTTCGGAAAGGAAAAAACCGCCGCTTTCTCCATCTCGCTGCTCCTCGGGATCGCCTACAGTGCGAGTATCGGAGGCGTCGCCACTCTCGTCGGAACCCCCCCGAATCTGGCCCTCGTGCGGCTTTTCGAACTGAGTTTTCCCGCTGCTGCCGCCGCCGGCTATGGCATCTCTTTCGGGCAGTGGATGCTCTTCGGAGTGCCGCTGAGCCTTGCGTTGCTTTCGGTCGCCTGGGTGATTTTGACGCAAGTCTGCTTCCGCTCTTCAAGCGAACTCTCGCTCGATCCTGACATGATTACTGAAGAGCATCACAGTCTCGGCCCGATGAGCTTCGAGGAAAAGGCTGTCCTCGCGGTCTTCACCGCGACGGCTCTGCTCTGGATCTTCCGTGAAGATCTGAACCTGGGTTCATTTCAGATAACCGGCTGGGCCTCTTGGGTGCCCTTTGGGAGCTATCTGGACGACGGAACTGTTGCGGTGGCGATGGCCCTGTTCCTCTTCATGATTCCCTGTCGCCGGGGCGGCGAAGAACATGGCGGTCATCACACTCTTCTCAACGCGACTGTGTTCGCAAAGCTTCCCTGGCACATCATCCTCCTCTTCGGGGGTGGATTTGCCCTTGCCAAGGGATTTCAAACCTCGGGTCTCTCCGGCTGGGTCGGGGGTCAGTTTGCAGGGCTTGAGGGAGCGCCTCTGCCTGTGCTGGTCGTTTCTACCTGCGCGGTGCTCACTTTTCTCACTGAGTTCACCTCAAACACCGCGACCACCGAGATGATTCTGCCTCTCCTCTCATCGGTCGCTACGGCGACCGGGATCCACCCACTCCTGCTCATGGTTCCCGCTGCCATCTCAGCTTCATTCGCGTTCATGCTTCCCGTGGCGACTCCGCCCAATGCGATTATCTTTGCGAGCGGTCATATCCGGATCGGTGAGATGGTTAAGGCCGGCGTCATCCTGAATTTGGCGGGGATCATATTGACCGCCGCGATCTTCCTGCTTCTCGGGCCGCCCGTTTTCGAAATCGACCTTGCCGCCCCGCTTCCGGCATGGGCGAGATGAAATAGGGCGTCATTCGGGCAGCGACCATTCCACCGGGATCTCAAGGGATTGATTGAAACGGTTCCGGTATTTGACGAGACCGTTCCGCGCCCCATACTCATGCACCATTTTAGTGACCTTGACGTCAAAGCAGCAGTATTCCGCAATGTCCATGATGCGGCCCTCCTGCCACCACTTGATCGCATCAGTCCCTACGGCAGTCTTACTTTCTCCGAGAGTCTCGCCCGCGACCGCATCGAGCTTCGGTCGATGCTGCAGAACTTTTTCGAGATCAATCATGAGATCGAGGTTATTCGTCTGCTCCTTGAGATCCAGGATGGTGTATCCCATCAGCACTTCATAGTCAAAGGAGATGTGATTGAATCCGATGACAAGGTCCGCCGCACAGAGTTCGTCGATGAGATCCTGAACATTCTGCTCGTCGTAAATCGTGTAGCGCCCTCTTGCCGAGCTGTAGGTCACCCCGATCGACATCTTCATGTCCGCTTTGCGATCCCAACCACCCACGTCGTTGGCGGAACGCTGTGTCTCGAGATCGAAATAGACGTAATTTTCCGACATGAACGGTGGGGGCGGGACGGGTCAGGAGTAAGGCTCGTACATGTTCCAAGGCAGGTCCGAAAACACGGGATTCGCCTGCTCGATCTCTTCTAAAACCGCCTCTTCTCCCTCGTGCAGGGCGGCGGACCAGACCGCGTCGAAATTGGCAAGATGTTCGCGGGTGCGCTTTTCCGCATACTCCCGGGATGGCTCGTTCTTCATCAGGAAGCCCCAGTCACTCGACTGGGCGAGGAGGAGTTCCTTGGTAAGGATCTGGATACAACGCTGGCGGTGCGCAATCATTTTCTCGCTGAATTCGCCGCGGTCTTCTTCAAACAGCCTTACGAAGCGGGCGAGTTGCTCGGAGCGCTTCTGCATCTCGAAATAGACCCAGTGGTTTTCCGTGCTCGTCCAGGTCTCGAAATAGCCCCCCTCACCCCAGGATGACGATACCGGCGAGGCGGGTGGAAAGGTAGCGTCCTGGTGCGCGGCGAGATAGGCACCGGGGGTAGTGAAGACGAGATCGTTGCGCGTCGCCGCTTTGCGAAAAATACGTTCGAGAAATTCAGTGCCCTCATACCACCAGTGGCCGAAGAGGTCGGCATCAAAGGCGCAGACGACGATGGGATTTTCGACCCCGCGGGCTTCGAGCGCGGCGAGCTGGGCCCCGCGGCTGCTGATGAAGCGGACCGAGTGCTCCTCGAGTGCCCTTGACGCCAGCGCCGGATCGTAGATCGCACTGTTGTCACCTTCGCGCGAGGCACGGAAGTATTTCAGGCCGGTGAATTGGCGCTGGCCGTTTTCACCGAGATACTCACGCAAATACTCGATCGGCGCCTCAAGACCGATGTCGCGCATAAAGTCCCGGTAACGCTCGTCGCCGGGGAAACCTTCGTCGGCATTCCACACCTCACTGCTGCTAGCCTGGTCGCGGCCGAAGACCATCAGATCATCCGGGGTCGCGCCGGGGACAAACGGGAATTCGTCGCTGGTCTGAGACGACGAGGTGAGGGCATGTTCCTCCACGATGGTCCAGTCGAGGCCCTCCTGTTTCAGGACCTGGCTGAGAGCCGGGGCATAGGCGCACTCGGGCAGCCAGAAACCCTTCGGCATGCGGCCGAAGCATTGCACATACTGCCTGATCCCGGCACGGACCTGCGCCTGGACGGCTTCCGGTACGCGCATGAGCAGGGGGAGGAGCCCGTGTGTTGCAGCGCTCGCGGTGATCTCGAGGTGCCCGCTGTCGCGGAGATCGGCGTAGGCCTTGATCAGGTCACCCTGCCACTCGTCCAGGAAAAGCGTTCGGAAGCGATGGAGTCTGTCCTCGTAGATTTCGGCGAGTTCCCGGAAGCCGGTGATCTCCCCCCGTTCAACTTCGTCACGGCAGAGTCGCAGGGTGCGGTCGAGGTAGGCGAGGGTACGCCGCTTGAGAAGGCGGTCCCGCAGCATCGCGAGAAGCGTGGGCGAAAGGTTGAGCGTGAGCTTGAACGGAACGCCCTCTTCCCGCAGGCGGAAGAGCATCTCGAGAAGCGGGAGATGGGTCTCGACCACCGCGCTGTGCAGCCAATCCTCCTCGAGGCAGTGCTCCACCTCGGGATGCCGCACCCATGGAACGTGGGCGTGTAGAACAATCGAACAATTTCGACTCATGAAAACGTAACGGATTGGAGAAGTAACAGGGTAAAAAAGGCACCAATTGCCAGTCCTATCCTAAGCGGCCCGAGGGGAGGGTTTTCAACCCTTATTTTCAGGTGCTGGTCCCAAAGGCAATTGCCAGTCGACTGAATACGAAAGTAACTAAAAATCATGCCTATAAGGATAAGCGGGAATTGATAAAAGCCCACCCCCATGACATAAACGTAGAACGATCGGCCAAGAGCCGTTTTCAGCGGGACGACTTCGCCGTTTTCCGTTTTCACCTTGACCCCGAAGATTGCCTTGCCCGGTGTCGTGCCGAAAAGGTGGATAAGCACCGCTTCGATGAAATGCCATCCGATGAGACCGAAAAAGAGAGTCCTCGCGAAAACGGCCGCTTCGGGCTTCTGCATTTCCTCCATGTAGCGGTTGAAGACATCGATAAATGACTCTCCCGGCAGGGGTTGAGGTGCTGCGACATCAGAGAGGTGGAAGATCAGCACCGAGACCGCCGTGTAGTCGAACATCCGCGCCCAGAAGCGGATAAAAGGTCTCGCCCGGGGCACCTCGCCGTTCGGCGGTATCGCGAGATGCCCGGCTGCCAGCCGTGTCGAAGGGAGAGGGGCATCACCGATTTCCCCGGCGTGGGGATTAACCGCCTCGGGTTCGGGTATCGGGGGGGGAACGGGGCGTTCGGCAGACTCTTCAGGGTGTCTCGCCTTGCTCCGCTCGCGCAGCATTTCAAGCGCGGGGACATCACGGAGGGGTTGCCACTCCGCAAGATCCCGGTGCCAGGCGAGGGTCTCGGCCGTGACTTCGCCGCTCTCAAGCAGTTCGCCGACTTTAAAAATGGAATAGGGGCCTTTTTTGAGGCCGTCGATCGAGAGGTAAAAATCCATGGAAAAGGGAGGGGGAATGTGGCGGAAAGGTCGCCGGGCGGGAGGGGCGGATAAAAGGGATAACTCTATTCGCTGCGAAGCGCCTTGGCCGGCTGCATCGAGGCGGCGATAAGGGCGGGGACAAGCGAGGCGACGGTGCAGGCGAGGAAGGCCCCGACCGAAATGATGATCGAGTCGCGCATCGTCTGCCTGGCGGGTAGTCCGCCGTCGACCTTGTAAATTTCTTCTGAGAAAATATCGACGCCGAAGGTGCTGCCGACCCAGCCGGCCATGTCATTGCGGAAATAAAGCGTCAGTTGCGCGAGGAGCAGTCCCACGACGACCCCGACGATGCCGACCATGATGCCCTGGACGAGGAAAACCCACGCGACCTGGCCCTCGAGGGCACCGAGCGCCTTGAGCAGGCCGATCTCGGACCGTTTTTGGTAGGTTACTGTGATCATCGTGTTCATAATGCAGAATCCTCCCACGATCATGATCATGAAGAGGATCAGATACATCGCCTGGCGCTCCGCCGCGACCGCGTCGAAGATCAGCTTGTGCATCTGCACCCAGGTCATGACGCGATACTGCTGCGGGAGAAAGGAGTGAAATATTTCCTGGTATTTGTTCGCCTGGAACCCGTCATCCGTCCGCACCGCGATGCCGTGGCATTCCTCAAGGTCGAAGTTGTAGAGGACCTGGGCCGTCTCGAGATGGACAAAGATGATGTTGCTGTCGAAGTCCCAGTGACCCGAGTCGAAGATGCCCGTCACCGTTACCTCCTGCGGCGCGGTCATCTCGCGGATCTCGTTGACCTCGGCCTTGCGCCCTTCCTCGTCCTCGGCCTGCTCCATGCGGTCGAGCGACTGCATGATGGAGTCGATGTCGCGCGGTGAGTAGAGCAGGATCGTGTCGCCCACTTTGATGTTTTGGGAGTCGGCGATGCCGTCCCCGATCACGGCGGAGTAAAAATTGTTCAGGTCAAAATCGCCGACCGGCACTGTCTTCGTCGGGTCGGTCGGATTTTTCGGGTCAAGGGTTTTAGCCAGCTTCGCCCGCATCCGCTCGAGTTCCTCCCCCTCGGGCGGGAGGATGCCTCGTATCATCGGCGCGCTCCGCAGTCCTGCGAAGTCCATTACGACCTGTCCGCGCACATAGGGCGTCACCGAGATCACTCCCTCGATTTTCGAAATTTTCTCATATACCTCGGGCCAGCCCTGCAGAATACCGCCCGAATCGACCACAAGATGCGGTTCAAAGCCGAGGATACTTTCCTTGATGCGTTCCCCGTAGCCGGTAAAGACGGCGATGACGACGGCGAGTAGCCATACCCCGAGAGCTACTCCTAGAATGGAGATGACCGTGATGATGGAGACAAAGGTGCGCTTCGGTTTGAGATAACGGCTGGCCAGGAAGGGACTGAAAAGCATGACGGGGAGTTGACTTGTGTCTAAGGTAGCCCCTTATCCTCAATCCGATAGTCTAATTCAGCATTACAAGAACCATGATCGGCGACCGTCCTGACAAGTATAAGGCCTTTATTTTCCTAGGGGCTCCCGGCTGCGGCAAGGGAACCCAGGGGGAAATCCTCGGGGCCATCCCCCGTTTTTACCACTTCTCGATGGGGGACGCCTTCCGCTCCATGGACACCCGCACCCCGATCGGGCAGGAGTTCATCTCCTACTCACGCAAGGGCGAGCTTGTCCCCGACGAACTCACGATCCGCTATTTCAAGGTCCAGATCGACGCCCGCGCCGATCTCCACATGTTCAAGCCCGACATCGATATTCTTATCCTTGACGGCATCCCGCGCAGCGTCGAGCAGGCGCTCATCCTCGAGCAATACATCGACGTGCTTCAGCTCTTCCACCTTTCCTGTCCCGACCGCGACGAGCTTATCACCCGCATCCGCAAACGCGCCCTCAAAGAGGGCCGCATGGACGATGGCAGCGAGGAAGTGATCCAGCGCCGCATCCGCACCTACGAGGAATCGACCAAGGAGCTGATCGAGCACTACGCCGACCGGCGTGCCAACATCAACGCCAACCAGGCACCGGTGAAGGTCACGCACGACATCCTCAGCGTCATCCTCAGTCACCCCGAGTGGCAGGCCCATCACGGGGACGAGTGAGGTCCGACCTGCGATTTATTCTTTCGGACCGGTCTCGCGGTGGGGCCACTCCGGCGAACCGGCCGGATCGACCGCAGCGGGCGACTTGCCGAGGGCGAAGTCTGACGGCATCAGATTGCGGCCGGGCCAGAAGGTCTCGTCCTTGATGAACCCGAAAAAGCTCGGGTAAAACGGATCAACATAAGCGACGTCGGCTTTTTCCGGCACTTCGATCCCGGTGAGGAAGTACGAGGCATTGACGATGAGACGGCGCAGGTCCTCGCTCACCAGATCGACCGCCGCGCCCGCCGTGCAGCAGAATGCGGTGCCCTTCGCGGTGCCGTTCGGGGCCGTGTAGTCGCGCAGCCAGGCGAGCGCCTGGAGCGGATTGTTCTTCTCCCCTTCGACCGCCTTCGAGGCGGGGTCGAGTGTCTCCGTGACCGCGCCGCGCAGCAGGATCGTCTCGTCGCCTTTGAGATTTTTCACCGTGTAGACGTCGGACGGGGCAAAGACATCCGCCACGCTGCGGAGGACGGGGTGATTGGCATTGGCCTCTTCAATGACGCCTCGGGCACCTTCGGTCTTGTGGCCGCCGTGGTGGGCGACCCAGGTCTCGCCGAGGATCTTCATGCCGAAGCCGCCCTTCTGCCAGTCACCGTAGGTCCAGCCACCGTCCTCCATTTTTCCGGCGAAGGCGTGGGTCGAGGTGCGCAGACCGATGACGGGCTTGCCGGCGTTGAGGAAGGCCGTAATCGGCGCGGTCTGGTCCGCCGGGAGATCGCGGAAACGCGTCGAAATGATGAGCAGATCCGCGTCGGCGAGCGCCTCCGTGCCGGGGATGTTTTTCTGATTGTTAGGATCGATATAGCCCTTTTCCGGATTCACTGAAAAGAGCACCGTGGTGTCGAAGCCGTGCTTTTGGCTGAGGATTTTCGCCAGCATGGGGAGAGCCTCTTCCGAGCGGTATTCCTCGTCTCCCGCGATGAGGACGATCTTTTTGCCCTTGCCCGGACCCTCTGCGCCCGCAAGGTGCAGGCCTGGCCCTTCGGCGGCGGAGAGAGCAGTCCCGCCGGCAAAGGCGAGCGCGAAAGCGGCGGCGAGAAAACGAAAAGGGGATTTCATGATGTTAGGGAAGATTTCAATACTCGGCGAGATGGTATCCCACCCTCGTGAAATTTGCCATGGCGAGATCGAGGCGGACATCAACTGACGCCCTCGTTTCCCGGACTTCATCGCGCGACGATCTGCCTGATGTGGCGTCTAAAAGTCTTGCCGAGCCGTGATTCTTTGTCGAGCATGTAGTCATGTCATCTCCCGTCAAAATTCTCGTCGTCGGCTGCGGCCACATGGGCAAATCCCACGCCAAAGCCTACCACGCCATGCCCGGCTTTGAAATCGTAGGCGTCGTCTCCCGTGGCGAAGCCTCGCGCCGTGATCTCCTTGACACGCTCGGGGCCGAATACCCGCAATTTTCCAGCTACGAGGACGCCCTCGCTGCGACGAAGCCCGATGCCGTCTCGATCAACACCTATCCCGACACCCACGCCGATTACACGAGAAAAGCCTTCGCAGCGGGCTGCCACGCTTTTCTCGAAAAACCCATCGCCGTGACCGTGGCCGAGGCCGAGGATATCGTCGCGGCGGCAAAGACGTCCAATCGCAAGCTCGTGATCGGTTACATCCTGCGTGTCCACCCGACCTGGGAGCGTTTCATCGAAGTCGCGCAGACTCTCGGCAAGCCGCTCGTGATGCGGATGAATCTCAACCAGCAGTCCTCCGGCGAGATGTGGCACACCCACCGCATGCTCATGAACTCCATGTCGCCCATTGTCGACTGCGGCGTCCATTACGTCGATGTGATGTGCCAAATGACCCGGTCAAAGCCGCTTCGCGTCAGCGCGATCGGCGCTCGCCTTACCGAGGAACTTGTCCCCGGGATGTACAATTACGGGCAGCTTCAGGTCAGCTTCGAAGACGGCTCGGTCGGCTGGTATGAGGCGGGTTGGGGCCCGATGATGAGCGAGGTCGCCTTCTTCGTGAAAGACGTCGTCGGCCCGAAAGGTTGTGTCAGCATTGCCGGGGTCAAAGAGGGTGAGACCGCGAGCGACGACATCGATTCGCATTCCAAGGCCGCGACGTTGAAACTCCATCACGCCGAACTCGGACCCGACGGCAAGTTCGCCCGCCCCGACGAGATCATCGACTGCGCCGACGAACCCGATCACGACGGACTCTGCGCCCGTGAGCAGGAAGTCTTCCTCGATGCCATCGTCAATGACGTCGATCTCACCGATCACATGGAGGACGCCATCAACAGTCTCCGCATTGTCCTTGCCGCCGATGAAGCCTTCCGCACGGGGCGCATGGTGGATTTGTGAGTGGAAAACGGATAGCCTGTGATCGGATTGAACCCGATCTAAGCGCAATCGCGCCGAAACAAGGCCCCATGGAAGAGGCACTTTAGGTGAGGGTGGCGGAAATGTCCCCTCTCAGGGTCCGTTTCATTTCTCATCATCAGAACGTCGATGTCACCTCGCGGTTTTATTTTGCCTACTGTGGTTTTGATCGCCCCGGCGATTCACTCTTCCGTTGTCATCGCGGAGGAACCGCGCGCCTCGATGAGCGAGCGGCACCGCGCGCTCTTTCATGAGCATTGCCTTTCGTGTCACAATGAAGAAAAAGCGAAAGGCAAATTCAGGGTCGATAATCTGCCCTTCACCATTACCGACATCGAGACGGCGGAAAAATGGCAGAAGGTTCTCAATGCCTTGAACTCGGGGGAGATGCCGCCCGAGGAGGAAGAGCAGCCGGATAGCGTCGCCAAGACCGACTTTCTCGCGGACCTCGCCGACGTCATGGTCGTGGCACGAAAAGAACTCAGCGATCAGAAAGGCGTCATCACGATGCGCCGTCTCAATCGACGTGAATACCGCAACACCCTGCGGGAACTGCTCGGCGTCGAAATCAATGTGAGTGAGCTGCCGACTGACGGAGGGACGGGCGGCTTTGACACGGTCGGGTCGAACCTCTTCATGTCGGGCAATCAGTTCGAGCAGTATCAGTCCCTCGGACGCGAGGCGCTAGAGGAGGCTTTTGCCTGGCAGGCGGCCGCCGCCGAGAAGCCGCACCTGCGCTACGAGGCCGAGACCACGACGCCGGTCGTAACTAAATTTGTCGCCTACCAGATCGATGCGCGCGAGCGCGCGAAAGAGTGGGTAAAGGCGGTCGAGGAAGCTGCCGCGAAGCCGGAAAACGCCGAAATCGTCGCCCGCCTCAGGAGCGAGTCGAAGAACGACGCCTTGTTTCGCCGCTCCTGGGAGAAGATTCCGGGCGCTCCTTCGCCGCGATCTTTCGGCTTTGATAAAAAGGGCGAAAATGACGCCGATCTTGCCAATGATTCTCTGGGGGCGGGATGGCTGCCCTACCACCAGTATTACCTCGAACAGCCGGCTCTCGATCGGGGAGCATGGCTTGGCACCCAGACGAGGCATCCCGCCGAATTAAATGTCAATTACATCGAGCTGCTCGTGCCCTTCAACTGGCCGGTCGGAGATTATGTCGTGCGGGTGCGGGCCGCAGCGGCGGCGGATGCTCCGCCCGAGCGTCGCTTCCTCGATTTCGGAATTCATGCGCGCACCGGGAAAGTCCTCGCCACCCACGAGATCACCGGCACGCTCGAGTCGCCGCAGCTCATCGAGATCCCGCTGACCCTGACGCGGGGGCATCTCACGCGGGAGAATCGGATGCTCTTCGTGCGCGAAAAAGGCAGCTGGGACACGAATGAAGAGGGTGGCCGCAAACGGGCCGAGGCGGTGAAGCGCAACGGGATCGGACCCGAGCTGACGCTGTGGGTTGACTGGATCGAGGTCGAGCGGATTCCGAATGCGACGAAGCCCCTGCCCCCGGGAATCGCCGCGCTCGCGATCCCTCTCGATGACAAGTCTCCGCCCCCCGACGCAGCCGAGTTGCGGGCCGCGCTCGAGCGATTTGCGACCGAGGCATTTCGCGGCACGGCCCCCTCTTCCGATTACCTCGACCGTCTTATGCGCCTCCATGAGGTAAGACTCAAAGCCGGGGACAAACCCGGGATGGCCTTGAAGGAGACTCTCGCCGTGGTGCTGGCCTCGCCCATGTTTCTCTATCTTGCCGAGCCGGTGGTGGAGGAAAAGTCACGCTCCCTCACGGCGGAGGAGTTGGCCACGCGACTCTCCTATTTCCTCTGGTCGGCCCCGCCCGATGGGGCTCTGCGCGACCTTGCCAAAAGCGGGGCACTGCTGCAGCCGGATGTCCTCGCGGCGGAGACCGGGCGTCTCCTCGACGACCCGCGCTCTGCCGGATTCACGAGAGCCTTTGTCCACCAGTGGCTCGGTCTCGACCGCATCGACTTCTTCGAGGTCAACCGGGCTCTCTACCCGCGCTTCGATGATGGCACGAAAGTTGCTGCGCGAAATGAGATCTTCGAGACCTTCGAACACCTCCTGCGCGGAAACGGCAGTTTGGGGAATCTGCTGAAGTCCGACTACGTCGTGATCAACCGTGTCCTCGCGCACTACTACGGCATCGAGGGCGTCGCCGGTCACGGCTACGAGAAAGTCACCCTGCCGGCGGGCTCACCTCGTGGTGGTTTGTTAGGAATGGCTGCAATCCAGTTCATGGGAGGCAACGGAGATCACACCAGTCCGGTCGAGCGGGGGACCTGGGTGCTGCGAAAGCTGCTCAATGACCCGCCGCCGCCGGGCCCGGCCAACGTGCCGCAGATCTCGCGACTCGCCGACCGGGTCCTCACCAGTCGGGAACGTGTCCTCGCCCATCAGGAGGATGCCCAGTGCGCCAGTTGCCACCGCAAGATCGACCCCATCGGGTTCGGCCTCGAGAATTTCGACGCGGCGGGCCAGTGGCGGACCGAGGACAGCTACGCGGCCGTCGATGCCGCTGGCAAACCCGATCCGAAGACGAAAATGACCTGGACGATCGACCCGGCCGCCGCCTTCCACAAAGGGCCCGCTTTTGCCGACTACTTCGAACTGCGTGACATCATCGCGGGGAGGGTTGACGACTTCGGTCGCGGCTTCAGCATGGCGCTCGTCGAGTATGCGCTCGGGCGCCCCTGCGGCTTCAGCGACGAACCTCTCCTCGACGGGATCGTGGAGCAGGCCGGTAAAAAAGAGTTCGCCGTGCGCGAGTTCATCCACGCGCTGGTGGAGAGTGAAAGCTTTCGAACGAAATGAAATTTGTCTACACCCCCGTCAGATCAAAAAGCACATGAAAACCCGACGTCATTTTCTCCAGTCCTCTACCGCCGTCGTTGCGCTGCCGGTGCTTGAATCATTTGGCTTTCGGCGCTTTGCCTCGGCTGCGGCTCCGGTGACACCACCGAAGCGACTCGTCTTCCTCGGCTTCGGATGGGGGATCACCGAATCGTCGTGGTACCCTGACATCACCACTCCGGGTCCCGACTACACCTTGCCCGATGGACTGAAGCCGCTCGAGCGACACAAGGCCGACTTCTCGGTGGTGCAGGGCTTGTGGAACAAATACTCGAACGAGGGTCACTGGGGCAGCACGATGTGGCTCACCGGAGCGAATCGCTACTCCCAGCCCGGCCAGAGCTTTCACAACAGCGTCTCCGCCGATCAGGTCGCGGCCGCCCGGTTGGGCATGGAGACGCGTTTCGGATCACTGCAACTCACCGGTGACGAGAGCGGTGATCCCTCGGGTCACGGCCCCGGGCTTTCCCTCGCCTGGGACATCAGTGGAAAACCCCTCGGTGGACAAAAAGGTCCCGTCGAGGCCTTTCAACGGCTCTTTTCAAAAGACACCACCCCGATCGAGACGCAGCGGGCGATGCTGGCGCAGAAGCGCAGCGTCCTCGATACCGTGCTGGAGAATGCCCGCAGTCTGCAGGGCGGACTCAACCGCACCGACAAAGCCAAGCTCGAAGAATACTTCCAGGGAATCCGCGACATCGAGACGCGTCTGGGCAAAGACGAGCAATGGATCGGCGTGCCGCAGCCCGAGGCGCCGCTCGACGAGCCGAAGCCGGGCATGACGGGACGCGAGGAGATCAAACTGATGTATGACATCATGATCGCCGCGATGCAGACCGACAGCACCCGTGTTCTCACCTATCGGCAGCCCGTCGGTACTCTCATGAAGAGCCTCGATCTGAAGGTGCATCCACACGACATGAGCCACTACCACAGCACCCTCGGGGAAAAGCTTGACGCCTCGCAGCGTCGCGATCTCGCCCAGAGTGAACTGCTCGCCGGGTTCATCGACAAGCTCAAGTCCACCGCCGAAGCGGACGGCTCCAGCCTCTTCGACCATGTCGCCCTAGCCTATGGCAGCAACATCCGCACCGGTCACGAACTCAGCAATTGTCCCACCATCCTCACCGGCCGCGGTGCCGGATTGAAGCTCGGTCATAACATCGTCGCGCCGAAGGACACGCCCCTCTGCAATGCCTGGCTCAGTCTCCTGCACGGAGTCGGGGTCGAGGTCGAGCGTCACGGCGACAGCAGCGGTGTGCTCAAAGAGATACTTGCCTGATGAGTGCGTCGATGAAAACCTCACGATCTCTCCTCCTCGTTCTGGTGTTATCCGGCACGATTCATCCGGCCATCGCCGCCGATGACAAAGCCTGGCTCGAGGGCGGCACGCTCCTTTTCCACGATGCCTTCGAGCGTGAAGAGGACGGCAATCTCGCCAAAGCCATCGGCAACGGATGGAACAGCGCCACCGCCGACCGCGTTTCCGCGATCAGGCAGGTCGATCTTGACGAGGGCATCATGAAGATCGCCAGCGCCACCAAAGAAGCCGGACACGCCGCGCATATTCATCACGAAGCCGGGTTCACCGACGGAGGCGTCGTCGTGCGCTTCCGTTTTCCGGGTGAGAACAAAGGCGAAAGTCTCCAGCTCGGTTTTGTCGATCGCGAGCTGCAGGGAGTGCACGCCGGTCATCTCTGCTACGCCATCCTCGCGCCTGACAAAGTTACCCTGATCGATCATAAGACCGGCATCATGAGCCTCGAAAATCGCAAGCGCCGCGACGATGTCCTCGCCGCCAAAGAGAAGATGCCCAAGGAGCTCGAGAAGCTGCTCGCCACCAAACAGATCAGTGAAAGGTGGAAGGCTGACGAAGAGTGGCACGAACTCGTTCTCGTCACTCAGGGCAACGAAATGCGCCTCAGCCTCGACGGCAAACCCCTCGCCAAGCACCGGTCCGAAGGTTACGCCCATCCCATGAAACGCTGGTTCAGCTTCCTCGTCTCCTCGACCGTCTGGGTTGATGAGGTGCGGGTTTGGAAAGTGAACTGATCACCGTTCAACCAGTTCTCTTAGCTCTTAGCCCCTTCTAGACGCCATGGCGCTCTCCCGTTCCCCGTGCTACCCTGCGGCGTCCCCATGAAACGCCCCCTCGCTCTTTTCTTTCTCACCGTCACCGTTTCCGCGTCAGCGGCGGAACCCTTCCTGAAGCCGACTGACACCGTTGCCCTTGTCGGCGGATCGAACATCGAGCGGACCCGCTTTCACCCCTACCTTCAGTCCCAGCTCGTCGCCGCCTTTCCCGACGGCAAGGTCCGCGTCCGCAACTTCGGGTGGGAAGGGGACACCGTCTTCGAGCAGTGGCGCGACGGAGGCGACGTCGAGAAGCTCGACGAAAAGCGCCGCAGCGCCGAGCAGCGCATCCAGGCGGCGACCGGCTCGACGAGCTGGCGGCAGCAGCGCGACTGGCGGCAGCAGCTCAGCGAGGCCGGCGTCACCGTCGTCATCGCGCAGTTCGGCCAGATGGAATCGCTCCGTGGAAAAGACGGCCTTCCCGCCTTCTTCAAAGCCTACGAGTCCCTCATCGGAGACCTCACCGACGGCGGTCGCCGCCTCGTCCT
>DIVG01000078.1:33736-36848 GCA_002422425.1 Akkermansiaceae bacterium UBA6138 | reverse complement strand
CAGGTTCGATTCCTGTCGGGGACGCTAGCTAAAAAAAATCGGGGTGACTGGATTCGAACCAGCGACCTCCTGTTCCCAAAACAGGCGCACTACCAAGCTGTGCTACACCCCGTCGCGGCGGAAGCCGACGGTAGTTTACCCTTCCTCCTTTTGCCGGCCAGTTTCAAGCGGCAAATTTCGGGATGTTATTTTCGATGGTCCGGTGAGCCCGTCGAAGGGTTTTTTCACCGTGATGTTGTGCCTGGAGTTGTAACTGGATTCAAGGGAGGGGAGCCGCCGGCTTTGCTTCGAGAGGCGAAATTGTTTGCCGTTCAGGGTCATTTGCGCGCATCGGGCTTATTCCCGTTTGTAATTGCTGTAAAATACGTACTTTGTTGACCCGAATTATTTCAGATTATGCCGGATCCCCAAGAGTCTCAGCGGAAGTCACTGGACGAGCGCAACCAAATGTCCGAACTGGAGCGTCTCCGTCACTCCTGCGCGCATATCCTTGCCGCAGCGATTGCCAGAATCTGGCCTGATGCCCAGTTCGCGGCCGGGCCTCCGGTGGAGAACGGTTTTTACTACGATGTCGATCTTCCCCATCGTATTACGCCCGACGATTTCGAGCAGATCGAAGCCGGGATGCTTGCGATTGTGAAAGAGAATCAGGTCTTCGAGAAGAGCGAAGTCTCCCGCGCCGAAGCTCTTGAGCTGGCGCAGTCGGGTCGCCTTGCGGCGCTCGCGGAGCGTTCCGTCCCGAGCCGTTTCAAGATCGATCTGCTCAGCGACATTCCCGAGGGAGAGGCGATCTCGCTTTATAAGAACGGCGACTTCTGGGATCTCTGCGCCGGTCCCCATGTCCCGCGGACCGGTAACTGCAAGGCCTTCAAGGTCATGAGCGTCGCGAGTGCCTTCTACAAAGGCGACGCCGCGAATCCCCAGCTCCAGCGCGTCTACGGGACCGCTTTTAAAAACAAGCAGGACCTCACCGAGCATCTTGAGCGTCTTGAAGAGGCGAAACTGCGTGACCACCGCAAGCTCGGACGGGAGCTTGATCTCTTCCACATTGACGAAGCGGTCGGCCAGGGGCTTATCCTCTGGAAGCCGAACGGCGCGACGATCCGGCAGGAGCTTCAAAACTTCATCAGCGAGCATCTCGAGCGTCAGGGTTACAGCCAGGTTTTCACACCGCACATCGGCAAACTCGGGCTTTACCGCACCTCGGGGCACTTTCCCTACTACGCGGAATCCCAGTTTCCCCCGGTAATCGAGCGTGAGAGCCTCAAAGCCCTCGCCGAAGAAGGTTGCGGCTGCGGCGAGCTCTCGAACCGGCTCGCGTCCGGCGAGGTCGACGGCTTTCTTCTGAAGCCGATGAATTGCCCTCATCACATTAAGATTTTCCAGAGCAATCACCACAGCTACCGCGACCTTCCGGTCCGCCTCGCCGAGTTCGGGACGGTCTATCGCTGGGAGCAGTCCGGTGAGCTCGGCGGTATGACTCGCGTCCGTTGTTTTACGCAGGACGACGCCCACCTCTTCTGTACTGAAGATCAGGTGCGCGACGAGATCATCGGTTGTCTGGAACTCGTGAAAATTGTCCTGGGCACTCTCGGGATGCATGACTACCGCGTCCGTGTCGGCCTCCGTGATCCCGACTCGACCAAATATGTGGGCGATCCCGCCAAGTGGGACAAGGCCGAGGACGCCCTTCGCGAGGCCGCCTCAACCCTGGGGACGGACTTCACCGAAGAGCCCGGTGAAGCCGCTTTTTACGGACCTAAAATCGATTTTGTCGTCAAGGATGTCATCGGGCGCGAGTGGCAACTCGGCACGGTGCAGGTCGATTACAACCTGCCCGAACGATTCGGCCTCGAGTATATCGGCGCGGACAACGCTCCGCATCGTCCCGTCATGATCCACCGGGCGCCTTTCGGCTCGATGGAGCGCTTTGTCGGGGTGCTTATCGAGCATTTTGCCGGAAAATTTCCGACCTGGCTCTCTCCGGAGCAGGTGAGAATTCTTCCTATCTCGGAAAAGTTTTTTGAAGCGGCCGGTAGGGTCTACGAAAGCCTCCGCGAAGCCGGGGTCCGGGTGAAGGTGGATCGTTCAAATGATAAAGTCGGGGCTAAAATTCGTCTTGCCCAGCTTGCAAGGATTCCGTATATGTTGATCATCGGAGCAAAAGAACAGGAACAGAATCAGGTTTCCGTCCGTCATCGTGATCGCGGTGACGAGGGCGCTCTTGGTGTCGACGACTTTAGGGAAAAAGTCGTTGCCGAGATTCGCTCACGCAGCTTATGACTGACAGCCCTGTCCATCGACTTCTCTCCGACGGCGGCGCTTCTCTTGTCAGCGAGTCATCCTTTTTTTTCCGTTGCGGCCAGAGATTGGTCGCAGCAAGCCGGATACGTTCCTGTGTTGGGAACATTCCGGTGTGCGATTCACGCACTCATCCAATGGAGGTACCATACCATCGCTAAAAAACCCATGAAACGCCGGCCGCGTGTTGTTAGGACGCGGGTGAACGATAGAATTCGATCCCCCGAGATTCGTGTGATCTATGGAGAGCACAATGTGGTTCTCCCGACGCACAAGGCGCTTGCCAAAGCCAAGGAACTGGGACTCGACCTCGTCGAGATCGCCCCTAATGCGCGACCGCCGGTATGCCGGATCGTCGATTACGGCAAATTCAAGTACGAACAGTCCAAGCTCAAGAAAGCCGAGAAACCCAAGAAACGTGAAAAGGAGGTCAAGTTCCGGGTCAACATCGGCGCGCACGACTATGCGATCAAGCTAACCCATGCCGAGGATTTTCTTGCCCACGGGTTCAAGGTGCGCATCCAGCTCCAGTTTCGCGGTCGCCAGATGGCGCACAAGGAAATCGGCTTCGAACTGATGGAGCGGGTCCGCGAAGACCTCGCCGGGATGGCCCACGTCGATCTTGAGCCGAAGCTAAGCAACCGGAACATCCTTATGATGGTTTCGCCACTGCCTCCCGAGAAACAGAAGCGCAAGTTCCGCCGTGACGGGGAGGAAGTCGATCTCACCGAGGCCGATGCGGCGATGGAGGCGGACGACGACGAGTTCGACGACGATGACGAAGATCATGATGAGGATCATGATGAGGATC
>DIVG01000078.1:0-33695 GCA_002422425.1 Akkermansiaceae bacterium UBA6138 | reverse complement strand
TGACGGCACCCTCAGAGATCCCGGGGGTGCCGGACGATGGCCCGCTTTCGGCGCATTTTAGCTTTGATGCACCGGTGGGGTCGCGCCTCCGCCCGGTGGTTTCTCAGCTTGAGCCTTTACTCGTGCGCCCGATTCTGGTTTCCTTGAGTTCACTCCTAGTCAAAAACGATCTCCTTATGAAAATCACGATTATATCTCTCCTTGTTGCCATCCTGCTGCTTGTTCTAGCTAATCTCCTTGTCGGTCTCGGCGTTTTTGACGGTTCCGGCAGTGGTTCCGGCAGCTATGAGTATAAAGCTCTCAATGCCGAGCAGATGGACAGTATCGGTTTCCGTGCGGTGGCTACCGAAGCGGGAATCGAGGTCAGCGAGGAAGGGGAGATTAATTTTCCCAAGGAGATGGTCGACAAGATTGCCAAGGTCGCGATGCTTCCGCGCACGATCATGGAAGTCGAGAACGACGGGGGCTGGGAGTTTGTGGCCGTCACCGGCGATAACCATTACCTCTTCCGGCGGGTTAGGTGAGGCTCCCCTTCCTGCCTCGGGTTTTTGCGAGGGGCGCCCCGGGAAGTGATCGGGAAAATTCGGACTTCTCAGTAGTTCAGGACCTGCAGCGCCCTGGGGAGGAACTGGCCGTTGCGGCGGATCACTTCGCCGTCGAAGCGGATCTCGCCGCCGCCGTAGTCCGGACGCTGGATGTTGACAAGGTCCCAGTGTACTGAGCTGCGGTTGCCGTTGTCCGCCACCTCGTAAGCCTGTCCGGGCGTGAAGTGGAAGCTGCCCGCGATCTTCTCGTCGAAAAGGATGTCGCGCATCGGCTCCTTGATCTCGGGATTAAATCCGATCGCGAATTCCCCGATGTAACGGGCCCCCGGATCGGTGTCGAAGATCTTGTTGATCGCTTTCGTGTTGTTCGCCGTCGCCTTCACGATCCTGCCCTGTTTGAACTCTAGCTTCACATTATCGAAAGCGATGCCCTGGTAGATCGATGGCGCGTTGTAGCTGATGACACCCTCGACCGAGGTTTTCACCGGGGCGGTGAAACACTCGCCGTCCGGAATATTGTGCGAACCGCCGCAGGCGATGCCCGGAATACCGGCGATGCTGAAGCGCAGGTCTGTGCCCGGGCCGGTGATGTGGACGTCTTTCGCCTCGGTCATCAGCTTGCTGAGAGCGTCCATGCCCTTCTTCAGCTTAGCGTAATTGAGCAGACAAACGCGGAAATAGAAATCCTCAAAAGCCTCCGTCGACATCCCCGCGCTCTGCGCCATCGAGGGGTGCGGCCAGCGCAGCACGCACCAACGGGTGTTGTTGATCCGCTCGTTCAGGACAGGGCGCATCTTCGAAGAGATCATCTGCATGTTTTTCGATGGCACGTCCGATAGTTCATTGACGTTGTGGCTTCCGCGGATCGCGATATAGCAGTCCATTGTCTTCATCTGGTGCATCGCGTTTTTCGCCACGATCGTATATTGATCTTCGGTCGCGCCGCGTGCCATCTCCCGGGCGATTTTGGCACTGTGTATGTTGATGAAGGGCGTCGCCTTGACCGCACGCACCTCCCGAACGAGGGCGATGCCCACTTCCTCGGGCACATCAAAAAGTTCGATGAGGACGTTTTCGCCCTTTTGGGTGGCGGTTGAGTATCTCACCAGTTGGCGGGCCAGTTGATCAATGCGGGGATCGTGCATGGGCCTACAGTCCGTGGAAAACCGGATTGTGAAAAGCGGAAAATACAGCGTAGTTGCGAGGATGTCGGAACGGTATCTCACCACCCTCGAGGAAGTCGCGACCCTGCGTGACGAGCTGTCGAAACGGGGCAAAAAGCTCGTGCTCACCAATGGCGTTTTTGATGTTCTTCACGTTGGGCACGTCCGCTATCTTAAGGAGGCCGCCACCCTCGGCGATGCCCTCGTCGTCGCGATCAACGGCGACGCCTCGGTCCGGGAGTTGAAAGGCCCTGGCCGTCCTGTCAACTCCGCCGAAGACCGGGCCGAGATGCTCTGTGCTCTTGAGTGCGTTGATCGTGTCGTCGTTTTTGAAGAGCGCCGCGCTAGCGGAGTGATCGAGGCGATCCGCCCTCAGGTCTACTGCAAGGGAGGTGATTACACGCCCGACTCCCTCATTGACGAGGAAAAAGCCATCCTCGACCGGCTCGGCGTCGAGATCCGCCTCCTCTCCCTCGTTCCCCGAAAATCCACCAGCGCCACCCTTGCCAAGCTCGCCGGAGACGGCGGCGAAAAGACACCCCGCATCGCCATCCTCGGATCGGGGAAGGGCTCCAATGCCCGTGCGATCATCGAGGCCGCCCGTGAGGGACGTCCCTGCGCCGAGGTCGTCGTGGTCATGTCGGACGTGCCCGGTTCAGGCATCCTCAAAGTCGCGGAAAGTTACGGCATCCCCGCCCTTGTCATCGATCCCGGGACTGACAAAGGTGGCCGACTCACCGATGCCGCCCTGAAAGAGATGCTCGACCGACTCAAGTCGCTCGGTGTCGATCTCATCGCTTGTGCCGGATTCATGCGCATCCTCCGTGATCCGCTTCTAAGTGCCTTTTCCGGGCGCATCCTCAATATTCACCCCTCCCTGCTGCCGCAGTATCCCGGCCGCAACGCCGTTGCGCGTTCCCTCGAGGCGGGGGAAAAAGAGACCGGCTGCACCGTGCACCTCGTCGACGCCGGAGTCGATACCGGCAGGATCCTTAAACAGGATCGTGTCGAGATTCGGGAAGGGGATACTGCGGAGAGTTTGACCGCAAGGATCCACGAAGCCGAGCACCGTATGTATGCGCAGGTCATTGCCGAAGTGTTGGGGGCGGGGTAATTGCCGGGCAGGCCCGATGGAGGCATCCGTTGACGGCGAACGATAGCCCCTGAACAATCCAGCCTGATATGGCTCAGTCATGCGCTGATTCCGACACCGGGCAGCTATTCCGAGAGGAGGCGGGAGATGAGAGCTGACTGCGTGTCGCGGCACACGGGCGTCGAGGGGGAGGGCATGGGCAGGATGCCCATGCTACTTTTCCGGCAGCGCGAGGACACAAAAAAGCCGGGAGCAAGTCCCGGCTTTTTGTTGGTGAAGTTTTGACCGCGCCGGATCAGCCTTCGGCCGAGTTTACTGGCTCGATTGCCGGCTCGACGGCTTCGTCGGTCTCGCTCTCATCGACCCCGACCGGGCGGAAACTGAGGTATTTCTCGTCCTTTTTGTGGGTGATCTTGACGGTATGACCGGCGGCGATGTCTCCCCGGAGAAGGTGTTCGGCAAGCGGATCCTCGATGTGGCGTTCGACGGCCCGGCGCATGGGGCGGGCCCCGTAGTTCGGATCGTAGCCCTGCTCGATGAGGAACTCTTTGGCCTTTTTGTCGAGCTTCAGGTGGATATTCTTCCCGGCGAGACGCTTCACGACGGTGTTGATCTCGAGATCGACAATCTGGATGAGATTCTCGCGGTCGAGGACGTGGAAGACGATCTTTTCATCGAGACGGTTGAGGAACTCGGGCTTGAAGGCTTCTTTGGCACGATCAAGAATCTTGTCGCGCATGTTGTCGTAGTTCTCATCGCCGCCACCCATGGCGCCGAAGCCGAGGTTGACCTGGCGTTTGATGACATCGGCACCCACGTTCGTGGTCATGATGATGATGGTGTTCCGGAAATCGATCTTGCGTCCGAGACTGTCGGTGATGATGCCCTCTTCCAGGATCTGAAGGAGCAGGTTCATGACGTCAGGGTGGGCCTTTTCGATTTCGTCGAAGAGCACGACAGAGTAGGGGCGGCGGCGCACCGCCTCGGAGAGCTGACCACCCTCTTCATACCCGACATAGCCGGGCGGCGAACCGATAAGTCGGCTGCTCGTGAATTTCTCCATGTATTCGGACATGTCGATTTGGATGAGAGCCTCTTTGTCGCCGAACATGAACTCAGCGAGGTTCCGCGCGAGGTAGGTCTTGCCGACGCCGGTGGGACCCAGGAAAATGAACGAACCGATCGGACGGCGCGGATCCTTGAGGTCGGCGCGGCTGCGGCGAAGGGCGCGGGAAATCGCAACGACGGCTTCATCCTGGCCGATGACGCGGCTCTTGAGCTCGTCCTCCATCTTGAGAAGTTTCTCGGTCTCTTTTTCCTCCATGCGCTGAAGCGGAACGCCGGTCCACTTCGCGACGACTGTCATGATATCGTCTTCCTCGACGGTGACGATCTTCTCTTCGTTGACGGCGCGCCAGTTCGTGAGGATGTCCTCGACCTCCTGCCGTTTGTTTTTTTCTTTGTCA
Organism: Akkermansiaceae bacterium UBA6138; assembly: GCA_002422425.1. Taxonomy (GTDB): domain Bacteria; phylum Verrucomicrobiota; class Verrucomicrobiia; order Verrucomicrobiales; family DEV007; genus Arctic95D-9. Next base: position 29,428 of record DIVG01000078.1, on the reverse strand, counting down.
CGCAGCGCTGCGGCGTTCTCGAAGTCCTGATTTTTGATCGCGGCCTCTTTCTCGCCCACGATCGCTTCGATCTCGGCCTCGAGGCCTTTGATCTCGGGCGGGCGGGTCATCGAAGCAATGCGGGAGCGGGCCCCGGCTTCGTCGAGGATGTCGATCGCTTTGTCGGGGAGGAAACGCCCCGTGAGGTAGCGGGCGGAGAGTCTCACGCACGCTTCAATGGCCTCGTTGGTGTAGTGGGCCTTGTGGTGGGCCTCATACTTCGAACGCAACCCCTGGAGAATGAGGATGGCGTCTTCGACATTGGGCTCCTCCACTTTCACTTGCTGGAAACGGCGCTCAAGGGCGGCATCTTTCTCGATGAACTTGCGGTATTCGTTCATCGTTGTGGCACCAATGCACTGCAGCTCGCCGCGGCTCAGGGCCGGTTTGATAATGTTCGAGGCGTCCATAGCCCCTTCAGCTGATCCGGCGCCGACGATGGTGTGAAGCTCGTCGATGAAGAGAATGACGTTTTTCGAACGCTTGATCTCGTCCATGACGGCCTTGATGCGCTCTTCGAACTGGCCGCGGTACTTGGTGCCTGCAACCATGAGGGCGAGGTCGAGGGTGATGACTTTTTTGTCGCGGAGCAGCTCGGGGACGTTGCCCGAGGCGATCTCCTGCGCGAGCCCCTCGGCGATGGCGGTCTTGCCGACGCCGGCTTCACCAATCAGGACGGGATTGTTTTTCGTGCGGCGGCAGAGAATCTGGATGACGCGCTCGATTTCGCCGCTGCGGCCGATCACTGGATCGAGTTCGGCACTGTGGGCGAGTTCGGTGAGGTCGCGGCCAAAGGCCTTGAGAGCGGGGGTCTTACCTTCTTTGCGTCCGGCATTGCCCGCGTCTTCGTATTCGTTGTCGTCATCTTCAACGCTGTTTCCGGAAAAGTTCGGATCCAGTTCGCGAAGGATCTCGTTGCGAGTCCTCTCGATATCGACTTCGAGATTTTTGAGGACGCGGGCAGCGACGCCATCCCCTTCGCGGAGGAGGCCCAGGAGGATATGTTCGGTCCCGACGTAGCTGTGATTGAGCGCCTTGGCTTCTTTACCGGCGAGGGCGAGGACTTTCTTTACCCGGGGAGTGTAGGGGATATTACCCACCATCTTTGTTTCGGGACCATTTCCGACCTGTTTCTCGACCTCGAGACGCACAGTCTCGAGATCGAGATTCATCTTATGGAGGACATTGACGGCGACGCCCTGACCCAGTTTGATGAGGCCGAGGAGGAGATGCTCCGTCCCGACGTAGTTGTGGTTGAACCGGTCTGCCTCTTTTCGGGCGAGGGCGAGAACCTGCTGAGCTCTTGGGGTAAAATTATTCATCGTCGTTGTCCCTTTCGGTCAATATAGTACTAAAATCAGGAGGCGTCAGGCCATTTAAGCTAGAACGAATAATGTCGGCACGCAAAATGTCCCTTTCCTCCGGGGAAAGTTTACGTTTCGCAGAGATCTGGAGGTGGGCGGGTTGTATCTCGGTGAGCAGCACGGTGATGGTCTCGCGCTCCTCCTCGGGGATAAAGCCGAGGTCGCAACCAAGGCGGATCATGGAAAGGTGATTCAGCGCCTCTTTCGAGGAAATAATGTGGGCAAACTTGAGCACGGCGTAGGCGCGGCCGATCTGGTCCTGCATCATCGTGGGCCTGTCCTCGAGGATTTTCATCCGGGCGTTTTTCTCATTGGCGATAAGCTGGGCGATGACCCGGTCGAGATGGGCGATGATTTCTTCTTCCTTCGCCCCAAGGGTGTTCTGATTCGAAATCTGGAAAAGATTGGCGAGAGCCTCGGTGCCTTCGCCGTAAAGTCCGCGGACGGCGAGGCCGATCTTGTTGGCGCCGGCGATGGTCTGGCTGATCTGCTCGCTGAGGACGAGTCCGGGGAGGTGAAGCATCGCCGAAGCCCGCATCCCCGTGCCGAGATTGGTCGGGCAGGCGGTGAGGTAGCCGTATTGATGATCGAAGGCGTAGGGCAGCTCGCCCTCAAGCTGGGTGTCGATCTGGTCGAGGGCGCGGTAGGCGGAGAGCAACTGCAGGCCCGGCCGGATCGCCTGCATGCGGAGGTGATCCTCCTCGTTGATCATCACGCTGATGGTCTGCTTGCGGTTCATCACGGTGCCGCAGCCGGGGCCTTTGGCGGCGTGTTCGCGGGAAATGAGATGGCGCTCGACGAGAACCTGCTTCTCGATGGCGGTGAGCTTTGTCATTTCTTCGGAGAAGGAGTCCTTCATCTCGACGAGTTCTTCGAGGACGGGCCTGACCGCCTCCATGACAAGGTGCCGGTCTTCTTTTCGGGCCCAGCCGGGGAAGGGGTGCCCGACGAGGTTGCGGGCAAGACGGACGCGGCTCGTCATGACGATGTCGCTCTCGGGACCGGGGGTCCTCATCCATTCGGCCGGTTTCTTCAGGAGGGTAGAGAAGCGCATAGTCGCAGGAAGCGTGGGTTGGCGAGAGAGCACCCGCAGTGCCATTTGGTTGCAGGAAGTCGGGAATTACGATTCACTATGCTGGGTTTCCAGCTGCGATATGGCATCCCGCAGGCGGGCGGCCTCTTCATAATCCTCATCCTCCACCGATTTGGACAGCGCTTCTTTGAGTTCGCTCAATTTGTTCGGACGGGTCGGTTCGGGTGGAAGGTCATGAAGGTCGGCCTCGGGCAGAGCGGGGAGATCCGGAAAGGTCGCGGGCACTTTGCCGACGTGCTGGGTATGCTTGTGCATCGCCTCAAGGAGTCCGTCGAGCCCTTCGTCGAAGACGTGGTAGCAATCGGCGCAACCGAAGCGGCCGGTCTTTTTGAAATCAGTCTGGGAAAAACCGCAACTGCCGCAGACGAGGTCGTCCTTGTTCATGGGATGGTCCAGTGAAGTTTGCTGCCCCATCCCCTCAAGCATGTCGGCGAGGGCGAATCCGGTCGGATCCGTGACACCCTTGTCGTCGGCGCAGCACTTGCAGAGATTGACCTTTTGCAATGTCCCTTCAACCATCTGGCTGAAGAATATTGTCGCTTTTTCGGTCTGACAGAGGTCACAGTTCATTGGATTCCCGGAAGGTGCTGGTTCCGTGGAGTAGTCGGCTACAAAACACCGGGAATAGTTTACGTCGGAAAATCAGTTTAGTAAATCGGGCTACCGGTGGTTTGCACAAGATTCCGGAAGGCCGCGATGAGCTGTTTTGTGATTGGGCCGGGGCCGCCTTCACCGATGAGGCGCTTGTCATACTCGGCGACGGGGACCACCTCGGCGGCGGTCCCGGTGAGGAAAACCTCGTCCGCGGTGTAGAGATCGTAGCGGCTCATTTCGATCTCGTGGAGTTCGAACCCGGCTTCGGCCGCGAGTTCCATGACGACTTTGCGGGTGATCCCGTAGAGCGAGCCCGAGCCGACCGTGGGGGTGTAAATGACGCCGTTTTTGACGACAAAGATGTTGTCCCCGGTGCACTCGGCGACATAGCCGGCGGGATTGAGCATGACGCCTTCCTCGGCGCCGGCGGCCATCGCCTCGATTTTGGCCATGATGTTGCTGAGGTAGTTCAGTGACTTCACTGCGGGCGAGAGGGAGTCGTGAGAAGGGCGACGGGTGCCGCAGGTCGCGAGGATGAGGCCTTTCTCATACTTTTCAGCCGGATAGAGCGAGATCGTCGAGGCGATCACGATGATGGAAGCCTGCTTGCAATGATAGGGGCTGAGACCGAGCGAGCCGACCCCGCGGGTCACTACAAGGCGCACGTAGCCGTCGTGGAGGTTGTTTTTGCGGATCGTGGCGAGCGTCATCTCGCAGACCTCGGCCCGTGTGGCGGGGATGGTGAGGTGGATCGCTTTGGCCGAGTCAAAAAGGCGGTCGATGTGCTGCTCGAGTCGGAAGACGCGGTCGTTATAAAACCGGATTCCTTCAAAGACGCCGTCTCCGTAAAGCAGGCCGTGGTCGAAGACGGAGATCTTCGCATCCGCCTGCGGATAGAAGTTCCCGTCGATGTAGATTTGGAGAGGTTCAGCGCTCATAGGGGTCCCGTCAAAGGTCGGGAAACTTGCCCGAAGCAGGGGGGAAAGCAAGCGATTCAGGCGGGCCGGTATCACCCGAAAAACCGCTCCACCTTCTTCATCGCCCTCAGGAAGGTCTCGACGTCGGCGTGATTGTTGTAAAAGGAAAAAGAAGCCCGTGCCGTCGCAGGGACTTTCAGGTAATGCATAAGCGGTTGGGCGCAGTGGTGCCCGACGCGAATGGCGACGCCTTCGGTGTCGAGGATGGTCCCGACATCGTGAGGGTGGGCGGCGGCATAGAGAAAGGAAACGATCGCGACCTTGCCCGGAGCTTTCCCGAAGACACGGATCCCGGGAATTTTCTCAAGTTCGCTTGTGGCGTGGGCGGCGAGGGCGTCCTCGTGGGCGTGGGCGGCGGGCCAGTCGATTCCGCTCATGTAGCGAAAGGCCTCGGCGAGACCGATTGCACCCGAGATGTTCGGCGTGCCCGCTTCGAAGCGCTCAGGGACCTGACGGAAAGTCGTCCCCTCGATCGAGACCTGTTCGATCATGTCGCCGCCGGTCTGGTAGGGCGGAGCGGCGTTGAGCAGGTCTTTCGGCCCGTAGAGCACGCCGACCCCGTCGGGCGCATACACCTTGTGGCCTGAGAAGACATAGAAATCGCCTCCCGCCGCGCCGAGATCGACGGGACCGTGCGGCAGGGCCTGGGCACCGTCGACGAGGGTGAGAACGCCGCGCTCCCGCGCAAAGGCCGTCATTTCCGTGACCGGGTTTCTCGTCCCGAGGACGTTGGAGACATGGGTAAAGGCGGCGACGCGGGTGCGCTCGGTAAAGAGTGCCTTCCACTCCTCGAGATTGAGCTCGCCATTTTCGCGAAGTCCGGCGAAGCGCAGAATGAGACCGCGCTCTTTCGCGAGGACCTGCCAGGGCACGAAGTTCGCGTGATGCTCCATGACCGTGAGGACAACCTCGTCGCCCTCGGTCAGGAGCGGGGCGAGGGAGTGCGTCACGAGATTGATCGCTTCGGTCGCCCCGCGCACGAAAATGAGTTCGTGGGTCGCGGGGACACGGAGCTCGGCTTTTAAATACTCGCGGGCTCCCTCGTAGGCATCGGTGGCCTCACGACTGAGGTAGTGGACGCCCCGATGGATGTTCGCGTTTTCGTTCGAGAAAAAGCGGGTCATCGAGTCGATGACACACTGTGGTTTTTGGGTTGTGGCCCCGTTGTCGAGGTAGACGAGAGGCTTGCCCGCGATCTCCCGGAAAAGAATCGGAAAATCGGCACGGACAGTTTCTGGATCAAAAGCGGGCATCGGGAGAGTATACGCCGCAAATTCGGGGGGAATCCGTTTCTTGCAAGGGAACGATGGGTGCGCCTTTGCCTCCATTTTCACGAATTAGGTCTGGTCACGACTCACGGGAGGCGTTAGACTACGACCGTTGTCCGAGGCGTAACTGTCTCGAAAACCTGATGAGCCTCTACCGAAACATTGTGGCGGTGATGGCGGCGATCGTGATCGCCAGTCCTCTTTGTTGTTGCTCTCTCCCCGCTGCGGCGCGTGAGAAGGCTCCGGAGATGACCTGCTGTTCACTCGGTTCCTCGACCGAATCCGGTTGCCCGGGCGGAGAGTCCTGCCCGGAGTGCCGTGCAAAAGAGCCGCGCCTTGCAGATTCCGGTAAGGTGATGTTGAAAGCGGTGCTTCCCGAGCTCGCTCCTCTCTCGTTTCTGGCAGTCGCCCCCGAGCTGGCCGGCGACGTGTTTGCTCCCTCCCCGTGGCTCGACCTCCCCGATCCCGGCCCGCCGGGATGGAGACTGGTGTTACACCAGGCTTTCCTCATTTGATGCGGTGAGACCGGCTCTTCGCCGTTCCTGACAGCGACGTGCCCGATTTCGGGGCTGCGTCCCTCCATTTTCCCGTGTCGTTGCGCCCCGGGGACGTCCCTTTGCTCTTTCCCTCTGCCTAAACAATGAAAAATCTCCTTTTCTTAATAATCCCACTTTTCCTTCTTCCCGCAGCGGTCTCCGCTGCGACCGTCGAGTATGACCTTGAGGTCGCCGCGACCCGCTGGTCGCCGGACGGTGAGCTGCGCCCGGTTCGGGCATTCACTATCAACGGCACTATTCCCGGTCCCACCCTGCGGTTTCGTGAGGGTGATGTCGCCATCATCAATGTTCACAATCACCTCAAACGTGAAGCGACCTCGATCCACTGGCACGGTCTCCTTCTCCCGAATGCGCAGGATGGCGTCCCCTACGTCACCACGCCGCCCATTCAGCCGGGCACGACGCATCGTTTCGAGTTCCCGCTGAAGCACGCCGGAACCTATTGGTATCATAGTCACACAGGTCTTCAGGAGCAGAGCGGGATCTACGGGTCTATCATCGTGGAACCCCGCAGTGGGGTGGCCGAGGCGGCTGACCGAGACGAAGTCATCGTGCTTTCGGACTGGGCCCTCGAGAGCCCCGAAGAAGTCATGCGCACCCTCATGAGCGGCAATGAGTGGTATGAATTCAAGAAAGGGTCGATCCAGAGCGTTGCGGGCGCGATCCGGGCGGGGGAACTCGGGGCCTTTATGGATCGTGAAAAATCGCGGATGCCCGCGATGGATATCTCGGACGTGGCCTACGACGCCTTTCTTGCAAACGGGAAACGAGCTTTCGATCCGGGGGTGAAAAACGGGCAGACCGTTCGCCTGCGTTTTATCAATGCGGGGGCATCGACCTATTTTTATCTGCAATCGGCCGCAGGGCCGCTCCGGATCGTCGCGGCGGACGGGCCTCCCGTGAAGCCGATCCGCGTGAATCGTCTCCTTGTGGGCATGGCCGAGACCTATGATGTTATCGTGACCGTGCCGTCGGCGGGGAGATGGGAAGTGCGGGCGACAGCGCAGGATGGATCCGGCCACGCCTCGGTGTGGCTCGGTGCGGGCGAGGCGCATCCCGCCCCGGCGATCCCCCGACCGAACTTATACAATATGGACGACCATCTCCTCGCTGCGCTAGAGGATGACGAGGCGGTCGTCCCCGCGAGTGATGCCGTCGCCCTCGCCGCCGAGCCGGAGCGTCCGCTACCGCCTTATGCGCGGCTGCGTTCGACCACCGTGACTCGCCTCGACCCGGCCCTGCCGCGCCGCTCCATACCACTGCGTCTCACCGGGGACATGGAGCGATACATCTGGTCGTTCAACGGCAAGACCATGGCCGAGGACGGCGTCATCAAAATTAAACGCGGCGAAGTCCTGCGGTTTGAGTTCATCAATGACACGATGATGCATCACCCGCTCCACCTCCACGGGCACTTTTTCCGTGTCCTCGATGACCGCGAGCTCGCCGATGCACCGTTGAAACACACCGTCGATCTGCCGCCCATGGGGAAAAGGACGATCGAATTCGAGGCGAACGAGAGCGGCGACTGGCTCTTTCACTGCCATCTGCTCTATCATATGCACATGGGCATGGCGCGGATCTTTTCCTACGAGGAGCAGGGGCCCGACCACGTGCCGGACTTCGGCGAACACGATCAGGATCCCTTTTACTTCATGGCCGCGGGATCGTTCCAGACGCACATGAGCATGGGCATGGCGAGCTTCATGAATTCACGCAACGACTTATACACGATGTGGGATCTCGGCTGGCACGAGTTCGACTTCGAGCACACGCACTACGAGATCGACCTCGGCTGGAAACGCTATTTCAATCCCAACCTTTCCACCGTCCTCGGGGCTCGTCTCACCAACGAGCATGATGCCGTTGATCGCGCCTTCGGCGGGGTGGAATACCGGCTTCCCTATCTCATCGACAGCTTTGCCCAGGTCGACAGCGAGGGGGGCGTCCGCCTCGGGCTTGGAAAGTCGCTCCGCCTCACTGACCGGATCTCGGTCTTCGGCGAGATTGAGTATGACACCGGGAGCGAATGGGAGTGGTCCACCGGACTCGAATACCTGCTCACCAAACAATTTTCCCTGATCTCCGAATACCACTCGGATCACGGATTCGGCGGAGGCGTGAGCTTTCGCTTTTAATCAACCGAAAACCGAAGAAAAAACACATGAAAACAATCCTAAGTCTCATCGCGATCCCGGCGCTCTTTCTCACGACGGCTTTCGCCGCCAAGCCCTACCCGCTCGACTACTGCCTCGTCACCGACAACGAACTCGGCTCGATGGGCAAGGTGATCACAAAGGTTTACGGCGATCAGCAAATCAAATTCTGCTGCAAGCCTTGCGTCGCCAAGTTCGAGAAAAATCCGGCGAAATACCTCGCCAGGCTTTCCTGAGGGAGCGCGACATTCCGGTTTTACCAAACCGCGACCTCAAAGGAACCTTCACTTTTCCCGCAAGAATCGGTTGCCGTGCCGCCGCCCCCCTGTCTAGTCTCTGTTTCCTTGCGAACCATGCCTATCGAACTCATCAGCCTTGCCGGTCGGGCCGAAAACGGGAAAAGCCGGCCATTTTTCTGCGAGGCGGACGACGGGCATTTTTATTTCGTAAAACGGGACAATGTGAGTCGCGACGAACTCGTCCTGGATTACCTCATGAGCCGCCTCGCGGAGGAGTGCGGTCTCCCCGTTGCGCCGGTGCGGCTCGTCAACATCCCGAAAGCGCTCGCCGACCACGCCATTCCCGGGGACGGAGAGGCCTTTCAGGCCGGGGTCGCCTTCGGTTCGCAGCGCATCTCCTTCGCCGATGAGATCCGTTCGGCACACCTGCGCAGCATCGACGAGGAGACAAAGATCCGCTGCCTCTGCTTCGACTGGTGGGTGCGCAATCCCGACCGTCGCCTCGACATGGCCGGGGGCGATCCCAATGTGCTGTGGGATCCGGTCCTCCAGAACATTTTCCTGATCGATCACGACGCCTGTCTCGCTGCGGACTTCGATCCGGTCGCGTTCAAGCGGGAGCACGTCTTCCGTGACGTGCGCCCCTTCATCGAGAAGCCCTTTTTCAAGAAATGGCGGACCCGTTTTGAGTCGGCGATCTATAATCTCGACGGGATCTGGGCCGAGATGCCGGCCGAATGGCTCAAGGGACCGGGGAGGAAATCGCTCATCTCCTTTTCCCAGAAGGACGTCGCCGCCCGCCTCATCAAACCCAAACTCGCGCCCGACGGCATCCTTTCCGCCTGAGGAACTTCCGATCCGATCATGAACCTCATCCTGAACTACGCCGCGATCGGCTTTCGTCCCTACGCCGAGCTCGGCGAGTTCATCAATGTGGGCATCGTCGCGGTGGAGGCGAAGAGCCGCTACCTCGGCTACAAGCTGATCTCGCCCCAGCGCACCAAGCGCATCCGCGTCTGCTTCCCCGAGCTCGATCTCAGTCTCTACCGCAGCGGTTTGCGCCGTCTTGAGAGCGAACTCTCCGCGCTCACGATCGAGACCAATCTCTGGACCGACGACGTCCGGCAGGTCGCCAAAAATCATCCGGCGCAGATCGATCTCTTCGTTGGTGCGGGGGAGGGGAATCTCTTCGAGCGACTCACTGCACCGCAGGGTTCGCCCTTTTTCTATGCCTCGCGCGGGACGCTCCTCTGTGACGAGATGGAGGCGGCGATCAGCGGTCTCTACGACCGCTATGTCGAGCACCGGCATCTCGTGCAGGCTGATTACGAGGAAAAACAGCTAACCCGGGATCTGCGCCGCCTCTTCCAGGCCAATCGCCTCGGGCGGCTCTATCGTGAAGCCCCCTGGGTGGGAACCGATGCCTATCACGTCGGTATTCCGCTTGTGTATACCCCGAGGGGATCAGACATCCCGGAGAAAGCGATCAAGCCGCTTAATCTCGACAGGCCCACTCCCACCCCGATCTATACCTATGGCGACGAGTGGATCGCGAAAGTGAATCGTCTCCGCCGGGTCGGGTGTCTCCCTGAGAAATTTCTCTTTGTCGTGAAAAAGCCGGAGGAAGGCGAAGGTCGCGTCGCGGCGGAAGACATCTGCGAGGGGCTTGTCCGCGAGGGGGTTCAGGTGGCGGATTTCGAGGACACCGAGGCGATTCTTGCTTTTGCCCGCATTGAGGAGCCGCGCGAGTTGAAGCTGACGGTGTAGCTTTTAGCTTCTATTTCGCAAAACGATCGAGCAACTCCAGTTCGAGCCGCGCATTTCGCTGGAACAGGATAGACTCGCGCGTCGTGCGGGAGCGGTCGTGAGCGCCGTATTCCACGTCGAGGCTGACGAGCATGGGTTGCACCTCGAGTCGGGTGATGCGGAAGACGGGCTCGACTTTTGAACGGAAAAAACAGTGCAGCGGCACGTCGGCGTGGCCCGCGTTCCAGAGGATCTGGGCCGGGGGGAATCCGTCGATCTCGCCGAGCGCGCCGAGGATTTCCCGGATGCGGGGCGAGCCGTGTTTCGAGGTGAGGCGTCGTGCCGCCGCAAAATTACGGAGCCGCTCGAGGTAGGAGGACTTCGGATTTTTTTTCTCCTCCACCATCTCCGAAATGAGGCTGCGCGCATGCAGCGCGAGCGAGGCATGGAGTTCCTCACGGCTGATCTCGCCCCGTTCGAACTGACGGAAGAGCTGCGGCGGAGTAGGGTAGGGGTTGAAGTTCACAAGCGGCGAAACTGTCCGAATAATACGACCCGGTGGCAAGTGGAGAGTGCGCCGAAGCGGTATAAGGCACATCAGGTATCTCATTCAATGGGGTTGACTGTCGCACCTAACCCTGTTGATTCGCCATGCATGGAAAAAGATCACGAGGCCGGATTCGAAACCCGCGCGATTCACCTGGGCAGAGATTTTGTGAGCGACACCGGAGCGGTGACCCCGCCGGTGTGGCTGACTTCCACTTTTGAGTATGGTAATCCGAACGGATTCGACTACACCCGCTCGGGGAATCCGAACTTTCGCCTCCTCGACCGCGCTGTCGCGAGCCTTGAGGGCGCGGCCTATTCAACCTGCTTCGGCAGCGGGGTCTCGGCGATCACGGCAGTCGTCTCGACTCTGAAAAGCGGGGATCTCGTTGTCGCCGAAGAAAATATCTACGGCTGCACCTTTCGCCTCTTTGCCCAGGTCTTTGCCAAGTTCGGGGTCTCGGTGAAATACCTTGATTTCACCAATCCGGAGTCCCTCGAGACGCTGGCGACCTTGAATCCGACTCTGGTCTGGATCGAGTCGCCGACGAATCCGAACCTCAAGATCATCGACATCGCCGCCGTCGCCGGGGCGGCACACGCCGCCGGTGCGCCGCTCATCGTCGACAACACCTTTGCGAGCAGCTACCTGCAGCGGCCGATCGAGCTGGGGGCCGATCTCTCGCTGATTTCCCTCACCAAATACGCGAACGGACACTCCGACGCCCTCGCCGGTGCGGTTTGCACGAACTCCGAAGAGTGGCGCGACAAGATGATCTTCGCCCAGAAGGCGCTTGGTCTCCAGCCCGCCCCGATGGACTGCTGGCTCACCTCGCGGGGGCTCAAGACCGAGGCGATCCGGATGGAGCGGCATTGTGAAAACGCCCTCGCCTTGGCCCGCTTCCTCGAGGACGAGACCCGGGCGGTCGCGGTCCGCTATCCCTTCCTGCCCTCGCATCCTCAATACGAACTCGCAAAACGCCAGATGAGCGGCGGTTCGGGCATCGTCACGGTGGACTTCGGGTTGAGCCTAGCCGAAACCCTCGCCTTCGTCGAGCGACTCACCCTTTTCCCCAGAGCAGAGAGCCTCGGCGGGGTCGAGTCGCTCTGCTGTCATCCCGCCTCGATGACCCACGCGAGCGTGCCGAAAGAAACGCGGGAGGCCGTCGGGATCACCGACGCGCTCGTGCGCTTTTCCGTCGGGATCGAGACCGTCGCCGATCTTATCGAGGATGTGCGGCGAGCCCTGCCGGAGGTGCTGAAACGATAGGAACAATGATGCGCGATCCCTTTACCCACCCCTTCTGCGAGGCCGATGACCTCGGTCTCGCGATCCCGGACAGTGACCACGCCGTCTCCATGTGCCTGCCCCGTTGGGAGCATGTGATCGGATATGAGGAAGGGGACCAGGAAGTCATCGAAACCTTCGAGTGTGGCTACCCTCGCTTTGTCGCCCACCCTTTTGTCGCCGATCTTTTCCTCGCCGCGCAACGGGAGTTCGCGAAGAAAGAGGAATCCGCTCTCGTCTTCCCTTCGCTCGCGGCGGCGTGGCGCTGTGCCGACTACGTGAAGCAGCGCACCGGCCAATCCTGCCGCCTCGAGTCGTACGGATGGGGAGGTCTCACTGTCGTGCTCCTCGACGAATCGGCCTATGACGCGGCCTGGAAATGCTGGCAGCACGGGGGAGAGATCGTGAGCAGCAGGCTCGCCGAGTCGGCCCTCACTGACGAACCGCTCGATTCCGCCGTGATCGCCGCCGGGGAAAAGGCGATCACGACGCTGCGGGAGAGGATCGCATCCTTTCATGAAAAGGCCTCGGCCGGTGATGTGTTCCTTTTCTCTTCGGGCATGGCCGCGATCTTCGCGGTGCAGCGTATCCTCACGAAGCGCTCGCCGGACGAACCGACGATCCAGATTGAATTTCCCTATCTCGACTCCTTTAAAGTGCAGAGGGAGTTCGGCGCAGGGGTGATTGATTTCTCCCTGACCGAAAGTGGCGGCGTCGAAGAGCTCCGCTCGCGCTTCGACGGGGAAGAAGGTGCTGCTGCGGTGTATACCGAGGTGCCGAGCAATCCGCTTCTCCGCACCGCCGATCTAGCCGGGATTGCAGAGATCCTGCGGAGCCGTGAGGTGCCCCTGATTGTGGATGATACTGTTGCCACGTCTGTCAATGTTGATGCCCTTCGTTTTGCCGATGCGGTCACGACGAGTCTGACGAAGGCCTTTTCCGGAGCCGGAGACGTGGCTGCCGGTTCCGTCGTGTTAAATCCCGCTTCGCCTTTCTATGCGCTTTTGAAAGAGGAGCTGGCGTCCGAAGAGTCGGCCAGTCCGCTTTTTGTGCGCGACGCCATCGTCCTTGAGGTGAATTCGCGTCATTTCCGCGAGCGGATCGAGGCCACCAACGAGAATGCCCTCGAACTGGTCGAGTGGCTCAAAAGGCGGCCCGAGGTGAAGTCTCTCTGGCATCCCTCGACAATCTGCACCGACTATTACGACGCGACCCGGAGGGAGTCCGGGGGATACGGAGCGCTTTTTTCCCTTGAGCTTGAGGGCGGGGAATCCGGTGCCGCTGCTTTTTACGACAGACTCGCGGTGTCGAAAGGGCCGGGTCTGGGAACCAATTTCAGTCTGGCCTGCCCCTACACCCTCCTCGCCCACTACGGAGAACTCGACTGGGCCGCCGAACGGGGTGCGGTGCGGAATCTTTTGCGTATCTGGGTGGGGCTTGAGGATCCCGACGATCTCATTAGCCGGTTTGAGGCAGCCTTTGAAGCCGCAGAATGATAGGAAGGGGCCGTGTTCCGGTCCCGAGGTTCAGAGGCTTTGAATCGCTTTGATGTATTGCTCCCAGTCGTAATCGGTCACGTCGTGTTTTCCTGAGCGAAGATGGTATCGCAAGGTATCACCAACAGGGGAATTGAGGGATGGCTGCTCCTCGACCCCGAGTCCTTTTTTCCCCAGTAATTCGTAGACGGGTTCGGCGTATTTCGCTCCCAGGAATTCACCTTTGGGATCGGCCCATTCATCTTCAACCGCACTGGCGACGTAGACCATGCGAGGGGCGATAAGGGCGATGAGCTGGTGTTGATCGACCGGGAGAGCGGCTTCGTTCCCGTTATACTTTACAAAGGTGTCGGAGAACCAGTGGGGGAAGGCGGTGTTGATGCGTCCGACCCGCTCGCCGAAGCACCGGCGGCTCAGGGCGGCACCGCCGCACCCTGAATTGTTCGAGATGACGAGGGCGAACCGCTCATCCTGAGCACCTGCCCAGAGGGAGGTTTTCCCGAGGCGGGAGTGGCCGAAGATGGCGATCCGCTTCCGGTCGATCGTTTTGTCCGTCTCGAGGTAGTCCATGGCGCGGCTCGCCCCCCAGGCCCAGGCACCGATCGAACCCCATTCATCAGCGCGCGGTTCGCCGAAAAGGGCATGGATGCCGTTCCGGAATCCGTCGTCGAAGTCGGGATCGATATCGCCATAGTAGAAGCTGGCAAGGGCGGTGCCGGCGTCGATCAGTTTTTCAACAGGCCAGCGCGAGACCCTCGAGCCCCGGGCCTTCTCGGTGGCCCGATTATCGAGGACAAGCCCCTGCTCTTTGTCCTCGGCGCTGGACCGTATCCAAGCGGTCGAGAGGGTGATCTCCGGCGAGGGGTGGAGAGTGTGGTTGCCCGCAAAATTGAGGGTCAGAAAAGTGGGGACGCCCCCTTCGGGAATCTGATTCGGCTTGATGAGAATGAGGTCAAGGAAGGGACCGCTTTCTTCAGTGCTGAAATGGATGCGAATTTCTTCAAGGCTCGCTTTTCCGTCGAGAAAATCGCTGATTTTTCGACGGGGTTCGAAACGCATTGCCGCGGGCCGGCCGACCGGTGTTTTGCCATAGACATGGGTGGCGAAGAGTTCCATCAGTTCGGCCCTTCGCCTTTGCCAGTCGGCCGCGCTGGCGACCGGCGTGCCGTCTCCAAAGCGAAGGGGATCGGGTAGCGTGTAGGCGGGAACTGCCGCCTCATCGTAAATGACCTCCGGCGGGCCGTCCTGCGAGCGGGAGGAGGCGGCGAAAACGAGGAGGACGAGGGAGAAGATGAGAGGAAAACGGGAGACCATACCGTAGGTTACCAGAAAGGTTCGGGGCGACGCAAACCCCAATAGGCCCTGTCGGCTGGCGGGCTTGCGCCGGCCCCGGTCTCAAGTCGGTCTCCGTGGCGCAGGGGGGCGGGCCCGGAGCCGTGCCCGATGCGGCGGCGCGTGGCTCAGAAGACCTTTTCGATGTATTTTTCGCGGCAGCGGACGATGCAATCGAGCATCATCTCCGCCTCGTGGCGGAGCTCCGGATCAAGGCTGCCGGCGGCGCTGTTGTAACGTTTGTATAGTCTCGCGAGATGGCCACGGATCTCTTCGCGATCCATCGACGGGTTGATTCCGCAAACGCCCTCGGGAGACATCCTCTCGAAGATGCCGCCGACTTGCGCCGGGTGGTTTTGCTGTTCGCGGTAGCGGGTGATCCGGCGGAATAGTTTTTTAAGCATAAAGGCGGGTCGGTTTAGGCAATCTTCACCTGCTTCAGGTAGGCGGATTTTCTTTCGATCTCGGATTCATTGAGGACACCGGGTCCCTCGTATTCGATAGCGATGTCCTTGTGCAACCCGGAGATTTCATCGTAGACCCGGGCGCGGACGCGTTGATTTTCATCATAGCTGTAGGTAACGGTGACGGCGCATCCCGCCGGGCGGCCGGGCGGAACACGCAGCGTGATCCTGCCGATGATATCGACGTAGCGGGGGTCGTGATCCTCGCCCTGGGTGATCTCGACTTCGATGAGCTCCTCGTTGGCTTCCGATGTCACATAGGTCTGGGTCATCGAACAGGGAAGGGGGGTGTTTTTTGATATGACGATCGAGTTTCGAACTTTCCCGATGCCGGTGAGGGCGTCTTCGATGATCGCGAGAGTTCCATAACTGCGGTTGCAGACTTCCGAGACCTGTCGGGCGCGGCGGGCGAAGAGGGCTGCGCCGAGGGCGACACATTCATCGACATTACCGCAGGAAAGCGGCGGCTTGCCAAATTTCCCGGTGAGAAGCTCTTGCACCTTGGGAATGCGCGTGCTGCCGCCGACGAGAACGACATGATCGATATCACGGGGAGTCAGCGCGAGAGTATCGAGGGCCTGCTCGATGAGCATGATGGTGCGGATGAGGAGGCGTTTGATCGCTTCTTCGAAGTCAGCCCGGGTTAGTTCGACTTCGCCGGGAACATGCTCTCGATTGCCGATTACTTCGGAAACAACGCTGAGCTTGGAAAGACGTTTTTTTGTCTCCTCGCATACGGCGAGGAGACGGCGTCTCTGGGCCGCGTCGAGGATGAGTTCACGACCGTTCTGCTCGAGATATTTCTGCTTGAACAGGTCGGTGAGGATCTCGTCGAAATCGGACCCGCCGAGATGGCGGGCCCCTTCGCTCAGCAGGATATCGACATTGTTTTCATCGATCTCGAGGATAGTGATATCGAGAGTGCCTCCACCGAGGTCATAGACCAGAACCCGGCCGCGCACGGATTGGGTGTGGGCGTAGTAGAGAGCGGCCGCCGTCGGCTCGTTGACGATGCGCTGTATCCGTAGCCCGGCAAGGCGACCAGCAGTGACGGTAGCCTTGCGGGCAAGCTCGTTAAAATTTGCGGGAACAGTGAGAACGGCCTCTTCGATCGGGCCGATAATTTTGGAGCAGTCTTTTCTCAGCTTGGAGAGGATGAGGGCAGATATTTCAGTCGGGGTCCACTTTTCGTTATCGATTTCGACAAAAAAGGCAGGATCATCCATGTGCTTTTTGATGTGGCGTATGGTCCGCTCCTGATCTCCGCCGTTTCGGGCGGCTGAGCCGACCAATTTGACTCCCTCGAAGCGGTCAAAAAAAACGACAGAGGGAGTGAGTCGCTCGCCGTCCGCGTTGGGTACGATCTCCGGGTTTCCGTCCGGGCGGACATGGGCGAGGGACGAGGTGCTGGTGCCGAGATCGATCCCGACATACATCGCTTTGTTTTCTGACATGGGATTTCGTTCGGGGAGAGCTAATTCGCAAAGTGGCGACGCGACGATCAGCCGAAATTTAGATTACTTATTTATAAAATCCACAAATATTATAATTCAGTGGTGGCGATTCAAGGTTCATCCGATTCCCTCTTGCCGGAACTCTAAAAAGAGTGAAGCCCTTGCAAAACGGCGTCGAATACCGTCCCTTTCCCGAATGCCGAAGATGAGATTGTTTGATACGATGAGCCGGGTGGTTCGGGAGCTGACCCCCCTCGACGGAGGGGTCTTCCGCTTTTACTGCTGCGGTCCGACAGTCTACGGTCCGGCGCACATCGGCAATTTCCGCACTTTTGTCCTGCAGGATGTCTTCCGCCGCACCCTTGAGCTCTCCGGAGTGAAGACCTTCCATGTCCGCAATCTCACCGATGTCGATGACAAAACGATCCGTGATTCGCAGGCGGGCGGACGGACTTTGAGGGAGTTCACCGATTTCTGGCGGGATCGATTCCACGAGGATTGTATGAAGCTGAACCTCCTGCCGCCGCACATCGAGCCCAGCGCCGTGGAACACATCCCGCACCAGATCGGGATGATCCGGGAACTCATCGAAAAGGGTCACGCCTACGCAAGCGAAGACGGCTCGGTTTATTACAAAGTCTCCAGTTTCGAGGGTTATGGACGCCTCTCCCGCCTCGACCAGCGTGAGTTGCGCGAGGGGGCCTCGGGTTCGGTCTCGGACGATGAGTATGAAAAGGACTCCGTCTCGGACTTTGCTCTCTGGAAAGCACGCCGCGAGGAGGACGGGGACAATTACTGGGAGAGTCCCTGGGGGCAAGGGCGCCCCGGGTGGCATCTTGAGTGTTCGGCGATGTGCCGCGAGTATCTCGGTGACACCTTTGATCTTCACTCGGGCGGCGTCGATCTCGTCTTCCCTCATCACGAAAACGAGATAGCCCAGAGCGAGGCCTGCACCGGGCAGCACATGGCCGGGCACTGGTTCCACCTCACCCACCTGCTCGTCGATGGTGGCAAGATGTCGAAAAGTGCCGGAAACTTTTACACCCTCTCACAAGTGATCGAGGCGGGCTTTTCCCCCGCAGAGCTTCGTTACGCCCTCATTTCGGCGAACTACCGGCAGCCCCTGAATTTTGTCGCGAAGGACGCAGCGGGCAATGAGACCTTCCCCGCCCTTCTCGCCGCCCGCCAGGCCTTGCAGCGTCTCGCCAAATGTTCGCAGGCTCTCGCCGATGCGAGCGGCCTGACAGAACCGCTGACCTATGGCGACGCCCTCGCGGTGACCGGGCACGGATCCTTCGGTGGTGCCTTCGAAGCGCTTCTCAACGACCTCAACACCCCCGACGCCCTCGGTCGGGTCTTCAGTGCGGTCAAGTCGATTCACGTCGAGACGCTCTCTGCCGAAGAAGCGGCCCGGGAGTTGAGAGGATTTCATCTAATCATGGAAGCGCTCGGCCTTGAGCTCCCTGCGACAGGAGGTCCGGTCGCGGAAGCACCCGAAGCCCTCGTGAAACTCGCCGCCGACCGCTGGGCCGCGAAGCAGGCAAAAAACTGGGCCGAATCAGACCGGCTTCGCGACGAAATTGTCGCCGCCGGCTGGGAAATCAAAGACACCAGGGAGGGATACGAACTATGTCCGAAAAGCTGAACCTGCTCATTCGCCCGCGCCGCAACCGCAAAACCCGCGGGATCCGCGGTCTTGTGAGAGAGACGATCCTGCATCCGTCGGATCTCATCTATCCTCTCTTCATTCACGAGGCCCCGCAGAACGACGCCATCGCCTCAATGCCCGGCTGCCATCGCTGGAGCCTCGAAGGTCTTCTCACTGAAGTCGGCGAGGCTTGGGAGGCCGGGGTGCGTGCCATCGTCTTTTTTCCGAAGATCGAGGATGATCTGAAAACACCTCTTGCGGAGGAATGCTTCAATCCCGACGGACTCGTCCCGCGGGCGATCAGGGCAGTGCGTGCCGCATACCCTGACATTACCATTATCACTGACGTCGCCCTCGATCCCTATAACTCCGACGGGCACGACGGTCTTGTCGAAAAGACCGCCTCGGGGGATCTTAAGATTATCAACGACGAAACCGTCGCCGTGCTCTGCCGGCAGGCGCTCTGTCACGCCGCCGCCGGCGCCGACGTCGTCTCGCCGAGCGACATGATGGACGGTCGTGTCGGCGAGATCCGTGTCGCCCTCGACGAGGCGGGTTACGAGGAGGTTTCCATCCTCAGTTACACCGCGAAATATGCTTCGGCCTATTACGGACCCTTCCGCGGAGCGCTCGATTCTGCGCCCAAGGCGGGGGATAAAAAGACCTACCAGATGGATCCCGCGAACCGCCGCGAAGCGCTCCGCGAGGCCGAGCTCGACATCGCCGAAGGCGCCGACATGATCATGGTGAAGCCGGCCGGCCCGTATCTTGACGTCATCCGGACGCTGCGCGACGCTTTCGACATCCCCATTGCCGCCTACCAGGTGAGCGGTGAATACCTCATGATCAAGTCCGCCGCCAAAGACGGCTGGATCGATGAGGAAAAAGTGGCCCTCGAGTCACTCATCGGAATCAAGCGCGCCGGCGCCGACATGATCCTGACCTATTTCGCGAAAGATGTGGCAAGGCGTTTGGGGAGATAGCGTCTCTCAGACGAATTCTTTCGTTTCGCAATTGGGGATCTCCCGGGAATCTGAAGTAGGGAATTCCCCGGCGCCGGCTCCGAGGTAGTGGCAGAGGCGCCAGGTGTGGTAGCCGATCCCATCGATCCATCTGAGGTTGTCGAGTTCTTCCAGCACGGCGGCCGGGTTTGCGCCGCTCGCCGCCTTTTGCTCCATGATTAGCGGCCTGCTCAGGCGTCGCCACTCGGCCAGCACGGCGGCCTTTATCCTGACTTGCCCTTCCAGCTCGTCGGCTCTCTTCGAACTTTCTTCTTGCCGCAGACAGTCTTCACCGAGACTCAGAATTTCCCTCAGAAGAGCAATGGCGGGGAGCAGGCTCTCAGCCTTTGACCAACGTGCCGATCCGGAGGCGAAGTCGAGCTTTGACTGGAGCCGTTCAAGGTGGTCGATCGCGTGCATTTGCCGCAGTCGCAATTCCGAGAGCGGTTCGTCCGCCGCAAGAGACGGGATCTGCGGGAGAAACTCCTGAATACGATGGAGCGCTTCGTGGAGCTGGGTGTTGGGAATCCTCCGAGATCCGGCCGGGGGCAGGCTTCCGAAGGAAGCGGCGAGTGAGCGACAGGTCTCGGCGGAGGTCGCGGCGAGGGCGCGACGAGAAGCCTCAAGCGCGGCAGAGGGGGCGTGTAGCACCGTCTTGTCGAGGTGACGGGTCAGGGTGGGGCCGCGGTCGGGCAGCGCCCGTTCGATGAGTCGGCCAAAGCGGCCAACGAGGGGTAGAAAAATCATGACGCCCACGGCGATGAAGATGGTGTGAAAGGCGGCGAGGCTCATCGCCCCGGGATCGAGACCCAGGTGAACTTGAGCGAGAGCGATGAACTGGAGAAAACCCGGTAACAGAGCTACGGCAATTAGCCCCGTAGCAAGGTTGAAGAGAACGTGGGCGAGTGCGGTGCGCCGTGCCGGAACATTGGAGCCAATCGCGGCGAGCACCCCGGTGACCGTCGTTCCCACTGCCGCGCCGATCACGACGGAGGCGGCTTGATCAAAATTGACAGCGCCCGTATGCAGGGCAGTCAAGGTGGTCGCGACGGCGGCGGATGAGGATTGCATGATCACCGTCATCAAAACTCCAATGAGCATAGCGAGAAGGTGAGCCTTTGTTCCTCCCGCGGGCAGCGAGGCAAAATCAAAAACAGAGGAAAAGGCGCGCATCCCGATTTGTAATGTTTCGATCCCGATGAAAATGAGCCCAAATCCCGCCACCGCGGTTCCGAGGGAGCGGACGCGGCCCTTCCCGAGGAGTCGGGAAAACGCGCCAACCCCGACGAGCGGGAGCGCGTAAAATCCGACGCTGATTTTGAGGCCCAAGCCGGCGATAATCCACCCGGTTGCGGTTGTCCCCAGGCTCGCCCCGAAGACGAAGCCGAGGGCCTGCGGGAAGCTTAAGAGACCGGCGCTGACAAAACCGATCACGGTGACGGTTGTGGCGCTTGATGACTGGACCAGTGTCGTGATGAGCGCTCCGGAGAGAAAAGCTTTGCCGGGCGTTCCGGTGAAGCGGGTAAGGGCGCGGCGCAGGGAATCTCCGGCGAAGGACTTGACTCCATCGGTGAGGAGGACCATGCCCATGAGAAAAAGACCGATGCCCCCGGTGAGCTGGAAAATGACCCCGGAGACATCCCGTGCGATGGGTTCGATCGTCATGGCTCCTTTACAGAGCGATTTCCTTTCCCCCCGAGCGTGCCGATTGGAGGCAGGCATCAAGGACACGCTGGGTTTTTAATGTAATGTCAGGCCAGTGGGGATCGGGCCTGCCGCTGAGAACGAGGTCGCCGAAATTTCGGAAAAGCTTTGTTTCCTGCGCGGTGGGATGACTGTCCGAATATTCGAGCACCGCAACGCGCCGGCTGTGGCGCTCCATGTGGAACTGGCAAACGTCTGTTTCGAAGCGGGCCTGTTCGATTTCGAAGCTGATCTCGGGACCGTGGAAGGGAAGCACAAAATCCCGTATCGCGATATGTCCGGCGGTGCCGCCGATATTCACCCACTGCTGGTGCTCGGCCTCGAAGCTGCAATAGAAGCTTGCGGTGATGCCGCCGGCAAAATCCATCTCGGCGGAGAGAGAGATCGGAACCGCTGTCTCGCGTATCATGTGCGCGCGGACCGCCGTAGGCATTTCGTAGCGCATCGTCCAGAGTGCCATGCGGATGCAATACCAGCCAAGGTCACCGAGACTGCCGAGCGGCTCAAGTCCCGCCTGCATGCGGATGTTCTCAGTGAAAAAACTCTCCGGCGCCATGAAGCTGAATTGCGAGGCGATGCGTTTGATTTCGCCGACGGCGGTGCCGTTATCAAGCTCGCGTCGCAGGGCGGGCAACCGTTCGCTGTGCATGAACATGACCCCGTCCATGAACTGCACCCCCGCCTTTTCACAGGCCTCGACGATCTCGCGCACCTCGTTCGCATCGACCCCGCATGGCTTTTCGCAGAGGACGTGTTTCCCGGCGGCAGCGGCGGCGAGGACGAATTCCTTGCGCAGGCCGGTCGGGAGGGGGATGTAGAGCGCATCGATGTCATCGGCGTTGATTATTGCCTCGTAGCCCGCGATGGGACGCGGCGCGGGATGATGGGGAATCTGCGCCTGATTCTCCGCGATGTAGGCGGCGGCCCGATCGGCGGTGCGGCTCGCGACGGCGACGAGACGCCCATTTCCGCTATGGCGGATTGCCTGCCAGTTTTTCCGGGCGATCCCGGCAGTGCCGAGAATACCCCAGCGGCATGGTGTTTCAGTCATGGAAATAAAAGACGTGTTAAAACCGGCGAAACGAGCGAGGCCTCCTTGTCCGCCCTCTCGGGGGTATTTTTAACCGGGACTTACTGAAAGTTGATTCTGACTCCCCGGGATCTCCATCCCTTGGTAATGTCCGCCTCCATCTCATCCCAGGTGCGGCCGGCAAGAAGCGGTTCGAAAAGCTCCGGCGGTGTTTTCTTTTCTTTGAGGGCTTTGAGGAAGCCTTTGATGTTGGCGGCGTCCTTGTTTTCGTCCATGTGAAAATAATAATAGGCGAGCAGGGCGGAGAGCCCGTAGCTGAGCTGCGCGTTCGAGAGGAAGGATTCGTAGCTTTGGGTGAAAAATTCATGCAGATCCGGAGCGGAAAACTCCTTCCCGAGCGCGCGGCCTCCCTGGCCATTATCGCCATAGGCGGTGACGCGGGCGATGAGTTTCTGCATGTCCTCAAGGCTGAATTTGCCCGACCGGTAGCCGCTGTTGGCGATATACTCGGCCATGCCCTCGGTGAACCAGCCGCGCGAGCCTTCGGCATAATAGTCGGCGTCGGTGAGTTGGTGCGCGATCTCGTGGGAGAGGGTCGTGTTCTCCTTGTCGTAATCGACGCTGTAGTTACTCCCGACTTTTTTCACCCCGAGACTCGTCAGCGGGATGAGGATGTCGCCCTCGCCGCCTCGACTGATGTAGACCCCGGCGGAGTCGGGCGGGCCACCTTTGGCAATATAGGCTTCACGCGTCTCGAAGAGATGAATTTTATGCCTTTCCTCACGGAAGGGCTTGATCATTCCGAGAGGGAGCTCGCGGCAGACCTGGTTGGTCGCTTCGAAGAGCAGGGAGAACCGTTTCACGACTGAGGTGTTGAGCTTCACGTCGCAGATGAATTCATAGTGAGGGCTTGCGTAAATATATTCTTTGGCGGCTTCGTCTTCTTTGATGACCTCGATCGCCTGATCGATATCGACGGCGACGAGCTTGGGCCAGGGGCTGTCCCAGTTCGGTTTGATCTCACCGTCTTTCGACGGATCGGTCATGTCGCTCTTTTTCCAGTTTTTGATGAACTCCTGATCCGTCGGCGAGAGGGTCGCGATGGGGACTTCGAAGTTGTTCCCGTTCATCTGCAGGACCGCCTTCTCCCCGGCGATCTCGACGAGGGTAGCGACGATCGTTTTTCCGGAACTGTTGGTCCATGACCGCTCTTCGGCGGAGAGCGGCAGGGTAGCGGCGATAATAATCACAGCGAGCCGGGCTACCAGGCGAGGCGGGGAATACAGTTCCATAATGGATCCGAGTATAGGGGGCTTTAAAAATTGCTTCAAGCCCATAGCGCGGCATCTTTCCGTCTTTCACGGGCTTGGAGAGCGATGGAAAAAAAGGCGGCATTACAGCAGTGGTTCGGCCACCCGGAATTCAGACCGGGGCAGGAGAACGTCATCGAAGTGCTCCTCGCGGGGCGCTCGGCCCTGGCATTGTTCCCGACAGGGGCGGGGAAAAGTCTCTGCTATCAGCTCCCCGCCCTGCTCTTCGAGCATCTCACGCTCGTGATCTCGCCGCTCATCGCCCTGATGAAAGACCAGGTCGAGGCGCTCCACCAAAAAGGCGTCGCGGCGGCCCGGCTTGACTCGACTCTGGAGCGGGTCGAGATCGAGTCGATCTACAACCGGATGCGGGACGGTTCGCTCAAGATCCTTTACGTCGCGCCCGAGCGGCTCGCGAACGAGGGATTCCTGCGGCACCTGCGGGCCTGCCGCATCTCCCTGCTCGCGGTCGACGAGGCGCACTGCATCTCGGAGTGGGGCCACAATTTCCGCCCCGATTACCTGAAGCTCGCGGAGATGGCGCGGGAGCTGAAAGTCGAGCGCATCCTCGCCCTGACGGCAACGGCGACACCGCGGGTCGCGGAGCAGATCCGTGAGCGATTCGGGATCGAGCCGGACGACCACGTCCAGACCGGCTTTGCGCGGGCCAACCTCCATTTCCGCATCCATCCCTGTTCGGAGCGCGAACGCGATGCCCGTCTTGTTAAGCTCGTGACGGCGGCAACGCCGGGTCCGGCAATTGTCTATGTGACCTTGCAGCAGACCGCCGAGCGTGTCGCCGGTCTTCTCGCGAGAGCGGGAGTCGATGCGCGCGCCTATCACGCGGGGATGCGCGATGAAGACCGCGCGGCGGTGCAGGATGGCTTCATGTCAGGTCGCCTTAAGGTGGTCGTGGCCACGATCGCCTTCGGCATGGGCGTGGACAAGGCCGACATCCGGCATGTCTATCATTACAACCTGCCCAAGTCGCTAGAGAACTATGTGCAGGAGTCGGGGCGCGCCGGTCGGGACGGGGCGGTGTCCACCTGCGAGATCCTCGCCTGTGCCGACGATCTCACCGTGCTCGAAAATTTCATTTACGGCGACACGCCCTCGGCCACGGCGGTGAAGTCCCTCGTCGAACATGTCCTCTTGCAGGGGGATCAGTTTTCCATCTCGCGTTATGATCTCTCGATCTCCCGCGACATGCGCCCAACCGTTGTCTCGACCGCGCTGACCTATCTGGAGCTCGACGGCATCATCATTCCCGAAGGGCCCTTTTACGGGGGCTATCAGGTGCAGTTGCTACGGGCGTTCAAGGACGTCATCGCCGGGCACACCCCTGAGCGGCAGCAGTTTCTCACCCGTCTTTTCGAGACCGGGAAAAAGTCGAGACTGTGGCATCGCTTTACCATCGCCGAGTCCGCCGCCGCGCTGGGCGAACCCGAGGATCGCGTGCGGCGGGCGATCGGCTATCTCGCCGACCAGGGCGATGCGATCGTGAAACCCGACGGACTGCGCCACGGCTACCGCCTCGCGCCCGAGGGCGAGCGATCCGTCCCGGCGATCGCGGCGCGCATGATCGAGCGTTTTGAATCCCGCGAGGTCGGCGAGATCGAGCGGCTCCACCTCGTCGAGACGCTGTGCGAAACGCCGCAGTGCATCCCGCAACAGCTCATCGCCTACTTCGGGGAGACGATGGAACCCTGCGGCACCTGCGGCGTTTGTCTCGGTGAGACGGCCGGTGGTCCGCTCCCGGCGGCAAAGCGCGAGTCCATCTCGCTCGAGCAGGCCGAGGTCATTCGCACGACCAAGGCCGAGCATCACCCGGCGCTGCGTCAGCCGAGGCAGCTCGCCCGCTTCCTCTGCGGGCTCTCGAGCCCGGCGACGACGCGCGCGAGGCTGAATCGCGATGACCGCTTCGGTCTGCTCGCCGAGGTGCCGTTTTTTGACGTGCTCACCCACGTGGAGTCGTTTTGAGAGGCGTTATTTTTTGTCTTTGTCGTCGGGAGCGAGGTATCGCCGGAAATTTTCAATGCGGTGAAAGGTCGTGAGGTTGCTGTCGTGACCGCGCGGGGGTCTTCCGTCGCCAATTTCAAAGGCGGTGCGTGAGGCGATGATGAGGTCGTCGCCGTCGATATCGTAACTGAGATACTGAAAGGCTTCATAATCCACCTGGGGCGTTTCGAGAAAAATCGTGGCTACCCGCCATTCCCGAAGATCTCGCGAGACGAGCAGGGCGGCAGCGTTGCGTATCATTTCGGGCGGCCAGCCCGAGTCCTCGTAGGCGGGTAGCACGGGATTCGAGAGCGCAAAAAACGAAGCGGTCACGGGGTCGAAACCGGCGGCGAACTTCTTCTCTCCGCCAGGAAAGCTCACCCAGTCCTCGGCTTGAGGGTTGCGGAGTTTGCCGGGATCTTTTCCCGCCCGCAGCAGAGCGGTGTAGGCCTCTCCCCCGATCTTCGGCATCACGACCACCCCGGTCTCCGGCGAAGCGACGATCTGGGCCTCGGTGATGACGGCATTTTTTCCAAAGGGGCCCCGGCTCGTGTCGGCCCGGCTCGAGAGCGTCCACGAGTCCGCCCGCAATAGGTCTGAATCGACCGGAGCGGACATCACCCGCCGACCCGACACGGCCAACCAGATCCGCCCGTCGTGGATCACAGGTCGGTTCGGAGTGCCGCCGAAGGTGCCGCGGCGCAGGAGTCCGTCCGACTCGTCATGAGGTTCACTCCAGCTCAGGCCGCCGTCACGCGATCGACGGATTAACAGATCGCCGGGTGCCGCGCGATAGCCGAAGAGGTAGACGTCGTCGCCATGGACGAAAAGACTGCCGCGTTTCATGTCGCGTATCATGGTGATCCGCTCCCAGTGAAGGCCCCGATCACGGGATCGGAAGACCTGCGTGGTCCCTGACTGCCCGGCCCCCGAGCCGTGGCCGAAGAGATTGTCGGTGATGAGATAGTCCCCCGCGGGTAGCACCGCGATCGATGGCGATGCCGTGTAGACTGCCCGGCGCGCCAGACGATCCGCGAGGGAGGGCACGGGTAATCGGTGCACGACCACGCCGGGGACTCTCGAGATATCGAGCTTCTTCGATTTCGAGTCGTTGAGCGCCAGAAACCCGGCGGCACCGAAGGAACTCCCCGCGATCACGATCACGACGAAGAGGTGCACACGGGACCGGGTCATGTCTCTACGCCGTTCACGCCAGCACCGCCGCCAATCCCGGAACTCCGCCTTCTTTCCGCGACAGCTCGAGGAGCCGCTTCTTCGCCGTCGGGATATGGGCGAGGAATTCGGTCTTGCCCTTCACTTCGCTGAGAAATCCGTAGGCCCCGAGGGCCTGCATGAGCCGCTGCATCGCACATTGGGTGAGGCGTTTTTCGAAGGCCGCTCTCGATTCCGTGTCGCCCGCCTCTTCCTTGAGGGAAAAATAAAATCCGATGAGGTCGTCCGTCTCCTCCGCGGTGAATTCGCTGTAGGGATCGTAAATCATCGAGGCGAGGTCATACTCGGGTAGGCCCCAGCGCAGTCCCTGGTAGTCGATGAGATAGCTACCGCCGTCGCGGAGCATCACGTTGGTGCTCTGGAAATCGCGGTGGACAAGGGCCCGCGGCAAGGTCGCGAGTTCGTCGCGGAGCGCGGCGAAGGCGGGATCGCTTCGGAGCCGAGCGGCTTTTTCGGCCGAGACAAAGCGTTCCACAAAATGAGTCAGGAAGTAAGTCTGTTCCCACTCGTAAAGAGCCGCATCGAAGGGTTTTTCCAATTCGGGGAGATCATCCGGAGCAGCGCTTTCCGGGAGCCGGTGCAGCGGGAAGACGGCCCGCAGGGCGGACTGGTAAGCGGGGCGGCGCGAGGTCGTCCAGTCCGTTCCCGCGAGATTGCCGAGATCGAGGGTGCCGAGATCTTCGACCCAGAGCAGGTTGAGATCGATGCGGCGCTCAAGGATGCGCGGCGCGGGGATGGCGTGGCGACTGAGAAAGTCAGTGACGCAGGCAAAGCGGGCGTTGTCGGCGCGGTCGAGATTGTAATGCATCGCGATGAGACTCTCGCCCGAGTCTTCGCGGACGACCCTGACAAAGAGGCGACCAGAGCCTCCTTTCTCGATGATCGTGAGGGAGAGCCCGCTCTCTTTCCAGGCGGGAAGGACTTCCCGAGTGCGCCATTCTATTTCATCGAGTTCCATGCAAGTTCCGAGTCCGCCACCAAACCACGGATCGGGCGGGGGAAAAGTCCTTTTCACGCGGGCAGGCAAGCGCGCCATGCGGCGGCTCGCCCTCAGGTGACACCAAAATCCAAACCGCCCGCCTCATCCCTTATGAGAAATGCAGGTTAAATCTCGACTATGGCGGGAATCGCGCTTTCGAGCAGGGCATAAAGTTCGGCGGCCGCTTTCTGCCCCACTTCCACGACCTCTTCGTGGCTGAGGGGATGGGCGGAGAGACCGGCTCCGTAGTTGGTGAGGCAGGAAAGTGCCACCACGCGCATTCCGAGGGCGCGGGCCTGAATCGCTTCGGGGACGGTTGACATACCGACGGCGTCGGCGCCGAGGGTTCGCAGCATCCAGATCTCGGCGGGGGTCTCATACTCGGGTCCGTTGACCCACGCATAAACGCCCTCAGGGAGGCGGACGCCGGAGAGCTCGAGACTCTCGGCGCGGAGAAGCTCGCGAAGCGGCCCCGAATAGACTTCGGTCTGATCGACAAATCGCGGCGAACCGGTCAGAGGAGACTGCCGGGCGAGATTGAGGTGATCCGAAATGAGCATCCAGCGTCCCGGCTTGAGGTTGGCATTGACGATGCCGGCGGCGTTGGTGAGAACGACCGTGCCGACACCGAGTTCGTGAAAAAGGCGCACCGTGGCGGCGACGTCTTTGGCGCTCCAACCTTCATAGAGGTGGACGCGGCCCTGAGCGACGGCGACTTCGACTCCGCCCAATTGCCCGAGGTGGAGGCGTCCGGCATGGCCCTCGACGCGGCTGAGGGGCAGGCCACCGATCTCGGCGTAGTCAAAGGATTGCGTGCCTTCGAGTGAATCGGCAAAGCCGCCCAGGCCTGATCCCAGAACCACCCCCACCGCCGGATTTGAGGAACGGAGCGCGGAGGGAAGGGTGAACTCGGACATGTCTTTAAACTGCCCCGTATCCCGTCGCCCTGCAAATTTCAAAGTAGAGCTTTTCGAGTTCGGGTGCGGCGACACCACAGTTCCGGGCACGGCGCAGGGGCTCGCCCCAGATCGCCTCGACTTCGACAGCATTGCCCGCGAGAAAGTCGATGAGACTGGACGGCCGGTAGGGGCCCATCTCCCGCGTGCCGCGGAGGTTGCCCTCGGCGAAGGCGGGATCGATGAAGTGCCCAAGCGCGGCGGCGATGGTGACGATCTCGTGCATGAGGGCGCGGGTGCGGGCGAGCAGTTCGGGCCGAGCGAGGATTTGTTGCGTGTCAATCCCGCCGGCGGCGATGGCGAGCCCGTTAAAAGGTACATTCCAGATCAGTTTGCGCCAGCGGGCCAGACCGAGGTCGGGGAGGATGTGGCAGTCGAGCCCGGCTCCGTTGAAAAGGGCGGCGGCGGTTGCTATCGCGCCGGTCGCCGTAAATTCTCCCATTTCGACCCGTCCATGGGCGAGATGATGGATCACTCCGGGCGCACCACGGTTGATGCAGACAAAACAAAGTCCGCCGAGGACGGGGTGCCCGGGAAAGGCGGTATGGAGAAAGTCCTCGTTTCCCAGCCCGTTCTGCAGTGTCAGCAGGATCGTGCCGTTTTTCAGGAGCGGTGCGACAAGATCGGGGAGGGAGCCATTGGCGGTGGTCTTGAGAGCGATGACGACGAGATCGACGGGTCCGATTTCCGCGGTGGTGGCAAAGGCGCGAACCTCGTCGAGGTGGAAGTCTCCCGCGATGCTATGGACCATGAGACCTTTTTCCCGCACTGAGGCGAGATCGCGGCGCATCAGAAAAGCGACGTCATTTTTCAGGGCGAGGCGGGCGCCATAGTAGCAGCCGACGGAGCCGGATCCGACGACGGCGATGGAGGGTTGAGGAGGCATGCGCAGACATACTACGAAGCCGGGCCCGGATCAATCGCCACTGCTCCGCAGGGGCTGCACCGCAGGGGCT
>DIVG01000038.1:16471-30251 GCA_002422425.1 Akkermansiaceae bacterium UBA6138 | reverse complement strand
ATCAATCGCAGCGTGCATCTCGCAGGTGATCGGATCAGTGCACGGATTCCGGGGATAACCGGAGCTGATTACACCGTCTCGATCTGGTTCTGGAGCGGGACGGCGAAAGGGGTCATGGACGCACCCGAATGGATCCTTTCCCGCGGAAATCCCTATGCCGGACGAATCGTCGGAGACCATATCGGGATTACCGAAAACACCGAAGGAAGTCGCGTCCTCGTCCACTCGAGCGGCGGCAAGGAATCTCTGGGAGCCATAACGGTCGAACGCTGGAAATGGCATCACCTCGTCGTCGTCCGATCCGGAAAAGACCTGCATTTTTACCTCGACGGAGCAAAGGCGGGGAGCCGATCCGGTGAAACGGCAAACGGGATTCAGTCCGACACCTTCTTTTTCGGCGGCAGTTGCACGGGCGAAGGCAACTTCGAAGGCCGTCTCGACGAGATCGCCGTCTTCAACCGTGCGTTGAGCAAGGAGGAAATCCTCGACCTGTATCGCGCGGGGCATCGCTAAGTGAGAGCAAACAGGGTTGAATCCCCCACTCACCCCTCTTCAATCGACAATCCGCCTTGCGTATCGGCCCGTTCTGAGACAAGAATCTCCGCATTATGGGTAGAGCATTCGAATATCGACGCGCTTCGAAGGAAGCGAGATGGGACAAGATGTCCAAGACCTTTCCGAAAATCGGCAAAGCCATCACGATGGCGGCGAAGGAAGGCGGCAACGATCCCGTAAACAACTCCAAACTGCGCCTCGCGATCCAGGCGGCGAAGGCGGCGAACATGCCGAAGGACAACGTCGATGCCGCGATCAAGCGGGCCTCGGGTAAGGACGCGGCGGACATTAAGGAGATCAACTACGAGGGCAAAGGCCCGCACGGGGTCATGATCTTCGTCGAGTGTGCGACGGACAACACCAACCGATCCATCGCGAACATCAAGACCTATTTCAATAAATCCGGCGGCGAGATTCTCCCGAGCGGAGCGCTGAACTTCCTCTTCAAGCGCAAAGCGGTCATCGAGTTCGAAGTGAAGCCGGACATGGAGATCGAGGAAATCGAGCTCGGTCTGATCGACTCGGGACTCGAAGAACTCGAGGTCGAGGAAGGCATCGCCTACGCCTACGGAGACTTCACCGATTTCGGCACTCTCACCGCCGGCGTGGAAGC
Source organism: Akkermansiaceae bacterium UBA6138 (assembly GCA_002422425.1). Taxonomy (GTDB): domain Bacteria; phylum Verrucomicrobiota; class Verrucomicrobiia; order Verrucomicrobiales; family DEV007; genus Arctic95D-9. The sequence goes on along the minus strand of DIVG01000038.1, from coordinate 29,083 downwards.
CCTCGGCATCGAGATCAAAAAGGCTGAGCTCCAGCGCATCCCCGACAATCCTAAGGACTTCACCGAAGAGCAGATGAACGACATCGAAGTGCTCCTCGACAAGCTCGAAGACGATGAAGATGTGCAAGCTGTCTTCACGGACGTGAACTGATCCCCTCCCGCGATAGCGGCGGGTTGGGGGCTTTGCATGCGCGGAGTCTCTCGCTACAGTTCGAGGCATGATCCGGTTGGCCCGCCTTCTTTCCCTCGCCCTCTCGCTCACGTTTACCGCCGTGCGGGCGCAGGAGATCGCCCCGGCGATTTCTCCCGGCGCAGTTGTTAATCTCCTCGCCGATCCTTCTCTCGCGGGATTCACGGCGCACCTGAATCCGACCGCTTCCCTTTCGGACGATCCGAAAAAGATCTGGGCGATCGGCGAGGACGGCGTCATGCAGGTCAGCGGCGAAGGCATGGGCTACCTGCGGACCAAGCAGGCCTACCGCGACTACCATCTCGTGATTGATTACCGCTGGGACGAGCGCACCCTCGCCAACCGGGCCGACCGCGCGCGAGACTGCGGGCTTTTGCTGCATGCCTTCGGGCCCGACGGGGCTTTCGGGAACACCTGGATGAGCTGCATCGAGGCCCAGCTCATCGAAGGCGGCTCGGGGGATATCCTCGTCCTCGCGGCGAAAGAAGGCGACGGTCCGCCCGCCGCGACGAAGGTGACGGCCGAGGTAAAAAATGATCGCGACGGCGAGCCGGTCTGGACGAAGGGCGCCGCCAAAGTGACTTTTCCCGCCGAGGGCAAAACGATGGCGCGGATCAACTGGCGCGACCGCGATCCCGACTGGGCCGATATAAAGGGCTATCGAGGACCGAAGGACATCGAGAATCCGCTCGGCGAGTGGAACCGGCTCGAAGTCATCTGCGCGGGCGCCTCGATCCGCATCCTTCTCAATGGCGAACTCGTCAACGAAGTGACCGATTGCCATCCCGCGGCGGGATTCATCGGGCTGCAGAGCGAATACGCGGCCTGCACGATCCGCCGGCTCGAGCTGCATCCCCTCGGCACTTTTACTGAGAAATGGGAAGAGGAAAAGCGCTCGGGCGACATGGGTTATTCCGTCTCGGGAGAGAGCATCCCGCCGCGCCGCCTTCCCCTAAGTCCTGAAGAAAGCGCGAAACTCTGGGAGATCGACGGCGACTACGAAGTGCAACTCGTCGCGTCCGAGCCGCTCACCTGTGATCCGGTCGATGTCGTGTGGGACGCGCAGGGGCGCATGTTCGTTGCCGAGATGGGCGACTATCCCCTGCCCCTCGCCGACGGATCAAACCTCTCGCGCATCCGCCTGCTCACCGATGAAAACGGAGACGGTGTCATGGACAAGGCAGCGACCTGGGCCGACGGGCTTGACCATGTCCAGGGGCTCATGCCGATGCGCGGAGGACTGCTCGCGACAACGCGGACGGCGATCCTTTTTCTCGAAGACACTGACGGGGACAACGTCGCCGATGTGCGGAAAACGCTCTTCACCACGAACGACCCGAGCCACAACCAGCTCCAGGTCTCGAGCCCGCGCTACGGTCTCGACAATCTCGTCTATCTCAACAACGGCCTCGACGGCAAAGAGATCTATCCCGGCGATCAGCCTGACAAAAAGCTCGATTTCACCCGCCTGAATCTGCGCTACAACCCGCGCACCGGCGAGATGACTCCCGCGACCGGGGTTGGTCAATACGGGGGCTCGATCGATGACTACGGCCGCCATTTTTTCAACACGAACCGCAACCCCGTCATCTTTGCGGTGATGCCGCTCGACGTCGTGCAACGCAACCCTCTCGCCGGGATCACGACCGGACAGGAAGACATCCAGGAGCCCGGTGCCCCGGTCTACCCCATCGCTCTCAGCCACACGACCTCGGCAGCCCATGCAGGCACCCATACGGCTGCGTGCGGACTCGGCGTCTATCGCGGCGATCTCATGCCCGAGATGACGGGCGAAGTCTTCGTCTGCGACCCGACTGCTCAGCTCGTGACCCGCAACCGGCTCGTGCCGACGGGTTCGACTTTTGTGGCGGAGCGGGTCGGCGAGAAGCGCGACTTCCTCGTCTCGGGCGACGAGTGGAGCCGTCCCGTCCAGGTCCGCACCGGCCCTGACGGAGCGCTCTACGTCTGCGACATGTATCGTCGCTTCATCGATCATGCCCGCTTCTTTCCCGAAGACTTCGCGAAGTCCCACTACATGCGGGCCGGCTTCGATCAGGGCCGCATCTGGCGGGTCGTGCCTAAGGGGAAAAAGGCGGAGCCCGTCACGCCCCTGCCCACCGAAACGGCCGCCCTCGTCGAACGCCTCGGACACGCCAACGGCTGGCAGCGGACCGAAGCACAGCGACTCCTCGTCGAAGCGCAGGACAAAGCCGCCATCCCCCTGCTGAAAGAACTCCTCGCCGCGAGTCCCTCGCCAAAAACGACGGCCCACGCGATCTGGACGCTCGCCGGACTCGACACTCTCGACGCTGCGACCTTGAAGCGATTCCTCGAAACCGCGACCGATCCCGGATTGCTTGAGAATGCCGTCCTCGCCGCGCACTCGACCGGCCAGAGCGCGGCCCTGCTCGATGCGATTGCTGTCGCCACGAAAAAGGACGCGCCACGGATGCGCTTTCTCGCGATTTCCCTGCTCACCGATCTGAAGCTGACATCCGACCAGCTCTCCGCCCTCGTGAGCGCGACTCCGGAAGACGCCTGGCTCCGCAAAGCGATCTTTGCCTCGGCGCCCGATCTTGTCCCGGCGACGCTGCTCGCCCTGCTCGATGATGAAAAATTCGGCACCCTGCCGGCAGCCGTGACGAGCCCGGTCCTGACTGATTTTGCCCGGCTCACCGCGGCGCGGGGCGATACCGGAGAAATCGCGAAACTGCTCGCCACTCTCGCCGAAGATCCGACTCCGGCCACTTTTGCGCTTGTTCAAGGTCTCTCCGAAGGCCTCGCCCGCAGCCCGCTGAAGCAGAAAAACCTCGCCGCTCTCATCGGTGCGAAGCTGCCCGAACTCGGCGAAGGCACAGCCCGGCTCGAGGCGGTTCTGAACCAGGCCACAACGATCGCTCTCAACACGAAGGCGACGGAAGAAGCGCGCCTCGCCGCGCTCACCCTCGTGAGTCAGCGTCCCTGGGAAGAGAAAAAAGAAGTCGTGACCTCGCTCATCGCCCTAACCGAACCACCGGCGATTCAGGAGGCCGCCTGCCGCATGCTCGCCCGCGACAAGCGTGAAGTCGTCGCCGATTTCTTCTTCGAACGCTGGGGCACCCTCACCCCGGCAGCGCGCCGCGAGGCGCTCGATCTTATCACGGCGAATCCGACGACGGGACTAACCCTGATGAAGAAGATGAAGGCCGGCGAGATCAGCCCGGGCATCATGCCGCCGATGACTCGCTGGTCCTACGGACGCTCCACGAACGAAGAGGTCAAAGCGCTCGCTCTCGAGCTTTTCGGACAGGCTGACGGAGACCGGGCCGCGGTGATCGAGTCCTACCGCGCCGCGCTCGCCTCGCACAAGGGCGACCCCGAAAATGGCAAACTCGTTTTCCAGAAGGCCGCCTGCATGACCTGCCATCAGGTCGGCGGCATCGGCGTCGACGTGGGTCCCTCACTCAATGACGTGAAAATCAAGCCAGCCGAGGCCCTCCTCACCGATATTCTCGATCCGAACCGGGCGATTGAGGACCGCTGGGTCTCCCAGACGATTGAGTCGACCGACGGGCGCATTCTCAGCGGACTCATCCACGGGGAGGACGCGACCGCGATCACCCTGCGCATCCCCGGCGGAGTGACCATGACGGTTCCGAGAGCCGAGGTCAAGTCGCTCACCTCGGCGGGAATTTCGCTAATGCCGGTCGGTCTCGAAGCGGCAATCACGAAAGAAGAGATGGCTGATCTAATCGCCTTTTTGAAGCAGCGTTGAGGAGGCGAAACGCTGGAGTGAGGCCTTCAGGTTTTTCACCCCGATTCTATGGGGTATATCCCTTACTTGCGAATTGCTGATTGTGGGCTTTAATGATTGATCAGCGGATGTAAGCCAATCCGGCGCTACCCGCCCCCTGCGGGGCTTCGGTTCCCGGCGAAACGGCATCCCTCTCTTCCCCGATGTCCGAACTCGACGACATGCCAGCCGGGCAGGCCGAGGCTCCCGTTCCTAAAATGAAGCGGCGCAGTTGTCTTGTCGCGCCGACCGTTTTTTTCTTTGTCTTTCTTCCGCTTTTCGCGCTCTTCCTCAACGGACCCGGCTTCCGTTATCTGGCCCGCTACGCCGGGGTCAAAGCAGCGGGCTCGCAGGGACTCCTTGGCGATTTCGAGATCGACGGCAATCTCTGGTCAGGGTTCACCCTCAATGGAATCAATTTTGTCGGCGATGCCGAAGGCTCAACTTCCCTGACGGTGGAGGAATTTGCGGTCGGTTACAACGCTCTCGATCTCATCCGTAACTCCGCCAAACTCACCTGGCTCGAGACGGTGCGGATCAAAAAGGCGCACCTCAACCTTTACCTACCCGATCCCGGCGAGAAGACGCCGGAGGAAAAGGAGCGAGCCGCGAAGAAGGCGAAAAAACCGCCGACCGAATTCAGCCCGCTCTGGAACCTGCTCGCGAGCGACATTCTCATCGAGGACCTGACCGTCTTCGTTCACCAGGGTGAGACAACCTTCGCGGTGCAAAACCTCACTCTCGCCACCCCCGCGGCAGCGGATGGAAAGCTGCACATCGGGAAAGTCGATCTCCCCGGGCAACAGCCCCTCGAGACGGTGAAAGCGGTAGTGAGCCGGCGCGAACGCGAACTCACCTTTGGTCCGCTGCCCCTTCTGCGATATGCCACGCTCGAAAAGTTGACCGTAGCCGAGACTGAACCGGGAGACTGGTCAGTCGATGCCCTCGTCCGCGCTGCCGACGGCATGCTAATCACCTCATTCAAATCCCCCGGCGAGATCGCAGTGGGTCTGCGCGCCGGATCGCGGCTCTCTCTCGAAAAGCTCGTCCTGCCCATACCGGATGGAACGCCATCGCCGCTGAAGGGCTCCCTCACCGATCTCGATCTGCGTTTTTCGGGTGACTTCGCAACTCCGGCAACTTGGAAATTCAACGGCAAACTGATCGCCTCAGGCACGGGCTGGGGCAAGCACCGTGCCGACACTGCCATGCTGCTGGTGACGGACAACCAGTTGCAATTCGAAGCCGCGCGCGAGCGGTCGACCGCAAGGGCAAGCGGCACGATTCCTTTTGAAAAGGCCGGCTCGATTGCAGAACTCAGAAATCTTCCCCTCACCTTCGGCATGCAGGTCGAAGTGCCCTCAGTCGGTGAGCTCGTCTCGGATTTTACCGACAAAGTCCCCCTGACCGGCGCGATCACACTCACGATGCAGGACATCCAGCTCATCGGCGGGAAAACGATTCAATCGGGGAGCCTCTTGCTTCTCTCGAAAGATCTCGCCTGGAACGGCGTCCGGCTGCCGGAGGCTGAGGTGGCGGCTAATGTCGCATCCGACAACCACCTGCGCTTCGCCGCCGAATTTGATCTCGATGAGACGAACCACCTCCGACTTGACGGTAACTTCGACGTGGGAAGACTCGCCTATGAGGCCGGAGCCCTCGTTCGGATCGATACGGCAGGACGCCTCGGAACTGTCCTCGCCGGGCTTGCGTTCGACAGACTGTCCGGTGCTGCGAAGCTGGATTGGAAGGGCTCGGGTCAGCTCCGCGAAAAGCAGCACCGCGGTGCCCTCGATCTCGATCTCGCTTCCGTCGTCATCGCCACAGGTCAACCCCTCAGCGGGAAGATCGCGGCACGCTATGACGGCGCTTCCGCCTCGCTGGCCCCCGTGACTTTAAACGCCGGTGATGTCACCGTATCCGGTTCAGGGGCCTGGGACGGGAAAGTGATCTCTCTTCCTGACTGGAAAATCACCCGAGCCGGTCTTACTCCCCTCACCCTCGCTGCAAGGATTCCCTTCGAGAAGGGACCGGAGGGCACCTTCTTCGCCCAGGCAGAACCGCTTCATCTCGATCTGAAGATGGCCGGCCTCGCTCTCGAGGAGGTAACCCGTTTTTACACCGCGCGCCCGCCGCTTACAGGCACGATGGAGGGTGAACTCACGGGCCGGGGGGCCTTTGACTTGATCGAGCTCGACGGCCGACTCACCTTCCGCCCTGATCCCCGGCCGGGAGATCGGGCAGAGGAACAAGGGAAGAGCCCCTCGCCGGCCGCCCTTGTATCGGCCTCGATGGGTCTCGTCGGCAACCTCGCGAATCCCTCCACCTGGGATGCCCGCCTCGACGCGATCATCAGCGGCCTGCACTGGAACGGGATGGCCATGGAAAACATCTCGCTCAAGGCCGGAACCGACACAAGCGCCACGGCCAAACCCCTCCTCGCGGAACTCAACTTTGACCAGTCCGGGACCACCCTCGACGCGACCGCACGCCTTGAGCTCGGCGGCGCAGCCACTTTTGCCGACCTCAAAACCCGCGCCCTCCGCGTCAACGCCGCCCTCGCCGTGAAGGACTGCGCCCTGCTCCTCCATGACTTCGCGCCGGATCCCCTCAAAAACCTTCCCCTCGCGGGCGCTCTGATCGCCTCGATCGACGGACTTGAGGTCAACGGCGGATCGCTCGCCGGTGGCTCAATCGTGATCGGGTCGGACTCCTTTGCGATTGCCGACCAGCGATTTTCGCCACTCTCTTTCACGGCGAATATCCCCGAAAGAGATCTTGTGACAGTGACCCTCGCTGCCGGTCTCGACTCGGCGAACCAGATCACGGTGGACGGGAAGTATCATTTCGGGAACCGTACTTATGGGGGTAAGCTCGACCTCAATGCCGATCTCGGGGCACGGGACAGCCGCCTGCGCAAGCTGCTCGACGGTCGAGCTATCGCGGCACTGCTCCCCTCTCTCACAGTCCTGAACTGGGAAGGCAGCGGGGACCTTGCGGCGGGTGTCCACGCCGGCGGGATCTCGCTCACCGCCGACCATCTCACCCTGGCTGAAGGGGCCGAGCCCGTCGATTTAGCGCTGAGCGGGAGCTACACCGAGACGACGGCAGATTTTCCCATGGTGAAAATCACGAGCCGTCCGCTCACCCTCGCCGGTGCGATGCGATGGAACGAGAGTCGGCTCGAGTTTCTTGACTGGCGCGGGCAGAGCGGCGGCCGGGAAGTCTTGACCCTCGCGGGAGGCGTCCCTCTTGACCGCAAAAAAATGACGCCGGATCAGTGGTTTGGACAAGAGCTCCCGCTCGATCTCTCGATGCGGATGAAGAGCCTCCCCGTGCAACATCTTTCCCGTCTTTTTGGAAAAGAAAGCCCGGTCGAGGGAGACGTGAACCTCAGTCTCAGCGCCACTGGCACCCCGGCCGCTCCCGGTCTTGAGCTTGAGTTGCTCTTTGACCGTATTCTTGTGCCAAGGGAAAAGACGGCCCTCGCGGCAGGTAAACTGGCTCTCGCCGTGAACGGTGTCGGCGATCACCTCACCCTCACCGGTAAATACGAACATCCGGATATTAACCCGCTCGCGATCGATGCCAGCCTACCCTTCGCCCCCGCCGCCTGGGCACGCCGCGAGCGGAAACTAGGCGATGAAACAATCACGGCAACAGCGAAAATGGAGCGCAGTTCCCTCGGTTTCCTCGCCGCTCAGATCCCGGCGATAGAATCGATCAGTGGTGAGATCGCCATCGATGCCGAAGTCGGCGGCACGATTTCAAAACCCGAGATCCGCGGCAGCGGCCTGCTCGGGATGGATCGCCTGCGCCTCGCCGACCGCAACGCCCCCTCGCTCCATGACATCGATCTCTCGGCCCGCTTCGAGGAAAATCGCTTCGTCCTTGAGAGACTCCACGCCGTTGTCGCCGGCGGCATCGTGGACGGACATGGTGAGGTCATTCTGAAACCTGGGGAAGAACCCGCCCTTGACCTCACCCTCAGTGGCAGCGAAGTCCTCGTCTTCCGCAATACCGATGTTAACGTGCGATCCGACCTCGAGGTCCGGCTCAACGGCCCCTTTTCCAAAGCGCTTCTATCCGGGGAAATCGGGATCACGAACAGCCGGTTCTTCAAAAACGTTGATTTACTTCCTCTCGGGGTGCCGACGCGCAACACCTCAGTCCTGCCAACCGTGGAGCGAAGCCCCGGCGGCGGTGCCCCCCTCGCTACCGACTTGAATTTGGGTCTCGATCTTGCCCCCTTTCGTGACTGGGCGGTGGACTTGCGACTTTATACAAAGGACCCCTTCCTCATTCGCAGCAATCTCGTCGAGTCTTCGATCACCGCAGACTTGAAAGTCGAGGGCACCCTCGGTCACCCTTATCCGACCGGTAATATCGATATTGCCCGGGGAGAGCTGAGCCTGCCTTTCAGCAAGATCGACGTGGAGACGGGCCGCATCGCCTTCGATCGGGGCACTGGATTCAACGGAACCCTGGAGTTCAAAGCGCGCGGCAAGGCGGATCGATACCAGATCAACATCTACCTGTTTAACCGCCTTCTCTCGCCCCAGTATGTGCTCACGAGCATTCCGCCGCTGCCCAGCGAAGATATCATCACCCTGCTGGCGACCGGAACGACACGGGACGAACTCATCGGCGACGACACCGGCTCGATGGCTGCGACGAAGGCGGCGACCCTGTTTATCCGGAACCTGCGAAAAAAGAGCGACAAAGTGCACGGGGAACCCACCCTGCTCGAGACGCTCGAAGACAGAACTGAACTTGAGATCGGGCGTGTTAAGCAGGAAACCGGCGAGCAAACCTTCGGAGGCAAAATTCGTCTTTGGAAACAACTTTTTTTTGTTGGCGATGTCGACGCTGAAAGCGACTATCGGGCACTCTTGAAGTATGTATTCAGCTTCCGGTAAAGAGACCGGACCACCTGTAGAATGGGGATAATCAAAAAACTGCCTTTGCTTTGCAGCATCGCCCTCGCGGCGGGCGGCTTTTTTGCGCCCGCATCGCTCGCCGCCCGTGAACTGGTTCAGATCACGGGCCTGCAGTCGATCTCGCCGGAACAAGCCAGGAGATGGATCAGTTCCCCACTGGAACAGATCAAATCCGGCGGCGTCACTATGGCAAGAGCCGATGACCTTGCTTTCTTTCTTGAGAACGCCATGCGGGAGCAGGGCTACAAAGCGGCCACGGTCGACTGGAAACTGCACGGGCAGGGTGGCGCTGCCCTGATTGTCCTCACCGTATCCGAAGGTGACTCACTGATGGTGGGCGACATTTCCGTCCGCGGGAACCAGGCCCTGGAGACTCCCGCCGTGATCGAGCTGCTCACCTCGGCGACTCGAAAGCGCCTTGAGAAGAAGCCGAATGAAGCGCTTCCCTACGTCGCAAAGGACATCCAGCAGGGACGCGCGAAGGTCATCTCATTTTACAAACTGCTCGGATTCCGCCATGTCGAGGTGAAAGTAGATTCCGCGTTTGCCGCGAATCGCGCCCATCTCGTGGTCACCGTGGACGAGGGAGTCCGGGGCGAAGTCGGCGAGATCGAGTTCCCCGATCCACCCGTCCCTTCCATCATTCGCGAATACACGAAGATACGATCCGAATTTGTCGGTAAAGCCTTCACCGGAGCCATTCCTGCGAACCTTGCCGCCCGGATCCGGGCGGCCGCGGTCGATGCGGGGTATTTCTATGCGGAAGTCACCGTCGAAGAAACGACTACGGAGCAGACTCTCGAGCGCGAGCGGGTCAATCTCACCGTTGATGCGGACTGGGGGGAGCCGGTCGCCATCGCTGGATTACGGGTCAGCGGCAATGAGAAGATCAACAGCTCATTCTTCGACCGCCACTTTGGAAAAATTCTCGAAGGGCCCTACTCGCCTGCCGAAACCAATCGGGCAGTCGAAGAATTGCTGCAGTCCGGCGCCTTCGAGACCGTGCGGACCGACGTGACGGAGCAGGACGACGGATCGTATTTGCTCGACATCGCCATTGAGGAGGGCGACTCCCGCACTCTCGGGGTCTACGGAGGTTTTGCCACCTACGAGGGAGCGATCGGCGGATTTGAGTTCCGCAACCTGAACCTGCTCGGAAGTGTGAGGCGGATCGACTCCGCTATCGAATTCTCCATGCGCGGAGCCCTCGGGGAGATCGAGTATATCGACCCCTGGTTCCTCGGGAGCGGCTACCAGATGCGGACCGGGCTCTTCGCCACGAACCGTGAAGAAGACGGCTACGAAAAATTCAAGACCGGGGGCCGCTACGAAATGAGCAAGCGCTTTGGCCGGCAAATGCAAGACTCGCTCGCCCTTTTTGGCGAAGCCGCCTATACCGACGTGCACGCCGCTGCGATCGACCCAATTTACCTCGGTGATCGCCATTATCTGTCCCACCACCTCGGGGTCTCCTTCACCCACGACCGTCGCGACGATCCTCGTAAACCACGCAAGGGCTACATCGCGCAAACGTCCATCAGCGCCGCCTCGTCGGCGATCGGCAGCGAAGTGGAATTCCTCAAGGCGACCGGCCGACTCGGTTATTATCTGCCTCACGGCCAAAACACCCTCAGACTCAGCGCCAAAACCGGGATGATTTCCCCGATGGGCGGGACCGATGCCATCCCTATCGACCTGCGCTTCTTTGCCGGCGGAGCCCAGAGCGTGCGCAGCTTTCAGGAGCGCTCGCTCGGGTTCAAAGACCCGCTCAGCGGCAATGCCATCGGGGGGAATTTTTACACCCTTTTTAATTTTGAATACGAAATACCGGTCAAACAGCTCGAAGGGTTCAGCCTCGTGCCCTTCGCCGATGCCGGCAATCTGATCATCGATGACACGGACGCCGGTCTTGACGACATGCGCTACGCAGTCGGCCTGGGACTGCGTTACCAGACGCCGATCGGTCCGCTTCGCCTTGAGTATGGCTACAATCCCGACCAGCGCCCGGGAGAGCCTCAGGGCACCTTTCACATTGGCTTCGGCTTCTCTTATTGAAGTCGGAAATGCACTCGCCGTTTGCAAGGAGCGTCGCGAACGAAAGATGCGTTGAAACGAGGCGGCGATCACTCAAGCCGCTGCCGTTGCGCTTGCCGGATGGTGATGAGATCCTTCATCACGTGAAAGAGTGAAGCCTCCCCGCCGGCCATGCCGAACGCGTCGTGGATCGTCCTGTAAAGAGCGTAAATTTTGCCGTATACCTGCTGATTTTCAGGGACCGGCAGATATACCCGGTCGCGATGACGGCAGCAATTTTTCTGCACTTCGGCGAGCGTCACAGAACCGCTGCTGACCGCACCGAAGAGAGCGGCACCGAGAGCACAGGTCTGCTCACTCGCCGCGACCTTGAGGGGACGTCCGAGGATGTCGGCGTAAATCTGCATAAGAGTGGCATTCTTCACGGCGAGGCCGCCGGTATTCACGACTTCGTGGATGGCGATCCCGTGCTCCTCCATGCGCTCGATGATACGCAGCGCGCCAAAGGCGGTTGCCTCGATCAGGGCACGATAGATCTCGTGTGCTTCGGTATAGAGCGTCTGTCCGAGGATGAGGCCGGTAAGACGTGTGTCGACGAGGATGGTGCGGTTGCCATTGTTCCAATCGAGCGCGAGGAGTCCGGTCTCGCCGGGTTTCAATAAGGAGAGGCGGCGCTCCATCTCAATAAATTTCTCATCCGCCGTCCCGCCGTAGGAATCGGGCACGAGGTGATTCACGAACCAGAGGAAGACGTCTCCCACGGCGGACTGCCCCGCCTCGATCCCGTAGTGACCGGGCAGGACGGATCCGGTGACGACCCCGCAGACGCCCGGCACGTCGCCGAGGGGAGCCTCGTCGGGCAGCACGGTGATGTCACAGGTGCTCGTCCCGAGGATTTTCACGAGCGTGCCCGCTTTCACCCCGGACCCGACCGCCCCCATATGGGCATCGAAGGCCCCGACCGCGACGGGAATGCCGGCGGGGAGACCGAGTTTAACGGCCCACTCCGTCGTGAGATCGCCGGCTTTGGTATCCGATGAATAAGCGGTCGAATAAAGCCGCTCGCGCAGCTCGGCGAGGGCCGGATCGAGCTCGGCGAGGAACTCCGCGTCGGGCAGTCCGCCCCAGGCCTCGGCGAACATGGCCTTGTGTCCTGCGGCGCAGACGCTGCGCTTGATGAGGTCGGGGCGCTCGTTCCCCGTCAAGACAGCGGGAAGCCAGTCGCAATGCTCAACCCACGAGGCGGCGGCATTGAAAACACCCTCATCGACCTTGCGGCATCGCCAGATCTTACTCCACCACCATTCGCTGGAGTAAATGCCCCCGCACTTGGCGAGATACTGCGGGCGCTTTTCAGCGGCGAGGGCGGTGATCGCGGCGGCCTCTTCGTAGGCAGTGTGGTCTTTCCAGAGCCAGACGTGGGCATTGAGATTGTCGGCGAACTCGGGCGTGAGGGCGAGCGGGATGCCGTCGGCATTCACCGGGATCGGGGTGCTGCCGGTCGTGTCGATACCAATACCGATGACCTCGGCGGGGTCAAAATCTGGCCGTCTTTCCTTCGCCTGGGCGAAGGCTCCGGTGATGATCGCGACCATGCCGTCGAGGTAATCCTGCGGATGCTGCCGCGCCACGTGAGGATCGGAGGGATCGGTGAGGATGCCGAGCTTGCCCGAAGG
>DIVG01000038.1:0-16400 GCA_002422425.1 Akkermansiaceae bacterium UBA6138 | reverse complement strand
GGAATAGAACCGGTTGCAAGGGGGGATACCTTCACGTTCAGTTTGAGAGCGCTATGGAAGTTTTTATCTCCGACATCCCCGACGAGGGTCTTCACCTCGAAGGGGAGTTCCCCGTTACGATCTTCGACCTGCCTCCGGGCGACTCGATCCAGCCGATGGGCCCTGTCCGATACAGTGCGGACATTTACGCCTTCGAAGAAGTCGTCGTCCTAAACGGCTCACTCCGTTCCCCCTTCCGGCTCCAGTGCGGGACCTGTCTCGAGTTTTTCGATTTCGATGCCGATTTCCCTGACTGGACTTCAGAGGTAGACCTCGAACCGGGCCAGCGCACGATCGATCTCAAAGAGATCATCCGTGAGGACTTCCTCCTCGGTCTGCCGCCGAATCCGCGCTGTGATGACCGGGATGATGGTCATATCTGTCCAAAAGCGCACTTTGTCACCTTCGCGGAAGACGAAGATGAGGAAGAGCCCCTTGAGGCCGGCGGACCCGACATCTGGGGCGCGCTCGATGAGTTCGGGAAAAAGCCGAATTGAAGAGTTTTGAGTTGGTGAGGCGTCCCTTTTGATGGGTTTTCCCGGTAGGGACGCAACGCCGGGACGTCGGCCTTGAGCGCACAAGGCTCATCGGCGGACGGTTCATCGAACCGTCCCTACCGCGCTTCGCGCCATGGCAGGTTGATTGCCGCTCAACTCTTCCACGCCACCCGCTCGGGCGTGCCGCGCCAGGCGACGCGACCGTGGTCGCCGGGGTGGAGGCCCGAGGCATCTTTCAGGAAACAAAGCCAGCTTTCCCCGGGTTGCGTCCCGGGGGCGACGCGGACTTCGTAGATGGCACCCATTTCGCGAACCGACTCGACAATAACGGGGTCACCCTCGTTCGCAACGTCGCAGGGGATCCAGCGGGCGTCTTCGGGCCGTTTCCAGGTGACTTCCCCGCTCGCATGATCGACGACCCGATTGGCCGGACCAAAGCGTTCGGCGCAATACTGATCGGCCGGATACCGATAGACCTCGGCGGGAGTCCCCGTCTGCATAAGATTCCCCCGATCGATGATGACGACCCGCGAGGCGATCGCGAGGGCATCTTCGGGATCATGCGTCACGAGCAAGGCAGTCTGGCCGAGCCGCTGGAGAATGTCGCGGATCTCCTCGCGCAGCTTGCGGCGCAGGGCGGGATCGAGGTGGGAAAAGGGCTCATCGAGGAGAAGCAACTTCGGCTCGGGAGCGAGGGCCCGGGCAAGAGCGAGACGCTGCCTTTCACCTCCGGAGAGTTCGTGGGGAAAACGCTTTTCTTTCCCCGCAAGGCCGACAAGCTCGAGACAGGCGCCGACACGATCGGCGCGGGCCTTTTTATCTTTCACGACGAGGCCGTAATCGACATTGCGCTGAACGGTGAGATGGGGAAAGAGGGCTCCGTCCTGAAAGACGAGGCCGAGCTGGCGCGACTCGGGTGGGACCTCGCGGGCGATCGTCTCTCCGGCAACGACGTGACCGTCGAGGAGGATCTCCCCTCCGTCGGGCGACTCGAGCCCGGCGGCGAGACGCAGCAGGCTGGTCTTGCCGCTGCCGCTCTCACCGATGAGGGCGACGATCTCGCCGCGGAAGACATCGAGATTAATGCCATTGACGGCGGCGACGCGGTTCCCCCGGTAATGACGGGTGACCGCGTGAAAGGAAAGTAAGGGGGTGCGGTCAATCATGGGGCACGGGTGGCTGGAGCCAGCGGTTCATGACAAGGAGACCGATCGCCCCCACCGCGACAATGAGCAAGGCCGGAACCGCGCAGGCCTGCAAGCGCGCCTCGCTCGCAAGGCTGTAGGCGGTCGTGGCAAGGGTCTCGAAATTCGCCGGACGCAGGATCAGGGTAAGAGGCAGCTCTTTCAGAATATCGACAAAGAGCAGCATCCCCGCCGCGATGAGCGGTGCCCGCAGGAGCGGAAGATCGACGCGCAGAAAGGTCCGCAGGGGTGGATGTCCGAGGAGTCGCGAGGCTTCTTCGAGCGGCTTGCCGATGCGCTCGAGTCCGGCGCGGGCAAGTTGCAGCGGGATCGCGAAGAACCGCACGGTGTAGGCAAAGGCGATCACGAAAAGGGTGCCGCTGACGAGAGGCAGCAGCGGAAGCTCGAGCCGGTCAAGCGTGCCGAAGACGACGAGCACGCCCACGGCGATGACAGCTCCGGGCGTGGCGTAGCCCATTCCGGCGATGCGCCCGAGGAGCCGGCGCAGGCGACTCTCGCGCAGTCTCACCGCATACATGAAGAGAGCAGCGAGGGCGGTGACGACGACGGCCGTGGCGAGGGCGAGGCTGAAGCCGCGGACGAGGGCGAGTCCGGCGGGAAAGCCGCCCTCGGAATCCGAGAGGAGATGGAGCCCGGCCCAGTGGACGAGGCGTCCGACCGGGAAGAGAAATCCGAGCGCCACCGGCACGAAGCAGACGAGAAAGGCGAGGGCCGCTTTTCCCCCGCCGAGCGGGAGCCGTTTCATGGGAATGCTCCCGGCATCGGCCTCGACGTAGCGGGCCCGTCCGCGGAGCCATTGCTCGAGTGCGAGTAGGGCGGCGACGCCGAGCATCATGATGCCCGCGAGACGCAGCGCCGCGACCTTGTCCCCCATCCCGAACCAGGTTCGGAAGACTCCCTCGGTCAGGGTCGGGACGCCGAAAAAGTGGACCGCGCCGTAGTCGTTGATCACTTCCATGATGACGAGGGCAACGCCCGCCACGATACCCGGCCGCGCCATCGGTAGGGCCGCCCGCAGGAAAGATCGCGTCGGCGAATCCCCGAGGCAACGCGCCGCCTCGATCACCGCCCGGCTTTGGCGGCTGAAGGCGGAGCAGCAGGCGAGGTAAACATACGGGTAAAGGACGGCCGCGAGCATCACGATGAGGAGCCCGTAGCGAATGATCTGCTCGGCGAGGAGAAAGGCCTCGACGCCGAAACGCAACCGCACCTGAATCAGCATCGGAATGGCCGCCTCGGGTCCCTGGTAAAAGACAAAAGCGGCGATGTAGGTCGGAATCGCGAGCGGCAGGATGAGCGCCCAGGAAAGGACGCGCCTCCCGCGAAACTCGCAGGTCGTGACGAGCCAGGCGGGGACGACACCCATGATGAGGACGAGGAGACTGACCCCGAAGACGAGGATAAGGGTGTTCGTCAGGTAGCGGGTGAGGACCGTCCCGGCGAGATGGCCCCACTCGACACTGTGCTGCCCCAGGTGAAAAAGGATTGCGAGGAGCGGCAGGGCGATGATGCCAGTAAGCAGCGCCGCGCCCGCGCCCCAGCGATCCCCGCGCCACCGCCAGCGAGGCGGGCGACGGGTGACGACGGGGGCAACGATCGGCAGGGCCGGAGCTTGCGGATTGATCGCCATAGCCGGTCCGGGAGAAATACGGGATTACTCCCAGCCGGCCTGATTGAAGAGACGCACGGCCTCGGCATTGCGATCCCCGAGAACGGAAAAGGCAACCTCATCGGACTTAAATTTGCCCCACTTTTCCTGTGTCGCGGACCATTTCGCGGTTTCCGAGACGGGGTATTCGAAGGTCTCGACTGCATACAGGCTCTGGATCTCGTCCGAGAGGAGAAATTCGAGAAACTGCGCGGCGAGGGCTGCTTTTTTCGAGGACTTCACGATGCCGGCTCCGCTGATGTTGACGTGAGCTCCCCTTCCCTCCTGATTAGGAAAAAAGACCCTCACGGCAGCAGCCGCGTCACGGTCTTTTTGGTCCTCGGAAATTTCAAGAAGGCCGAGGTAGTAGGTGTTGGCAAGGGCGACATCGGCGAGGCCGGCGGCCACCGCACGGATCTGATCGCGGTCGCTCCCCTGGGGCGGACGCACCATGTTTTTGCGCACTGCGGCGGCCCAGGCTCCGGCAGCTTCGGCGCCATTGGCTTCGATCACCGTGGTCATGAGCGACTGGTTGTAAATGTTCGACGACGAACGAGCCACGAGACGCCCCCGCCATTTCGGGTCGGCGAGGTCTTCATAAGTGGAAAGTTCGCCGGATTTAACCCGATCTGGCGAATAGATGAGAACGCGGGCGCGCTTCGTCAGGGCGACCCACTGATCGTCGGGGTCACGCAGGGTCGCGGGGACCTTTTCCTTGATGGCCTTGGAGGCGAAGGGCTGCAAAAGACCTGCCTTTTTCGCGCGATCGAGTCCGCCGCCATCGGCGGTCATGTAGAGGTCGGCGGGAGTGTTCGTGCCTTCCTCCTGCAAACGCACGATGAGCTCGTCGGAGGCCGCTTTAACAACCTTGATCGTGATCCCGGTCTTTTCGGTAAAGAGTCGGTGCACCGCCTCGTCGAACTCGTAGTGGCGCTGAGTATATAGCGTTAGATCCTCCGCTGCGAAGGCCGGGACGGCGGGCACAAATCCGGCTAGGGCGGCTAGAAGGGAAAGGGCGGGGCGAATTTGCATGAATGTTTTAATGAGATTGAATCCCGTTACGCTTTAAAGCTCATTTCGAAACCGCCGAAATCAAGTCAGAAGTGCTCCCTCCTTACGCCGTCGCCGCGATTCGTGTCGTCTTGGGAAACAGCGATCCCGTTGCACCTGACGGAAAACCGACTAGTATCCCTTTCGCGAAATTTTTCATGAGCGTTACGCCGACCCCTTCCAAAGACTTTATCCGCGAGATCATCGACGAAGATCTCGCCACGGGAAAACACGACAGCACCGTGACGCGGTTTCCCCCCGAGCCGAACGGTTACCTGCATCTCGGCCACGCCAAGTCGATCTGTCTGAACTTCGGCATCGCGCAGGAATACGGAGGTCGCTGCCACCTGCGCTTCGATGACACCAATCCAACGAAAGAGGACGTCGAGTATGTCGATTCGATCAAGGAGGACATCAAATGGCTCGGCTTTGACTGGGGCAATCACCTCTATTTCGCCTCGGACTACTTCGACAAACTCTACGAATGGGCCGTCCACCTGATCAAGGAGGGCAAGGCCTACGTCGATGAGCAGAGCGCCGCCGAGATGAAAGCCAATCGAGGCGACCTCCAGAGCCCCGGGACCGAAAGCCCCTACCGCGATCGTCCGATCGAGGAGAGTCTCGATCTTTTCCAGAGGATGAAGGCGGGTGAATTCGAAGACGGCCGCATGGTCCTGCGTGCCAAAGTCGACATGGCGCATCCGAACCTGAACATGCGCGACCCCGTTCTTTACCGCATCGTCCACGCCGAGCATCACCGCACCGGCGACAAGTGGTGCATCTACCCGATGTATGACTACACCCACGGCCAGAGCGATGCGCTCGAGCACGTGACCCACTCGCTCTGCACCCTCGAATTCGAGAATCACCGGCTCCTCTATGATTGGTTCCTCGAAAACTTGCCCGTGCCTTCGCGGCCCCGCCAGATCGAGTTCTCGCGTTTGAATCTGAACTACACGGTCATGAGCAAACGCAAGCTGCTCCAGCTCGTGACCGAGGGACACGTCAGCGGATGGGATGACCCGCGCATGCCCACGCTCTGCGGCATCCGCCGCCGCGGTTATCCGCCCGAGGCGATCCGCGATTTCTGCAAAACTATCGGGATCACGAAGTTCCAGAGCACCAACGATTTCGCCCTGCTTGAGAACGCCGTCCGCGAAGTCCTCAACCGCGAGGCGCCCCGCTACATGGCCGTGCTCGATCCGATCCGTGTTGTCATCGCGAACTACCCCGAGAGCCAGGTCGAGGAGATGGAAGCGGTCAACAATCCCGAGAAACCCGAAGCGGGAACGCGCCTTGTGCCGTTCTCCCGAGAGCTCTTCATCGAACGCGAGGACTTCATGGAAGACCCGCCGAAAAAATTCTTCCGCCTTTCTCCCGGAGCCGAGGTGCGTCTGCGTTCGGGCTATTTCATCCGCTGCGAGGAGGTCATCAAGGACGCCAATGGTGAGATCGTCGAGCTGCGCTGCACCTACGACCCGACGACCCGCGGGGGCGAAAACCCGGCTGACGGCCGCAAGGTCAAAGCGACGATCCACTGGGTCAGCGCGGCCCACGCGATCGAGGCCGAGATCCGTCTCTATGACCGTCTTTTCATGACCGAGGCACCGGACCGGGGCGAAGGATCCTTCCTCGATCACCTCAATCCCGACTCACTCAAGGTTATCAGCGGAGCCAAGCTCGAGCGCCACCTCGCTGCGGTCGCTCCCGGGGAGACGGTCCAGTTTGAGCGGCTCGGGTATTTCTGCACCGACAAAGAGAGCGCCGCCGGGGCCCTCGTTTTCAACAAGACCGCCGGACTGCGCGACGCCTGGGCCAAGGCGAAGGATCAGGGGTGAGCGTCGATGCGTAATTGACGAATCACCGCTCCCAGTCCAGCATGGCGCTGCTTTCCTGACAGTCGCCCCATGAAAAAACTCCCCCTGCTCTTCTCCGCCGCGAGCCTCGTGCTTGCCGGCCTTTTCGTCATTGCTCCGTCCCGCGCCCAGACCGGGAAAAAGCCGCTCAAGGCGCTCCTCGTGGCGGGCGGCTGCTGCCACGATTACACCGGCCAGCACAAGGTTATCTACGAAGGGATCCAGGCGCGGGCAAATGTCCAGGTCGACGTCTGGTGGACGGATGACAAGTCGGTCAATCCTCCCCTCTCCCTCTACAACGACCCGAACTGGGCCGCCGGCTACGATGTCATCATTCACGACGAGTGCGCGGCGGGAAACAAAGACCTTACCGTCCTCAAAAACATCCTCGACGCGCACCAGACGATCCCGGCCGTGCACCTGCACTGCGCGATGCACAGCTTCCGCGTCGGGAATGATCAGTGGTTCAAGCATCTCGGGATCCAGTCGAGCTCCCACGGCCCGCAGGAGCCCATCGCGATCGACTTCCTGGCGAAGGAGCATCCCGTGACGAAGCCCCTTGAGAACTGGACCACAATCAAGGAAGAGCTCTACAACAACGTCAATGTCTTTGACGCCGAGCCCCTCGCGATGGGCAAACAAATCGTGAAACGCGACGGCAAAGAGCACGAAGAAGTCGCCATCGTCGTCTGGACGAATGAAAAGCAGGGCGCCCGCAGCTTCAGCACGACCCTCGGACACAACACCGCCACGGTCGAAGACGCGCGCTATCTGGACCTCATCACCCGCGGGCTCCTCTGGTCCTGCGGCAAGCTGGAGGAAGACGGCTACCTCGGCACGGCCTTCACCGGAGAAAACAAAGTCACTTTCACAAAGGGCATCGAGCAGCCCAAGCCCGAGCCGAAGGCAGCTGTCAAGCCCGGGACCGCTCCCGCCGGAGCCACCCTCGTGACGGCGACCGCGAGCACCGAAGAAAGCGGCAAAAACAACTTCGCCTGGCGTGCCGTCGATGGAGATCCCGGGACCCGCTGGTGCGCGGCGAACGCGACCTTTCCCCAGTCGTTCCAGATCGCCTTCGAGAAACCCCACACTCTGACCGGAGCCAACATCATCTGGGAGAGCGGCAACAACATCTACCGCCACACGATAGAGGGATCGGCCGACGGGAATACCTGGACGACGCTGAGCGACGAAAGCGGCAATCAAAAACCGGGCGACGTCGCCGCGACCTTCGAGGCAACGGACATCAAATTTCTCAAGGTGACCTGCACCGGCACGAGCACGGGCGGCTGGGCCAGCATCAAGGAACTCACCGTGACCGGTCCGGGGATCAAGTCCCTTTACCCGAAACTCGATGCAAAACAGCAGGCCGTCGTCGACGCCGCCGCAAAGAGGGAGGCCGATCCTTACGCAAAAAGCGGAAATATCCCGCCTAAAATCGTGAAGCTCAGCGCTGAAACCGAGGCCGATATTCTCAAGGACGTGAAAGTCCCCGAGGGTTTCGACGTTTCCCTTTTCTCGAACTGGCAGGCAGCGAACTACCCCGTCTATGTCGGCGCGTCACCCAGCGGCGACCTCTACGTCTCGAGCGACGGGAACGGCTCCCTCGGTCGCGAACCGGGTCGTGGACGGGTCCTGCGTCTCCGCGACAAGGACGGCGACGGACGCGCTGACGAGGTGACCGAGTTCATCAAAGACGTCGATTCCCCTCGCGGACTGATCTGGGATCATGATCGCCTTTACCTCCTCCACCCGCCGCATGTGAGCGTCTATTTTGACCGGGACGGAGACGGCGTCGCGGAGGAGTCGAAGAAGCTCATCGACGGCATCGCCTTCGGTTTTGCCGATCGTCCCGCCGACCACACCACGAACGGACTCGAGCTCGGCATCGACGGCTGGATCTATGTGGCCGGAGGCGACTTCGGTTTTCTCAAGGCGACCGGCACCGACGGACGCACCGTGCAGCACCGCAACGGCGGAGTGCTCCGTTTCCGCCCCGACGGTTCGGGGCTCGAGATCTACGCGACCGGCACCCGCAACATCCTCGGCACGCCGATGAGCCCGCTCTGCGACCTCTTCGCCCGCGACAACACCAACGACGGCGGCGGATGGGACGTGCGTTTTCACCATTTCTCCGGTCTCGAGGACCACGGCTACCCTCGCCTCTACAAAAACTTCGGCGAAGAACACGTTCAACCCCTCGCCGACTACGGCGGCGGTTCGGGCTGCGGCTCCGTCTACCTGCACGAGCCCGGCTTCCCCGACGAGTGGAACAAGGCCCCCATCACCTGCGACTGGGGACGCGCCGGATCTTTTCACCACACCGTGCAGCGCCAGGGCGCGAGCTTCGTGGAACTGACCGAACCCCGCACCTTCATCGGCATGACCCGTCCCACCGACGCCGATATCGATGGCATGAGCGCCGTCTACCAGGCAAGCTGGAAAGGCCCCGCGACCTTCAAATGGGAAGGGCCGGACGTCGGTTACATCGTTCGGGTGACGCCGAAGGGCTACAAGCCCGAGCCCCTGCCCGATTATGAGAAAATGAGCGATGCCGAACTGGTTGCGGCGCTGGATTCGCCGAGTCATATCCGGACGCTGACCGCGCAACGGACCCTCTTGCGTCGTGAAGCGAACCCTGTTTTGTCTGCGGCGTTGTTGGAGCTGGCGAAGGATTCCAAGAAGGAGCTTAAAACGCGGGTGGCGGCGGTTTATGCGCTAGTGCAGCCGGGACTTGGAAGGAAAAACCCGGCAGAACTAGCTCAGGATCTCCATTCCCTGGCCGAGGAAGATGAAATCGCTCCGTTTATCCATCGCGCAATCGGTGACCTTGTCTTGCCAAATGATCCTGAGGCCCGACATACCATCTCCCACCTTCTCATCCTCGGAATCGAAAACAAAGCAGATGCCAAGAGCCGTCTTGAGGCCGCCATTTCGGCAGCACGGCTGGGGCTCACCGGAGTCAGCACCAGCCTGACCACCCTTCTCAACGACCCGGATCCGCGCGTTGCCCACACCGCTTTTCAGGCCCTCGCGCGTTTGGGGGGCAAAAATGAGGCTCTCGACTTCGTTAGCCTCGGCTCCAAAGGCGCCGCCTTCGCTCTCATGCGCATGCACGACGTGCCGCGCGTCGTTGATGATCTCCTCGCGAAACTCGCCGAAGAAAAACGCCCCGGGATTCGCCAGCTCCTCCTAGGCACCCTCTGCCGCCTCGCCCAGCGCGAGGGCGAGTGGAAGGGTGACAGTTGGGGCACGCGTCCCGACACCCGCGGTCCTTACTACCAGCCGGTGAAGTGGGCCGAGACCGACAAAATCCTTGCCGCGCTCAAGACGACTCTCGACGCCGCTTCGCCCGAGGAAGCCTCCTTTCTCGTCAAAGAGATGAGCCGCAACCGCATCCAGTCGAATGATGCTCTCATGCGCATCCTAAGTCTGGCGAAGGAGAATCCCTCCATCGTCCCCGACGCGGTCCAGCAACTCGCGACCGCCGAGACGATCCCCGCCGAGGGAGTTGCTATTCTCCTGACCGCTGCGAAAAACGCCGAATCCGATCCCGCGACGCTTTCCCGTGCCGTCCTCGCCCTCGTGAAACTGGACGGTGATGAGGCTTTCAACGCCACTCTCTCCGCCTTTGCCGGCATCACCGCCAAACTCGACGGCTTGCGCGCCGCCGTGAAAACCGCCGGAGAAAACCCCGATCCGGTCAAGGCGAAGAGCGACCAGAAGTATGCCCGCACCGCCCTCACCGATGCCGAGAAAAATCTCGAAGAAGCGAGCAACGCCTTCCTCCAGTCGCCCAAGCTCGAGAACCATCACCTCGCTCTCGAGAAGATCGCCGCGGAGAAACCCGGCACGCCCGAAGGCTTCTGGGCCAACGCCGCCGTTCTCGCCCTCGCCTCGCGCACTGCCGGATCCCCCGAGTCGCGGGAGCTGTCGAAAAAGGCTCTCGACGTCGCCTGGAACCTTCCGGCGCAAAAGGCCGTCCTTATTGCTGCGGCAGTGAAGACCAAAAATCGCTTCCTCGATGATCGTATCCTCGTCGCGGTGAACGACACCGATCCCGCCGTGGCCAAAGCCGCCAAGTCGGCGGTGAAGGATCTCAAGCTCCAGGCCAAAGGCGACGACAAGACACCGAAGATCGCCACCCTCGCCCCCGACAAGGCCCTCGCCGCGATCCTCGCGCATCAGGGAGGCGATGTCGCCCTCGGTGAAGCCGTTTACGCCCGGGCCACCTGTAGCGCCTGCCATACGGTGAGTCAGAGCGAGAAGCAAAAGGGCCCTTACCTCGGCAACATCACCGAAACCTACAAGCGACCCGACCTCGCCCTTTCCATTCTCGAACCGAACAAAACGATCGCCCAGGGTTTCGCGACGAATGTCATCACCCTGAAAGACGGCACGATGCAGATGGGCTTTGTCACTGATGAGCAGGGCGAAAAGGTCACGATGCGCGACATCGCCTCGCAGGAGCACACCCTCGCCAAGGCCGATATCGCCAAGCGCGAGACCCTGCCGACGAGCATGATGCCTCCCGGCCTCATGGGCAACTTCACCGTCCACGAGACGGCGAGCCTGCTCAGCTATCTCGAGTCTCTCGTGAAAAAGTAGCATGGGCTTCCAGCCCATGCCCTCGGCGGGGAGGAAGGCGAAAACGACAACTTGCTCCAAGCTCCCGGACGAACTCACCACTCGCTCGTGACGAAAGGCGTTTAGCCGCCATACGGTCCTGATACATTTCTCCCCGTGAGCTCCGCCCAGTCGCCGCATGAAATCGCTTCTCACCCTTTTTCTCCTCGCCGCACTGCCCCTCTCCGCTCAGTCCGAAGCGGCGAAATCCAACGTGCTGCTCATCTGCATCGATGACCTCAAGCCCGTCCTCGGCTGCTACGGCGACACCCACGCGAAGACGCCGAACATTGACGCCCTCGCCGCCCGCTCGCTGCGACTCGACCGCGCCTACTGCAATCAGGCGGTGTGCGCGCCCTCCCGCAATGCCCTGATGACCGGGCTGCGCCCGCAAACGTTGGGGATCTACGACCTCCCCACCAATTTCCGCGCGTCGCGGCCCGATGCGGTCACTGTGGCCCAATATTTCCAGCAACACGGATACCGGACCGAGGCCATGGGCAAAATCATGCACGTGGGACACGGCAACGGCGAGGACGCCGCCTCGTGGACTGTTCCCCATTTCCAACCGAAGGCGACCCAGTATGCCCTGCCGGAAAACAGCGCTCCGAAACCCGAAAAGAAAAACACGGCCCAGCCCTGGAAAGATCCGCGCGGGGCGGCGACCGAGTCCGCTGACGTCCCCGATGACACCTACGCCGACGGGCAGATTGCGCTTGAAGCGGTGCGTCGGCTGAGGGCGGCAAAGGAGTCCGGCGAACCTTTCTTCATGGGTGTGGGTTTCATGAAGCCGCACCTGCCCTTCATCGCTCCGAAAAAATACTGGGACATGCACGATCCCGCGACCCTGCCGCAGCCACATCTCGACACCGCCCCCGAAGGCGCGCCTGACTTTGCCGGTCAGAGCGGAGGCGAATTGCGACAATACAAAGGGATTCCCGGCGGCAAGGAACCACTCGGCCCCGACCTTACGAGGCATCTCATCCACGGCTATTATGCCGCGACGAGCTACATGGACGCGCAGCTCGGACTCGTCCTCGCCGCCCTCGACGAAACCGGTCTGGCCGAAAACACGATCGTTGTCTTCTGGGGAGATCACGGCTGGCACCTCGGCGATCACGGCTTCTGGTGCAAACACACCAACTTTGAGCAGGCCGCCCGCATCCCCCTGATGGTGGCTCTTCCGGGAAAAACGGGCAGCGTTTCCTCCGCCCTCGTCGAAACAGTTGACCTGTATCCCACCCTCGCCGAACTGGCAGGACTGCCCGCCGCTCCGGGACTCGATGGGAAAAGCTTCGCCCCTCTCCTCGAGGACGCCGCCGCGCCCCATCGCGACCATGCCATCCACGTGTATCCGCGCAACAAGCTCCTCGGACGCGCCATCCGCACCGACCGGTATCGACTCGTCGAATGGAAAGAAGCCGGAGCCACCCCCGCCACGGCCGAGTGGGAACTCTACGATTACGAGACCGATCCCGGCGAATCGAAGAATCTCGCCGCCGAAAAGCCCGAAGTCGTAAAGGAACTCCAGGCCATCCTCGCGACGCATCCGGAGGCGAAAGCACAGATCAAATCAGATCCGCCCGTCTCACCTGGCATTCCCGAGACGAAACCGAAATCAGCTTCAAAGGATCGCGTCGGGATGTTCCGGAAGCGCGACAAAAACGGCGACGGCAAGCTTTCCCGCGAAGAGTTTCTCCTCAACCAGCCCGATCCCGACGAAGCGCCTAAACGCTTCCCCGTTTTCGACGCGAATGGAGACGGCTTTCTCTCCGAAGAGGAATTCGTCAAAGGCGGCAAGGTCGCCAAACCCTGACATTCCCACCGCTATGCAGCGAGTTGTCATCCTCGGAGCCAGCAGCAAACCCGATCGATATGCCTATCGCGCCTTCCGCATGCTCCGCGAGCACGGGCACGAAGTCATCCCCGTGCATCCCGCTCTGATCGAAATCGAAGGCGTGGCAGTGGTGATAGACCTCGACTCCGTCGCGGGGCCGGTCGAGACCCTGACTCTCTACGTCAGTCCCGCGATCTCCGAACCGCTCACCGATGCCATCGTCGCCCTGCGCCCGGGACGCGTCATCTTTAATCCCGGAACCGAGTCGGCGATGTTGCAATCCGCTCTCGACGAAGCGGGCATCCCGTATGGAGAGGCCTGCACGCTGGTGATGCTGGGGACGGGTGTTTTTTGAGCTCAAGGGATCGGCAGAGCTAAACTCCCTTTCAAGGAAAGGGGCTTGCCAAGCCCCCTCATGAAAGGGATCTTCGACTTTCAGGAGATCACCATGCTCCCCCTTCCCCAACGCCACTCTCTCATCGCCGAAACCGCTGCGGTCCTTCGTCAGCGGATCGAAGCGGGTGAATGGCCGCTTCACCTCCCCGGCGAGTTGGATCTGGCCGCTCTCCTGCAAGTGGGTCGGAACACCCTGCGCTCCGCTCTCGCACTATTGGAAGGCGAGGGCTACCTCGTGAGGCCCGTCACCGCGCTCTACGTCCTGCACGCGGATCATTGCGTGACCGCCCTGAGCTTTCTGCAACACGCCGGTCTCACCATCCCTGACGACATTTCCCTGATCTGCCGCGATGATGCACCTTATCTGTCGCTCCTCTGCCCCGAACCGGCCCGCTACCGCCACAGCACCGCGACCTTCAGCTCGCGCCTCGCTTCGCTCGTGAGGCAATTCGACGACACGACAGCCGGGAAACGCCGTCCCGCCCTCATCATGCCGAGCGCGATCGAGGGAGCGACCCTGGCACTTGTTCGCCAATAGAACAGGCAAATCCGGATGGTCAGGGTCCCGCTCTCGATATTATACTGCTGAATTCAAGCCGCACACTCCCATCCCGGCCTAGCCAATTTCGCCGCCGCCGGAAAACGATGCGGTCCTAATATTCTAATGAAAACCTCCCTCCTTTCTTTGCTGCTCTTTGTCCTCTGTGGTATCACCCGGGCCGAGCCCTTCCTCGAAAAGCAGGATCTCTTCACCTCGGGCGACAACCCCGCCTTCAAGACCTATCACATCCCCGGCATCGTCGTCACCGCGAAGGGCACCGTCCTCGCCTGGTGTGAAGCCCGCCGCGATGGGAGCGACTGGGATGACATCAAAATCCTCCTGCGTCGCAGCACCGACGAAGGCAAAACCTGGAGCCCGCCACAGAGTATCGTCGAGGTGCCCGGGCCGAAGCGGAAGAACGCCCTCGCACTGAAACTCAATCACACTGCGCCCGACACCGTCACCTATAACAACCCTGTCCTCATCGCGGGAGCCGACGGCACCGTGCACATGCTCTTCTGCCTCGAATACGAACGCGCCTTCTACCAGCGGAGCGAGGACGACGGGCTCACTTGGAGCGCTCCGAGCGAGATCACCGCGACCTTCGACGCGTTTAAAAACAACTACGACTGGAAAGTGATCGCGACCGGCCCGAACCACAGCATCCAATTGAAAAGCGGACGTCTCATCGTCCCCGTCTGGCTCTCCACCGGCACCGGCGGCAATGCCCATCGCCCCAGCGTCACCTCGACAATCACCAGCGACGACGATGGCAGGACCTGGCAGGCGGGCGAGATCGCCGTGCCGAACACCGAAGAGTGGGTCAATCCGAATGAAACGGTCGCGGTGGAGCTACAGGACGGCAGTGTCATGCTCAACGTGCGCAGCGAATCAAAGACCCACCGCCGTATCATCGTCACCAGCCCTGACGGAGCAACCAACTGGAGCACCCCCCGCTTCGACAACGCCCTCCTCGAACCGGTCTGCATGGGAGGAATCGTGCATTACGATTACGGCGGTGAGAGTCTGCTCCTTTTTTCCAATCCCCACAATCTCGAAGGCGGTCGCGAGGGAGAGCCCGAACCCGGCAGGAGCCGTGCGCGGAAAAACGTCAGCATCAAACTCAGCCGCGACGAAGGCTTAACCTGGCCGGTCAACAAGCTCCTTGAGGATGGCCCGAGCGCCTACTCGGATCTTGCCGTGACAAAGTCGGGGGTGATCATCTGCTTCTACGGAGCCGGCAAAACACCGAGCTTTGCCGGATCGGCAATGCGGCTGGCGCGGTTCAATCTGGAGTGGTTGACGAGTCCCTGAGTCGGGTTTTTCCCGGCGCGACACCCCACCGGCAAATCGGGAGACGCCGGAGGCGCTCAGGAAATATTGACTAAGCCCGAGATCTTTTAAATGGTCGCCGGCACCCCGCCAAATCAAGCCAGCAACTCGCTAACGATCCTCGCCTGATCATTCTGAATGAGTGACTGAGGGGCGCCATTGCGCTTATACGTGAGGGTCTTCGCATTGAAACCGAAGAGCTTCGGTTTTTCCTTCGGCATCTCGCCGCTCTTGAGGACCTCGAGCAGGTGACTTTCCGCCGGCTTCCCCGCGACAAAGGCGGGACCGAAATTGCCGCCTTTGAGGAGGAAACGCTGGCCGCGCACATCGAGCTCGCCCTTAAACTCCCCGTCCTCGCCGTGGCAGTGAAAACAATGCGCTTTCAGGATGGGACGCACGTCTTTTTCAAAGCTCGGTGCACCCGACGCGATCGCGACGAAGTCCGGCAGAGTCAGGACCATCAATCGTGCCGGGAAAAGGTCGGAAGGGACGGAGCGGAACTCCATCACCCCGCAGGCTAGCCCGACTGTATACAACTCTCAAGCCGCGCGACGGACGGGTTGACGTGCCCCCGCCCGACCGTCACACAAGGATGTCTTTGATGACATGGGCATGCTCGACCCCGGTGAGGCGCTGTTCGAGGCCCTGGAAGGGATAGGTGAAGCGCTGATCATTGATACCCAGACAGTGCAGGATCGTGGCGTTGAGGTCGTTGAGGTGGACGGAGTTCTCGACCGCGTTGTAGCTAAAGTCGTCGGTCTCGCCGTAGGTGAGCCCGCCCTTGACCCCGCCGCCCGCCATCCACATGCAGAAGTTCTTGGGATGGTGATCGCGGCCGTAGTTGTCTTTTGTCAGGGCGCCCTGCGAATAGACGGTGCGTCCGAACTCGCCGCCGAAGACGACGAGGGTGTCCTCGAGCATCCCGCGCAGTTTGAGATCCTTGATGAGGGCGGCGGTGGCCTGATCAACATCGAGGCACTGTCCGGCGATGAGCTTGGGCAGGCTGCCGTGCTGGTCCCAGCCGCGGTGCAGGATCTGCACGGTGCGGACCCCACGCTCGGCGAGGCGCCGGGCCATGATCGCGCTGTGGGCGTAGCTGCCCGGTCGTTTCACCTCGGGGCCATACATCGCGAGAGTGGCCTCGCTCTCGCCGCTGAGATCGGTCAACTCGGGCACGCTCGACTGCATGCGGAAGGCCATTTCATACTGGGAAATGCGGGTCTGCGTCTCGGGATCGGCGAAGCGCTCGAAGTGGCGCTGGTTAAGATTCCCGAGCGCGTCGAGCATGGCGCGCCTGTCGTCGCGATTCACCCCGGGCGGATTCTTCACATAGAGAACCGGATCCCCGGCCCCGCGCAGGGCAACGCCGTCAT
>DIVG01000090.1 GCA_002422425.1 Akkermansiaceae bacterium UBA6138 | reverse complement strand
AGAATGACATGACCTTCAGAGATAGGTTCTCCAAACGCAACGCGAAAGTATAATGCCGAACCCCTTAGATAAACACCGGAACGAAGTCGGGGGTTCGACGAAGCGGGCGATGAAAATGACCGCCCAGTTTAGAATACGAGCACACACCGCAGCTATAATGAGATGCTCCAAAGCAACGATACCCACGTGGCCGTATCGCTGCCCTCGCTTGTACCGTTGAGTCGCAAGTTAACAGTGCCGACTTCGGTGTTGGCGCTGATGCCGACCGAGCCAAGCATCCAAGTATCATCAGCGTCCGCCATCATCAAGTTGAAATTGGCCCCCGATACTTGGCCATTCACAGCGGAATTTTTCTCGCTCAATTGTTGATAAATCCCCAGTTCTCCAGTCAAGGCAATCGATGGATTGATTTCATAAAGCATATTCACTCCTGCACGTGCCTCGAGAGAGTGGTCACTGCGTGAAGCATAGACGGCAGGGGCAGCGCCTCCTGATTCGCTATAGTCGGCAACCTGCGCTTCGATAAAAGACAAGTCCGCATACGGCGAAAATTCGCATCCCGCTATCGCGAACGAATTCTCCCAATCGACCCGTGCGCGAAAAGCCCATGTTTCCACACCGGTTTCGCCATAGGAATAGTCCGTTGCTAATCCGCTATCGTATGCACGGAAAAGATCTGCATCGGATTGATTGTAATATCCTGTAAATGTCATCCATGCATTCGGGCCAAACGCTTTGTTCGGAAGTATAATCTCGCCCAGTAGGTATTCGCCGCGCATTTCCTGATTACCCCCTAAGTAGGAATCGTGATTGCTCCACGATTTCCCCAAGCCAATACCCAGCTGAGTCCCGGAAGGACTCAAAATTTGTGACGCTCCTATTTCCGCGATACCCAAACCACCGTCGCGCTGTGCATGCCGATCCTCCCCCCAATCGCCACCAACCCAAAACGCATAGCCTTTCCCGGGCGCGACGCGATAGTCCAAGGGATGGCCATGCAGCCCGTGCAAGACCATTCCTCCAATGCGCATCGACGTTCGAGATATTTGAACCTGTTCCGCTATGCTTCTTTCATCCAAGCGGACCCGGAGAACCAAATGCAATGTAGATTCTTTTTGAATATTGTAATCCGCCAGCGTACGACCATCCTCCAGTTGCTTGCCTGCAAATATAAGCTGTTGTTGATCAGGTGGGATATTTTCCTTATCCTTAATTTTCTGTTTTACATTCTCAATGCTATCGGACCCATCAACATCGAGTGTAATCGTTTTTCCCGTCAAGGTTTTGACAAAGATCTGCATGCTCGCATCAGCCTTGGGTGCTAAAAAGATACCTAGAAATATTGAGAGCAACGAGAAAACGTTTTTCATATAGCTCTCACATTACATGACAAAAATTGATTGCTATTTTCTTTTTTCATTTTTTCGACTCCCACACTCTCGAAAGCTCCGGGGCCGGAGGGGATTCGGGGGCATTCATAACCTTCCGCACCGAGCCTTCCCGATTCTGCCCCTTGAGTCAACCGTGATTGCAAGAAAGAAAAAGGGGGAGCTCGCCGACGAGCCGGCGGAGGATGTCTTGGAATCGCGCGGAATCGCCGCTGAAGGCCTCTCTGTGGTTCCACCGTGCTAACCCTCGGAGGTGGGGAATGACGTGCCTGCCGTCACTCGCCGAGGGCGTCGAGGCGGGTTTTAAGCTCTTTGTTCTCCGGATCTAGCTCGATCGCTTTGCGGAAGTATTCGGCGGCGAACTCCTTTTCATCGAGCTTCGCGAGGGTCTGGCCGAGATGGTCCAGGATGACGGCATCGGGTTCTTCGATGAGTCGCTCGGCTTTTTTCAACTCGACGAGGGCTCGGGGGTAATTGCCTTTTTGAAAATGGTACCATCCCACGGTGTCGGCGATGGCACCGCTGTCGGGGGAGAGCGCGGCCGCCTCCTGCGCCATCGGGCCGGCCTCGTCGAGGTTTTCACCTCGCTCGATCCACATGTAGGCGAGGTAGTTTAACACGGTCGCCGTAAACTCCGGATTCTCGTCGGACGTTTCGTTCGCCTTGATCAGCTCGAGCGTTTTGCGAAACAGCTTTTCGGCCTCTTTAACGTTTTTGTTCCGCTCATGAGCGGCGGCGTAGCGGAAATAAAAGCCTTCGTTGAGCAGTTCGGGTTTCGTCTCTTTGGCGAGGGCGATGGTCTTTTCGAATCCGGCGACGGCGTCGTCCCAGCGCTCCAGATTTCCGAGGGCGAAGGTGAGCAGGAAGGGAAGGTCCGCCGATTCGGGGAAACGCTCCGCCGATTCCGTGATGAACTCGACTGCGGTCTCGTGCTCCTTCACCTCGACCATCATACGGGCGAGGGCGAGATGCTCGGCCTCGTTGCCTCCTTTGAGTTCGAGCAACTGGCGGAGACGCGGGACGGCCTCGTTGAAGCGCTCGTTTCGCATCTGCATGACAACGATGCGCTCGAGCAAGGCGGTGTCTTTCGGATCGGCGTCAAAGATCTCTCCGAGGATCTGCACGGCTCCGTCGTCGTCGCCCTGGGCCTCCAGTTCGTCCGCTAGTCGCAGGCGCTTTTCAAGGCGTTCCGATTTGGTTTTGTCACCTTCCTCCTGCGCGGGCGCGGGCAGGAGGGGGATGAGATTGAGGAGAAGAAGGACCGTGACGAGAGCTTTCATGGGACGGGGCGTTCGGAGTAATTACCTGTATACGATGATCGCCGGTCCCCGGGTAGATTCGGAAAACGGCGATCTCGTGTTCAAAGGATGGCGGGAGAGATCAATACTCGCGATCTTTCTTGATACCAGGCTCCGGAACGGCGTATTTGCCTTCGGCGTCGGGCATCAGGGGTGAGTCGGAGTCCATCGTGAGGTCTTTCACGTTCGGCGCCATGACAAATTCGCTGTTCAGCATCTGGTCGTAGGTGATGACCTGACCGGTGTGAGCGGCCATGCGGCCCATCGAGGTCACGTTGCTGGCGGCGACACCGCGCTCGACTTCGTTGTGGGGCTTGTCTTCGCGAATCGCGTCGATGAGGACTTCCCACTCGATCTCGTAGGGGTTGCCCTCGAGGTTCGCGCCGCGATCGCCCGTGGGGAAGGCCCAGAGCAGGTTTTCCGGATTTCCGCGGGGATTGAGGGCGATGTTGTGGTCCTTGTAAAGGCGTGACTTGGCGGGGGTGTGGCTCGCCGAGGAGATCACCGCCGACCCCTTCGTGCCATGGGCATAGGCGGCGAACTCCTGGTGACAGCCTGTCATGTTGCGGCCTTCGTAGAGGGCTTTGGTCCCGTCCTTGAAGGTGTATTCGACGCCGTAGCTGTCAAAGTTCTGATCGACCGCGACGTGGACCTGGCCGTTCCTCTCCATTGTTTTGTAATGACGTCCGCCGACGGCCTTTGCCTCGATCGGGAAGTCGTTTTTGATCATACACATCTCGTCGATGCCGTGGATGAAGAAGTCACTGAACGAGCCGCCGCTGAGCCAGAGGAAGCTGTGGAAGTTCTTGATCTGATACAGCAGCTCGCTCATCTCCGTGTCGTTTTTCGGAGTGAAACAGGTCGCGACGGGGCCCTGCATACGATAGGAGCGCATGAAGGTGATGTCGCCGATGGCGCCGTCGTCGATGCGCTTTTTCAGCTCGTTGCGGGCCTTGCAGTGGCGGCACATCAGGCCGACGCCGACCTTGAGATTTTTCTCGACGGCTTTTTTGTTGATCTCGAGCAGCTTGCGGGCGGAGAACCCGTCGGTCGTGACGGGTTTTTCCATAAAAACGTGAAGACCTTTCTCGACGGCGTATTCGAACATGGGCCAGCGGAAGGCGACCGGAGTCGTGAGGATGACGATGTCGCCGGCCTTGAGCGAGTCCATCGCATTGCGGTAGCCGTCGAAGCCGATGAAGCGATGCTCGGGGGAGACGTCGATCTTGTCCCCGACCTGGGGATCTTTGGAGAGGGTTTCGTGACTGCGCTTGAGGTTGTCCTCGAAGACATCGGCCATGGCGTGGAGCTTGAGCGGCCCGAGCGTGCCCGAGACGCTGAGGGCGTTTTTGACGGCACCGGTTCCCCGCCCGCCGCAGCCGACGAGGGCGAGCTTCAGCTCGGAGTTCTCCTGCGCGTGGACGTGGGGCAGGCTGATGCCGGCGAGGACGGAGGCACCTGCGACGGTCTTGATAACCGAGCGCCGGGTGGAGAGGGGATTGTTTTCAGGATCTGTCATAACAAGAATGTGACAGGCGGCGGGAATCCCGTCAATCCCTCGTCTACGTGAGAAGCAGGACCCGGGGCTGATTTGTCCCGGAAAATTGCGATTGAAGGGCGCGACATCACATGCGAAAGAGTCTTCCGGCTTTCCCGGTAAGGATGGCGCTTTTCCTACGACCCCTCGATCCCGATCTGTATCCTGCGGGGGTATTTTCAATTCCTCCGGAGCCGGGATTTTATTACGTTGGCAGTGAGAACGGGAGTGAAATTGAACTTTCCCATATCTCGGTCTCCTCGCGGCATGCGGTGATTGAGGTTTGTGAGGGGCTGAACGTCGATCTGGTCGATAGCGGGTCGGTCAATGGCACTTTCGTCAATGGCATTCGTGTCGAAGAACGGAGTCTCATCGGACCGGGCGATATTCTCCGTTTTGCCGAGGTTGAATTCGAGGTTTCAGACAATTCCGATGCGATGAACGGGAATTCGCTGGCGTCGGGCTCTCTTCGGCAACAGGCCATCCCGGCGGTCGATCGCAATGCTGCCGTGGCTCTCGGGGAATGCGCCGGGGAGGAGCGGGACCGGCTTTACGGAGAAGTCGAAAATCTGAAAAACGAAGAACGGCGTCTCTCTGATTGTCTCGCCGATGCGGAAAGGACGATCGATTCCCTGCGTGCCGGGAATGAGGCATGTTCCGCGCGAGCCTCGGAGCAGGAGGAGCTTCTTCATCGGCTCAGCCGCGAGCTTGAGGACTCTATCGGCCGCGAGGAACGGCTCAGGCAGCAGCTGAGCGAGAGTCGCAACACGCTGATGGATCGCGAGGGCGCTATCGCCGCTCTCAACTACGAGCTCACCCGTCGCGAGAGCAGCCTTCGTCAGCTCGGAGATCAGCGTGACGAGTTGCAAGAGGCCTGCGATCAATTCACCACCGCTAATGCCGACCTTGAGACGGAGACGGCCCGGCTCAAGAGGGAGCTGACCGAGGCCGTCAGTGCCAAAGATCTCGCCGAGGCAACCACGGCGGGTTATGCGGCGAGGATATCCGGGCTCGGCGCTCGATTGCTGGAGGACTGGCGGGGTTGGTTGCGTGAGGAAAACTTTCAGGAGGGGGCGTCCGATCCCGAGATGGTCTTTGCCCGGATCGAGGAACTTGCCGTTCTCATCCGGAGTGAATTGGATCTAATCGAGCCGATCTGGCGTGAGTTTGGTGAAGGCGTTCAGGACGAGCTGCGGCGACGTTGCGAGTGGCTTCGCGAAGAAGAAGCCGGTCTACAGGCGGAGAGCGAGTCTCGCCGCCTCGAGCTGGCCACCGTCATGGAAAACCTCAAGCAGCTCCGCGAACACATCGATGCGGAGCTGCGCCGCGTGCAGGGACTGAGTCGGCGGGGCACTGAGATCGAGATACCCGAGCGTTTCGAAGCCATGGTCATTATTCGTGATCGTGAGCAGGAGATGTATAGGGCACTTGTCGAGCGTCTTGAGGTGATTGACCGGCTTCTTTCCGGTTATCGCGGATCGCGAAAGCTGAAACAGGTCGTTAGCGAACTCGAAGCGTTCCGTTCATCGCTCGTCGCGATTCTGGAGTCGGGTGGGGTGCGCCCTTTTGAGATACCGGTTGGCATGATGCTGTCGCCGAAAAACCGTAAAGAAGTCCAAATTCTCAGTCGAAAAGGCTGGGGTACGCGGCATTACCAGGAGGATCCCTTCCAGCCGGGCGAAGTCATCAAGGTGATCCGCCGCGGCTACTATATCGGCGAGGGTGACGATGCCACTGTCCTCCGCAAGGCTGAAGTCCTCATCCGCGGAATTGATGAATAGGCGGAAACGGCTTTTCCCGATCCCGGTAGCGAGCTCCCTTTTCCGGAGAGGGCGCGTTTTCCTCATTGGCTGCCTGATTCTCAATGGCGCGATTTTGATTCGCGCGCAGGAGACGGGCGTCGTCATCCAGACAGGTTCCGTCGCGGACGATCCTGCCGCGAAGTGGGTTACTGTCTACGGATGGACGCAGACGGGGGACAGGCTTGTGGCGGCGGGACAGTGGGCTCTCGCGATGGGCAGCTATATTGAGGCGCATCGTCAGGTCAGGCAACTCGCGACGGGGCATCCCGACTATGAGCGGGAACTGGTCGCCTACCGCACGGGGAAGCTCGAAGAGACCATTGCAACGGCCGACGTGCGCCTGAGCGAGGACGAGCACGAGACGATGATGAAATATCTCGATTTTATCGAATCGCTGGAGCTGGGGCTGGCGCAGCGGTTTGCCAATGATTATGAGGCGGCGCTGGCCTCTCTCGACATCGCCCGATCGCTCCTCGATGACCTTATCGGGAAAAAGCCGCCCGAGTTCCGGAAGGCGATCGATTCCCAGTATCAGCGGCTCGACGATAATATTCTCTGGCTGAGTGCCCAGATTAACTACACGGAGGCGGGCCGTCGAAGGTCTCATCCTTCCGGTAATGACGGGCGCGACCGGGGGACAACGCGGTTTGTGAAAAAAGAAGATCTTCCCGGGACCCCGGGCGTTCTTTTTGTTTCGGGTATGTTGTTTCCGGGGGGGCTTTCCGTCAGCGAACCCGGTGGCCTACCGGAGACCGGTTCCGACCCGCCCAGGGCGAGGAGGGAGGAAGCGCAAAAGCAGTCTGGGACGATTCACCCCGATGCGCCGCCCGGGGCAGCGATGCGGTTCCGGATGAACAGTCGCCGGACCCTTGAGGGCGACGTGTCGACCTCACGATAGGCGGCATTTCGAGTTTTGGAAATAAGCTCGCCTGCGGGCCCCGTTGCCGCGTGACTGGAGGTTTCTTTTCGAATTTGACCCGGCCGAACCGGCGGGGGAGGCTTACTGCAGCTCGCGAACGGCTTCAAGGTAAGCGGCGACCGAATCCACGGGATCGAGCTCAAGAGATTTCCCGAGTTGCTCGGCGGCGGCGGCATACTGCCTTTCGCTAACGAGGAGACGACCGTGGGCAAGGTGGGCGGCCGCGGCATGGGCGGGGAGCCGTTCGGCCTGTTCGAGGAGCATAATGGCTTCTTCGATGCGGCCCTTCCTCTCGCGGAAACGGGCGAGAAGGATGAGCGACTGGCCGTCGAGGGGATCACGGGCGAGCCATTGCTCGACGAGGAGGGCTCCGGCATCGGCGTCGCCGTTCTCGAGTTCGATGAGCGCGCGAACGCGGGTGAGACGGGAGGCAAGATCCTTCCCGGCATTCGCCGCAGCGAGGTGGGCCTGGTAGGGTTCGGAGCCGGTGATGAGCCCGGCGAGCTCTTCGGCACGCTTCCAGTCCGTTGCGTTGGCAAGCATCTCGAGCGCTTCGATGGCGCGGGAAAGAGTGACCGGTTCTTCCGCGATGATGGCGGCACGGTAGCGCTCAAGGGCGAGATCGGGGAGGCTACTCTGGAGGTAAAGGTGACCGAGTGAGAGTGTTGCGGAGGGATCGAGGGTGCCGATACGATGGACAATCTCGAGATTGGCGATCGCTTTTTGTCTCTCGTCGAGGGCTATCCAGACATCCGCCTGGGCGAGCCAGATGTTGGTCTCGGTCGGGCTTTCGGCGATGAGAGACTGGTAGATCGCGGCGGCTTCGCGCCAGTGCCCGAGGGCTTGGAGCGCCTGGGCTTCCCCGAGACGCCACTGCCGCTCCCCGGGCTGGGTCAGCATGGCGAGGCGGTAGGCATCGAGAGCGGCCTGGTAGTGTTCGTCGCGGGCATGGCAGTAGCCGAGCAGGCCGGCGGTAAGGCCGTCGTGTGAGCCGAGTTCGAGGGCGCGGACAAGATGGCTTTTCGCTTGTCCAAAATCCCCGAGCTGGACGAAGGCGACGGCAAGGTTGCGGTGGGCGTCCCGGAAACGGGGAAACTTTTCGATGGCGCTGTTGAAGCGTTTGACTGCGGCGGCGGCCTCGCCTTCTTCGAACTGCAGGGACGCAAGCGTGAACAACATGGCGGGGCTGTCTTCGAGAAGCGACGAATCGGTCAGAGTTTTGATCGCGCCGTTGCGGTCCTTGTCTGCCATAAACGAGGCGACTTTATCCAGGTAAAAGGCCTCGTCTTCGGTGATGCGCGGCTCGATGCGTGAGTCGATCCCGTAGCTGGCGGTGACGGACTTGCGGAAAGTCTCGCTTTTCCAGAGCGGGTCGATCGGGAGGGGGCCGGCTCCTTCGGCGGAAAAAATGGCAAAGGGCAGGGTCAGGGCAATGATTATATCGGGAGGCACGCGCATCAGAGTTTTAGAATGAGGGGCCAGCGGAAGAGAGCCTGAACGGAGCGGCCGTCTTTTTTTGGCGGAGTGAAGCGGGCCTTGGTGGCAAAATTGCGGGCCATCGCGGTGAAATCTTCGTGCGGACTTTCGAGGACACGCTGCACCGAGACGATACCGGCGGAATTGATGACAACCTCGAGAACCACCTTTGCCTGGGTGACGCCCTTTTCCCTCTGGGCGGCGGGGAAGATGACGGCGGGACGATTGACCAGCCGCGGCTGGGAATCGAGGTCGGCTGAGGCAAACATCATCTGCGCGAGGGGAGCGTCCCGAACCGTCGCAAAGTCCGAGGGGTTGAGCCTCAATTCAAGACTTGGCAGGGGCGTGGCCCTGATCGGCGGGGCGACGGAAGCGAGCTCGATGTTGAGATGCGGTAATTCCGGCGGCGGCGGTTGGGGCGGCGTTTCGACAGTGGGCGGTGGCGGCGGGGCGGGCAAGCTTACGGGAGTCGTCGTGCTGAGAGTGCGCAGGGTAACGTTCGGTGCCGCCGAGGTGCGTGCCAGGCGCAGGCCCGCAAGAAAGAGGAGAAGCCCGGCGGTAAGTCCGAGGGCGGCAGCGGTGCGAAGCAGTTCTCCGCCGGAAATGGCTTGTTTGTTAGTCATTTACGGTTGAGACAAAAACACTGACGGCACCGGCGAGCCTGGCCTCATCGAGGACGGAGACCGTGGCCTCGGTCGGGGTCGTGCGGTCCGCCTGGATGATGACAGGCATTGTCTCCTGTTTCAGCAGTCGCGAGACGGTGGGGCGGACTCCGGTCACTCCGATTTCGCGTCCGCCGTAGAAGACCTCACCATCCCGGGTCACACCGATGAGAATACTGTTGCGTTCGAGATCCTCCTGAGTCGCGGCGCGGGGTTTGTTGATCTCCACTCCGGTCTCCTCAACAAAAACGGTCGTGACGATGAAGAAAATAAGGAGAATAAAAACGACATCAATGAGCGGTGAAATGTCGATTTCACTTTTTGAACTGGAATCAATATCGCTGAAGCGCTGAAATCGTCTCGCCATGGTCAGTTGGAAGTTGCGGCCTCCGGCCGGAGGAGTTGGGATTCGAGCCGGCGAAACCGGAGGACGAGTTCGTCAAAACGGCTCTTGAGGAGGGTGCACACAATAAGCGTGGGAACACCGATGACGAGGCCGGTTTCGGTTGTGATAAGCGCCTCGGAGATGCCGGCCGAGATGATGTCGATGGGGGCGTTTGCGGCTGACGAGGCCATGCCCCCGAAGGTCTTGAACATGCCTGAGACGGTGCCGAGAAGACCGAGAAGCGGGGCGGCCCCGATCATGACGAAGGCGAAGGGAAAGCGCCGGTCCGGGATTGCAAAGAGATGCTGCCCGATTTCCTGGAGGTGGCGTCCGGGATCCCGGGATGTCGAGATACTGGCGGAAAGGCGGTGGAGGGTCGCTGAGGAATCACCCGGGCGAAGGAGCAGTTCCCGCCATTCCTGCGGGCTGAGCACCGTAGCATCGGGAAATCGAAGCGAGTTCCACAGGGTGACAAGAGCGTAGGCAATCCCGAAGGCTAGCACGATGAGCGCCCAGAAGATCCACCCGCCACCCGAGCTGAGGTCGCGTAGTTCTGTCAGGACCTGGCTGGTGAGGTTCATTTTGATTTAATCCCGTTAAGGAACGCGAGGCTGGTCATTTCCATGGTAGCCTTGATCCCCTGCACTTTCCGGGAGAGGAGTGCGTGCAGAATGAGGGCGGGAATGGCGACAATGAGGCCGAACTCGGTTGTGATGAGGGCTTCGGAGATGCCCGAGGCGAGCGACTTCGCGTCGCCGGTTCCGAAGACATTGATAAGGCGGAAAGTCTCG
Source organism: Akkermansiaceae bacterium UBA6138 (assembly GCA_002422425.1). GTDB lineage: Bacteria > Verrucomicrobiota > Verrucomicrobiia > Verrucomicrobiales > DEV007 > Arctic95D-9. The sequence goes on along the minus strand of DIVG01000090.1, from coordinate 15,679 downwards.
ATCATGCCGGTGACGGTCCCGAGAAGGCCGAGGAGCGGAGCGGCGGCAGCGGCAATGGCGATGAAGGGAAGGCCCCGGTGAAGAGGCGGAGTAGCCTCAAGATACTTTTCATAGAGGCATTCTTCGAGATCGTCGCGCGAGCCGTCGGGAGATCGCTCGATGAAGTTGATGCCCTGCTCGAGAATGGCGCGGGCGGGGTGACGGATCGCGGCGGCTTCCCTGCGCGCGGACCCTGGCTCACCGCGTTCAAGCGCCCCAAGAATGAGCTGGACCGGGGAGGAGCCGAACTGGCGGATCCTGGCGAGCTGAACCCACTTGAAAAGGGTCGCGGCGAGGGCGATGGCGGCAAGGAGGAGGATAGGGTAAATCCAGAACCCGCCCTGGCGGAGGTGGTCGGTGAGGCTGCTCTCCGAGTCGCTGAGCGCGATGGCGGAGCCAAGGGTGGGGTCGAAGGTGATAGAGTCGGCCGTGCCGTTGACGATCCCGGCGATGTCCCGATGCGACATGACTCCGCTTAAAAGACGGGCTCGAAGAGCATTGCCGTCGGCGACAAGACCGGCGGTAACACCGTCGTCGCCAAGGAACCAGCTCACCGGCCCCATTTTCACAAACCTGCCCGGAGTGGCGATTCCATCGTCGGCGACCGCTTCGCCGGCCAGCGTGATCGGGCCACTGCCGAGGGAGAGTTCGCTGAGGATTTCTTCGACAAGGGCGAGGGGAGCGTCGGGGGCACCGGCGGGAGCGGTCGCGGGGGGGAAGGAGGCCTCGCGAGTCTTTCGGAAGTCGAGAACGAGACTTTCGAGGTAGGCCCGTTCGTCGCGCCAGATTTTCAGATCGTTCTCTGTTTTTTCGAACGCCGCCTCGGTCGCGTCTTTCGCGGTGCGTGCTATCTCGGACTGGCGACGCTTTTCTCTGAGATCGGCCGCCACGCGGTTCGACTCGGTGGCGATGGCGGGTTTCTCTGCGGCGATGACGGCGCGCAGGGCGGCGAGTTCGTCGAGGGCACTTCTGAGATCCTGATCGAGTGAGTCGGCGGCATCTCGATAGGCCCGGGCGGGATCGGTGCTACCGTGAGGAGGGGCCGTTTTAGTCGCGGTCTCTGCAGGAAGGGGTTCCTGCGCGGTCACCCTGGTGAAGACGACGCCACCAAGAAGGAGGGAAAGGATCAGATATTTCATCATTTCGTCTCCGGAACACTACCGGGGCTGACCTTGGCGAGTGGCAATTCGACAAAGGCGGGGGCGACGCGGCGAGCCTGGATGTCAATCGCTGTTCGAACGCGTGAGGCGATGGAGTTATCTTCGGTCCAGCTCCAGCCGCTGGCAGAGGGAACCCCATAGCCGCTGTATTTACCCTCGTTATCGACATACCATGCCTGTCCCATTCCGAGATAAAGAATGTGAAGCTCACGGCGGGCCCCGGTCACTTCGCGGATGTCCGATTCTACCGTGACGCTGCGCTGGAAGTCGAGATAGGCCTGGAGCACGAGAAGGATGTCCCGGGTCCGGTTTTGGAGAGGCTGATCAGGATCGGGGGACTCCAGCCGAATGATGGCTTCCTCTACTTTTCCCTTAAGAGGGGCGGGAAATCGCGGGAGGAGCGGGCGGATCCGCGATTCGAGTGCAGCGACCTGTTTCTCCATCTCTCTACGCCAGGTTTTCAGATCAGATTCCTCTTTGGAAAGGGCAGCCCGCTTTCCATCGATCTCGGTCACACGATCTCCGGCCGCCGCGATGAATTCATCGAGTTGGCCGGACTCGCGAAGACGGACTTCGTTCAGCCCGGCAAGGGTGGCCTTCTCAGCGGTCCATGCGGCGCTTTCTTCGCTGATCAGCTGACGGGTTTTAACCCACTGTTCCAGCCTGGTCTGTAGCTCGGATGACTTTGGAAGGGAGGCATCAAGGGCCGATGATTCCTGCGCTGCGAGCGGAAAGCCAGCTGCCGTTGCAAAGAGCGCGGAAGAAAAGAGGTAGGCGGTGAGGCAGGAGGATCGCATCTCGCTAATGAGAAGCATTCTCAATTATATGTCAAGAGCGGAAACGAAAAACGTCTCTGCCGGGAAACTGTTTTCCGGACAGAGACGAGGGCATATTTTTCAGGGTTTTGCAGTCGCTGGATTACTTGGCGACGACCCGCTTACCGCCCATAGGGGTATCGCGGGGTTCCCAGAGGATCTCGCATCCGATGTAAAACTCGCGGGGAGCGTTGACGCGGGCACCTTCGGGGACGCGGCTGGTGATCATGACCTCCTCGAAGAGGTTATGCACGCCCCCGATCAGTTTGGTGCGGTCATTGATCCGGTAGTGGGTGCCCAGATCGATGATGATCCCGCCATCGACGATGCCTTGGCGGGACGAGTTTACCTGAACAGGGGAGTTGAGGGCGGTGCCGAACGTGTCGCTGACGTAGGAGGCCACGAGATCGATCCCCCATTCGTCGGTTTCGAGGCTGACTCCGGTGGAGAGCTTCCATTCAGGAATGTAGGGCAGTTCGGCACCGTCGATCCCGGGGCCTCCGGCACCGTCGCCGTAAATGTTTTCCCCGCCCCCCCCGGAGAGGATGTCGTGAAGTCTCGTGTCCGTCCACGTCGCGCTCAGGAAGAGCGGCGTTCTCAGGCTCCTGCCCTGGTTCGGATCGAAGCTTACGAGAGCTTCCACCCCCTGGACCGTGGCACGCCCGGCATTCCTTGTGGGCTCGCCTCCCAAGCCGAGCCCGGCCTGCGAGCTGATAATGTTGTCGAAGTCGCTCAGAAATCCGATCACTTCCGCATTGAAGTTTCCGCTGCGATGGCGCGCACCGAGCTCAAAACCGAGGCTGTTCTCCGGCTCTACAACGAAGCCGTTGGAGTCAGGCCGCACCGAGTTCTTCGGGGAGGAGACGGCAACTCCTTCGTGAATGCCGCCGAAGATTGTATTTTGCTCGTTCAGCTCGTAGGAGAGACCCACCCCAGCCACTACGAAGTCTGTCATTCCGTTGCCCGCTTCGGTGACAAGGTAGGAATCATTCGACTGATAGTCGGTGTAGTTCTGGCGCAGCTTCTCGTAGCGCAGGCCGGGGGTGACGGTGAGCGGTCCGATCTCAATGTCGTCCTTCAGCCATACCGCTGTGGCCGCAACTCTCTCAAGACCGTGCCCCGCGCTCCCCGGACCGAAGTTGATAATTGTCGGGGACGCTCCGCTGCCGTCAGTGACCACATTGGTGTTTTCCTCGAAGCGGCGCACCTGATCGCGATGCTCGCGGACGCCAAAGTTGAGGGTGTGGTCGATCTCCCCTGTTTCGAAGCGATAGTCGCCGGAAAACTGAAGTCCGTAGGCCTCGTAAAAACGCAGGTTGTGGCGATAGTTGAGGGTTCCCGGGGCCTCTCCTCGCAACACGGCGAGGTTCGCGGGATTGCCGGTCGGACCGAGCGTCGTGTGAAGGGAGGCTCCGTTGACTGCCCGGATTTTGAACCAGTCGCGTTCAAAGTTATTGAAATAGCCGACGACTCTCAGGTCGAGGTCATCGGTCGCGGCAATGCTGTATTTCAGGTAGCTGCGGTGTTGTTCGGTGACGATGTTGTCGAGATAGGATCCGGCGTAGCGACGGTAGGGATTGGTGGCGAAGTCCGCTTCGGTAAGACCGAGGTAGCTTTCGTCGGCGTCTGCATCGGTGTAGCCGTATTTGAACTCCCATTTTTGTTTGACCGCGGAATTGGGCTCCCAGGAAAATTTGATCATCGGCTCGATGAAGGTGTAGCCCGTCATGTCAGAGCGGGGGATTCCCAGTCCCGGCTCGATCGTCCGGAAACCGTCGGATTGTTTGTGAAAGATCTCGGCAAGGTAACCGAATTTGCCCGTCTCTGTCTCGATGGTGTCGCCGTAGTGCGAGTGGACAAGGGCGGTCGCGTTGCTGCCATAGGTGGAGCGCAGGTAGAACTGTTCGTGTTCGGGAATCGGGGTGGAGAGGAAATTGATGACGCCCCCCGTCGTGTTCGGGCCGTAGGCTACCTGGTTGGAACCCTTCAGAATCTCGACTCCGGCCATACGTGCGATGTTCGGTGAATAGTAGGCTGCCGGGGCTGAATAGGGGGCCGGTGCCTGGAGAATACCGTCTTCCATGATCGTGATCTTCTCGCTGCGGGTGCCATCGACGCCCCGGATGGAGATATTCGGGAAGAGACCGGCTCCGTCTTCCTCGCGGACATAAACGCCTGGGACTTTGGCCAGGACGCGATTCACATTGGTGTAGTTCTGTTCACGAATCTCCGAGCCCGTCACAAAGTAGCTGGACCCCGGAAGGGAGGCCGTTCCGTCGGCCGCTCCCGTAATGATCTCGGGTTCGATCGTACTGTAAATCTCGACCTCGGCCGGCCGGGAAACCGTCGCCGGCCTCACGCTTGGGGTGGGGGGAGCTGCGGATTCCACTACGGTGGCGACGAGTTCGCTCGTGGCGTCGTCGATGACGGGGGCCGGGTTGGTCTCCTGAGCCCGGGAAAGGTTCAGGGCGGAAGCGATGATCCCTGCGAGAGCGATCCGCGTGAGGTGTTGTGGATTAATGGTCATAGGAGGTAAGCGGTAAAAACCTGTCATACCTTTAATGAGAATCGTTCCCAATATCAAGAAGAAAAATCGCCTTTTTAACGGGGTAATCAAAACGGCTCGCGGAACCGGTTGAGAACCCGATTCCCGGCGAGCCGCCGGTAAATTTTGGCAAGGAAAGGCAATCAGCCGCGGGCGCGTCGTGCGGCGATAAACGAGCGCACCGCCATCACCGTGAAAAAGAGGCAGATCACCGTCATCACGAAGATAAGTTTGGGAGCGGCGTCGGCAAAGTCGACTGTGCCCTTGATGAAGCCGGGGACGAGGCGAACTGGTCCTGCCAAGGTGCCGAGGAGGGAAAAGGTCACGGCGATGTGCATGCCCAGCATGTTCTTTTTCAGCGCGATAACCCCGCCGATGAGCATGAGGACGCCAACGAATGTCGGGATCAGCGAAGTGAATGATTGTTTCGTCGCGCCGATTGCCTCCCAGGCAAAGTAGCCGATGAGGCCGGTGAGGATGAGAAGAGCGGAGCAGATGAAGGTGAGGTTTTTCATGGTTGGTTGGGTTGGGATACGGTTAAGACAGAAGAATGGCTCGTCAATCGATTCCGGAAGACAGTGGGGCTTGCGGCGCGGTTAAGGCGTCGAGTTCCGCGGCGGTGAGCGGTCTCCATTGCCCGGGCGGCAGATCGACCGGCAGGGTGAGCGGCCCGATACGCTCGCGATGGAGGGAGCGCAGTCTTATGCCATCAAGGCGGTGAAACATCCGCTTGATCTGGTGATAACGACCCTCAAGCAGAGTGACGCGGGCCCGGTCGGGTGCAAGGATCTCAAGCCGGGCGGGGAGCGTGGTGATGCCCTCGGTCGGAAAATGGAACCCTTCGGAAAAACGGGCCACGGCCTCGGGCGGGACGGGACGGTCGGTCTCGACGAGGTAACTTTTTTCCACCTTCCGGCCGGGAAGGGTGAGGGATTCGGACCATTCCCCGTCATTGCTCAGCAGGATGAGTCCGGTGGAGCTGCGGTCGAGACGTCCGGCAAGATGGAGGGTCGCTTTGTCAGGGTGATCAATGAGGTCGAGGACGGTGCGGTGCTCGCGATCGCTCGTGGCGCTGAGGACGCCGGCCGGCTTGTGCAACATCAGGTAAAGCCGGGGTAGGGACCGTTGGATGATCTCTCCGGCGACACTGACTTCGTCGAAGCGGTTGACCTCGCGACGATGGTCGCCGGTCACCGCGCCCCCATGTGTGACTTTGCCGTCGAGGATCAGAGCGCGGGACGAGCGACGTCCCAACCGGAGACGTCTGGAGATGAAATCTTCAAGCTTCATCGGAGGGGATTTCACGAAATGAGGAGCAGTCTCACCGAATCTCCCGGACGGGTCTCCGGTGCCCGGTGGAGGCAGGGCGGAACGGGACTGCCGGGGTAATCGACGGCGATGCGCCAGAGGTGGCCGATTCCGAAGCTGAAGGGCTCTGCGAAGCGAAGGGGAGCGTAGTGGAGGTCGTAGCACTGCTCAGCGAGATAGCCGGTAAAGCCCTCGTCGTCCGCGTCGCCATACTCGGCGAGCAGAATCTCCCGCATTCCGGGCAGGTCGATACGCCGCACGGCCTCGTCATTGCGGAGGCCTTCGCTAGGGGCTCCGTGGTAGGTGCAAAGCCAGGTCTCTGCCGCGACCGGAGCACTGTCGGCGTGGAACGAGTAGACGTCGACGGGGATCGCCCCGGGGGGCTCGTCGCGCGGGTAGGCGGTGATCGCGTTCAGAACGGGATCGAGTTCGCAATCGCGGAGACGACGAAGATCTTCGATGAGAATCGCGATAGCCGGTTTTCCGCCTTCGCCGAGAGGAAGGGCGAGAAGCATTTCTTCATCGAGGGTGGTGAGATCGTCGTCGAGCGAGAGATGCCGGACGACTTCGCCAAAGTCTCCCGGCAGCGTGCGAGGCCAGCAGAGCGCGTTGACTCCGTCACCAAAAGGGGTCGAAATCAGCTCGTCAAAACTGCCAACTTGCCGGATGCGCGGGTAGTCGGGGGGAAGGGAAAGCGCGGCCATGGAGAACGAAGAGTGTCGGGAGTGGGGAAGGGGTAGTCAACCGATTCCGCTCCTCGGGAAAAGCACAAAAAAGGCGGTCCCCTGCGAGACCGCCTTTTCGGAAATCAAACGTCACGAGGACGCTCACGGAAGACGATTACTTCTTCTTCGCCACCCCTTTTTCCTCAAGCGCTGCCTGGGCGGCGGCGAGGCGGGCGATCGGGATACGGAAGGGTGAGCAGGAAACGTAATCGAGTCCGGTGCGGTGGAAGAACTTCACGGACTCCGGATCACCGCCATGTTCACCGCAGATACCGATCTTGAGTTTCGGCTTGGTGGCGCGGCCGCGCTCGACTCCCATCTTGACCAGCTGGCCGACACCATCCTGATCGAGGCTGGCGAAGGGGTTGGTGTTCATGATCTCCGCATCCTGATAGGTGGGGAGGAAGGAGGACGAGTCATCGCGGCTGAGGCCTAGACCGGTCTGGGTAAGGTCGTTCGTTCCGAAAGAGAAGAACTCGGCGTGCTCTGCCACTTTGTCAGCGGTGATCGCGGCGCGCGGGATCTCGATCATGGTGCCGACGGTGTACTTGAGTTCACTTTTCTTTAGGCCATACTTCTGACGCACCCCTTCGGCGGCGGCGTCGATGACCTGCTTTTGGAGCTCAAGCTCACGGGCGTAAGCGACGAGGGGAACCATGATCTCGGGGAGCACCTTGATGCCCTTGGCCTGCACTTCGGCCGCCGCTTCGAGGATGGCCTCAACCTGTGCGGCAGTAACGGCCGGGTAGCTGATGCCGAGACGGCAACCGCGGTGACCGAGCATGGGGTTCTCTTCGTGGAGCGAGTGGATCCGCTTCTTGATGTCCGGAGCCGACATGCCGATTTTCGCGGAAAGGTCCTTGATCTGATCGGCGTCCATCGTGCCGATGAACTCGTGAAGCGGAGGATCAAGAAGGCGGATCGTGGCGGGGCGGCCTTCGAGAGCTTCGAAGATCCCGATAAAGTCCTTCTTCTGGAAGGCTTTGATTTTCACCAGGGCCTTGGCGCGTCCGGCGTCGTCGTCGGCGAGAATCATTTCGCGGACAGCGTCGATGCGGTTGCCTTCGAAGAACATGTGCTCGGAGCGGGTCAGACCGATGCCTTCGCCGCCAAAGAGGATCGCCTGGCGAACCTGACCGGGGGTATCGGAGTTGGTGCGGACACCGAGCTTGCGATACTTGTCGGTCCACTCCATGAGCTCGACGAACTTTTTGTAAGTGTCAGACTTCTTCGCGGCGGCTTTGCCTTCGATGAGGCCTTGGATGACCTGGGACGGGGAGGACTTGATCTCTCCGGCGTAGACGTTGCCGACGAAGCCGTTGAGGGAAAGGAAGTCACCCTGCTTGAGAGTGATCCCGTTTCCGGAGAGCGTCTTCTTCCCGTAGTCGATTGTCATGCTGTGGGCACCACAGACACAGATCTTGCCCATCTGACGGGCCACGAGGGCCGCGTGGGACGAAGCACCGCCCTCGGTCGTGAGAATGCCCTCGGCGGCGATCATGCCGCGAAGGTCTTCCGGTGACGTGGCCATGCGGACGAGCATGACCTTTTCACCGCGCGCCTGAGCGGCGACGGCGTCTTCCGCCGAGAAATAGATCTTGCCCGAAGCGGCGCCGGGACCGGCCGGGAGACCCGAGCCCATTTTCTTTGCCTTTTTCTCATCAGCCGCATCGAAGATGGGGGCGAGGAGGTGGCTAAGATCATCGGCGGGAATGCGGAGGATCGCCTCTTCTTTGGTGATGAGCTTCTCTCTCACCATGTCGATGGCGATGTTCACGGCGGCGAAACCGGTGCGCTTGCCGGTGCGGGTCTGCAGCATCCAGAGCTTACCATCTTCGATGGTGAACTCGATGTCCTGCACGTCGCGGAAGTGTTTCTCTAGAATCGAGCGGACGTTGAGGAGCTCTTTGTGGGAGTTCGGGAGGTCTTTGGCGAGGTCGCGGACCTGCTTCGGGGTGCGCACGCCGGCGACGACATCTTCGCCCTGGGCATCGATGAGGTATTCGCCGTAGAAGACGTTCTCACCGGTCGCGGGATCGCGGGTGAAGGCCACACCGGTCCCCGACTTTTTGCCGGTATTACCGAAGACCATCGCCTGCACGTTCACGGCGGTGCCCCACTCGGCGGGGATACCGTATTTCTGACGATAAACCTTGGCGCGGTCGTTCTGCCAGGAGTTGAAAACGGCATTTACGGAGCCGACAAGCTGCTCCATGGGATCTTCGGGGAAGTCCTTACCGGTGCGATCTTTGATGAGGGCCTTGAACCCGGCGACAACGAATTTCAGCTCCTCAAGATTCATGTCGGAGTCGTTTTTTACTCCGCGCATCGCTTTGGCCGTGTCGAGAATCACTTCGAAGGGATCGTGATGTTCGTGAGCGTGCTGCTCGACGCCCATGACGACTTCGCCGAACATCTGGAGGAAGCGGCGGTAGCTATCCCAGGCAAAGGTGGGGTTGCCGGTCTTTTTGGCGAGTGACTCGGCCACGGCGTCGTTGATGCCGAGGTTCAAAATCGTGTCCATCATGCCGGGCATGGAATCGCGCGCGCCGGAGCGGACCGAAAGAAGAAGCGGGTTCTCGAGGTCCCCGAACTTTTTGCCCATGACCTTTTCGATCTTGGCGATGTTCTCCTCGATCTGCTTCTGGAGCGTGGAGGGCCACTTGAGACCGTTCGCGTAGTAGTAGTTGCAAACCTCGGTCGTGATTGTCATCCCGGCGGGCACGGGGAGACCAATGAGGGACATCTCGGCGAGATTGGCGCCTTTACCGCCCAGGAGCGGTTTCATCCTGCCGTCTCCGTCAGCATGTTTGCCGCCGAAGAAATAGACGAGTTTTTCCGCACCTGCAGGTGCCTTCTTGTTGCCTGATTTCGAGGCGGTTTTTTTCGCGGGTTTTGTTGTGGGCATAGCTCGTTGGGATAATCCGATGTTGAGTTGTAGAAAACGTGGGAAGAGGTGGCAGACGCGGTCCGGCGAAAAGCGGGACAGGCTGAAACTCTGCGGGGCAAGACGGCAAGAAACAGCCTCGACGCTGAGGCGGCGCAACTGTAACCGCCGCAGCCGAAGTGTCAAATGGCTTAGCGACGGCAGTGTTGGAGGAATTGATTCCTCAAGACCTCACCCCCGCCCATCTGACTCGCCCGAACGCTTCGCTCCGGACGGGGGAGGGGACTCCAGTATCGTTCTCGCCGTCGCCTTCGAGTCAACGCGGCAAAGCGTTTGCGCTGTTTCCGGCGACCGGTCAATGTGCTTCGATACGCCGGCCTTTTGGTTGGCCGATCTCGACAAGGAGATTCGTGAACCAGCTCTCGTCGATGTCGAAGGGCTTGCCGCCCTTGATACGGGGAAAGGCGATCGTGCTCATGATATCGCCGTTTTCCTCATCAAGACCGGCGACACCGCTAACCCCCTCAAGAGCGGACTTCGCCGCTTGGGCACAGCTGGCTTTGATAAGTTCAAGATCGTCCGCGTTGGGGGCGGCGCTTCGGGCGAAGTAACCGCTTTTCTGCACGAGGAATTTCTCGGCCCCGAGTTTTTCCTTGAGCTGGCCTGCGAACCACTGACCGACGTTGACGGAATCGAGACGGTAGTGACCAAAGGCATCTTTGGCAGGTTCCTGTCCCTTCGCTTTCATTTCAGTGATAATGTTGTCGAGCCCGGCACCTTCGCTGAGGAAAATATTCACACTGTCGTGTTCGTCCATCTTCGCATTGAGGCGTTCGATTTCCTCTTCCATATCGATCTCCATCTCGGGAACCCAGACAGCATCGACGTCCCATCGCAGCTGGTGGAGGAGCGCATCGGGGAGCCAGTCATACTGATGCAGGCTCTCATGATAATCGTAGGCGGCGCGGGCCGTGAGCCAGCCGCAGTGGCGCCCCATGACCTCGTGTATGATGAGCTGGCGGGCACTGGTGGTGTTCTCGTTGGCGACGTTTCGGAAAAAGCGTGCGCTCTGGTGCGCCGCAGTCCAGGCTCCGAGAGTTTGCTTGATGGGATACACGTCGTTATCGATCGTCTTGGGCAGTCCGACAACCGTGAGGTTGTAGCCGTGGTCGTGGAGATACCTGGCAAGATCAGCCGCCGTCGTATTGGTATCGTCTCCGCCGATCGTGTGGAGGATATCGACTTTGTCCGCCTGGAGCCGCTCGGCCGCGACTTTGAGGGGGTCTTCACCCGGCTTGACGAGGCCGCGTTTCGTGCAGTCCTCGACGTTGGTCAATTTCACCCGGCTGTTCCCGATCGGGCTGCCACCGAAATTGTAGAAGATCGCAGCGTTTTCCCGAACCTGTCTGGGGAAGTGGTAGGAATTTCCCAGAAGAAGTCCCTGATAGCCGTTGAGGTAGCCCATCAGGTCCGCTTCCGGGGCGAGGGTGTTGTACTGTTCAATCAGGCCTCCAATAGAAGCGGAAAGGCAGGGAGCAATTCCCCCGGCGGTCAAAAAAGCAATTCTCATCAGATCTGGTCGGGAACTTGGTAAATAGGGATTCCTCGGCCGCATTTTCCGATGGATCGAGGCGATGTCAAGCCAGCCCGGCGGACGCTGAAATTTACTAAAGATGTTTTAAATATTGATATTTATGAATTTTTTAGTAAATTCCGAAAAATCCGTTTTATCTGATGATTCGCGTACCATTTTCTTCCGCATCCGAGGCAAGGCAAGTGACAGATGTCGCGCGAACTCCGCGGCGAGCGGACGGGACACCTGCGAGTGAGGAAGAGCGCGTGGCGATGATCGAGTCCCGCCTCGCGAATCTTGAGGTAAAGCTCGTGAGTCACGCGGAGGAACTGAAGCACCAGATCTCGGAGCGTGTCGTGCGAATCCAGAGCAGGCTCGAAAATGCGATGCGTCCTTTCGAAGGCGGCATCGATGAAAATGCGCTGGATGAGGGGGTGATGAACGTCGTCCCTTTCGGGGGTGAATCGAAGGACCAACATCATCTTCATGCCAGCAATGCCCGCGAGGCGCTCAATGAGCTCAATCAAACGCTACGCCTCACCCGCGAGCATCTTGAGGCCCTTTCCAGCAGCGTCGATCGCATGCGGCAGAGCGTTGCGAACCGGTGAGTGGTTCGAGAGCGGCTCGGGATTGAGGTCATGTTCTGGAATGAAATGAGGGACGGCCATCTTCGACGCAAAGCGCGGTAGGGACGGTTCGCAGAACCGTCCGCCGTTTGAGGGTTAAACATCGCGGCGGACGCCCCGGCGGTGCTTCCCTACCGGAGAACCCGGAACTTACGCGCAAGCTACCTCGCCCGCCCGACCTCGGATTCGCAGACCCCGGCTAAAACAAAAAAACCGGGATCATCGACCCCGGCTTTTTTGAAAACCGACTGGCGCGTCAGCCATCATTTCTTGCTCGTCTCGACGGCTTTCTGGAGTTGATCGAGAGCGGCCTTGGTCTCGGTGGCAACGGCAGCGGCTTTTTCCGAGCTCGCCTTCAGAGCCTCGGCACGCTTGGTTGCCTCGTCGACCGTCTTGATCGCCGCGTCGAAATCCGCTTTTGCCTGGGCCGCCCGCTTGGCCGCCTCGTTCGCCGCCGTCTGGACTTCGGCGACGGCCTTCGCGAACATTGGGTCCCCCGCCGGAGCNNGGAGCAGGAGTCGGCTTTGCCGGTGCGGGAGGAGTGCTCGGCGCGGGGGCCGGTGCGGGAGGAGTGACCGGTTTTGCCGCCGGCGCAGGGGTAGCGGGAGCAGCCGGCGCTGGCGAAGGGGGCGTGGCGGGTTTCGCCGGAGCAGGGGCGGCTGGCGCGGGAGTGGTGTTCGCGGCGAGGGCTACAGGTTCCGCCTGAGGTGCTTTCCAACCGGTATTAATATCGATCCCGGGGAGCGCGGCGGCGAGCTTGGCGGCTCCGGCGTCGGTGGCTTTGGTTTGCCAGATAAAGAGCTTCTTTAGATTCTTCAGCCCGGCGAGCTTCTCGATCCCCGCGTCGGTCACCTGGGTGCCGTAAAGGTTCAGGTATTCCAGTTTGGTTAAACCCTTGAGCGAGTCAAGCCCCGCGTCCGTGATGCCGGTGTTCTCGAGGTGGAGACGGGTGAGATTGCCCATTCCGGAGAGGTGAGCGAGACCTTTGTCGCTCACTTTGGTGCGGGCGAGATCGACCCACTTTACTCGTGCCGAGACCGGTTTGAGGGCGGCGAGCTGGTCGTCTGAAAACTCCTTGCTCACATTCAGCGCGCTGAAGCGGAGTTCGGGCGTGTCCTGTGCGATCGCCATGAGCGAGGCGCCGGTCTTTTCGACCTGTCCGATCGTCTCGGCGACGAGCTTGTCCATGGCAGGGTCTGCCTTGGGCGCATCTGCTTTGGTGATCTTTTCCTCGACCCTGGGAAGATTCCCGAGGACGTGATTTAGAGCGGCGGTGGCTTTCTCGTCGGGCTTGAATTCGGCGACCGTTCCGGTGCCCTTCGCTCCGCTCTGAATCCAGAAGGCGAGCACCGCAGTTTCCTGCTCAGTGAGCTGATCCTTGTCCTCCGGCGGCATATGCTCGTCGTCACTGAGAGGCAGGTAGACGCGCTGGAGGAGGGGGCTTTCGTCCACCTTTCCGGCGACGACCGAGGGACCTTCGTTGCCGCCTTTGAGAATGGCTTCGATGGAGATGAGGCTGAGCTTGCCCTTGGGCTTTTCGGCACCGTGGCAGCTGTTGCATTTCGCCTCAAGCACAGGGACGACGAGGTCCTTGTAAAGCTGGCTCTTCATCGCATCGGCGAACGCGGGAGAGGTGGCGAGAAGACTCGACGTGAGCAGGGGCAAAAGGACGCGGCGTTTCATGGGCAGGGAATTTTATTAAAATCTCCATTAAACTAATGCGTCCCGTAAAGGGAAATCAAGCCTCAATAAGGTAGGTGATCATGGTAAACTCGTGCGTGGGATCTTCCTTGTTGCCGCCGTTAGAGGGAGAGAGCATCTTCAGGTTTTCGAGAACCAATGACACCCGAAGGAGCGAGCGTATCCATGGAAGCCATCGTCATGCAGGCACTAGGTGAGGACGGATTTGCCGCCCTCACCGCCGCCTTTTACCGCCGGGTCCGGACCGACGCGATCATTGGCCCGATGTATCCCGACGACGACTGGGAGGGTTCGGAAAAGCGACTCTGCGACTTTCTCATCTTTCGCTTCGGCGGGTCCGACCGCTACCTCATCCAGCGCGGGCATCCGCGACTGCGCATGCGACACTTGCCTTTTCGCATCGGCCTGGCCGAGCGGGATCGCTGGCTTGAGCTCATGGATACCGCGATGGACGAAGTTGAGCTGGATGTTGCGGCGCGTCCCCATCTCGCAGCGTTTTTTGCCCAGGTTGCCGACTTCATGCGCAATCAGGAAGAACCTTCTTCTGAACTTTGAATAATCCGAACCCTCACCTCACCCTCATGAAAATATCTCTTCGCTCCCTCCTCTGCGGTGCGACCCTTCTCCTTGGTGTCACCGGCCTGCGCGGCGAGGAAAAGACTGTCGTTCAATCCGTGAACTACCCGCTCCACTACTTCGCGACTCGACTTGCGACGGAGTCCTTCGAGCGTCACTACCTCGTCGATCCGGAGGTCGATCCGGCTTTCTGGAAGCCGGGGGACGACGCCCTCACCGCCTTTCAAAAGGCCGATCTCATTCTCCGTAACGGAGCCGATTACGAGAAATGGATGAAGACCGTCTCGCTGCCCTCGTCGAAGATGGTGGATACCTCGAAGTCCTTTGCGAAGCGCTATATTAAGACAAAGGGCAAAGAGCACCGCCATGGCGACGGCACCGTCCACTCCCATGCCGGGACTGCCTTCACCACCTGGATCGATTTTTCCCAGGCGGCGGAACAGGCCGGGGCCATCGCCGAACGTTTCAAGAAGGCGCAGCCCGATTCCTCCGCGAAGATCGATGAAAATCTGGCCGCGCTGGAGTCTGACCTCGACGCTCTCGACGCCGCGATGAAATCATTCGGTGAAAAGTGGGGCGATCAGCCGCTCGTTGCCTCGCATCCCATCTACCAGTATCTCGCCCGCGCCTACGGCCTTAATATCGAAGCGATCGAGTGGGAGCCTGAAATGAAAATCGAGGACAAAGACCTCGCCGCGCTCAAAAAGATCCTCGCGAAACATCCCGCCGCCTGGATGATCTGGGAAGGCGAGCCTACCGCGGAGAACATCGCCGCCGTCGAAGGGCTCGGGCTGAAGAGCGTCGTCTTTGCACCCGGTGCCAATGTGCCCGGTGAGGGTGACTGGTTAAGTGTGATGAAGGCGAATATTGCCAACCTTGAGGGGATGTTGAAGGTGGAGTGACCTGCTCAAGGAGGAGGGACATTGCTGTTCCTCGACCTGCCGGGGCTTCGGATCAGATGAGCCGGGCGACAGGAATGTCGCCCCTCCTTGGCCCCGACTCTACGCGATGGCGCGGGTGATCAATGCGCGCCCTTTCCGCTAGTCTCTCCTCATGAACCGCCCACGCACCCTCACCCGCCGCCGCTGGCTCGGCACTTCGCTCGCCGCCGGGGCCTCGTTGCCGCTGCTGCCCGACGCCTTTGCCGCGGGCGATTTCCGCATCGCGCCCTTCCGCTACGACGTCACCCCGCCGAGCGGTCATCCGCTCTGCGGCGGGTGGATCACGCCGGTGAAGTCGGTGGATGACCCGCTCGAGGCGATCGGCTTTGTCATCCTCGGGGCAGGGGATCCCATCGTGATCTGCTCGGTCGATTGGACGGGCCTGCTCAACGACGCCCACGTCCAATGGCGCACCGCCCTCGCCGAAGCGGCCGGGACCACTCCTGACCGTGTCGCGGTGCAATGCGTCCACCAGCACGACGCGCCTTTTGTCTGCCTCGAGAGCGAGAAGCTGATCGCCGCGCAAAACGCCGGGATGCAGATCATCGACCTCGGCTTTTTCCGCGACTGCCTCGAGCGCGGCAAGGCGGCGGTGAAGGAGGCGCTCCCCAAAGCCCGGCCGCTCACCCACGTCGCCGCGGCCGAGGCGAAGGTCGACCGTATTGCCGGGAATCGCCGCGTCGAGATTGGGCCCGATGGCAGGATTATGAGAATGCGGGGGAGCTCGTGCCGCGTTCCCGAACTCATCGCCCTACCGGAGGGACTCATTGATCCTCAATTGAA
>DIVG01000022.1 GCA_002422425.1 Akkermansiaceae bacterium UBA6138 | reverse complement strand
GAAGATCGTGCCATCTTTGTGATCGAATCTTTCGGCGAGTGGCAGGCTCTCCGCTGCGAGGCGTGCGCTGGCCCGGAGTCCGTCGGCAAAGATCGTCTTCAACGCGGCATCATCCTCGAGTTCCCAGAGGATGCGCAATGCCGCGACGGCGACGCACGAAGTCCAGGTATGGGTTTTGGCGTAAAAGTATTTCATGCCGCGCCCGCAGATCTCGAGCTTGGTCAATCCCGACTCGGGGTCCTTCTCTCTGCCTTCGGCGAGGTATTTCGTCTGCCAGGTCTCATCGCCGGTGAGGAGGAACATCAGCTTCATCGTCAAGAGGAGCCGGCTGGCCTCTTCAAAATGGAAGCCTTCGAAAGTCCCGCGCGTTCCGTAGGGTGCCTCGGCCGGCATTCTCCAGTTGAGAGCCTCGATCGCCGTGACGGTGTTGACGAGGTGCTTTTTGATGCGTTCCTTTTCCTCCGCCGTGGCGATGCCCGACTTGTAATAGCGCCAGAGCCCGATAATCCAGGGGCCGGTCTGGTCGTTCGATCCCATCGGGTAGTGGGAGACGCCGTCCGTGCTGACGCCTCGTCCTACGAAACCCTTTACTTTGCTGATCGAATTGAGCAGCAGCAGCCCCTCCATGAGTCGCCGCGCTTTTGCCGCATCGGATTCGAACTTGGTCTGTCGCCAGCGGTTCACCACCGCGTCCATGTAGAGACCGTTAAACATGGCTCCGTTCTCGATGGGCTGGAACCAACCGAGTGCATTCGGTTTGCCCTCGCGGCATTCTTCGGGGGTGGGCAGGTTGACGGTGCCGTCGAGATCAGTGAAATCGACGATGATGCCGTAGTCGTCGACGAAGCGCCGCCACATCTCGTCATGGGCCTGCTCAATAGCGGCGGCGGGTGTATCATGAGTCGCGGCAGTGAGGAAAGGCGCCGGGAGAAAGAGAATGAGGGAGAGAAGTTTTATACTCATATAGAGGGTGTAACGCTCATCTTTGCGGCGAGTCGCACGGCCTCGACGAGGCTGCTGCCTTTTGCCTTGCCTTGCCACGCGATGTCACAGGCGGTCCCGTGGTCCACGCTCGTACGGATGATGGGGAGTCCGAGCGTCGTGTTCACGGCGGTGTCAAAGGCGAGCGCCTTGAGCGGGATGTGGCCCTGGTCGTGATACATGCAAATGAAGGCATCGGTGCTGCGTCGCTTCGCCGGGATGAAAGCGGTGTCGGGCGGGAGCGGACCTTCAATGGAAATACCCCGCGCCCGCGCCGCTTCGATCGCGGGGATGATGATCTTTTCCTCTTCGCCGTTGCCGAAGAGCCCGTGCTCGCCGGCGTGGGGATTCAGTCCGAGAACGGCAAGGTGCGGTGTTGTACCGCGGATGCGTTGCATCGCGTCGGCGGTGAGTTCGATGACGTCGAGGATGCGCTCCACCGTGAGCAGGGCGGGGACTTCTCCGTAACCGCAGTGGACGGTGACAAAACTCGCGCGGACCTCGTCGCTGTATTGAAACATGCAGGATCGTTTTGCCCCTGTTTTATCGGCAAAGATTTCCGTGTGGCCGGGATAGAGCACGCCGGCAGCCCGGAGAGCCTCCTTGTTGAGCGGTGCGGTCGCGACTCCGGCTATTTCCCCGGCGAGAGCGGCCTCGATCGAGGCCAGAACATACCCGTAACCGGCGGCCCCGGTTCTGGCGCTCACCACGCCGGGTCCGAAATCGGTGTCATCAAAGAGGGTTAGGTCGCGGACCAAAGTGGGTTCAGGCAAGGGGAGTCCGGTCTTTTCCGCGCAGCGGCGCAGGATCGCGAGATCGCCGAAGACCAGGGGGGTGGCGAATTCGCGGACTTCTTTATTGGCGAGGAGTTGCAGGCAGACCTCGGGACCGACTCCGGCGGGGTCTCCCATGGTGACGGCGATGAGGGGGAGGGGCATGGTTTGCTAAGCGGGGTGAGGTGAGAGGGACAGGAATGTCCCTCTTCCTTGAGACAAAACAAGGAGGGGCGAGAGGGGAGATTAAGGAGTTTAGATGAATCACTTTCTGTTCGATCGACGCGTCAGAAGACACCGGACCCCCAGGGCTATTCCGTAAAGCATCGCAAAAACGGAAGTGTAAATCACGATCTGGGCGAGAAAGAGATTTTTACTTTCGGGATCAATCCAACTCAATAGAAAGGCGCAGCCCAAAAAGAATAATGGAGCACCAGCGACTGCCAAGTGAACGTAAGGCGGAGTTCCCCTCTGATTTTCGCTGTTCATCTCCCGGCTCGCTCGCCAGTCACTTACCCAGCCTCTCCATCACATTCTTTGTGATCTGCATGACGACGGGATCTTTGCCCGAGAGCCCGTGCGCCCAGTCAGTCGTGCCGCTCGTGACGACGGTGCCGCCGCCTTCGGTGGTATAGAGCCCGAGGACGGCGTTGCCTTCGTGATCGGGTCCGGGCCACTCCTCATACCACCAGCTGTCGCCGGGCGCCCACTTTGCCGGGGCGGTCGCGAGGACGGTAAAGGTTTTCGGCGTGCCGTCACGGTGCGTGGGAAAGGGGAGTCCGTCGCGCCACTCGAGCTCGCACCCGTCGCACTCGTAGCCGACGATGGTGTCCTTGCCTCCGAATTCCTGTCCTGCGGCGAGACCGGTGTTTTCAAAAAGCCAGTGGTCGGGGCGATGGGTTTTGAAGGCGCCTCTACCGTCCATGTACTGGCCGTGGCTCTTGTGATACCCGCCGTGAATGAAGCCGACTCCGGTGAGACTGTTCTCGGTTCGCCCGACAAGGTGGTGACTCCACAGGGTCGAAAGGGTTGGGATTTTCTCGGCGGTGGGATCAAAAAGTTCATCCTGATTGAACCATTGCTTCCAGCAGACAAAAGACTTCGTTTCAGGCTCCCAGCGGATCTGCCAGCAGCAGGTGTTGCCGGAAAAGAAGGCCACGTTTCCACCGGCGGCGGCGAATCCTTCGACGGTGTCGCGCATCGGGGTCGACCAGTATTCGTCGTGGCCGAGACTGAGGACGAGTTTGTAGGGCTTCACGATTTCGGGACGCAGTTCGAGATCGAGGTTAGTGGCGTAATCGATCGCGTAGCCGTTCTCTTCGGCCCAGACGACAAAGGCGAGTTCCCACTTGCCGAATTGCGAGGCGGGCGGACGGAGCTCGGAGACGCGGTGGCCCTGCAGCCCGGCACGGCCGTGGTAGGCGTAGACGCTCGAGCCGCCCCAGTTGTTGTAGGCGTTATAGGTATGGGTCGCGAGCTGCAGGAGGATGCGGCTGTCTTTTCCGGGCTCGGCCGGACGCAGGACAAAATAGCAGGTCGACTCGGCGCTGCGGCGGTTCCGCTGGGTGAAGGTCCCGCCGTTGTCGCTTACGCGCAGGGTCACCTCGTAGTAGCCGCTCTGCCAGTCGGCAGGAATATTCATGCCGAAGGCGACGGGCCAGCGGCACCCGTGCGACGAGGCGTCCACGGGCACGGAATGTTCGAGGAGACCGTCGAGCTTCTTCTTTTCAAAGACGATCTTCCGCTCTTTTCCGACGCGGGTGATCGTGATGTCGCAGGTGGGCGAGGAGCTCGAGAGATGCAGCTGCAGTTCGTCTCCCGGCGCATAACTGACCTCACCGGCGTAGCCTTCGATATAGAGCGAGCGGCCCTCGTCGATAGCGGGGAGGACCCGGGCGGAGAGGAGCCATGCCGAGGCAAGCGTCGCGAAAAGGAGAAGAGTGCGATTCATGCCGCGAGGATACCGGATTCTCCCGGGATCGAGCAATGCGGAAGAGGCCACGGAATCACGTCACCCGGGGATGGTCGGGTTTCTGTGAGAGGGAGCCCCGGACATGGATAATAAACGGCGCTGCAGATGAACGCCGATTCCGGGAATCTCCGATTACCAGGTCTTCACGTTGTCTTTGTCGGTGGTCTCGTCGAGATCCTTGCCGGCACTCCAGACGAGGACCGACTCAGGGAGATACTGGGAATCGCTCGTGTCCCACTGCGGCTTTTCCGTGCGGTTGTTGTAATCCAGATCCATGCGCACATAATAGTAGTCACCGTAGGGATCCCAGAGTTCACCACCGCCGTCTTCTTCCAGTTTGATGCCCTTGCGGAACTTTCCGTCACCCATCGGTTTGGCCGCTTTGTCCGTGTAAAAGGCAATGCGGCGCGGATTCAGGCCTCCGGTCTCGGCCTGGCTGTCAGCCCCGAGGAGGATGTCCATGAGGTCGCGATTCGTCCGGATCTCTTCCGTCTCTTCGGTCTTTCCATCGACGGGATACTTGCGGTATTCGGTGAAGTAGGCTGAAATCGCGTTTTTTACGTTGTAGGCGGTGCTCTCCGCGTGGGTCCGCTCCGCCTTGCGCAAGGCCCCCGTCGTGGCGGGGAACATCAACCCGGCAAGAATACCGATGATGGCAATAACAACGAGCAGTTCGAGGAGGGTAAAGCCTTCGCGATGGGAGTTTGAGGATGATTTTCTCATGATTCGGGGCATGTTTAAACGGTGGATGATCGGGTGACGAGTATTTTTTTCTCTGACCTGCTCAATTTCGTTGCGAATACAATGTAAACACATCCACGCTTTTGAAGTCCATCTTTTTCGTCACTCTTGACTGATCTTTTGAAGAAAAAATTCATTTCCCAAATCCGCGGCCTGATGCTGAAGCCCGAGTATGAGCCGCTCAACAAAGCGGAGCTCGCCAAGGTCCTCCGCATCGGATCACACCAGCGCTCCGCCTTCCGTGATGCTCTCGCCGAACTTGAGGCGACGGGTGAACTGAATCGCGGGAAGAAGTCGCGCTACCGGCTCGCGTCCCGTCACAAGCGTGCCCGTCTCGAGTCCTTTGCCGGGACGATTCATTTCTCACGTGATCGCAAACGCCAGAGCGCTTTTTTCATTCCCGACGACCCCGAGGCCCACGCCGCTTTCCGGGCAATGGACCGTCCCCGTGTCTTCGTTCCCGGGCGTGAGGCAGGCACCGCCCTTGATGGAGATAAGGTCGAGGTTCACCTCGTCAGGAACGAACCGCCAGTCTGGCATCGTCATTCGACCCGGACCGCAGGCAAGCGTGAGACTGAAGGCAAAGACGAACTACACGCCCGGGTCATCCGCGTGATTGAGCGCAGCCGCACCCGCATCGTCGGTCGTTTTTACAGCAAGGGAGCCCGGGCCACGGTGGTGCCCGAGGACGGTCGCCTCCCCACTTCTTTCCGCCTCACCCGCACCCTGCCCGGGGCGAATCAGGGGGACATTGTCGTGGCAGAGTTCGCCGGCTGGGACAGCCCTCACAATCTCCCGACCGCCGCGATGATCGAGGTGCTCGGACGCGACACCGATCCCGGCGTGGATATCCTCGCGGTGATTCATCGCTACGGCCTTCCCCTCGAGTTTCCCGACGACGTGCTCCGCGAAGCCGAAGCTATTCCCGAAACCCTCTCCGATGAAGAAATTCAGAGACGCGAGGATTGGCGCGAGCGCGAGGTTTTCACGATCGATCCTGAAGATGCCCGTGACTTCGATGACGCCATTTGTGTGACAGAGCATCCCGATGGTCGCTGGGAACTCGCCGTCCACATCGCCGACGTTTCTCACTACGTTCGCGCGGGCTCGGCCCTCGACCGCGAGGCGCGCAAGCGCGGCAACAGTGTCTATCTCGCCGACCGTGTCCTTCCCATGCTGCCCGAAAAGCTCAGCAACGGAGTTTGCAGTCTCAAGCCCGGGGTCGATCGACTCACCCACGCCGCCATTCTCGAGTTTGATGCGCGCGGCGGACTCACTTCGGCACGCTTTGTCTCCGCCGTCATTTGCAGCCATCGGCGCTACTCCTATGAAGATGCCTTCCGCTTCATGAATCTCGACGAGGCCGCTGTCGCTTCATTATCCGACGAGAAGGAGCGCAAGCTCACGCTTCATCTCAAGCGTGCCTGGCGTCTCGCCGCGATGCTCAGGGAGAAACGTTTTGCCGGGGGTGCACTTGACCTTGAGTTCGCCGAGGTCAGGGTCGTTCTAAACGAAGAGGGGAAGGCCGTCGGAGTGAAACGCAGCGAGTATGACGAGAGCCATCAGCTCATTGAGGAATTTATGCTCGCCGCGAACGAGGCGGTCGCCTACGAGACGAGAAATGCCCCCGCGCCCTCTCTCTACCGGGTCCACGAAGATCCCGATCCGGGGAAACTGCAGGAGTTCGCCGAGCAGGCGCGAGCTTTCGGCCATGCCGTTGCGGACGTCTCCCATCGACCCGAACTGCAGAAGTTGCTTAAAAACCTTCACGGCAAGCTCGAAGAGCACAGTCTGAAGATCGCCCTTTTAAAAAGCCTGCGCCGGGCCGAATACTCGCCTGAGCCCATCGGGCATTACGGGCTTGCCAAGGTCAACTACACCCACTTCACCAGCCCGATCCGCCGTTACGCCGACCTTATCGTGCATCGCGCCCTGCGGCGTATTCTTTCGCGGCGACAGGCTCCGACCGCGCCCGAAGTGGCTGACTGGACCCCTTCTGTCGCCGAAATGGCCTCCATCGCCGGGCACATTTCCAAAACCGAGCGCATCGCCGCCGAGGCCGAGGTCGATACCCAGCGGATCAAGATGATCGAGTATCTCGAGCACCTCTGCGACGGCGATGAGGAGACCGTTTTTGATGCCACGATCTTTGATGTCATGCCCGTTGGCGCCCTCGCGGAGCTGGATCAACTCATGGTTAAAGGCATGCTACGCAAAGACGACCTGCCCCCGCGCGAGGAGTATTTCTTCGACCGCGGACGATCCGAATTCCGGAGTCGCGCCGGATCCCCGCCGCTCGCGGTCGGGACGCGGCTCAAGGTTCGCCTTTACCGGGTGAACAAAAGTCGCGGGTTTGTGGATTTTGTGCCGATTTCCGGGAACAATCGCCCCCACAAAAAAACGTCTGTTTGAAGCAGGGGGGCAAGCCTTTCGTGCCGCCGGGAGGAACGGGTCACGGGCTATGCCGGGACGGCCGCCGGGGTATTTCCTTAGAAAATGACTGGAAACAAGGCCCTCTTTGCGGTGTTATAGCATCGCGCCACCTTTATGCCGTCTTTTTCTTATATCGCGATTGATTCTGCCGGAAAAAAAGTTTCGGGCAGTTTCGCCGTGCGCAATAAAGCCGAAGCATACCGGGAACTGGAGGCACGCGCCCTGACTCCCGTTGTCGTCGGTGCCGCCGGGGAGGGAGAGGCCGCAGGGGCCGGACCGAAGGGGGGCAGATCAGCGAAGCCGGGGAAAGCAAACCGCCACACGAAGTTGAAACGTCAGGAGCTTGTCCTTTTCACTGAGGAACTCGCCGACCTTCTCGATGCGGGAATGAATCTCGAGCGTGCCCTCAAGATTCTGGAAGAGCGTCAGGCAAACCGATCGATCCGCTCCGTCGCAGGCTGTCTGCGTGACGAGATCAGGGAAGGGGCCCGTTTTTCGAAAGCTCTCGGAATCGCCTCGCCCACCTTCGACGAGCTCTACTGCAGCCTCGTCGCGGCGGGTGAGGCGAGCGGATCGCTGCCCGAGATCCTGCGGCGCCTCGTGATCAACCTGAAGCAGCTCTTCAGCCTGCAGCGCCGCACGGTCGGAGCAATGATTTATCCGCTCACGGTCATGCTTGCCTGCGTCGCTCTCATCTTCGTCTTTAGCACGGTGCTGATGCCATCGCTCAGCGAGATGATGCAGAAGACGGGACAGGACTTGCCTTTCATCACCGATCTGCTGATACGGTTTACCAATTTCATGGCGGCGTGGTGGTGGCTTCTTCTTGGAATTTTCATTGGCACCGGGGTAACCTTTCGTGTCATCATCACCACTCCCGGCGGACGGGAATGGTGGGACGGCTACAAGATGCGGCTGCCCGCCTTTGGCCCCGTCATCATGGGACGCTTCTACGCTCAGTTCTGCCATACTCTCGCGAACCTCATTAGCAACGGGGTTCCCCTTCTCAACAGTCTCCGGCTCATTGCCCGGGGCACCCCGAACCGCTATATCCGCAACCATCTCGACGCCGTGGTATTGGATGTCGGGGAAGGCGCCAGTCTCGCGCGTGCCATGGGAAAAACCGCCGCTTTTCCGGAACAACTGATTGACCGCATCGCCATCGGTGAGCAGACCGGGGAGCTCGGTAAATCGTTTTCCAAGGCGGCTCTGAAATATGACGAGGATCTTGATGTCCGTATCGCGCGATTGACGACGATCGTTCCAAACATCATGCTGGTGATCGTCGCCGCCATTGTGGGTGTTGTCGCTTATGCGATGATCAACACGATTTTCGGATCCATGTCCGGGATTCGCGGTCGCTGACACCTCACCTTTTTCCAGATGAAAGTTAACTCACCCCCACGTCCCCGCCGGTCCGCCGGTTTCACTCTCGTCGAGCTAGTTATTGTCATCACGATCATCGCGGTGCTCTCAGGCTCCGGCATTTATCTGATCGTCGGATTTATCGACGACGCCAAATACCAGCGCGTCGACTCTGATATCAAGGCGCTCGACCTGGCTCTGAAAAGTTACGAGCGGAACAATTATTTCAAACCGCCGACACAGGCGCAGGGACTTGCCGCTCTCGTTGAGCGCCCCTCCGGGGAACCCCAGCCCGAGCGGTGGCGTGCCTATCTCGATGAAGTGATGAAGGATCCCTGGGGAAACGATTATCAATATCGTCTCCCGGCCCAGAAGAGCACCAAAAAGTATGACATCTTTTCCCTCGGTGAAGACGGCGTCGAAAGCGAAGACGATATCGGCAACTGGTAGTGGCACCTGCTCGTTCCGGAAAGCCTTCACTCTCGTCGAGGTGGTCATCGCGGTCTCCGTCGTCGCGATTCTCACCGGGCTTGCTTTGCCTGCGATTGACAGTGTGCAGCGCGAGCGCCTAGCCCGCGAACCGGTCAACAGGCTCATCCTTCTCGCCCGCGAAGTGCGCGGGCGGGCCATGACCGAGCAGCGCCCCTACCAGATTGTCTTCGACGGAGATGGTTTCCGCGCCTCGCGCTTTTTTAATCCCTATGGCGGGCGTGAAGAGACTCAGAGCCTGCGGCAACAGATTGAATTGATGACGCAACAGCAGGAGATGACGGAGGCCTCGCGCCGTCGTGGCATCGCGATGCAGGCGGAGGACGTTGATCCGGCCAAAACGCGCGTCGAAGACGGGCTCCGCTATCTTGAGGAATACAAGACGGGCTCAGACCTGCGGGTGAGTCTTAAATTCTGGAATGAGATGCAATGGGTTAACATGTCAGGCGGTGAATACCGTCGCTGGATTTTTCAACCTTCGGGCATGTGCGAACCGATGCGATTTAAAGTCGAGGCGGATAAGTCATTTTTTGAAATCGAATTTCACCCGCTCACCGCAGACGTAAAATCCGAACGATCCTGGGTTGAATAGAAAGGCATGAAATCGACGCTCCATTCCTGTTCTCGCCAATGCGGTTACGCCCTTCTCGATGTCGTGCTCGCGGTGGCACTTTTCGGGATCACCGCGACAGGGTTGATGCGGGTCATGCAGCGAGTCAGCGAGACCTCGACAGATTTTTCGCGGGATCGTTACCTCCAGGCCCGGATCGAAGGGCTTCTCTCCGAGAAGCGCCTTCTTACCGTAGAGTCGATGACCGGCGAGGCCGTTGATGAAGTCACCGGCATCACCTTCCGAACCTATGTCGAAGCGCTCGAGATTGACAATGGGCAGGGCGGGGCACTAACCGACCTCTATAAGCTGACCGCTGAGGGGGCCTACCTTGACGATGGTGGCAAGCAGATCGAGAAAGCCGAGATCATCATTTACAAGCCCGG
This sequence comes from Akkermansiaceae bacterium UBA6138, assembly GCA_002422425.1. GTDB lineage: Bacteria > Verrucomicrobiota > Verrucomicrobiia > Verrucomicrobiales > DEV007 > Arctic95D-9. The sequence continues at coordinate 3,992 of DIVG01000022.1, read as the reverse complement.
GGCATGAGAGACCCGTATCACCTGCGCCATTGCCGAAGCGCCGCCTTCTCGCTCTTCGAGATTGTCGTGGCCATGACCATCCTCGGCATCATCTCGACCGCCGTGCTTTCGATTGTCTGGCAGGCGGGAGATACCGCAGCCGCTATTCGTGAACTCGACCGTCGCGACGAAGAGGTGAGTCGTTTTCTCACCTTGCTCCGTGAATCGATCGAGAATCTTCCGCCCGGAGGAACTCTCTCGATTACGCCGGCTGGTGAGACGGCGTCCGGGTATCCGGAGCTCGTGATCGGCGATAGCACGACTGCCTTTACCTTCGGGGAATTCATCGGGAGCAGCGAAGAGACCGTCATTTCCCTTCGTCCCGGGAAACCGTCGAGCGAGGGGACACCCTCGTATGATCTTGCGCTCAGTCGTGTCGATTTTGAACCTCGGGATAGCGATGGCTCGGGCATGGTCTTCGGTGCCGGATCGGATGACCTGCTCACGCCGGACGAGGAAGGCCGTTATTGGCTGCCTCTTCTTTCGGGCGTCACTGCCGCAAGTTGGAACTTTTGGGATGAGGCCGGATCAGCGTGGGTGGATGAGTGGAACGATACGGAGAAGATGCCCGTGCTTCTTGCTTTCTCCTTCGATGACTATTACCGGCCGTTGCCGCTACGCGTCGTCTTCGAAGTCCCCGATCAGGCCTCAAAACCTCCCGCCGCCGAGACTAACGCCACTACCACAAACGCCACCGGGGGAACCTTTCCGGCCCGGCCATCAGACGGCCAGGGAAGACCCGGTGGCGGTGGAGCAGGTGGGGGTGGCGGTGGTGAAGGACCGGGTCAAGGAAGCGGTGGAGGCGGGTCAAAAGGCGGCGTTGGCACCGGTCCGGGAGGTGGCGAAAGATGAGGCTCCCCGCGAAACAAGCTTCTAAAGAGCGCGGGATGGCTTTGCTCCTCGTGCTTGTGGCGGTGATGGCGCTGGCCCTCATCGTGGTTGGCCTCTATGAATCGTCACAAGCCTCATGGGAAGAGAGTTCCCTTTCCCGGGCCCGCTACCAGGCCGGCCTTCTCGCCGAGAGCGGGCTCTCGATCGCTCTGCATCCCCAAATCAAGCCGGGAGCCGTCGCCCTCAAGCAGAATTTCGGAACCGATCGCGGCTTCGAAGTCATTATCACAAGCGAGGGGGGACGGCTCCCCGTCAACGAACTTACTGAAGAGCGTATGCGGGAGACCGCAGTGGAACTATTTATTCTTTGGGGGCTCGACGCAGCCGTTGCCAGCCGTGCGGCGGATTCGATCACCGACTGGATTGACGACGATTCCGACCCCCTTCCCAACGGGGCGGAAAACGGCTACTATGCCGGTCTCGGTTACCCCCAATTTCCTTCCAACGCCGCCTTCACCTCACTCGAACAGCTTCTCTTCGTCGCCGGCATGGATGCGGTGGAGAGAGTAGAGCCCTTCTGGCGTGACTATTTCACCATTCACTCCGACGGCCTCATTGATCTCAATGAAGCTCCGAAGGAGCTCATCGCCGCTCTCACCCGAACGACGGAAGATGCGGCTTTAAAGTTCGTCGCTGTCCGCGCCGGTGACGACGGCATCGCCGGCACCGAAGATGACTACCGGTTCACGGACAGTGGTGAAGTGCAGGCGCTTCTGGGCCTCTCCGACGGAGAGTGGACCGCGCTTTCCTCTTTTGTCACCTTGTCAGGTACAGTGAAACGAATCGAGAGCACCGGACAGATCGGAGAATTTCGCGAAACCCGTGTCATCCTCGCCGAAGAGATAACAGAGGGCCGCAATACCGTCCTGACCCCGCTGGCGCGCTTCCGGAAATGAGGCTAGTTTGCACGCATTGCGCTCGATGAGGATAGACATTGTTACCATTTTTCCCGAGATCGCCCGCGGGCCTCTCAGTGCCAGCATAATGGGCCGGGCGGTCGCGTCGGGGCTCGTTCAGATTCATTTCCACGATCTGCGAGACTATACGATCGACAGGCACCGGCACGTCGATGATATACCCTACGGAGGCGGTCCCGGGATGGTCATGAAACCCGAACCCTTTTTCGCCGCGGTATCAGATCTCCGGACGGAGAAATCGCGAGTCATTTTTCTGACCCCCCAAGGTGCTCCTTTTCGCCAGGCTAAGGCGGCCGAGCTGTCAGGTGATGAGCATCTCATCTTCCTCTGCGGTCATTACGAGGGAGTCGATCACCGTGTCATCGAGGCTCTTGTGGATGAGGAAATTTCGATCGGTGATTATGTCCTCACCAACGGAACCCTCGCTGCCGCAGTTGTCGTTGATGCCATCGTCCGCCTCATCCCGGGAGTCCTCGGCGATGACCGTTCCTCCGAAGAAGAATCCTTTTCCGGCGACGGTAGGAAGCTTGAATCCCCTCAATACACCCGGCCCGCCGAGTTTGCCGGCATGACTGTACCCGCTGTACTTCTGTCAGGCAACCACGGGGCCATAGCAAAATGGCGCGAGGACAAAGCCATCGAAAGAACCCTCGCCAACAGGCCTGATCTTCTCGGGACGAGAGATTAGGCTAAGGCCGGGAGTCCCCGCAAGCCTGGAGAATTCCAGCCGCCTTGTGTAGCGTCTCCTCCCACTCTTTCTCCGGAACGGAATCAGCCACAATTCCGGCGCCTACGTGGAAGTGAAGCTCCCCCGCCTCGGCGATGAGCGTGCGGATTGCGATGTTGAAGCGGCTTTCCCCGTTGAAGCCGAAACATCCGATCGCGCCCGTGTAAAGACCGCGCGCCCCTGGCTCGAGTTCTGCAATGATTTCCCGAGCCCGCTTTTTCGGCGCGCCGGTAATGCTTCCACCGGGGAAGCAGGCACGGAGGGCGTCAACCTGTCCTATGTCTTTGCGCAGGGTTCCTTCAATGGTAGAGACGAGATGAAAGACCTGGGCATACCGTTCCAGTTTAAGCAACTCCGTCACAGTAACCGAGCCGTATTCGCAGACTTGCCCGAGGTCATTTCGCTCCAGATCGGTAATCATTACCAGTTCGGCGACTTCTTTCGGCGAGGTGATGAGGTTATAGGCAGATCTTTCGTCCAACTCATTGTCACGAAATCGGGGACGCGTCCCCTTAATCGGTCGAGTCTGGATTAGTCGCCCGCTCAAGCTGAGGAACTGCTCCGGCGACGAAGACATTACGACCTTTTCACCCAATGTTGTGTAGGCAGCATACGGAGCAGGGGACCGCTCGCGCAGTCGGCTATAGAGAAGAAAAGGTTCAAAAGGGTGGGGTAGAGGAGCGATCAGTCGATGGGAAAGATTTACCTGATAAATGTCCCCCGCCGCGATGTAGTCCTGAGCACGTCTCACCAGCTCAATGAATGAGGCCCGATCGAGACTTTCGGTGAAGCGAATCCGGGGGGGGGCATCCTCGGCAGATGGAGCGGGCGATCTTCGAAGGCGTAACAGGCTGCCTGTTTTATTCCAAGAGCCCAGAACGTGGTCAAAGACGAGAACGTCATTGTATTTTCCGAACACAAAATCGCCAACGTAGGAAATGTAGCCATAAAGACCCGCCTCGGACGAAACTGGTTCCGGCGAGGAATGCGCTGAACCGCACCCCTTTTCGTAGAGCGACCTCAGACTCCTGAAGTCGGCGTTGTTAAATAAATTTCCCCGTATCACCAATTCAGGACAAGCCGCAATGATCGAGAATCGGCAACGAGCTTCCCGACCTCCCGGAGTCTCCTCCATCGAAGAATCCAGATAAAAAAATCCTGGAAGATGACTTAACTCACACGCAGTTTGCCAGGGATCATGGTGTTCCAGTCCCCGTCCGATATTTTGGTCAAAATTTGACATTCAAACAACAAGCAACAGCGGAAGACAATCCCTAAAAACCTGAAGTCTGCCACCAAAATTCAACACAATTCACCCTACCAAGCCGATCACAGGAGGTTCAGCGGTGTAGATTGTATTGAGGGCCAGGCCCTCAATACAATTTGCTTGCTGTATTGAGGGCCAGGCCCTCAATACA
>DIVG01000015.1 GCA_002422425.1 Akkermansiaceae bacterium UBA6138 | reverse complement strand
GCTTATACCAGGAGACCTGGGCGACAGGCACCTTCGGATCGGGGGAAAGGAGTTCTCCGACACGCTCGGGGGTGTCCGTGCCGCTCTCGATCATGGCGAGGGCGAGGAGGGAACGGGCCTCGGCGGAGAGGCTCTTCCGCTTTTCGAAGAGCACCTCGTGGTAGGCGGTCTCGTTCACTCCACCGAGGGCGAGGGCATAGGCGGCGAGGCAGCGCTGCGAGATATCGTAGGCATCCTTGAGCTCGGCGGTGTTGCGGAGGGCGAGCGAAAGGTAGTCACGCAATGCGAGGATCTGGGCCTCGGGAATGGCGATGCCCTGCTTCTCCGCCATGGTGATGGCAATGGCCCCGTAGGCACTGCCCCAGAGGACGGATTCGTTCGCCCCCGGCCAGTAGCCGAGTCCGCCGTCGCCCGTCTGCATGGAGAGGAGACGCGTCACCCCTTTGGCAATGATCGCGGCGGTTTCCTCTTCGGATTTTTCCAGCTTCGGCATGACGGGACGGAGCTGCTGCGTGCTGAGCCAGGGGATCAGGCTAGAGGCGGTCTGCTCAACACAGCCGTAGGGATAGGTGAGCAGGTAGTCGAGTCCATCGGCCGCCTCGACGAGGCGCGAGTTCGAGAGGGTCAGCTTGACATTGCCGTAGCCGTTGAGGAGACGCGGGGCGATCCCGTCGAGGGCATTGGCGAGGTCGGCTCCGTTTTTCAGAGTAAAGGTATGCGTCTCGCGCAGGAGCGGGAGCGGGTAGCCGACGTTTATGGTCGACTCGATCCCGTCGCGGAGACGCTCGTCGCTGAGGGAGCGCATCTTCCAGCTCCACTTCGATTCGCCGGTCTTTGTCAGAGCGATGGGGAAAGAGACGGTCTCGGTCGCACCGGCGGGAAGGGTAAGTTTAACCACCTTCTCGGTCGGCTTGGGTGCGGCATCGGTCAGGGTCGTCGGGACGACTTCGCCGAGCTGGCTGAGGAAGATGCCGTGCTCGTCAAGGGCGACAGTGACTTCGACCTCGTGAGCCTCTTTCGAATTGTTGTGCAGCACCGCCGCGATGTCGATCTGGTCGGTCACATTCGTAAAGCCGGGGAGAGCGGGCTCAATGATGAGTGGTTTGTTGATGAGGAGGGGGGCCTCCCCTTTGCCGAAACGACTGCCCTCGGCGACGACGGCCATGACGCGGAAAGTGGTGAGATTGTCAGGGGCGATCGCTTTGGCACGGACAACGCCGTTCGCATCGGTGACGAGGACGGGCTCCCAGAAGGCGAGGGCTTTGAAGTCCTTGCGCATGCGGTCGGGATCGAGCCCGAAGACGCCGCCTCCGCCGATGACGTAGCCTTTGTTGCCGAAGTCCTGCTCGAGCGGATTCTCGGGAACGAGATCGCCGAGGCTCTGTCCGGTCCGCACCGCGAGCGGGAAGGCCTCGTGAAAAACCTCGCCCGGATCGGGCGTGAGATGACCGGTGAGACTGAGGACTCCCTCGTCGACGGCGTAAAAGGTGACCTCGGCTCCGGCGACGGGACGGTTCTGGTGATCCACGACGGTGGCGGTGAGCGCTATCTCTTCGCCGGGCTGGTAGTATTCGGCGTCGCCGGTGCTGATCGTCGTCGTGAGAGTCACGGCGGGATCTTCGACATCGAGCTGGCAGTAACCGAGGCGGTAATCGGCCGCAGGGTGAACGTGCGGACTGTCGCCCGATCCGCGAATGATGAGGAGCGAGGCAAAAAGATTCGGGGCGGCCCCTTCCTCGATCGGGATCTCGAGGACGGTCTCGTATTGATCGATCACGAGCGAGCGGGTCGAGCGCACGCCGCCGCGCTCAACGGAAAGGAGGGCGTGTCCGAAGACGGGAGTGCGGGCGAGGAGCTTCGCGGTGTCGCCGATCCGGTAAGTGGTTTTGTCAGGGATAAGGTCGATGCGGATGACATCGTGCCAGGACCATGAGGGTTCCTCGGCTCCGATAACGCGGAAGTGGCTGCGCGTGATGACATTGCGCCCCTGCCCGTCGCGAGCGGTGAGGGTTACCTGGAAGTCGCCCGCCTCGGGAAAGGTGATGTCGTGCGGCATCGCCCGGGTCAGGCCGGTCGCGGGATCAATTTCCGTTTTCAACACGACGGGCGTGTCGGAGATGGTCCGCAGGCGCTTGTCGTTGCGATGGGTCATCTTGCCGTTCGCNNCGACCGGCGCGGTGTGGGCCTCGCCTTTGGTGTTCACGGCGGCGAGGGAAAAGGTCGCGGTGTCTCCGGCGCGATGGACTCCCCCGGGAAGGCGGAGTCCGAGGTAAAAGTCCGAGCTGTGGACGGTGAAGCGCTTCGAGCCCGAGATGGTCTGCTGGTTCGCGTCGGTGACCGAGGCGGTGAGACTGACTTCGCGCGGCCCGGGATTGATGGTCTGCTCGGGCAGGGTAAAGGCGGCGGTCGCTTCGCCCTGCGAGGTCAGGGCGACGGTGCCCTCGGTGCTGAAAATCTCTTCATCGATGGTGCGGTTGCCGAACTCGAACTCGTCAAATCCGCGCGGACGCGGGAACTCATTCTGCACGTAGGCCATCCAGGTGAGCTCGGCTTTGGAAAGCGGCTTGCCCATGTAATAGTTGGCACTGACGGGGATGGAGAGTTCGGCGCCCTGCTCGTACTCGTCGGCCGCAGCGATTTTGACCTCGAAGGTATTGACGCGGTAGTCCTCGACCTGGAAGGAGTAGTTCGAGATGAGACGCCAGTCGGGATGCTCCCCGTCGGCGAGGGCGGGATTAAAATCGACCTCGATGGAGTGCCATCCCATCCCCTCGGCGGGGAGGGCGAAGGCCTCGTCGAAGCTGCCGTTGTCGCCGTAGGTCACTTCGCGCTCGAAGAGCTTGCGATGGCGGGCATCGAAGACGCGGAACTTCGCCGCGCCCGTGCCGGCACCGAGGAGTTTGTCCGTATCGATGAAACGCGAGAGGGACTTTACCTTCACCTCGTCGCCGGGGCGGTAGACGTTGCGGTCGGTGAAGATGAGGGTGCGGCGCTCGCCGTCGAGGAGCTTGTCATAGCGCTGCGGGATGCCGAAGCTCCAGAGACCGACGCTGTTGAGGTCTTCGTAAAAGGAGATGACATGGCGATCCGCCCCGAGCGCGGCATCGAGGAAATGACGCCCTTCCTTGCCGCGGTAATGCTCGCCCCCGAGGCGCAGGGTGCCGCTCTCGTCGGTGACGGCTTCGGCAAGGACGGCGGCCTTTTCATCGAGGAGCTTCACGGTGAGTCCGGGAAGCGGGGTGCCGGTCTTGAGGGAAAATCCGTAGATGACGGTGCCCTCGTCGGATTGTTTCCAGGCGAGGCCGAGGTCGGTGAGCTGGATGAGCGACTGCGCCCCGACGGCGAGATCATCGCGGGTGGAGGAGTCACCCTCGCTGCAGAGGTAATAGGCACCGGTCACGGCGCCTTTGGTTATCTCGTCCCAGGTCAGGGTAACGGTCTCAGTTTTATCGAGCTCGGCGATGGCGTCGCGGAACTCGTCGTAAATCGTCTTCCCGGGAATCGCCTCGAAGGTGAGCGACTGCTTCTCGCCCCAGCCTTGATACTTGTCGCTGTAATCGCGCAGGGCGGTGATGAGATCATTCCCCGCGAGGTGCTTCACGCGGGTGCGCAGGCCGGTGAGATTGCCGGTGCGGATCTCGAACTTGCGGTGCCCGCTCGAGTTCTGGGTCGTGGAAAAAGTCGGGTAAGTGATGAAGCCGGGGTTCGGCATGAAGGTCACTTTTTCCTCCACAACCTGGTCGAGCCGGGTCGTGTCGTTCGCGAGGATGCCGTCGCGCACGCTCACGAGGTAGTCGATCCCGTAATCAAATTTGCCGTTGATCACGATGCGGTAGGGGTTGGCGAGGATCTCCATCCCCTCGGGCTGCGGCGAGACGGTGACAAACTCCGCAAGGCGCTCGGGCGTGAACGAGGCCTCGAGCGCACTTTTGTTATGCTGGATAACGAGCTGGAGACTCGAGTCGTAGCTGTTCGCCGCGATCACTTCACCGATCTCGAAGGGCATGAGGTCGCCGAGATAATCAAGCCGTCCCTCAATGATCTCGTGACTGCCGTCAGCACTGGAGAGGCCGGGGCCGGCATTGATGAACCAGGTGCCGCCGAGCGGCAGGGCGGCGGCGGGCCTGATCAGAACATATTGTTCCAGGACGAGATCGTCGGGGACGGACCGGCGGTATTCTTCGATTTGCCCAGGTGTCGGCCGCGTCGCCACGACAGCGGCAAAGCGCTCGTTCGGCTGGTCGTAGAGACGGATGCCTCCCTCGACCGCGTCCGGGTTCACCGGGATATTGAACTGGAGCAGCACTGCCGAGTCGGGCTTCAGCGGATTTTCATCGGTGAAGTGGTAAGGGTAGCGGTCGAAGGTGAGACTCGATTTCCCCCCGGTCTCCTGCGCCGTGAGCGGCAGGATTGCGAGGCAGTGAAAGACGAGCAAGAGTGATAAGGAGGAGGCCGGAAAAAGGTTCGCAGTCATGATCCGAAGAGTGAACGACGTTTGATACGCAAGGGTCATGCAAAGTCTTTCAAGGCGTCGGCGGCGGGAGGAAAACCTCTTTCCTGCGCTACCATCGCGTTACTCCCGAGAGTAGAGTTACGGCCTCAAAGGACAAGAAATATTCCCGTATTTTCCTCGCGCCGATCGGCCCAGCGGTCCTTGTAAAGCGAGTGCATCCCAAGATCGTAACGGACGATGCCCCCGGCCGCGCAACGACGGAGATTCTCCAGCTGAAGCCGGTTACCCAGTCCGAGCGAACGCACCTCCTCACGGTAGCTCATCTGAAGCCCCCGATAGGTATCGCCCGCCGCTCCGCCGAGAATGTAGGCGAGGTCTTCCCCTCCCCGCCGGGCGAAAAGGAGACGCAACCGCCCCTCCCCAAGAAGCCCCTTGAGGAGGGATCGGTAAAACGCCGCATGCCCGGGCGACTGGAAAATATCAGAGTGCTCGCGCCATTTGTAGGTTTGCTGCTGGATCGCCAGGATCCGGGTAAAAAGATCATCCGTCGACCCGGCACCTGCCTCGACGATCTCGATGCCGTCCTCTTTATCCGCCGAGCGCAGATTGCGGCGGAATTTCGGACTGCGCCGTCCGAGCCATCCCCCGACTCCCTCTTCGAGATCAATAACCATGGACTCGGTTACGGCGAATTCGCGGTAGCGGGCCAGAAGCGGTTTGATGCGGCGGATCGCCTCGTGGAGAGGACCGTCGCGGCGAATCCCTCCGAGGCAAAGAGCGATCGGGCCCGGGAAGTGCTTTGGCAAATCGAGGATCATGGCGGCGAGGCGTTCGGGATCACCCAACGCGGGAGAACTGAACATCCAGGATGACTCGAAGGGAAAACAGACTCCATCACCCGCCCGCCGTGCGAAGATCAGCCAGTTTCCCGCTTCTTCGACGATCAAGTGGCCGCAACGCCCAGCCGCATCGTGAAGAAAATCATGCGCCGCGAGCTGCCAGATTGGTCCCGAGCAGAAGGCCGAAAGACCCGGCGTGCGCAGGGCCGCCGCCGCCACTTCGCCGGAACGCTCGCGCAGTTCTTCGATAGTCAATCGCTGCATGGCGAAAGGCGCGGATATCGCTTCTGATCCTGCGGGGAGACGGCCCCCGAAGAGGCCCGCCCTCCGGAATCAGGGATTGAGAAAAGCGCGGATGAGCTGGCCGTCCCGGCTAAGCACCATCACCGTCGTTTTATCCTGCGGAAGCGATCCGAGGAGGTCATAAAAAGTCGCTACATCGGTGACGGGATCCTGGTTGATGCGGTGAATGAGATCGCCGGGGCGAAATCGCTTTGCCGCCTGCGAGTCGGACTTCACCTCAGTGATGACGACGGCGGCGGTGGTTTCCGGGAGACCGACAGCAGTTCGCTGGGCCGGGGTGAGGTTTCCCACCGTGATCCCGAGCGCCTCGGCGATAGACTGCCCCGTCGCCGCGATGTCAGAACGGAGCTTGAGCGTGTTTGTGTCCGACTTGGCGATAGCCTGCACCGCCGCCTCCATCGACTGCCCCTTTCGGATCACGGTAAGCTGAGCCTCCTCTCCCGCCTTCTTGGCGCGGATGCGGGTAAGGGTATCCTCGGCAGTTCTGGCCGCTTTACCGTCGAATTTTACGATCACGTCACCGGGCTTCAGCCCGGCATCCTCCGCCGGCGAGCCTTTCACGACATCGGTGATGAGCGCTCCCTGGGTGCTGTTTAAACCAAGCGCGATGGCATAATTCCGCGTGATGTTCTCCACCTCCAGCCCGATATAACCGCGTATGAGGGGGCGACCGAGGACGATGGCCTCGAAGACCTCTTTCGCTTCATTGGCCGGTATAGCGAGACCGATCCCCTGCCAGAACCGCACGTCCTGCTGGCCGGTGAAGATCGCGACATTGACCCCGATGACCTCGCCCCGCACGTTCACGAGCGGACCACCGGAATTGCCCGGGTTGATTACCGCATCGACCTGAAAATATTCGTTCGCCCCGTCGCTCAGCTCGCGTTGTTTTGCACTGATAATACCGCGCGTGACCGTCTCGCTGAGACCAAAGGGGTTGCCGACGGCAAGAACCATCTCCCCGACCCGGACCGCTTCGGAATCACCGAAAGAAAGAGGCTGGAGAGCGGGGAGCTGCCCGCCCTCGGGTGCCTTGAGCTGGAGCACCGCCACATCGACATTCGGATCGCTCCCGATCCACTCGGCTTCATACTGGCCTCCGTCATGCAGGGTCACACGGATTTTATCCACTCCCGCAACGACGTGATGATTCGTCATGATATGCCCCTCACTTGTCACAATAAAGCCCGATCCGAGCCCGGGTGACTGATAATTCTCGCTCTGCCGGTAGCCGAAAAATCCGAAGGGATCAGCCGGGACGACGCGTGTCACCTTGACGCTCGTGGTGGTATCGATACTGACGACAGAGGGCACGACCGCATCGGTGAGATCGGCGAGGGACCGGTTCACCTCCTCAAGGATCCCGATATTATTCAGATCGAGCGGGACGGCACGGAGAAGGGAACTCTCCTCGTTTTGCGCCAAAAGCGGCGCCCCGGTGCCGATCGCAGCGGTGATAGGCCTTCGCTTCAGCAGATCGAGAATGTCGTAACGACCATGGCCGTCGATGAGACCGAGGTAGAAATAGGAAGAAAAGCCGCCGATGAGAACGACGCCGACAAGTTGAACTAAAAAACGAGCCATGATTCCTTTTGAAGAGGGGGGGTGAAAGAGGCTGAAGCGAGAAAGTTATTCGGAATCAAGCTTATCCACCTTGGGAAAAGACTCCACCATCTTTTGATCTTCGGGGGCCAGATCGTTAAGCGGAATCGTCCATTTTTGCCCGGAAGCGTCTTCAATGACAACTTTGACTCCATCGTGTTTGACGAAGCGGGCAAAAATTTCTTTCCCGAGATAATTCGACCAGTCGCGGTAGCCCCGCGCAACGAGTTCCGCCTTCTGCACCCTGATCGACTCGATGACGGGGCGGCAGGCACCGACAAGCTCGTTGAAATAATCGACCGGACGCCCCGTGCGGTAACCGCGTATTCCCCGCTCCACTTCTCCGTTCGGGTTGAAAATGAGCACGTTAGGGTAGCCCTTGACCTTGTAGCGATCCTTGATCCTGCGCAGAGCATCAGGGGCGTCTGTATAGTTGCGGGGGTAGTTGAGGTAACAGATGACGAGATTTTCCTTCACAAAATTGTTGAAGCTCTTCGTCGCGAAGACCTCCTGTGAGAGGGCCATGGCCTGGGCGTTCCAGACCCCGGTGAAAAGGAGCATGAGCGGACGCTGCTCGCGCTGGGCCCGATCAAAGGCGTAGTGAGGATTGATTTCCCACCAGGCACTCTCGGGATCTTCAGCAAAAACCTGAACCCGCTCGGGCCTCTCATCCTCGATGACCCTTGACTGGCTCTGCATCGCCGAGATCGTGGCCCCGGTCGGGACGACCTTGTCAGCAGGTTTGGTGACGATGGGGTTACCCGAAGGCGCTGTCATCTCGCCAGGCTCGATCGTCGCTGTCACCGCCGGCGAAGAGGCCGGAAGCTCGGCGGCAGTCATGGGACCGGGAGCAAACTCATCCTGCCCCGGCACGACGGGCGAGGCGACGGGCTTGGCTGGGAGTATCGGTGAATCCACCTGCCCCCCGTTCTCCTGAGCCCCCGACCGCGACGGCCCCGCCAGTCCCGCAAGCAGGACCAGTGAGGCCGAGATCATGGTGAGACGAAGCATCATGCTGAAGGAAAGGTAACAAAGGTCCGAATTTTGGATAGGAAAATTGACAAGGGGCAAGACCCTTGCTCTGTTTGCACCCCTTCCCAGGTGCCCTGCAATGGAAAAGCGCAAAACGACACCCAGCATCTACACCGCGCTTTTTTTTGCGCTCCTGTTTCTGGTGTGGGTGGTGTTCTCCGGCTTTTTCGACCTGTTCCATCTCACGCTCGGTGTTATCTCCTGCGCCCTCATCACCTGGATATCGTCCGATCTCCTCTTCGAGGATCGCACCTCTCCGCTCCGGCGGCGTCTCCTCCAGCTCGTGAGAATGACTCAGTATACCGGGTGGCTGCTCTGGCAGATCGTTCTCGCGAACGTCTTTCTGCTCCGTCTCGCCTTCGGCCCCCGCGACAGACTGCAGCCGCAGATCGTGCGCTATGAATGCGGGCTGAAGAGCGATTTTGAAAAATTTCTCCTGGCTAATTCCTTCACTCTTACGCCCGGAACCGTGACCTTCAAAATCCTCGGGAGCACCTACTACATTCACGCCATCAACGACGAGGCCGCAGCAGGGCTTGACGGAGAAATGGAAAGACGCATCGCCCGCATTTTCGCGGCGGAAGGTAGCGACCGGCGGGAAGGAGCCGCCGCAGAGACATGATCACCTTCGAGCAATTCACGATCGGCGCGGGAGCGGTGCTCCTCCTCCTCATGCTCCCGGCGATTTACCGGATCGCGGTCGGCCCCACCGCGCTCGACCGCATTGTCGCAACCAACATCATCGGGACTAAAACCGCGGTGATGCTGATCATCATCGGCGTCGTCTTCGAGCGTGTCGCGATGTTCGTAGACTTCGCCCTCGCCTACGCGCTGCTCAATTTCACCGGTTCCATCGCCGCGTCGCGCTTCCTCCACCGGACCAAGGACACCGGCGAAGCGGCCGCCGGTATCGTCCCGGCCAAGAAAGAATAATCCATGACCGTGACCATCATCGTTATCAGTGTCATCCTGATCCTCACGGGAATCTTTTTTTTCCTCGGCGCGGCGGTCGGCCTGCTGCGCTTTCCCGACTTCTATGCGCGCATGCATGCGGCGGGGAAGGGCGACACGCTTTCTAGCCTGCTTGTCATTCTCGGTTTCGCCGTTTACCAGCTCCACGATTTCCACAGCTTATCCCACGACTGGCCCACCCTCCTCGTGATCCTGAAGTTGCTCGCAGTTGTTCTGTTCATCTTCCTGACCAGCCCCACCGCCACAAGCGCCCTCATGGACGCGGGCTGGGAGGATAATGTGAAGCCTATTATCGCCGAAGGTCGCAGCAATCATCTTGAGGATGATTGCGATGACGCCTAACCCGTCAGCCCCTTGATCCTCTCTTTTGACATTATCATCCTGGTCTTCCTCATCGTTGCGGCGATCATCGCTCTCAACGTGAAGGATCTGCTCAGCTCGGCGATGATCTTCGGAATCTACGGATTTCTCATCTGCCTGCTCTGGGCGGAAATGGGCGCAGTCGATGTCGCCTTCACCGAGGCCACCGTGGGAGCCGGGGTCAGCACCGTGCTGTTTATCGCCACCATTCTCAACACTAGAAGGAGATCGTCGGACTGATGAACCCCAAGCTTTATGCCAGCATCGCCGTGATCATCACGGGCCTCGTCCTCCTCTACGGAATCTCCGATTTCCCGACTTTCGGGGACCCTCGCTCACCTGCGAATTCCGGTGTCGAAGGGGGTGCTCCCTCCACCTCCCTCTATTACATCAACGAGAGTTACGGAGCCACGAAAGTCCCGAATCTCGTCACCTCGGTTCTGGCGGACTATCGCGGCTACGACACCATGTTCGAAACGGTCGTTGTCTTTGCCGCGGGAATGGCGATTTTTGCGATCCTCCGCTGCTTCGGAAGAGACGATGAGGCCGTCATCACCGCTCCGACAAAGAGTTCCATCGACGGTGATCACAACCGCATCATCGTCGGCACGACCTGCCGCCTCGCCGTCCCCGTGGTGCAGATCTTCGCTCTCTATGTTGTCGCCCACGGCCACCACAGCCCGGGCGGCGGATTTCAGGGCGGTGTGATGCTCGGGGCAAGCTTCATCCTCATCGCTCTCGCCGGGAATCTGAACGATGCGCTCGGTCGTTTCAGCGAACGCTCCTATATGACTCTCGCCTCGCTCGGAATCATCATCTATGCCGGCTTCGGGGTGCTGCCGCAGGTGCTCGGGAAAAACTTCCTCGACTTCGGAGTGCTTGAGAAATTTTTTCTCACAGACGGTCCCGAGATGGCCCGCTCCCACAGCATGTTGGGAGTCGAGATCGGGGTGGCTCTAACCGTCATGTCCATCATGTTCGCCATATTCGCCAACCTCTCTAGCCGGGGCACTCTCAAGGGAGGACTCTAACCAACACACTGCATGGTGGAATTTTTGCTCAACACGGTAAAACCTCACTTCAACTTCTGGGTCTACGTGATCCTGATGATGATAGGTCTCTGGTCGCTCATCGCGAAAAACAACCTCATCAAGAAAATGATGGGGCTGGCGATCTTCCAAAGCGCCATCATCCTCTTTTATGTCTCTCTCGGAGTGAAAGACGGGGCCACTATCCCTGTACTCGATTATCACGGGGAACACGCGGATCACAACGCCGCTGCGAAAGACGAACCTGCGATGACGCTTCCGACGAGTTCCGCAGGCAACCCTGCCGACGCCTACGCCAACCCCGTCCCGCACGTCCTCATGCTCACCGCGATCGTCGTCGGTGTCGCCACTCTCGGCGTCGCCCTCGCCCTCTGTGAGATGATCTTCAAAGAGTTCGACACCCTTGAGGAAGACGAACTGCTCCGCAAAATCAAAGCGCTCCACGACGATGCTTGAGCAACTCCCCGCCCTCATTCTTCTCGCGCCGCTCTTCGGCGCTCTCCTCATCGGGCTCGTCGGGCTCCACGACCGTCGCGCCTGTTTCCCGATCGCCTTCGCCTCCCTCGTCGTCTCGCTGGCCTCGGCCCTCGGTGCGGCGATGCGGGCCTTCACCGGCGGTGCCTACAACTACTTCATCGGCGGATGGGAGGAACCGCTCGGAATCAGTATTGTCCTCCGCGTCGATGCGCTCAACGGGCTCCTCCTCATCGCCATCGCTGTCGTCGCGGTACTCGCCGTGATCTTCACGATCCGCCCCTCAAGTGAAAAGGACACCGACAAAACCGCCTATTTTTACATCCTCTTTCTCCTCCTCTGCGTCGGTCTCTTCGGGATCACGATCACCGGGGACGCCTTCAATCTTTTTGTCCTCATCGAGGTGTCAGCCCTCACCAGCTACGGCCTCGTCGCCATCGGGACGTCGCGCCGCTGCAAAATGGCGGCTTTCCATTACCTACTCATGGGAACGGTCGGGGCGTCCTTCTACCTCCTCGGGGTCGGCTATCTCTACCTGAAAACCGGCTCGCTCAATATTGAGGACATCAATACCATCCTCACGACCAACGCTACCGTGGCCCAGTCCCCCGGCATCGTGACCGCTTTCCTCCTCATTCTCGTCGGGATCTGGATCAAGATGGCTTTTTTCCCGCTCTACGGCTGGCTCCCCAATGCCTACAGCTACTGCCCCTCGGGCAGCTCCTGCCTTCTCGCCCCCCTCATGACGAAAGTCTCAGTCTACGTCATGATACGGGTCATGCTGAGCCTCTTTGGACTCGAATGGGTCTTCGGCCATCCCGGCTGGAGCGATCTCGTCGTCTGGCTCGCTGTCATCGCGATTCTCGCCGGCTCCATCATGGCCCTCGCCCAGCGGGAGATAAAACGGATGCTCTGCTACCTCATCGTCGCCGAGATCGGCTACATGGTCGGCGGCGCCTGGCTCAACGACCCGAACCTCTGGGGTCTCACCGGTGCCTCCTACCACATCCTCGCCGATGCGCTGATGACCCTCTGCCTGTTCCTCTTTGCAGGGATCCTCTTCAAGTATCACGGCATCAGCGAAATCGGCGATCTCGGAGGTCTTTTCAAAAAGATGCCCCTCACCAGTATTGGGTTTGTCATCGGCGCTCTCGCCATGATCGGGGTGCCGCCGACCTCTGGGTTCTTCAGCAAGTTCTACCTCATCCGCGGAGGGATCGAAGGCGGACATCCGGAGTATGTCGGTGCCCTTCTCATTTCAAGTCTAGTCAATGCCGTGCTCTTTTTCCGCATTTTCGAGATCGCCTACTTCGGAAAAAACCCGGCGGACGGTCATTCACACGACCATGGTCATGACAGCCACGGACACGATGATCACGGCGAGGCCGCCTCGCCTGTCCTGCGCGAGGCGCCGACTTACGCGCTCATCCCCCTCCTTGCTGCCGCCGCGCTCATCCTCCTCCTGGGGATCTTCAACGGGCAGATCATCGAACTCATCCGCACGGCCTTTGGAAACTCCGCGATAGTGGTTTCGAATCTGAGATAAACGGTATGGAGAACACGGTCACCAGCATCCTTCCCGTCCTCGCGTGTCTCGCCTCGCTCGCAGCGGTGCCGCTCATTCTAATCTTCCGCAAAGAGATCTTTCTACGCGAACTCGTCACTTTCGGGGCGGGCATTGCCAAATTCGCCTTCGTCCTCGCGATGCTGCCCCTCGTCCTCGAGGGGAAAGTGCTCGAGTACACCTTCATCAGCGGCTTTACCGGGATCAATGTCCCCATCGCCTTCCGCGTCGACGGACTCGGGATGATCTTTGCCCTCGTCGCCTCCTCGCTCTGGATCGCGACCTCGCTCTACGCGGTCGGCTACATGCGGGGGCTGAAGGAGCACGCCCAGACCCGCTTCTTTGTCTTCTTCGCCGTCTCCCTCTGCGCCACTCTCGGCGTCGCCTTCGCGGGGAACCTCCTCACCCTCTATCTCTTCTACGAGATGCTCTCCCTCGCGACCTGGCCGCTCGTAACCCATCACCAGGACAAAGAAGCCCGCACCGGCGGACGCACCTATCTCTCCTACCTGCTCGGGACCTCGATCGGATTCGCCCTCCCCGCCCTCATCTTCACCTACGTGAAATCCGGCGGCGACCTTTCCTTCGCCGGAGCCGCCATCCTCGCGGAAAGCGACCTCGGTTACTGGCCCGGGCTCTTCCTCCTCCTCGGCTTCGCGTTCGGATTCTCCAAGGCAGGCATGATGCCCTTCCACTCGTGGCTCCCCGGGGCAATGGTCGCCCCGACACCCGTCTCGGCCCTGCTCCACGCTGTCGCCGTCGTGAAAGTCGGCGTCTTCTGCGTCATCCGCGTCATTACCGAGGTCTTCGGTGTTGACCTGTTAGGCAAGCTCGGAATCAACCTCGTGCTCTGCTGGATCGCCGCCTTCACCGTCATCACCTCGTCGCTCATCGCCCTCACGCAGGACAACCTGAAACGCCGCCTCGCCTTCTCCACCGTCGGCCAGCTCTCCTACATCATCCTCGGCGTTGCCCTCCTCAGCGAGCACGCCGTCGCCGGCAGCATGATGCATATCGCAATGCACGCTTTCGGCAAGATCACCCTCTTCTTCTGCGCCGGGGCCATCTTCGTCGCCTGCGGCAAAAAATACGTGAGCCAGCTCGACGGACTCGGACGCCGCATGCCCGTGACCTTCGCCGCCTTCGCCATCGGCGCGATGAGCGTGACCGGCCTGCCCCCGACGGGCGGACTCCTCAGCAAGTTCTACCTCGTCTGGGGTGCCGCCGAAGCCGGGCAGATCGCCCTCCTCTGCGTCTTCCTCGTCAGCACGATCCTGAACGGGGCCTACTTCTTCCCCATCGTCTACCGCGCCTTCTTCAAACCGGCACCCGGGGACGAGGCGACCTCCGGCATCCACGAGGCCCCGCTCGCCTGCGTCATCCCCCTCACCGTCACCGCGATCGGCTCGCTCCTCCTTTTCTTTTTCCCCGGCACCCTGCTCGAACTCACCGATCTGATGGTCGGGCAAAAATAGACTGAACATGGCAGAACGAGAAAAAGCCCCCGTCCTTCAGGAACTCCGGCACGAGCCCGTCCCCGGCTTCACCCGGCCCTTTCTCATCGTCGCCGCCGTCGCGATCGTCTACCTCGCCCTCATCCTCGTCACCTCGCCCGGCAAGGTGAAAAAGGACTACGGCAAAAAGGACGCCACTCCCACCCAATCATCGGACACCGACTCCCATGCCCAGCCCTAAGCCCAGCCCCCACGGGACGCCCGACTCGCCCGCGCCGCGCAGGCTCTTCACCCTGCTCGCGGGCGCCTGCGGCTTTTTCCTGCTTCTCGATCTTGTCTTCCGTCTCACCGGATTCGACAAACATCCCTACCTGAAATGGGAGCAATGGCCCGGCTTCTACGGCATCGCCGCCTTTGTTGCCTGCCTCCTCCTCGTCACCGTTTCCCGATTCCTCGTCCGCCCGCTCGTGAAGCGCGACGAAGACTACTACGAAAAATCTTCACCCGACGCCGGAGGAAAACCCGATGCCTGACGCCGTCCCGCCCGCCCTCATCTACCTGCTCGGTGCCCTCATCGTCCCCTTCCTGAGGGGCCGGTTCCGCCAGATCTTCGCCCTCGCCGTTCCCGTGATCGGCTTCGTGAATTTTTACCTCATCACGAAAGGGGTCCACTGGAAAGTCGAGCTCCTCGAGTTCGAGCTCATCCTCGGACGCGCCGACGGCTGGAGCCTCCTCTTTCTCCACATCTTCACCGTCATTTCCTTCGTCGGGGTCCTCTACATCCTGAAAGACAACGTCGCCCTCGACCTCTCCGCCGGGCTTCTCTACGCGGGCTGCGCGATGGGCGCGGTCATGGCCGGCGATCTCATCACGCTTTTCTTTTTCTGGGAAATGCTCACTGTCGGAGCCGTCCTCTGCCTCCTCGCGCGGAAGACGCCTTCTTCGGGAAGCGCCGCGAAGCGCTACCTCCTCGTCCACGTCTTCGGCGGGGTTGTCCTCCTCGGCGGACTCGTCCTCCATCTCGCCGCCGGCGGCAGCACCGCCTTTGACAAAATCGAGCTGAGTGGCGTCGGCCCGTGGCTCATGTTCCTCGGCTTCGGAATCAACTGTGCCTGGCCTATCGTCGGCGCCTGGCTCACCGACACCTACCCCGAGGCCTCCATCGGCGGGCTCATCTTCATGGCGACCTTCACGACCAAGACCGCCGTCTACGTCCTCGCCCGCACCTTCCCCGGCGAACCCGTCCTGCTCTGGATCGGTGTCGTTATGATCGTGCTGCCGCTCTTCTACGCCGTTATCGAGAACGACCTGCGCCGTGTCCTCGCCTACTGCCTCGTCAATCAGGTCGGCTTCATGGTCGTCGGCATAGGTCTCGGCACCACCCTCTCGCTCAATGGCACCGCCGCTCACGCCTACTGCCACGTCCTTTACAAAGCGCTCCTCTTCATGGCAATCGGCTCCGTCCTCTACCGCACCGGAAAGTCAAAAGCGACCGAGCTCGGCGGACTCGCCCGTTCCATGCCCGCGACCTGCCTCTTCTGCTGCATCGGCGCACTCAGCATCTCGGCACCGCTCTTCGCCGGCTTCGTCGGAAAATCGATGATCTTTTCCGCAAGTGCCTCGGGCGGACACGGCACCATTTTCCTCGTCCTCCTCTTCGGTGCCGCCGGGGCCTTTCTCATGGCGGGGATCAAGGTGCCCTTCTTCACCTTCTTCAACCGCGACTCCGGGATACGCTGCGAAGAGGCCCCGATCAATCAGCTCCTCGCCATGGGCACCGTCGCCGCGATCAGCCTCCTCGTCGGGACGTTCCCCCATCAGGTCCTCTACCCCATGCTGCCGGATCTCTCGGTCAGCTACGAACCCTACACCGTCGGACACGTCACCGACCAGATTCTTTTCCTTCTCTTCAGCGGACTCGCCTTCACCCTCATGCTGCGGGCCGGATGGTACCCGTCCGAGATCCGCGCCACCAATCTCGATGCCGACTGGCTCTATCGCAAAGGCGGGCCCCTTTTCTACCGGCTCGCCGACAAAAGCCTCAATGCGATCAACGCCGCCGTCGGTCGTCGTTTCCTCGGAAAATTTGTTCCCGGCGTTACGAACTTCTTCGAGTCAGGCGGACCACGTCTCGCCTGCTTTATCATGACCCCGATCTGGGCCTTCCAGCGACTCACTCCCGAAGAGACCGACGCCGCCCGTCATTCCGTCTTCCGCCGCGCCAGGCACGGGGCCTTCCCCATCGGCATCACCGCCTTCTTCGCCGTGATCCTGCTCGGACTGCTCTCGCTCCTGATGCGGTTCTGATGCGGTTCTGAGAACGGGCTAAAGCTCAGTCGAACTTGAGACAGAGACATTTCAGGTAATGCGCCTCAGGAAAAGAGGCGTGATGATCCGGCGCATGAAAAGACGTGCCCAGCTCCCCGAAACCCCGTCCCGTCTTCCTCGCCGCTGTCCGCACCGCACCGAAAAATTCCTCCGCGCTGACGTGGCCGGAACACGAGGCCGCCACGAGCACACCTCCGCGGCGCAACAGTCGGATCGCATTCGCATTGAGCCGGCCGTAGGCCTGGATCGCCCCCTCACGCTCGCTCTCGCGCTTCGCGAGTGAAGGAGGATCGACCACGACGACATCGTAGCGGGGATCACGGGCATTTTCGAGCCAGGCGAAGGCATCCGCCTGTATCGTGAGATGCTCGCACGCGGCGACCCCGGGATCTTGCGCGTTGAGGGCAAAGTTTCGTCCTGACGCTTCCAAGGCGTGAGCGCTGATGTCGAGATCGGTCACCGACTTCGCCCCGCCCCTCGCCGCGTAGAGGGAAAAGCCTCCCGTGAAACTGAAGGCATTCAACACCTCCGCCCCGCGCGACAACGTCGCGACCCGCCGCCGGTTCTCGCGCTGATCGAGGAAAAATCCCGTCTTTTGCCCGCGCAGCACATCGGCCTCGAAACGCAGACCCGACTCCAGAAAAGTCACCACGCCCTCGAGCGCCGGACCATGGAGAATCTGGCCATCGCGAAACCCCGACTCCGCCGCCTTTGCCTGGAGATTGCGGCTCAGACGCAGAACGATGCGCTCCGGCCCCGTCGCTGCCGCGAGCAGATCGCGCAGCATCGTGAGTCGGGGCAGCCAGGCCGGGGTGTAGAGTTTCATCACGAGAACCCCGTCGTAACGATCCACGACCAGACCCGGCCAGCCGTCACTCTCGCCATTGATAAGCCGCAGGCCGTCCGTGCCCTCATCGGCGACTCCCCGCCGCCGTTCCAGCGTCTCCCCGAGGCGGGTTCGCCACCACGACTCATCGAGGGTCACCGGCTTTCCCACATGGAGAATACGCACTCGCAGAGGCGATGCCGGATCGAAAAAACCCATCCCGAGAAACTGATTTTTGCGGTCGTAAATGACGGCAAGCTCCCCCGACGTCCCTTCCCGATTCTGACGGCGGATGCTGTCCGAGTAGATCCACGGATGACCGCTCCGCACGATCGACTCGGCGCTCGGGCGCAACGTCAGCTTGAGGCGCGGCACGGTTTTCTGCGATTCAAAAGAGGTATTCATGGGAAAATTCCACGCAAGGTCCCCGCATTACCCCAGGCATTCTAATGATAATTTTTCAAAATAGAAG
Organism: Akkermansiaceae bacterium UBA6138; assembly: GCA_002422425.1. Taxonomy (GTDB): domain Bacteria; phylum Verrucomicrobiota; class Verrucomicrobiia; order Verrucomicrobiales; family DEV007; genus Arctic95D-9. The sequence continues at coordinate 26,726 of DIVG01000015.1, read as the reverse complement.
ATTGCCTTTTATTCGGGAAAACTGAACCAATAGAGCCATGGCAGCCCTGAACCGATCGAAGTCCTGGCGGAAAAACAGCGGGGATCTTCGTTTTCTCCTTCAGGTCGTCGGATTTCTGCTCTTCTTAGGATTCGCGGGGATCGGAAAAGCCGAGCATCCCCGGTCCACTGCAACGAAGTCCCTCCTGCCCGACGAATCCCGCTTTGTGAAGTTCGACGTGGCTATCCCCGGGTCGGACCGCCGCTATCCCGTCTGGCGGACCCGCTCAACCGGCCGCCCCATCCTGCTGCTTCACGCCATCAACGGACTCAGCCCCGACCTGCTCAACTTCGCCCTCGTCCTCGAGGACTGGGGCTATCGCGCCTACCTCCCCAGCCTCTACGGCGATCCTGTCAAAGGGCGCCCCGCCTACGGCTATGACAAGGGTCTCGCTTCCATCAAAGTGATTCGCAGGACCGGGATCTGGAATCCCGTCTCGACCGAGTCGGCCGGCACGATCGTTTCGGACCTCGCCCATCTCGCCCGCACCGTCTCCGCGCGCGAAGGCGGACGCTCCATCGCCGTCATCGGAAACAGCCTTACCGGCTCCTTCCCCCTCGCCCTCCTCGAGGAATCCTGCGTGCGCCTCGCCGTGATGGGTCAGCCCGCCGTGCCCGCGAAAAGGGTGCCCCGAATCATCATGCGCCTCCCCCACCCGCCCGAGGAAACACGCTCCCTCACCCTCACCGAAGGGAAATGGGAAGAGATCGTTCGCGCCATGCAACGGCATCCCCGTAAAACTATTATCGGTTTTCATTATCTCGAAGATCCCATGGCCGAAATTGAACGCTTTGACGAGTTACACGAGCGGCTCTCCCGTGCCGGACTCGCCCGGCGTTTTACCGCCTACGTTAAAACCCCGGCCGATCACCCCTTCGCCGACGAGCGCCGCTCCTGGGTCGTCGCCTCGGAGACCTCTGAAACACCCCGCACTCTCACGCCCCACTCCACCTACCTCGACGCCGCCGATCCCCAGGATCTTGCGTGGTTCCGGACGAAACTGAAAAACGCTCTTGCCAGGGCATGGTGAAGCCCGGAAAGCAGCAGAGCGGTGCCTGGGTCGATTTAACGCCCGACCGGGCGGCGGACACGCTTTCCCATGTGGACACGGCTGAGCATCTCGATCAAGGAGCGGGGCCTTTTTGATGGCGGGGAAGCGCAGTTCTTCGGCTGAAAACTTTCCCCGCCCCGAACGCTGCGGACAAATCATTACCCATTTCACCCGTCCGCCTGTAGTCTTTCCGCTTTTCCCCGTCCTTTTCCATAATCCACGATGAATCCCGCTCTCGAAACGCTGATGCTGACTTTTACCGGAACCGACCCGATCGAGGTTCCGTCCCGCGCCCTCTTCATCGGCGCGGAACCGCATCCGGATTTCGCCGCCTGGCCCGACCTGACCGGATGGCAGCCGATCAAACACCGGGCCGAAGGCTGGGACAAGGCCGGTCTCACCCGTGTCGACGAACTCCCCGAAGGTCGCTGGCCCGTCGTCCTCGTACTCCCGGGAAAATCCCGCGACGAAGTCCTTGCCTCTTTTGCGATGGCGCGCGACCGCCTCGAGCCGGGAGGCTGCCTCGTCGCCGCCTTGCCGAACACGACCGGCGCGGGACGATTCGAGAAGACGCTCAAAAAGGCGACAAGTTCGATCAAATCCATCCAGAAAAACAAGTGCCGCGCCTTTCATGCGATCGAAGACGGCACCTGGGATGAAACCCTTTTCGCCGAATGGCGACCCCTGACATTGCCACATCAGATTCCCGGGACAAACTACACGACCCGGGCCGGCATCTTCAGCAGCGAGCACATCGACCCGGGTTCGCAGATGCTCGTCGATCATCTCCCCGACCATCTCGGCGGACGTGTTGCCGATCTCGGGGCAGGCTGGGGTTTTCTCTCGGCCGAGGCCCTGCGGCGTTCACCGAAGATCAAAGAGCTCGACCTCTTCGAAGCCGACGCCCGCGCCCTTGAGTGCGCCCGGGTAAATCTGGGCGGTGATGCGCGCGCCTCCTTCCACTGGCACGATGTCGTGAACGGACTCCCCGGGACCTACGATGTCATCCTCATGAATCCGCCTTTCCACACCGGCCACGCCACCCGCATCGATCTCGGGCGCGCTTTCATCAAGACCGCAGCCGAGTCCCTGCGCCGGGGCGGCACGCTCTACCTCGTCGCCAATCGCCAGCTCCCCTACGAGGCCGTCCTCGAGACAGGCGGACTTACCTACCGCCGCGTCGCCGAAGACAAAACCTACAAGCTCATCATCGCCGAAAAACGCGGATGAAACTCGTCAAGCTACTCGCCAATCTCGGCTACGGCTCGCGCAAGGACGTGCAGCGCCTCATCCGCTACGGCGCCGTGACCGATGCCACAGGCCGAACGCTGGGGGAAAACGAAGTGCCGCCCCATGCCGGGATTCGCGTGCGCGGAGAGACTCTTGATCCGCCCGCGCCCCTCACCCTCATCATCAACAAACCCGCCGGCTACACTTGCAGCATGGAGGATCCCGGCGAGACGATCTACGAACTGCTGCCGCCGCGCTTCGCCGCCCGCAATCCCGGTCTCAATCCGATCGGACGTCTCGACAAAGACACCACCGGCCTGCTTCTTCTCACCGACGATGGCAAGCTCCTCCACCGCATCATCCATCCTAAGTCCCACTGCCGCAAAGTCTACCACGCCACCCTCGACCGCCCGCTCTCGGGCAATGAGGCGGCGCTCTTTGCCTCCGGCACGCTTTTGCTCAACGGTGAATCGAAACCGCTCCTCCCCGCCCCGCTCGAAGTGCTCGGGGAAAAGGAAGCACTCGTGACCCTGCACGAGGGACGTTATCACCAGGTCAGGCGCATGTTCGCGGCGGCGGAAAATCACGTCGTCTCGCTACGACGTCTCGCTATCGGGGGCCTCTCTCTCCCCGACGAACTCGCCGAAGGCGAATGGCGCGAACTCGCCTCCGAAGAGCTCGACGCGATCTTTGCCGTGACGGATACTGAATAATGCCCCGCTTCCTGCCCCTCATTCTTTTTCTCCTCGGCACCGCGTCCCTCGATGCCGCGACAATAGAACGCATCTGGCTGACCCATGCGGTCAATGACAGCGCCCGGATCACAGTGAACTGGGAAACTGACACGCCCGGACCGTCGCTTGTGGAATACGGCAGCGATGGGACGCTCGGCAAAGAAGCCGGTTCCACCGAAGCAGTCACCCTGCACCACGTCGAGATTCCTCTCGATCAGGAGACACCGCGACATTTCTACCGGGTCAGGAGCGGGGCGGACGAGTCGGCCGTTTATTCCTTCAAAGGCTACACCGGCGAAGTCATTCGGGTTGGCCTCTTTGCCGATCGGGGATACGCCCGCGACCGCAATCTCTCCATCCTCGTGAAAGAGGACCTTCACCTCCTCCTCACCGCCGGCGATAATGTCGCGAGTCTCCATGAGAAAGGACTCGAGGGCACGCGGGCATTCAGTGACTTCATCGATTCGCAGCGCGATCTCTTTCGCGGCACTCCGTTCATGCCCGTGCTCGGCAATCATGACCGCGAGCTCTCCCCGCGCGGACCGAAGCCGCCCGCCCATGCCGTCTATGACATTGAGGCCACGGACTACCGTGCCTTTTTCCCCCTTCCTGACGAGGGCTGGAAATGGCGCTTCGACCTCACCGGACACGGCGTGCGCTTTCTCGCCCTCGATGCGAATCACATCAGCGACGCCGGCACGACCTGGCAGACGAACCAGCCCGTAACGCGCGACTCGGTCCAGCACCGCTGGTATGCGACCGAAGTCGCCCGCAGCGACGCGCCCTTTCTCATCACCGTGAACAACGAAAGGAACGCCACCATGCGCGGCTACGACGGCGGGGCCTGGTTGCCGCCCTTTCAAAAGGCCAGCGCGGTCATCACCGGCTTCGGTTATTTCGGCGAGCGCGCCGAGGTCGGCGGCGTTCCCTACTTCAACACCTGCCTCAAAGGCAACGGCGATCTTTACAAAGACCCGCAATCGGCATTCGTCACACAGGAGGACAATTACCTCCTCCTCACCTTCACCAAAGACGCCCCGACGATGCGCGTGGAGATCAAAAACCTCGCCGGTGAGACACTCGACACGCGGGTTATCAATCGGCGATAGTTCGCCCCCGTTTGAACGAAGCCCGCTCGCCGATCGTCTTATTTGCAAAACTCATGTCGACACCTCCGCTCTTTGACCGCGAATCTGATCCCGCTCCCTCCCTCGGTGGATCGCACGCCCCGCTTCCACCCGTGACCCCGCAGGAGATCCGTGAAGAAGAGGCCTTCACCAGACGCATGGTGGATCGAGTCCTTCTCCACGGACCGAACACCCGCTTTCGCGAATTTTCGCTGCTTATGGGCGTGGTGCGCGACTTTCTCACCGGCTTCCGTTCGCTCCACTTTGTCGGTCCGTGTGTCACTGTCTTCGGCTCGGCGCGTTTTACCGACGACCATCCCTATTACGTGATGGCCCGGGAAATGGGCGCGGCGATTGCCGGGATGGGATTCACCGTTATGACCGGCGGCGGCCCCGGGATCATGGAGGCGGCCAACCGCGGCGCAAAGGACGTCGGCGGACGCAGCGTCGGGTGCAACATCAAGCTGCCCTTCGAACAAAGCCACAACCCCTACCTCGACCGCTGGGTCACGATGGAGCATTTCTTTGTTAGGAAAACGCTCCTCATCAAATACAGCTACGGCTTTGTCATTATGCCCGGCGGGTTCGGGACGATGGACGAACTCTTCGAGGCCCTCACCCTAATCCAAACCGGCAAAATCCGGAATTTCCCCATCGTCGTAATGGGCACCGGGTTCTACCCCGGGATGCGCCAAATGATGGAAGACATGCTCACCGGCGCAACCATCAGCCCCGGGGATCTCGACCTGATCCTCTGGACCGATTCAGTCGACGAAGCCATCGCCCATTTACAGGAAAACGCCGTCAAACAGTTCGGCCTGCGCGTCGCTCAGGGAACCCCGAAATGGTCTCCGCTACTCGGCGAAAAAGGACTCGCCACACGTTAAAAGACGCACAGCGATTAAAGTGGATCTGGAAACGGAACCAGTTGCAAAGCGTTTTTATTGAAGCTGCCGGAGGCAGGTTATTTTGAGGCTAGGGCGGGGTCCCTGAAAAGGCGAAGCCTTTTTAGGCCGCCCTGGCCTCGGTCCCCCGCGAGGTAAATTGTTGCCGCGTTAGTGTTTCTCGTTCTGTTTTGGTCGATCCGGGGCGATAGTGGCTCCAGGGAATCTCGTAGTGCAACGACTGATGCTTGCGGCGATGGTTGTAGAAATCCACCCACTTGTCAATTCTGGCTCCGTTTTCCGGGACCACTTCAGGTGCGGTGGATTCGCCAAGTCGGCCCGGAGGCGGTCGAGAAATTGTCCTGCGAAGTGTGCGGACTGCCCGAGGTTCCGGACGTCGGGTCCCGCAATGAATCGAGTTCTCCCGGCTTTCAGACGCTGTGCGGAAGCTGGTCAATGCCCATCCCGAGGTCATGGCGTGGGATGAGTTTCTGAAGATGAACCCCATATCTGGCAGTAAAAACGCTTGAATTTGTCAGTATGTTGATTTTAACTCAACATACTGACAATTATGTGAATCTTCTACCACTACCAACCGACACCCCGTTCGACTACCAACTCCTCATGGATCGCTTGGAAGGTCGATTTGGTGCGCCGAGAAACAAAATTCAGGCGCTTTGCCGCAGCGGCGAGATCATCCGGGTCAAGAAAGGGCTCTATGTCCCCGGCTCCCGTCCGGGACAGCTACCGGAGATCGACCCATGGGTTTTGTCTGGGCTGATCTATGGTCCTTCCTACGTCAGCCTGGAGGCGGCCCTGGCCTACCACGGACTGATTCCGGAACGAGTCGACGAAATCACCTGCATGACCTCCAAGCGAGCCAGGCAGTTTCGAACGCCTTTGGGTCGTTTCAACTACACGCCGATCAGCGAAAAAGCCTTTCCTCTAGGAGTGCGCCTCGAATCCGGCAAGGGCGGGTCGTGGTTTCTCGCAGAACCCGAAAAGGCACTTTGTGACCGGATCGCCCAGGTGAAAGGCTTACAGGCGATGCGGGATGTGCCAGCTCTGCTTGAAGACGACCTCCGCATCGAACCCGCCGCTCTGTCCACCTTTCGCTTGTCGATGGTCCAGGAGATCTCGTCTCGCTACCAAAGAAAGAACGTCACCGCTTTTGCCCGATGGCTTGAAAAGAATCAGACCTCAATCTCTCCCACCGCATGAATCAGGCACTGCAAAGCCTCATCGAACGTTACCGCCCGCAATCGATCAAGGACTGGGAGAACGCGCTCAAGGAAATCATTCAGGAACTGGCACTGCTCGGACTCTGGCGTTCGAAATTCTATGAACACGCCGCCTTCTATGGCGGCACTGCTCTGCGCATCGTTCATGGGCTTCCCCGTTTCTCGGAGGGCATGGACTTTTCCCTGTTGGTTCCTGACACGGAATTTGAGATATCTTCCCATCTCGAATCGATCCGGGCCGAGCTGGCATCCATGGGATTCACCTTCGAGGTCGAGCAAAAATCGAAGCGGTTCGAGACTGCCATCGATTCGGCCTTCATCAAGGGCGAGACCCGGGTCAACCTCCTGAGCATCGGAGCGCCTGGAGGGCTGCGTGATCGCCTCCCGGGAGCCCAGAAGATCAAGATCAAGCTGGAGATCGATACCAATCCTCCTCCGGGTGCGGATTACGAAGTCCAGACCTTGCTCGTTCCGATCCCGTTTCAAGTCAAACTCTTCACCTTGCCAGACCTGTTCGCCGGGAAGCTTCACGCGATCCTCTGCCGTAACTGGAAAGATCGAGTGAAGGGCAGGGACTTCTACGATTTCATCTGGTATCTCGGCCGGAATGTCCCGTGCCACCTCGCCCACCTGCAGAAGCGGATGAAGCAGACCGGGCATTGGAAATCATCCCGGAAGCTCGATCTGGATGCGCTGAAAGAACGCCTCCGCGAACGATTCGCGACGGTCGATTTCGAACAGGCCAAGGCGGACGTCCGACCCTTCATTCGGGACGCCGACGAATTGGCGCTCTGGAGCACCCCGTTCTTCGGCGCTCTTGTTGAGCGGGTGACGGCGGCAGACTGAGTTTGTTGCGCACCAAAGATCGCTTACCGATCCGATGCGCTGACTCCATACTTCTCGCGAAGCGCCGCCTTCACTTCCTCCAGATCGAAGAGGTGCATCCGGGGACTGACCGGAATGGCACGGAATTAAGCCGCCTTGCGGTAACCTTCCCGGTGCTGGATTTCGATGAACTCGTGCCTTGGTTTGGTTAGATATTGGTGAGGTTTTGGTCGTGTTTTCACCGCCCTCGGCTCCTGCCGTCCGGGCCTTATCGGGAGAAGCCGTTCCCGGAGCCTTTCCTCGAACAGGTCGAGCGCGTGTGCCAGGAGGCGGGGGTGTCGGATCTGTCCGGCGAAGCCGCCGAGGCTTTCATCGATGAGGTCGAGCGTCGCCTTGAACCCCAGCTCTTCGAGAGTGACGGCCTCGCCCCGGATTGCCTCCGCCTGCTTCGCCTTGATCAGGTTGTAGGCAATCTGGATCATCTTGACGGTGCGGTGCGCCATCGCCGGAGTCTTCACGCGGAGCATCTCGAACTTCATCGTCGTCTTGATGTCGCGTATCTTCACCTCGATACCCCAGCGCTGGTGGTAGACCTCCGCGACCTCTTCGTCCGGATGGGCTTCCACGTCCAACAAGGTCGTGACCAAGTAGAGGGTCCTCGGTTTTAGTAGGGGTTGAGGGGTTGAGGGGTTGAGGTTGAGAACAAGGGGCAGCCTGCCGTCTTGCTCTGGATGAGGGAGAGGGTTAGAATGGCTCGATGACTGAGGGAATTTCGATCGATCCGGCCGTGTGCCACGGCTCGCCGGTGATCGCGGGCACGAGGGTTCTTGTGTCCACCGTCGTCGGTGCGCTGGCTGGCGGGGATTCCCGGGAGGATGTGGAACGTGACTACTCCATCACCTCTGATCAGATCTCGGCCGCGATCAACTTCGCCAGTGACAACTGACCGGCGACGTTTCTTAGGAAGGGATTTGCGGGCAAAGAGGGAATCAGAACTTGATTTTCTGATATTAAGAACTTTATTTTCTCTAAATGGCGGAACTGGATCACAACATCGTCCACGAATCCCTCACCCTCCTCGGCGAGCTTCTCGCGGAACGAAGGGCGCGGCCCCTTCATCTCGTTGTCTCGGGGGGCTCGGCCCTGCTCGCTGCCGAGATTGTTTCCCGGACCACGCATGACGTGGATGTGATCGCGATGCGCGGGGAGGTGGACGGTGATATCGTGGATGCTTATCCTCTTCCGGAGTTTCTCAAGGAGTGTGCCCGCGAAGTCGCGGAGGAGAAGCGCCTGCGCCCGAACTGGCTGAATGCTGCAACGGCCCTGTTGATGATAGACCTTCGGCGCTTTCCGGCCGACTTCCTCGCCGATCTGGTCGAGCGCTCCTACGGGGACTGGCTGCGGGTCAGTTTCATCGGGAGGTCCGGCCAGATCTATCTGAAATTCTACGCAGCGGTGGCCCGCAGCGAAGCCCGCGACCTGAGTGACCTTCAGGCACTTGCTCCTGATGCCGCCGAGACGGAACGAACCGCCCGTTGGCTTGTCACCGGGGAGGTGATTTCCACGGCGCAGGTTCCCAGACTTCTCGACCTCTTGCACAAGCTTGAACACTATGATCTCGTTCCACGAATTAAAGCGCTCGCTGAGTGACGCGCTCACCCAGTTCCTTTGGGATCAATGGGTCTCGATCGGGGTGGGCGGCTCGACCCGCTCTCGACCGGTGCCATTTGTGGTGGATCCCGAAGCGCTGGTTCTCGCCACCTCCCGGTTTGGGAAGGGAGACGCACGCCTTTTTGGTGAGGCACTCGATTGGCTGGCGGTGAACGGCAGGCTCATGGGTGCCCAGAAGCTCAAATCGATGCATCTCCGCTCGGACCTCGGTGAATCGAGATTGCTTCAGGCGATGGATCGCTATCTGGTCGAACGGGCACCCGGCAGCCCGGTGAAACTTTTGTCGTTCGCTTCCAGGGAGTCCCCGTCGCCGCACCTGAGCGAGTGGTTCGGCGAATCCTCTTTCGAATTGCGCGCGCTGAGCCACCGACCGGATCCGAAGGAGGCGCAGGCTTTTCTCTTTAAGATGCGTTCGTTCTTCGGGATCAATGCCCGCGCCGAGATCTTCACCTGGTTGCTGCTTGAGGGGCGTTCCGGTCATCCCGCGTGGATCGCTCGGGAAACGGGTTGGGGCCCCAAGACCGTTCAGGTCGTGTTGAATGAAATGGCGGAGTCGGGATTGGTATTTGTCACGGAGGGCGAGCGGGAAAGACGGTTCCGGATCAATCATGACGACTGGACGTTTCTTCTACCGAAGGGCAAAAGCCCGGTTTGGTGGAGTCAGGCTCCTTTTTACGAAGCTTGCTTCGGGCTCATGCAACTGCTTGAGGAACTGGAGGCAGCTCCCGATGCCAGCGACGCGGCCAGGTCGGTCAAGATCCGGGGTTTGATTCCCCGAGTCACAAAGAATTTTGTCCTCGCCAAGCAACCGGAACGGTTCGATGCCCTCGTTCAGTTACGTGGGACCGAATTGGTCGAGGCGGTGGCGAGCGAGACGGGCCGGCTCATCACGGGAATCGAGGATCGTCATGCGCTTCTGACTGCGGTCTCGATCCGGGAGAAGGAGGTGAGAAAACCAGGAAAGTAAAGGCAACAGGGTCGGGGATGGAACCCGACCCTGTTGTTGTGGTGTTTGTGTGTTGGCGTCTTGGTCAGGCCGCCTCACCCGGCGAGTTGCAGCTTCCTGCGACCCATCTGGCCGAAGCGTTCGACGAGTTCGCGGGCGTCCTGGGTGGCGAGTTCGCGGGCCTGGTCGCGGAGCTGGCTGAGGCCGGACTCAAGACTGCGGGAGGCGGTGAGGCTGTTGCGGTAGTCTTCGGCACTGCGGGTAAGCAGTTCGCGGCGGACGCGGTCGAGCTGCTGCTCCATCTCATTGTCACCGGCGAAGTTGAGCGACTTGAAGTCGTCGATGAACTTCACAAGCCGGTTGAGGGTCTTCTGATGCACGCCGTCGGTTTTGCCGGATCGCATACTGGTGAGCATTTCATCGCAGAGCTGCGCGGTCTGATGACGCAACTCAATGACACACTCCCCGACAAAACCCTCGACGCCGGAACGGATCTGGCGGGCGGCGCTTTCGGCAGCCTCGTGGCGGGCACGGCGCACCTCCTGCTGCTAGGCGAAGCTGACCAGTTCCATGCCGAGGGACTCGGGCACGGCGATCTGGAAAAGATGCACCTCGAAGGCAAAGCGGGCGGCGAGCTTTTCACGCTGGGGGAAGGACTCGGCGATCTGCGCATAGAGGCAGGCGGCTTCGTCGCGGGACCCGGCAAGTGGGAACTGTAGCCGGGAAGGCCCAGTCGTTTGGCATTCTTACCCCTTGTTCGGTGCCGTTCCGATTATCTCCCTTCAACAGGGTGATCTGGTCACTTTCCTCCTGGAGACTGCGGCGGCAGTTTTTCACGAGCGTGTTCCTGCTTCTCGGCATCGTGATCCGGGCGCGGGAGCTTCGCTCGGGAGGCGGGGGAAAGAAGGACGGAGGCGAGTGAGTCGCCCGCGATTTCAGGCGACCTGATCCAGCTTGATCGAAGCGACCGCCAAATCGTGAGAGGTTTGGAGATTCATCCAGAAGCGGGCCGAGGTGCCAAACGCCTTGCTCAGAAGAATGGCGGTCTCGGCGGTGATCGCACGCTTGCCGCGGACGATCTCACTGATCCGCATCCGGGTCACCCCCATGCGCTCGGCCAGGGCGGACTGGCTCAAGCCCATCGGCTTGAGGAATTCCTCGTCGAGGATTTCGCCGGGAGAAACCAGCGCGGGACCAATGGGAACTCGGGTAATTGTTTGGGAAGTTTTCATGGTTCAGTGGTAATCGACAATCTCGACATCGAGGACGCGCCCGTTTTCCCAGCGGAAACAAACCCTCCACTGGTCATTGACGCGAATGCTGTGCAGTCCTTTTCGGTCACCCCGGAGAGCCTCCAGCCGGTTGGCCGGCGGAACCCGGAGGTCCTCCAGGTCCTCCAGGTTCTCAGCGGCATCAAGCATGGCAAGCTTTCGAAGCGCAACCTTGGTGATCGAGTTGAACCGGCGCGATTTGCCCGTTTCCCAGAGTTGACGGGTTTCTTTGCACCGGAAGTTCTCGATCATTCCTTCGGAATGTATCGTGGCGCGATACAATTCACAAGGAGATTTTTCATCCTACAATTGACAGCCCGCTCCGCCCATGGCGCGCGGTCTCTTTGTCATCGGCTTCACGGCTTCGGAGGTTCTCCAGATCCAGGCGAAAGCCAAGGAGATGCTCCTCGAAGGCAAGACGCTCATGTCCTGGGGCGAAAGCGGCTCGACGGCCACCAAGCAGCTCGCCATGCCGATCCGCGAAGTTCTGGAGGAATGCGCCCACGCCCTGCCCCTCCTTGATCCGGAGACCTTCGGACGCCCGCCGCGACGGGTGGGCTCGACTCGGGTCGGATTCCTCCCGAAATGAACTCCACCCCCCAGCGATTTCAGAATCTGGCGGTGTCTCTCCTGCCGCCCATCCTCGTGCCAAAGGCCTGGTCCTCGGTCTACGACAACGCGCAGAACTCGCCCCGTCGCGGCCCGGTCCCAGGCAACGCACCGCGCGACGCCCGCAAGGACCTCACCCCTGCGACCCGGCGCGAACTGGTGCGCCGAGGCCGCTACCTCTACAAGAACTCGGGCTTCGTCCGCGAGATGGTTTCCAGCATGGCGATCTACTCGACCGGCGATGGCATCCGTGCCCAGGCGCAGTCGCCGGACTCCGACTGGAACCAGCGCGCCGAGGACTACTTCAAGCGCTGGAGTTCGCGTTGCGAGATCACGGGTCGCTACAGTTTTGAGGAATGTCAGGGACTGGTCTGCCGGGCGCTCGACATCGACGGTGAATACTTCGTCCTCAAGACCCGCAACCGGCTGGGATTGCCCTCGCTTCAGTTGATCGAGACCCATCGCATCGGTGGAGAGGACTTCAGCCTGTCCTCCGTGGACGGGGTGACGCTGGATGAATGGGGAGCGCCTCTCACCTACCGACTGCTTGAGGACAACGGGCCGCGTGAAATCCCCGCCCACCAGGTGCTCCACGTCTTCGAGCCGGAACATTCCTCCTCGGTTCGCTCCGCACCGACGATCCAGCACTCCATCAACCACGTCATCGACGAGATGGAACTCATCGCCCTGGAGAAGCACGCGGTGAAGGACAACGCCGACGTGACTCGCATCCTCAAGAACGAGGCGGGCCAGTTGGAGGAAGGCACCGACTTCGAGTTCCGTGACGGGGAATCATCGGCCGAATCGGATGCCAGCAACCCGACCGACCTGCAACGCATCGTGGGCGGAAAGCTCGTGGCGCTCAAACCCAACGAGTCGCTCGAATCCTTCGAGTCGAAGCGGCCCAGTCCGACCTTCACCGGGTTCCTCGAACACTTGCGGAGGGATTCGGCCCTCGGCGTTCTGCCCTTCGAGTTCACGGCGGATTCCTCGAAGATCGGCGGGGCCGGAGTGCGGCTCGTCGTGGCCAAAGCGGACCGGCGCTTCTCCTTCCGCCAGATGATTCTCATTCAGCGCTTCATTCGGCCGGTCTGGTTCTATGTGATCGGGGATGCCATCGCCCGAGGGGAGCTGGAAGCGGTGCCAAACTGGTGGCGGATCAGTTGCGTGACTCCGCGCAGAGTCACTGTGGATGCGGGACGCGAGGCTCAACAGAACCGCGCGGATGTCGAGATGGGACTCAAGACGATCTCGGATCACTACGAGGAACTCGGAGCTGACTTCGGAGAGGAGATCGAACGCCGGGCGCGGGACATCAAGATGATCCTCGAAGCGGCGGAGAGGCACGGGGTGCCGGTGGAACTGCTTTGGAAGCCGGCGGGGGAAAGCTCCTTGAACAGCTCCGGCGAGCCTGCTTGAGGACACGAGAGGAGGAACATCACGTGGCCAATCCCCGGCGCGGGAGCAACCGTCCCCGCTCGACGACCAAGGCGACGATTGGCGAAACTGAATCAAATCTCCGTTTTTCGCCCTTGGGGGGTCCGGCCAACGGAACACCAGATCCCAAAGACCATCTTGGAAGACCCCGGAGCTTCGAAAAAAACCTTTTCGGAGCGTCTCGGAATGGCTATCCTGCCCGCGAGTCCCAGTCGCGCCAGCATGAATCCGGCCCTTGGCCCCGTGCTGGTTAGCGCGACAGTCGTTGATAACTGTTATCGGAGACAGAGGGATAATACATTGTTTGCCAAGAAACTAAGACATAGCCTATAATGCCTTCTGAACTAACCTGGCGAAAGGCCATCGAGAAAGTCCTTAGCGCTTCTGCCACGCCGCTGCACTATAACGAGATCACCGAGCAGATCATAGCTGAAGGACTAAGGCACAGCCTCGGCGCGACTCCGGCAGCCACCATCAGTGCTCAGATTAGTTCCTCCATCAAGAAGGACGGAGCGGCATCTCCCTACACTCGGGTCGGCAGGGGAATCTACTCTATGTCAAAGGGTCACGGACAAGCCGCACCCAAACAGAAGCTGACTCCAGACGTTTCCGAGTCGGACGAGACAGAGGCCCAGTATGAGATTGTATCGTCATTCGGCATGTTTTGGCGCAGAGAGGCGGTTGAGTGGATTGCAACTCCGCGGTTGCTCGGGATGCAGCAGATCGGGGCCACTCCGGTCGACTTCAACAAGCAGTTGGGAATTTACCTTCTGTATGATGGCCGAGAGGTCATATACGTTGGACGCACGACAGACCGGCCATTGGGTAAGCGGCTTTTTGAGCACACCAGCGACCGGATGTCATCGCGTTGGGATCGCTTCTCTTGGTTCGGTCTCTTGCCAGTTTCGGAGCAAGGTAACTTGGGAGCACTTCCGGCGACATTTGACGCTGCCAAGCTCATTCCGGCATTAGAGGCGATTTTGATCGAGGCTTTGGAGCCAAGACAGAACCGCAAGCGTGGCGATGATCTTGCAGCAGTGGAATACATTCAGCGTGTCGATCCCGAGATCGAGAAGAAGAGAGTGAAGGCAACTCTTGATGCAGCACTCAACAAGCTCTAACAATGAAGAGGCAGAATCGGGTACCCGCTCATGAACGCCTCGATCGAGAACGCCTTCGCTGCCTGGCTCGTCGATGCCGGGATCGGGATGCCCATTCACACGGGAGCCTCGACCGAAGAGTTCAATCCTGAACAGCTCGCAGTGATCGTTTCGGTTCCCGACGTGGAGCATTCTGTCGGACCGCTGCACCGGGCCACCGTGAACCTCGTCGTCACCGGTCCGGCCTACCACACGAGCGTTCAGTCCTATCGCGATGCCGCGCTCGGAATACGGGGTGTTGTGGATGACCACGCCAATAGCGGTCTTGCCTCCGCCCTCGATGAGGAATCAGGGCTCGAATTGGGCGGACTCTGGGTCAAGGACAGCAGCGAACGCATCGAGGAGGATCGCTGGATTCACACTCTAGCCCTCACCGTCGGACTGGTGCGACCGGTTTGAAATCGGTGAGGGTTTCGTTTGAGCTCAATTTTAAGAGTTCGTTTGAACAACTCTCTAAATTCGGATGACTGTTAGGAATTAAATCAAACGAGCGCGTCGATTCAAAAAACGGGAAATTCCAAAACTCTCGTAAAAATAAGGAATTTTTGTGATTTCTTGTAATAATCGGATCATCTAGGGGCAGGTGGCTTAGCTCATGCATGGGCTAAGGGTGGAAGGAAGCAATTCCCCGGCCATCTGGGGGGCAGGCGGCTGCTTCCGCTAGTTCACTCATGAACTAAGGTAGTGACCCCGGTTATCCTGGGGCCGCGGTCGGAACTCTGTCAGGTGTCACAGTTTTCCCCGGGAAACGGTCCGTTCGTCTGGGCTGCTGAATCCCTGCTTGGGAGTGGCTCTTTCCAAAGCAGTTTCCTTAGATTTTCCCACTAGACGTCAATTTCCTGATCAGGAAATACTTCATTTCAAAGAAAACAATTGTCATTTTCTCAGGATGAGTGATTTTCCGACTCAGGAAAATGGCAAAAATTGAGAAAATATCGAAGGAGACTTTGCTCTCGACGCTCCGAGTGGGTGAGAGAATTCTGAACCCTCTCGTGATCCGGCGCTTGGACCGCGGCGGACCTTCGTCCGAGACAGGCGATGCAACCTTGGACCTTGAGTGGGAGGGTTCATCGAACGAAGGGGACGCGGATTCTTGGCGGTTTTCCTTGATCTGCCGAACTCTCTCGACACCGAAAGCGGTGATGGTGGCAACTGCGGAGGTTAAAAAAATTGTTCAAAAGAATAATTTTCTAAACCCCATGATTCTTGTCCCCTATCTGAACCGGGATCGCCTCAGCGAACTGCAAAAAGAGGGGGTGAGCGGAATCGACCCCAGTGGAAATGGAATCGTCGTCGTACCGGGGAAACTCTTCGTGCTCTGCACAGGAGAACCGAACCGCAACCCCTCGTCCCAACCGCTGGGAAATCCATACCAGGGGCGTTCCGCCCTTGTCGGTCGCACGTTGCTGTCCAAGAAAAACCACAAGAGTTTGGGAGAACTCGCCGACGAAATCGGGAGAGGTGGAGAGACGATCTCCCTCTCACAAGTCTCCAAAGCGGTGGCCGCCATGTCCGAAGATCTGATCGTCGGGAAAACGGCGGGTTCCATCGGACTGCTCGATCCCATGGCGCTGCTCGACAAACTCGGGAAGGCGTGGACGAACGATACGCGCCGGAGACGCTACCTGCGGATCGGCAAGGGATCCGAGTGGTGGAAATCACTTTCGGCGGCGACCGACTTGAAATGGGCCGTCACGGGGGAATCCTCCGCGGGGAGGTATGTCAGTTTCACGCAGGGAGGTCCGGTTCGCATCGCGGTCAACAGGCTCGACCAAGCGCGCGAGGCGATCGGAGACGCCGGGAAGGACGAAACGATCCCCAGCTTCGCCGACCTGGAATTCTTCGAAGTCGGGGATCCCGGCTACTTTTTCGCCAACGAGTCCGATGCAATGGGGATCCGGTGGGCGTCGAAGCTGCAGACGTGGCTTGAACTTCAATCGGGAGACGCCCGCCAACGGGATGCCTCACGGGATCTCAAGTCACAAATCATCCAAGGGATATGAACCTTTCCTGGCCCGAGGACGACGGAATGTGGAGATCCTGTGCGGCCCTGCTGCCAGGGTTGAGTGGAATCGGGGAAGGATACGTGCTGATCGCTGGAGGCTACGGACTTTACCTGAAACAAACGTGGCTCCGGTCAAACCCGGAGACTCTCACGCTCGTTCCCTTGGAAAGTTGGAGGGACGCCAGCCCTCGGTCGACAAAAGACATCGACCTTGCGATCGGACTCGACTTGATTGCCGATAGGGAGACACAGGAAAGAGTTGTTGCGATTCTGGACCAAAATGAATTCAAGGCGAAAACGAAGTATTGGGCGTGGGAAAAGCACGCATCTGGAGGCCACAGCATTCTCGTCGAGCTGCATGCCCCTTCTCCGAAAGCCGGGAGTGTGAATCTTCACATCGAAGGAGGGAGAGTGAAGCGAAGGTCTTCGTCCGGTGAAGAAGCACCAACCGAAGAGAAAAAAATTCACGGCAACCACAATCGGGAGCTGATCGGACACGAACTCCATCCCTTTCACTTTGAACTCGATGGGTTGAGGCTCTCCATCCCGAACCCGGTCACGTTCGCGGTCATGAAAGCCACTGCGGCTCACGAGCTCTGGGAAAAAAGCCAGACTCCGTCCGAGAAGGCAGTGGACTCGAGGGAAAAGGCCCAAAAGCACGCACAGGACCTCTTCCGGGTGCTCGGCATGGTGACGCGGGAAGAATCCGATCGAGCGGATGAAATCGTGGCGGCGATCGAGGAGGCCAGGGCATACAGGAACGCCGCTGATATCGTGAAAGCATCATTCGTCGAGCCCGGCCACTGGGGAACGGCTCTCGCGAGGGAGCAATGGAGGGATGAAGATCTCGGCAGGATGCAGGAGACGCTGCGACGCTGGTTCAAGTGAATTTCGACCTCTTGGCGGGTTTAAGTCTTGGTTGGGCACATCACAGGATACTGCGAGACTGTTTCCATCCATACAGAGGATCTAACGACCCCTCAAAACTCCCCGATTACAGCGTCGCCGCCCCCCCAAAAACCGACCCGGTCCTCTCGTCCTCCAACTCGGACACGATCCCTCCAACTTCCCGTTCTGCTGCCTCTTCCGAATCGAGCGTCTCCGCTGGTTCCGATGGAAGCCGATCCAGGCTCCCTACCACAACTGCCGACGAGACGCGGTGCGGCACTGCGGGGTCTTGGCCGATTACGAGGTCGCGAAGCGGCGTCCCCGCCTCGCGGTGCGTTGACAGCCGGGGCGGAGTATGCCCGCCCACCTCGGAGTCGCGACCACCTTCGGCCTGACCGCCCCCGTCGGCGGATACGTCCAGGAATCCTCCCGCGAAGAGAGCGTGGAGCTCGCCACGATCCGCAACGAGTCGGGCGTGACCGTCAAGGCCGTGCCGAAGCCGCTCGTCACCCGAACGGTGAGCCTCAAGGGCAAGGGCGACGCCAACCTCGCCGCCGTGGCGAGCGGTTCCTTCGCCGAAGGCGTGCTCCGCGTCACCGAGGCCAAGCAGAGCGAGAGCAACGAGGACTTTCCCGACTTCGAGATCACCGGCACCGCCTACCTGAACCTTCCCGCTTCCTAATCCACCATGCCCGTCACCCTCGCCCAGATCGGTATCCAGTCCGTGGACATCACTCTCGCCGAAAGCGTGGAAGTGAGCGCCAAGATCGAAGCCAAGCCGCTCCTCGACAAGGACATCCGCATCCGGGCGACTAACCGCGTCGCCTTCGCCTCGGAGATTTCCATGCTCAACAGCCGCATCCAGACGGCCCTCAACCTCCAGCGCAACAAGATGGAACGACGCCTCGCCCATTACCTGAAGCAGGCGGCGACGCGCTCCGGATTCAAGTGACCCGACCATGGCCGCGATCACCGCCGAACTGGCCCTTGAGGTCTCGAAGTTTCAGGGCGCCTTGCGCCAGGCGCAGGACTCGCTGCGAGGCTTTCGTTCCCGTGCCCAACAGCAGGGATCCGGCCTCGGTTCGTCGATGTTCGCTGGTGTGGGCAAGGCGGCGGCGGGTCTGGGAACCGTGCTGGCGGGAGCTCTCGCCGCAGCGGGTGTCGGCAAGCTGGTTTCGGGTGCCATCGGACGGGCCGTGAGCGACGAACAGCTTCAAGTGAGCTTCGACGTGCTCGTGGGTGATCCGGCCAAGGCGAAGGAGACTATCAACTCCCTTCGAAAGCTCGGAACCGAAACGCCCTTCGAGTTTCCCGAACTGGCCGAGGCTGGCAAGAAACTGATCGCCTTCGGAGAAGGAGCCGACACCGTGACCGACACGCTCCGGCGCATCGGCGACGTGTCCAGTGGCATCCAGGCCCCCATCGGTGACATTGCCGAGATCTACGGGAAGGCACGGGTGCAGGGGCGCTTGTTTGCCGAGGACATCAACCAGCTCACCGGTCGAGGCATTCCCGTGATCCAGGAATTCGCCAAGCAATTGGGCGTGACCGACTCCGAGGTGAAGGAAATGGCGAGTTCCGGCAAGCTCAGCTTCGACAACCTGGAACAGGCTTTCGTGAGCCTCACGTCCGAGGGCGGCAAGTTCGGCGGCATGATGGCCCGCCAGGGCCGCACCGTGGGAGGGCTGTGGTCCACCCTGAAAGACACCTTCGGCGAAGTGCTCCTCTCGCTCGGTCAGCCAATCAACGACGCCCTGCGCCCGCTCCTAGATGAAGCGATCAAGCATGTCGGAGCGCTGAAGGAGGGAGCCGCCCAGGTCGGGGCGGCGGTCGCGACGGCAATGAAGGCGGTCGTTGGTTTCTTCCGCGAGTTCAGCGGTGCCGAGATAGGACAGCTCCTCATGGACTCGCTGGTGCTCGCCTTCAAAGCCTCGGTCAATGTTCTCTATCGCGGCCTCGTCGGAGCGTTTGCCGCAGTCGGACAGTTGATGGTCGAATACTTCCGCAACGGGATCGCTTTGTTTTCGATTCTCACCACGGTTGACTTCTGGAAGGGCATGGGCAATGCGCTGGCCGGCATCGCGAAGACCTTCGGTGCGCTCCTCATGGAACTGCTCGCCAAAACGGTGGAAGGTCTCAAGCAGATCCCCGGCGCGGGCAAACTGCTCGGGAACGCGGACAGCTCTCTGCGGGACAACGCGCGGTCCATGCGCGAGAGCGCCGCCGGGAATTTCGCAAAGAGCGGCGACCAGCTCACCCCTGCTTTCGAGGCGGCCCAACGCCGCCTCGGGGAAGCACTTGGAAACGTGGGCGGGGCTTTCACCGAAGCCTACGGCAACACCAGGGATCTCTTCGACACGTCGAAAGAAGAATCTTCGATCGGGCAGGCAGCGGCCCGACTTTCGGCGCGACTGGCCGCCGATGAAGCCAAGGCGGAACAGGCAAAACAGGCGGAGGCGGGCGCCTCCTCCGCAGGCAGCAGTCCCTCGCCCGGCCCCGCCGCAGCAGCAGCGGGTGGATCCGCCCGATTGTCTCCCGGTTCTTTCGCCTCGGCCATCAACCTCGTCATGGGCCGCAGCGCCAACGAACTGATCCTCGACGAGACCAAGAAGCAGACCGAGACCCAGCGCCAGATGGCGGGAGAGTTGAAGCAGATCAACGAGAAGCTCACGCCGCGTCCGGGCAACGCAAGCCCCGCCGCTCCCGTGCCGCTGGTTGATACGGTGGCCCGCTTTGGATGAGTGCCGCTCCCTTCCAGATGCTAGGCCTGAGTGCGAGCCGTGACGAACGGCGGCTCATCAGCATTTCGGTTCCCTGGAACTGCAAGACTCTCGCCGAAACCATGACCGTTGGAGGCGGAACTCCCTTCGGTCTACCCGAAACCGGACGCCAGGTGAGCCAGCTCGAGGACGCCTCCTTTCAAGTCACGATCAGTTACGAAGGCACCGAGGACGAACCGGGCGACGAGGACAGCTACGAGTTCGATTCGAGTTTCCGCGAGGAACCCATCGAGACCCACCCCAAGATTGCCCTGATCAAAAAGCGTTTCGGCGGCATCCTCGGTGACGACGGTCGCATCACCTTCCCCGAGAAGGTGCCGGGAGGTGCGGGCGAAACGGCAGGGCTTGGTGGAGGCGAGACGACCCGCGCGGAGAAGAACCCGCTCTTTGGCCAGACAACCTATCTGGTCCTCAACGCCGTCTTCCGGCGCACCTACCTGAAGCGCCGAGTCCCGGCAAACCTCCTCGATGAGGTGGGCACGACCCGCGCCCGGCTCCCCGGCGGTTTACCCACACCAAAAGGACGCAACTGGCTCGTGATGCCGCCCAAGGTGGCCCGGCGCGGCAACGTCTTCGAGATCACCGAAGAATGGATGCTCTCGAAGCCGGGCGAGGAATGGCCTGAAGCTCTCTACCGGCTGATCGAACGATGATCCATCTGCGCGACCTCTATGTGCGGCCGGGCGAGCCGGTCATGCCCGCCTGGAAGCGGCTGCTCGAATGGTCGAAGCAATTCCGTCTCTTCGCTGGCAGGGGAGTGCGGCTTCAACGCACCCCGAACGGAACCTACGTGATCGCCGACCTCAAGGCGAACCCGTGGAATCACCCGTTCAAGGTGCGGCTCGCCGACCGGGAGGCGACCATCGGCTTCGGCACGGTGCAGGACGTGGTGCCGCGGATCGAGGGCAAGCGCATCGACGGAACGGACGACAAAGGACGCGAGGGAGAGCCTCCCACGCTGCGCCTCACCGGAGAACCGAACGAGGAGCTGCGCTCTTGGATCGTCGTCGAGGTGAAGGTCGATCCCAAGTCGGGCGAGATCGACCCCGACAATGAGGAAGCCGTCACAATCCGCCATGTCCGTGACCTTCGGCCCTCCTCCGTCGAGATTGGTCGCCACCCGCTCGCCACGCTGGTCTGGGCCCCGAACCGGACAACGATTGCCCGTGCCCGGCAAATCACCCACTTCCACCTGCGTCATCTCTTTGTCGCGCAACAAGGATCAGAGGAGTCGCGCGGCCGCCACCTCTTCTGGGCGACATGAAAACGATCCTTGCCGCCACCTGGAACGCCCTCATCGACCGGCTCCGCCGCGAGCAGGTCCTCGGCTGCACCGTGATGGCGCATGGCGGCTGGAAACATCCCTGGCAGGTCACTCCATCCTGGAGCTTCGAGCGCGAAGAGTGGGTCGCGCAAATCCACCCCGGCTTTGTGAACGGTCTCGATGCCGAGGTCCGGCTCCGCGCCGAGGAAGCGCCCCCGGAAACTCTCGAACGACTCGGAGGGAGGAACGGCGAACGCGTCGATGCCTGGCTCACGGAAGGACCGCAGATGCCGCTGCGCCAGTGGCGGTCCATCGGGGCCGATGCGCCACCTGAGAGCGTCTCGGTGAGCGGGTTCGAGACCCTCGTGGAATCCTTCGAACCGGTGCCGGAGTTCTTCCTCGCGCTCGGAGCGGGAGCGACAGAAGAAGGCGGTCGCTTGCTCCGCGCCACCGAGATCGTGCTCCAGCAGGACCGCCTCACCACGGGGACCGACTGGACCTTCGGGGCCGGGGTCGATGGAACCTTCGCCCAGTTCAACGTGACCTACCGACTTCCTCCCGGAACAAGGGAACGAGCCTACCTCCGCACGACTTCGCGATATGAACCGCCGGTTGCTCCCGATCCGATGGGCCGTCTCATGGGTCGCTGGGAGGACGAAGGCTTCGATGCGCTTCACCTCGCCACCGTCTACCTGCTTTCGCCCGATGACACGCCCGCCGGATCGGAACCGGGGCCGGACTGGACGCCCTACGTGAAGCATCGGGTCTTTTGGAACCTGGTCCATGCCGTTCGCTTCGATCCACCGGTTGGCAGGACCGAGAACATCACGCTTTTCACGGGCCTCGCGGGCGGGGTGGCCGATGGCATCATCAACCAGCTTCTGGCCGAGAACAACGACAAGAGCGCGGCGGCCTCGGAGTTCCTCGCGAACCGAACGGTGGAGGGGAGGTTTTGGAGCATCTGACGATGGACGAGAACGAGGACATCAAGGAGAAAGACGGCTTCGGTCTGGACAAGGACCGGCGGCTGACGGAGCGGCGGGAGCGAACGGCTGAGGAGAGTGGTCCGGAGTCGCTCGATCCTTCGTTTCCGTATCGGGTGATTTCGATTGATCCAAACCTCTACCGAAGGCTTGCCGGTTCGTGATTCCTCTCTTATGCTTCCACCATGAACGCGAGAGAATCCGTGCTCGAAGAGATCAGGACTGCACCCGAACCGATGGTTGAGGAGGTCCTGGATTTCGTGAGGTTTCTGAAGAGCAAGCCTGCGGTCGAGCAACTTGCCCCGGCCACACCTCGGGTGCTACCGGATTTCGCAGCCCGCAAAAGGGCCATCTTCGGAGACCGCATCCTACCTGATTCCCAGGAGATTCTGGACGAACTTCGGGCCGACCGGATCTGATGCGCTACTTCGACTCTGGATTGCTACTGAAGCTCTACCTGTCGGAGCCTCGCGACCAAGAGGCGGAGCAGTTGTTTTATTCATCTCCGACGCCACCCACGTTCACGCACCTTCACGGACTCGAAATGCGCTCGGCGGTCCGGCAGAAACTTGGACGCGGAGAGATCGATCTTGCCGAGTCGGAAAGGATCCTCCTAGCGTTGAACGGCGACCTGGCGGCGGGAGTGTTTTCCCAACCGAACGTCTCGTGGCCCGATGTTTTCCTCCGGGCCGAAGCCTTTTCCGCCGCACATGGCGCATCAACGCTTTGCCGGTCATTGGACACCCTGCACGTTGCCCTGGCGACCGTTCTGGGAGCGAACGAATTCTGCACCTTCGACGCGCGGCAGGCAAGGATGGCAACGGCGGTTGGGTTGACGGTGATCCCGTAATCATTGCCGCACCCCGCGTTGACACCCTGCACGCCCCGACGTGCAGGCCCTTCTTTACGCGAATCTGACTTCCCGAAAACTCTCCGATTCCCTCGGAGGACCGGACTTCGACTGGCCTGAACTGATCGAGGGAGACACCGTCCAGATCGGTCTTCGCTTCGCCC
The DNA here is from genome assembly GCA_002422425.1 of Akkermansiaceae bacterium UBA6138. Lineage (GTDB taxonomy): Bacteria > Verrucomicrobiota > Verrucomicrobiia > Verrucomicrobiales > DEV007 > Arctic95D-9. The sequence goes on along the minus strand of DIVG01000015.1, from coordinate 3,567 downwards.
AAACGCTCGGGGATCAAGACCTCGAAATCGAGCGCAATGTTCGTCTCGTGCGCGCCTCCCTCGGGCGACTCGACACTCGACCAGGTTCGGGTCAATGGGCCATCCAGATCGGAACGGATCCACCGGAGGTTGGCATAAACACGACGACGCTCCTCGCCCACAATGCCGGAGCCGAAGCCGTGCAGGCCGCGCTGCTTGCCCTCCTCACCGGGCCGTCCTTTTCCGTTGCCGGTGTCGCCGCCGATTCGGTCTCGGTCGAAGCGAAGGATGGAAGCTGGCTGGTTCGCTTCGAAGAGGAGGGAGCCCCGATTCCCGAACCTTTTGAACTTCGCGCGGGTCGCAACGCTCTCGAACCCATCTCCTTCCTTCGGTCCCGGACCTACCAGGTGGACGGGCGCTGGGTCCACGAGCTGCGACTCGTTCAATCGCCCGTCGCCTTCACCGATACCTCCGCTCCGGTCGTCCCCGCCGCTCCCGCGATCAGCGAGGTCCAGCATGGCGGTTCGGAGGGTGACATCATCTGGAACGAAATTCAGGCACTCACGGTTTCACCGCAATTCCGGGGAGCCTATCAACTGAAGCGCCCGGACACCATCGCGAGGTCCACGCTGTTGAGCGTTTCGGACGGCACCGAGGAAATCGAAGAGGCGATCCGGCCCCTCGCAGACGAGGGCGGCTCCTTCGTCGTCTCCAACCCGCTGCCCCACGTCGCCCACATCGAGTTCGCGGGCGCGATGAGCGGACTCGGCTACGAGGAGCTTCTGGTGGAGGTCATCACCGCGCCTCCCGGCGACGTGACCTTCGAGCTTAACCTCGCCACGGCAGAACTGGCGAACCTGCTGCGGGCGGCTCCTCTCGTCGAAAACCTGCCGCTCGAAATCGAAGTCACCCACGAGGACGAGAACGACTCCGAGCATCTCCACATCTGGACCTACCGCACCGAGGTTTCGGTCCGCCGCGAGCTGATCCACGAGGACCTCGCCACCGCGCAGAACATCGACTGGCTGCGTCCGCCCCTGCCGAAGGACTACGTGCCCTTCACTCCCGATCAAGTCATCACAGGCAGCCAGCACTATGTGAGAACCCTCGGGAACGGGACCAACGCTTCCTTCGTCATCGACCACAACCTCGCCACCGAAGCACTGCATCTCACCCTCCGAGAGAACAAACCTCTCGGAGCCGTCCTGCGGCTGGGGATCGACTACACCCTCTTGATCGAGGGACCGAACTCCGTTGATGTGACTTTGTCAGGGTCGTTCGCCTCGCCTCCGCCCGGAGTTGCCGCCCTCGCAGTAGTCATCACCACAGCCGGTCCGGTTTCCGCCTTCCAGGCCCACACTCACACCATTGCTCAGATCGTGGGACTTCAGACCATCCTCGACGCTTTCGGGGCGGACATTGCGTTGCTGAAGGCCCTCGCACCCGCCGGAGTTCTCGCCTCCCAGGAGCGGGACTCGGGGCTGTCTTCGAACTGGACCCTGCCGAAGCTCTTCGAGATCTACCCGACCCGACGTCAGGTGGCACCTACGACGAACGGCCTCATCGACCTGCTCAACGCGGGCGACTCTGCTCTGCCCCGAGCCGGCGGACTGCTCGCCGCGATTCATGATGCTGCCGTTGAGGCGATCCCCAACCCATTGCCAGAACCGACCGCCGCCTACCTCGACCGGGTTTTCGAGAACCAGAGGGCCTCCAGCGTCACGCTCCCCGGAGGTCTCGGTCGTCGAAGCGTGGAACTGGCGCCCGGCGAATTTGCCGCCTGCGACGGGAGGGTCTGGTATCGGGTCGAGCAATTCGGCAACGTCGCCGAGTCCAGCTACTACCCGAGCGACTTCACCCGCGAACTGTTCCGCTTCTTCGTTAACGACCGGCAGCTCCGCCTCCGGACCGAGTTGGCTCTCCAGTTCGCCGTCGAGCTGGCCGTCCTCAAGTCCAACACGAACTGCCAGTGGACGGTCGCGATCGAACTGGGCACCGCTCCTCAGGACACCACTCCCGGCACTCCCGGCATCAATCTCCAGAACGTGGTCTGGTCGCCCGAGCCGGTTCTCGAACAACGTCTCATCCTGACGCCGGTTCCCTGTACACACACCTTCGGCATCCGGGTGAAGCGCTTCCTCAGCGGCGGGGCCGACACCATCTCCCTCGACCGGATCCTCTACGGATCGGCCGAGGGAGGCACCGCTCCGGCTTCCGCCAACTTCGCGGTGCGGGCGCGGCTCCTGCGTTTCGACACCGAGAACAACCAGAGCGACCCGCGCGGCTTCGTCGCCCTGCGGGGACTCGATCTTCAAGCCGGTGGGAACGAGAACCTCCAGGACATCGGCAAGGCCATCATCCGCAGATAAACACCCATGGCGATTCCGATCATCAATGGCAACACCTCGCTCCTCGCCCTCGTGCGCGGCGTGGGGTCCGCGTTTCAGCCGACGGGGCAAAACCTCCCGCGAGTGGACGCCACAGCCTCCGCCTCGACCGACATCCTGACATTCGCTCAATCATCTCCCCCTCTGGCGATCGGAAACCGCGTTCGCACCCTCCCGCTTGCCGGTCAGACTTTGCCCGCGCCGCTGAATGGGGAANNCCACGACCTGCAAGCTGGCGACCACAAGCGGAGGGACGGCGATCAACCTGACCAGCAACGGCGGATACTTCCGCGTTCTCAGGGCCGACACCTGGAGCGCCGACGGTCTACCTGAAGGCCTCGTCATCAATCCCGCCACGGGTCTGGTTTCGGGAGCGGCCACGGTGCCGGGCGTCTACAACGTGACTCTTCGCGCCCGCAACCTCGATGGCCAAAGCGCCGACCACATCATCGTTATTGGAGTCGAGCCAAACCGCTATCTTCACGACGCCTCCATCGAGATCGACATCAACCTGCGCGATGGCCGGGTGCGCCTTGCCGGACCTCCTGAAGTTCCTTCCGGCAACCAATCCAACGAGCCGCAGCCATCGCTCCACGTGAAGACAGGCGACCGGCTTGTCTTGAGCATCGGGTTCATGAAGGACGAAACCCTGGTGGAGCTGCCGCTCGAACAGATCCGCCTCGGCTTGAAGGAGTTCGAGCCGGAGCGGCTCCACCTGGTCAATGACGGTTCCTACGCCCTGGTCGGGCAATTTGATGAAGCCCGCTATCAGATCGTGGCGGAGTTCGCCGGTTCGACCCTGAACGCTATCCTCTCCGGCTATGAGGAAGACGTGGCCACCTTCTTCGATGCCGTGGCCGAGATCGAATTTGTGACCCTCTACGAACGGGACGGCGACCTTCTGAATCTGCGCCGCACCACGCGTTCCTTCCTGATCCGAGTTCACCGGGATCTCATCATTCCGAATGCCTGATCCTCATGGCTCTGACCCTGCTCCAGCCACCCAAGCTGATGCCCTTGCCGGCAGCGCTCCGCTATGCGCGGGATGGATACGCCATCCGTCGCGCCATCTGGGACGGCAGCGGGGAGGAGCGGGCGCTCGCCTGGATTGTCTACCGCGGTGGACTCTTCTTTCTCCTCGATGGTGAGGGGCGTGAGGTCGTCCAGAACGACGAGGTGAGCCGGGAAGATTTCCTCGCGC
>DIVG01000026.1 GCA_002422425.1 Akkermansiaceae bacterium UBA6138 | reverse complement strand
TTCGCGTCGAAGACGATCAAACCGGAGAGGTCTTCCACGTGCCGCCACCGGCGGAGGAACTCCTCGCACGACTGGGGGCGATGTGTGACTTCGCGAACGACATGAAGATGGAGGGTTACCTTCATCCGGTGATCCGCTCGATCATCCTTCATTTCTGGCTCGCCTACGACCATCCCTTTGTCGACGGCAATGGTCGGACGGCGAGGGCGATCTTCTACTGGTCGATGTTGCGCCACAGGTTCTGGCTCTTCGAGTTTATCTCGATTTCCCAGACGATTCTTGAGTCCCCGGCAAAATATTACCGGGCCTTTCTCTACACGGAAACCGACGATAACGACCTGAATTACTTCCTCCTCCACCAGCTTGAGGTCATCGCGAAGGCCATCTCCCAGCTACATAAGTATATTCGGCAAAAGTCCGACGAACTGGCCAAGATGCAGGCGCTGCTGCACAACCGCAGTGGATTCAATCATCGTCAGCTTGCCCTGCTACGGCATGCCCTGAAACACCCGGCAGTTTCCTTTACGGTGGCCAGTCATCAGAACAGCCACAACGTCGTCGCACAAACTTCGCGAAATGATCTCGACGAACTCTCCGGCAACGGATTACTTCTCAAGGTCAAGATCGGGAAAGCCTTTCGGTACCGCCCCGTGGAAAACCTTTCCGAGAAATTGAAGGAAATCGCTTCCCGGCCGGTGTGATCGTTCAATCCGGCATCGCACTTCATATCAGAATGAAATTCAAAAATCATCTTGTTCATGCCTGACGCCGTTTTCAACGCCGACCTTTACAGCGAGGACATCGACCTCGAAGCGAAACGGGCGGGCGGGCGCGACGGCAAAGGCGCGCTTCCCAACGACTTCACCCGAAAGCGGCAGAAGCCGCCATCAAACCCTCCCCCGCATTGGCACGGATCGCGATCCGGTCTATACTCCGGCGCCAATGACTGATTCTAATTCTGATTCACTCCCGACCCGACCAGACCTCGCAAAACCCGTCTTCATCGTGATCATGGGTGTTTCCGGTTGCGGCAAAAGCACGGTTGCGGAACGACTCGCCGGGGAGATCGGCGGCAAATTTCTCGAAGGCGATTCCTTTCACCCGCCCGAGAACAAGGCGAAAATGGGCGCAGGCATTCCGCTCCAGGACGAAGACCGCTGGCCCTGGTTCGACCGGCTCATCGACGCTGCGAGTGAGGTCCTCGAGAGCAATGGCAGTCCCGTGCTCGCCTGCTCGGCTCTGAAGCAGGGCTATCGCGATTATCTTTTCCGTCACTTTCCGGATCATCGCCTCGTTTATCTGGAGGGCTCGTTCGAGCTCATCAAGGGCCGCATGGACGTGCGTGAGCACGAATACATGACTTCGGACCTGCTCCGCAGTCAGTTCGCGATCCTCGAAGAACCGGCCCCGGATCCCGGCCTCCTCACTCTTTCGATTGAACTCACCCCCGACGAAATTATCTCCGCCATTCTTGAGTGGCTCAGAACAGCCTGAAAGATCGAACCCCATGGGCAGGATCCTTTTCATTCGAGGCGGTGCGGTGGGGGACTTTATCCTCACGATGCCGGCGATCCGGCTCGTGCGGGAAACACTACCCGGGACGGAAATCGAGATCCTCGGTTATCCCGCCATCGCCGAACTCGCCGTCGCGACCGGCCTCGCCGACCGGGTGCGATCGATCGAGGACGCCCGCCTCGCCACTTTTTTTGCCCCGGGTGCAAAATTGGATCACGACTGGTGCGCTTATCTGGCCGGGTTCGACGTGGTCGTGAGCTACCTCTATGATCCCGACGGCTACTTCGCGGGCAATCTCAAGGTCGCCGGAGTCGAGACGCTCATCACTTGCCCCTTCCGTCCGGTCGAGGAAGCGCCCTTCGTTCCCGCAGCGGTGCAGTTCGCCAAACCGCTCGAACAGCTCGCCCTCTTTCTCGACGATGCTGCTCTCGCCCTCGATTACCCGGCCACGCCTGTCCTCGCGACTCTGCCCGCCCGGGAAGCCGGTCCGCTCGTTGCCCTGCATCCCGGGAGCGGCAGCCCGAAAAAGAACTGGAGCTTCGAATCCTGGGTCGCGGTTCTCGCCGGTCTCCTCGAACGAAATCCGGAGACCCGCTTTCTCATCACCAGTGGCGAAGCGGAAGGGTCCGTCATCGCCCAGTTTCTCGCTCTGCTGGACGAGGCGCGGATTCCGCACCATCACCTCAGCGGACACCGGCTCGTCGATCTGGGGGCCGTTTACAGACAGGTAGACTACTTCCTCGGACATGACAGCGGGATCTCCCATCTCGCAGCTAGCGCGGGGGCAACGGGGTTGCTTCTCTTCGGTCCGACGAATCCCGGGATCTGGGCTCCGGTCTCGGCCAAGATGAAAGTGCTCCGTTCGGCGAATGCTTCCCCTGCGGGAATCAGTGTGGCGGAAGTCCTCGAAGCGATCGATCCCGGAAGTTATTCACGGCCTCTTAGAAGATAATCATTTTTTAGAAAAGCTTTCTTTCTTCTTCTATCCGTTAATAACTTTCAAACTTCGCCATAACTCATTGATTAAGAGTGATTAGCATAAGTAATAAACAGGTGATAAGAAGGAGGCGAAGTGCGGGGATATCCCCGTTATTGAGTGAACAAGTGAAAGTTGTTCAGGGTTCTTCAAACTTGCTCACTGGTTATTCACCGACTTTCCCCGCCTCCCAGCGCCGGTCTTTCAGGGCTTCGGTGGCGGCGCTGATCTCCGCTTCCTGTTTACTGCGTCCTGAACCCTGACCGAGGACAAGGCCTTCCCATTTTACCTCCGCAACGAAGGATTTGAGATGGTCGGGACCTTCCTGCCCGATAAGCCGGTAAGTCGGGCTTGAAGGGGCGATCGCCTGGAGGCACTCCTGGAGGATGCCTTTCGGGTTTTTCTCTTCAGGCTGAGCGGTGATTTCTTCGATGAAAGAACCGAAGTTGGTGAAAATAAAGGCTCTCGCCGCTTCGAGTCCGCCATCAAGATAAATTGCCCCGGTAATCGCTTCGAAGGCATCAGCAAGATTTGAGGGACGTTCTCGTCCTCCGCTCGAAAGTTCTCCTTTGCCAAGAAGAAGATGGTCGCCGAGGGAGATTCTGCGGGCGAATTCGCAAAGCGCCTCTCGTGAAACGAGGCGGCTGCGCATTTTCGTGAGCTGTCCTTCGCTGAATTTGGGAAAAAGGCGAAAAAGTTTTTCCGTCAGAATCAATTGAATAACCGCATCGCCGAGATGTTCGAGACGTTGATTATCGAAGCGTGAGCGTTTTGATTCGCGGGCGCGGCTAGGATGGGTGAGCGCTTCGGCGAGGAGGAGCGAATTGGCAAATTGGTAGCGGATCGTGACCTCGATGGAATCCATGGGAATGAGAGGTGAGCCTACCCGCGTGGAATCTTTAAGGTCGCCGGGACCTTATTTATGGGGAAAGATGGGGTGGCTGACGGGGCTTGAACCCGCGACAACCGGAATCACAATCCGGGGCTCTACCACTGAGCTACAGCCACCATCTAGTCCCTCCTTTGAACGGTCATCGACCATACCGGCGGGATGAGAAATTAGAGCATTCGTCTTGATTTTCCAACGGAAAATGAGCGTTCCTTGCAAAATCAGGTATTTCGCGGGAACTTCGAAATTCTCTCACCATGAAATTTTTTGATCCCGAATGGCGTCCGGTAGCCTTCAAAGAATGGCAACTCGTCGCCGAGGCACTCGCTGCGGGGGAGCAAAGTGTGATCCTGAGAAAAGGCGGCATTTCCGAGGGCAAACTGGGATTTCAATGGCTCCATGAAAAATTTTTTCTGTTTCCCAGCCTCTTTCACGAACAGGCTCGCCAGGTAAAGCCTTTAATCGATGGTTCACTTCGTGATATTCCCGAGGCAAGCGGGGATGAGGTGGTTTTTTCGGTTTACGTTGAAACGATCAAAACAGGACGGTTACACGATTGGGACGAAGTCCTGCGGCTCGATCCCTATCACATCTGGAAAGAAGAGGTCGTGCGTGAGCGGTTCGAATGGGGTGACGAGCCCGGGCTTTCCTACGCGGTAGTGAAAGTGTGGCAACTCACCGACCCCTGGATTCTCAAAAATCGCACCAGTTTTGGCGGGTGTCGTTCTTGGTTCGGCCTTCCGCCGGAGGAAGCGGGAGGCTGGCTCGGTCGTCTCGAGTCGGCTCGCGCCGTTGAAGCGGCCGTTGGTGTTCCGGACTGGTTGATTTAGATTGGCAAATCGACCGGGGTGACGTTTGATAGATAAATTCGCCCAAGGCACTCAAGACCTTTGCCCATACCGATATGTTACCAGAAGTCGAGAAGCTCCTCCGCGTCCAGCATCACGATCAGAAGATCAAAGCCATTGACAAGGAACTGGCCGGAATCCCTGTGGAAGAGGCCGACATCAGGGACAAGATCGTCGAGGATCAGCGAGCTGTCGAGGCCGCCAAGCTTGAGATGCAGCACACCGAGGTGGCAGTGAAAAATCTCGAGATCGATGTCGCGACGCGACGCGATTCCATCACGAAGCTGAAGATGCAGCAGTTCGAGACGCGCAAGAACGAGGAATTCCAGCGCATGGGCACCGAGATCGAGCGATATACCGCCGAGATTGCAACGCTGGAGGACCGGGAGATGGAGCTGATGGAAAAGGCCGATTTTCAGCGCCAAGCGCTTGAGGTGGCCCGGGAAAAATTAAAAGAGAACGAAGTCTCGGTGAAGGAAGAACTCGAGGACCTCGCCGAACTCGCTGCGAAATTGAGAGCCGATCGTGTTGCCGAACTCGCCGAGCGGGAGAAACACGCCGGGGCGATCGAGGAACACGTCATTGATAATTACCACCGCCTCTTCAAATCCAAAAACGGCATGGCCGTGGTCGGGCTCGTCGACGAAGTGTGTCAGGGTTGCCACATGAAGGTCGTGAAATCGACCGTCGTCGAAGTCAAAGGAGAAAACCGTCTCGCCCACTGTGAGAACTGCGGCCGCCTCCTCTACTGGTGGACCGATGACAGCGTCGGGAAGAACCGGGGTGAGTATTGAGTTCAGAGCCTTTTTTACCGTTCTCCATGGAATTTCGACCCTCAGAGAGGAAGTCGGTGGAGAAAGGTCATGGCGGAAAATGCGCTTGCCGACGGTAGCGAGGTTTCCTACGCTCATGATCATGAATTCCCGCTGCGCCATTGTTCTACCGATGCTTTTCGCGCTCTCCGTTCCCGCCGTGGCAGAGGAGGCGATGCGGGAATGGACCAGTGCGGATGGCAAAAAAATCGCCGGGGCGATCTTCCAGCTCGAGGGCGAAAAAATCACTCTCGACACCGATCGGGGTCGATTTGAATTGCCTTTGTCCCGACTTTCCGAGGCTGACCGGGCCTTTGCGAAAAACTGGGCGGCAGAGAAAGAGAAACCCGGGGAGAGTGGGCCCGGCATGGCCCCTTCGCTGGGAAATTTCGAGGATCTCAAGCTTGGGGTGTGGCCTCAATACGTCGTCTCCGAACTGGCCGTCGAACAGATCGAGGAAGTCGAGAAAACGTCGGAGAGCGAGGCCCCCTATATCTACCGGACTCCCCACTTTGAGTTCCGCTCTCCGGACCGGCTCTCGACCAGTGTGGTGCGGGAATTCGCGAGAATCTTCGAGGCCACTTTCAACTTCGTCGATCAGATGCCGATCGGTCTTGCCCCGAAGCCGAATGCCAGCGGCCACTACATCACGAAACTTTATATGTCGAAGGACGACTACTACAGCGACGGTGGGATGGAGGGCAGCGGCGGCATGTTTTCGTGGAGTCGGCGGGGAGATGAGATGGACGGAGTGATCAAAGTGCCCCTAACCAATCTCGGGGTCGAATACACCGGGACCCGCTTTATCGTGGATCATAAGAAACGCAGCACGACCCTTACCCACGAGATCGCCCACCAGGTCATGATGCGCTGGTTGGCCACCCCCATGCCGACGTGGCTCTCCGAAGGCATCGCCGAAGTGGTCTCATCGCAGGACTATGATAACGGGCGCTTCAAACTCTCTTCGATGAATGCCGCTATCGTCGATGAGGTGACACGCGGGCAGGGACGGGATTTTCAAATGGTGAGGCTGGAAAAATTGATGAACATCACCCATGCCGAATGGGCCGGGGAGCTTGCTGCGGGGCAGGGGGGGAAGAACTACAACAGCGCGAACGTCATCGCCTACTACTTCCTGCGTCTTGACGGTGAAGGCGACGGGAAACACCTCGTCGAGTTTATCAAAGCTCTCATTGGCGGAAGACGCGGCGACCGGGAAAATCTGACGACGGCCCAGGCGGAACATCTTCTCCGTGGCAGAACCTACGAAGCGTTGGAGAAGGAAGTCGCCGCCGCCTGGAGGAGTCAGGGATTAAAGATCGAGTTTTGAGGGGTGAAGTGGATTTGAGCCACCGAGCCAAAGAGGTCGTGCGAAAATAAGTTAGACCTACCCTCTCCCGCTTCTTTCCATCCCAAAGAAACCGCCCCGGCCCCCCTTGCGCCCCCGCCGATGGGGGGTAGTTTCTCGGCCTCCCGCGACTCGGGAAGAGCAAACGTTTTTTTAAGCCATGTACCGAACTCATCACTGCAACGAACTCCGCAAATCCCACGCCGGTGAAACGGTCACGCTGATCGGCTGGGTCAATACGGTTCGGGATCACCACGGCGTCATCTTCATGGATATCCGCGACCGCGAGGGTGTCACCCAGTGTGTTTTCCGCTCCGAGGAAAACGCCGCCGCCACGCAGATGAGCCACTCGCTCCGCTCCGAGGACGTCGTCCAGGTGACCGGACGCGTTGACATCCGGCCCGAGATTGAAGGTCAGACGACGGTGAATAAAACGATCGAGACCGGTGAAATCGAGCTCGTTGCGACCGAGCTGAAGGTCATCAACAAGTCCGACGTCCTCCCTTTCCAGCTCGATAAAGAGCTCAGCAACGAGGACCTGCGGATGAAACACCGCTACCTCGATCTGCGCCGTCCCCGCATGGCGCGCAACCTCCGCACCCGTCACCTCATCACCAAGGCGATGCGCGACGGCCTTGACGAGATGGGATTCCTCGAGATCGAGACGCCCATTCTTTCCAAGTCCACTCCGGAAGGTGCCCGCGATTTCCTCGTGCCCTCGCGGCTCAACCCGGGCAAGTTCTACGCTCTGCCCCAGGCACCGCAGCAGTATAAGCAGCTCCTCATGGTCGCCGGGGTCGAGCGTTATTTCCAGATCGCCCGCTGTTTCCGCGACGAGGATCTTCGCGCCGACCGCCAGCCCGAATTCACCCAGGTCGACATCGAGGCGAGCTTCGTGACGCAGGAGGATCTTTACGCCATCATCGAGAAGCTCCTCGTGCGCGCCTTTAAGGTCTCGCGCGGCGCCGACGTCTCAACGCCCTTTCCCCGCATCACCTACCAGGAGGCGATGGACAAGTACGGCAGCGACAAACCCGAGCGCCGCATCGGCATGGAAATCCTCGACTTCGGCGATGTCTTCGGCTCGTCCGCCTTCAAGGTGTTCTCGGGCACGCTTGAGAAAGGCGGCGTCGTTCGCGCGATCAACGCGAAGGGATTCGCTTCGGTCACGACCGGTCAGATCAAGCGTCTCGAAGAGATCGCCCGTGAAGCCGGCGCCGGCGGCCTCGCTTACATCAAGGTCGAGGGCGGCGAGTGGAAGTCGCCCATCGTGAAGTTTTTCAACGACGCCGAGAAGGCCGCCCTCACCGAACGTCTCGGGATCGAGGAAGGTGACCTCGTCCTCTTCGGTTGTGACCAGTGGGATGTCGTCTGCGACGTGCTCGGCCGGCTTCGCCTTGAGGTCGCGACGATGAGCGGTCTCTACGCGGGTAAGGAAGACATCCTCGACTTTTTCTGGGTCATCGATTTCCCGCTCCTCGCCTATGATAAGGAAGAGGGCAAATGGAACGCCGTTCACCACCCCTTTACCCGTCCCCATCCCGACGACGTCGCCCTGCTCGACGACGAGGCGAACTTTGGGAAAATCCGCGGCGCCGCCTACGATGTCGTGCTCAACGGAAATGAGCTCGGCGGAGGCAGTCTCCGGATCCACGAGGGCGATCTCCAGGCGAAAATGTTCCGTGTCCTCGGGGTCACTGATGAAGAGCAGGTCTCCATGTTCGGCCACATCCTCGGTGCCTTCCAGTATGGCGCGCCCCCGCACGGCGGCCTCGCTCTCGGTCTCGACCGTCTTGTCATGCTCGCCTGTGGTGAGTCCAGCATCCGCGAGGTCATCGCTTTCCCGAAAAACAACAAGGGTATCGACTTGATGTCTTCCAGCCCCGCCGAGGTGGACTTCAAGCAACTGCGCGAGCTTTACATCAAGTCGGCCGTGCAGGAGAAGAAAGATTGAGATGAAGGGCCGTCCGCGCCTCATTCGCTTTGGTCTCATCCTCGTTTTGGCGGGGGTGGCCTACTGGCAGCGCGAGCATTTGCCCTCGGTCTCGCCGGAGAGAGCAGTTGCCTCCGGCACCAACCCGGAGATCAGCGAAAGAAAAGGGGCCGTCCCCGCTAAAGTTCAGGGCTACGATGTCTTCCGCGACGCCCGTCTCGTCGATCGCGACGGGAATGACGGCGACAGTTTCATGCTCCGCGCCGGCGGCCGCGAGTTCGAGCTTCGCCTTTATTTCGTTGACGCTCCCGAGAGTTACCTCAGCGACCGTTACGAAAGCCAGCGTCGTCGTGTCGCCGATCAGGCTCGCGATCTCGGCGGTATTTCGTCGGAGGAGGCCGTGGCGGTTGGAAAGGCGGCAAAAAAATTCACCCGGGAGCAGCTCGCCGGTAAAACCTTTACCGTTTTCACCTGTTGGGAAGAGGTCTTTGACGGCAATCGCTATTACGGTTTTGTCGAGCTCCCTGACGGCAGCGATCTTGCCAGCCGTCTCGTCGAGGAGGGCCTCGCCCGTATTTTCACCAAAGGCCCTGGGACGAAGGAAAGACCGGTTCCGACCCCGGCCGGGGCCACTTTTTTTCAGGCCCGGGATAGGCTGGAGTCGATTGAGCGTGAGGCCCGGCGGGCCAAACGCGGGGCCTGGGGACTGTGAGGCGGCGCTCTCCCGTCCATTGACCGGCCCGGGATTTTCTGTCACGATAGCCCGATGAAACGCTCCCCGTCATTGATCTTCGCCCTTCTTTTATTTCTTGCTTTCGCTTCCTCCCTCGTCGCAGCCGACTGGACCATCGAAACGATCGCCGGGACGGGCAAGCAGGGCTTCAGCGGGGACGGTGGGCAAGCCATCGCCGCTGAAATCGACAACCCCTTTGGCGTCGTCCGCGGGCCTGACGGAGCCCTCTACTACTGCGAATACACCGGTCAGCGCATCCGCCGGATCGGGCAGGACGGCATCATCACGACCATTGCCGGGACGGGCCAGGAGGGCTTCACCGGAGACGGGGGACCAGCGCTCAAGGCGACCTTTAACAAGCCGCACGAGATTCGTTTCGACGCCGTCGGCGATCTCTACATCGTCGACATGGTCAACCACGCCGTGCGTAAGATTGCGATGAAGACGGGGATCATCACCACTCTCGCCGGCACCGGTCAGGCTGGCTACAGTGGAGACGGTGGACCGGCGGCGGCAGCCCAGTTCAAGCAGCCGCACAGCATCCAGTTCGGTCCCGAAGGCGATCTCTACATCTGCGACATCGGCAATCACGTGATCCGTCGCATCGACATGAGGACCGGGATTATTTCGACCTTTGCCGGGACCGGCAAGCCCGGCGACACGCCCGACGGGTCACCCATCGCCGGCACGCCGCTGCGCGGTCCCCGCTCCCTCGATTTCGACAAAGAGGGCAACCTCTGGCTCGCCACCCGCGAGGGCAATCAGGTCTTCAAATTCGATCTCAAGGCCGGGACCATTCATCACATCGCCGGGACTGGCAAAAACGGATTCACGGGCCACGGTGGTCCCGCCAAAGAGGCCACCCTGAGCGGGCCGAAGGGCATCACCATCGACGATGCGGGCAACGTCTGGCTGGCTGACTGCGAGAGCCATTCCATCCGCCTGGTCGATGCCCGCACCGGAAAAATCGAGCTTATCGCCGGCACCGGTAAAAAAGGCGACGGCACCTCGTCGAATCCGCTCGAATGCGAACTGGCCCGACCCCACGGCGTCTACGCCGATGCCGATGGCGGCATTTATATCGGTGACAGCGAGGCGCACAAAGTCCGCGTGCTGCGCCGCCGCTGAGGACGGGTGGGCATTTCGACACTCGACGAATCGGTCCCGCTCTCTTAAAATTGCTCCTCCTTCCGGACACTCCCTATGAAAAAACAACATCTTCTCGCCCTTATCCTTATTGCCGCGATCATCCCGCCGCTCTGTCGCGCCGCAGACACTCTTCCCGCTGTCGCCGATCCCGCCGAGGCGGCTAAAGACCCCGATTTTGCGATCCAGGGCGAATACACCGGCACGGCGGGAGAAGACAAATTCGGCGTTCAGGTCATCGCTCTCGGCGACGGTGAGTTCGAAGCGGTAATCTCGAGGGGCGGCCTCCCCGGCGACGGATGGGATGGCGAGAAACCCCGCGAGAGCATCAAGGGAAAGCGGGCCGAAGACGGCAGCGTCACTTTCGAAAAGGACGAGTGGACCGGCACGCTCAAGGACGGCAAAATCACCGTGACGAGCTCGGCCGAGGCGTCCTTTACCGCCACCCTCGACCGGGTCGAGCGCGAAAGCCCGACCCTAGGCGCGAAAGCCCCCGAGGGAGCGGTCGTTCTTTTTGACGGCACTCCCGAGACCGCTGCGAAACACTGGGAAAAGGCCGTCCTCGAGGGCAATCTTCTCACCCAGGGAGCGATCAGCAGCGCCACCTTCAGCGACTTCAGCCTGCACATCGAATTCCGTCTCCCCTGGATGCCCAAGGCGCGCGGGCAGGCTCGCGGGAACAGCGGTCTCTACGTGACAGGCCGTTATGAGGTCCAGATGCTCGACAGCTTCGGCCTCGCCGGAGTCGATAACGAGTGCGGCGGCATCTATAAAGTCGCCGAGCCGAAGCAGAACCTCTGCTACCCGCCGCTGCGCTGGCAGACCTACGACGTCGATTTCACCGCCGCGAAGTTCGACGCCGAAGGCAACAAGACTGCCAATGCCAAACTCACCGTGAAGCACAACGGCTACCCCATCCACGAGAACCTCGAGATCCCCGGTCCGACCGGTGGCGCCCGCAGCAAGGATGAAAATGGCCCCGGCCCTGTCTTCCTGCAGGACCACGGCAATCCGGTGCGCTACCGCAACATCTGGGTCGTGAAAAAGTAGACCGCCTATTTTTTCATCACCGCCGCGAGCCGTTCCGGATCCTTCCCGAATCGCTCGCGGTATTCGCGCAGCGTCGGCTCGAGTCGCACGGCCACCTTGGCCTCGTGATTCAGGGCGATCACGGAGAGTCGGTGCTCAAGAAAAGGATTCCGGAAACGGTCGAGCACCTCGCGCGCAAAGCCGGCCGGGTTCTCGCAGCGTCCCTCGAGGACGGGCACGATTTCTTCAAAAAGCAGTCCCTCGAGCCAGGCTCCGGTCTCGGGATCCTCGAGACATGCCCGCACCGTGGCAAGTCCCCTGCCCGCCGCTCGCATGACGAGGGCGGAGTGCGCGCCGTTGAGGAGGCGGACCTTGCGCAGGGTGTAGGGCCTGATGTCGGCCGAGAGCACCACCGCCGGATGCCGCGCAAAGGGAAAGCCCGGCGCCTCCGTCTCCACCGCCCAGAGCGCATACGGCTCCGCGCTGATCAGAAGCGGATCCGTCCCGAGGAGAGGATGCGCCTTCGGCGGTCCCGGGACGATGCGATCGACGAGCGTGTTGACCCAGCGGCAGTCCGCGGTGAGCCAGGCGAGGAGATCATCCGACAACTGCCATCGCCGTGCCTGCTCCGCGACGAGTTCGCGGAGCCGGTCGCCGTTTGACTCGATCAGTTCGCAGGGCACGATCCACGGCCCCGGCAGACCGACGGCCTGGCGCGCGGCGAGGACCGCGAGGAGTTTTGCCGGAAACGAGCGCGGCACTTCCGCGCCGGGAAATTGGTCCGCGTCATCCAGCGCCAGCCCTGCCTCGGTCGTGTTCGAGAGGATCGCGACGAGTTCGGGAGCCGAGGCGGCGGTGAGGACCCCCTCCCATTCGCTCCCGGCGTGAAGCGCTCGGAAGATGGCGTCGATCCGATGAGTTTCCTCGACGACCTGACCATTGCGGTAGCCCTGAATGACGAGGTGGTATTTCCCTCCCGCCTCATTGAGCAGATCCGCCCGCTCCCGGCCCGTCGATTGCACGACCACGACCGGTCCGATCCCGGCTCCGTCGGGGTGTTGATCCAGCTCGTGCACGAAGACGTCGGCGAAGCCGCGCAGGAAGTTTCCCGCTCCGAACTGCAGGATCATGAGGGAATCTCCTCCACAAAGACCGGTTTTTTCCAGATCGGCACCGTCGACTTGATGCGGCGCAGATATTCCCGGCAAAGATCGAAGCCCGCCGCGCTGTGCGGCGTCTGCACGCGGATGAGGATCGAAGCCTCGCCTGCGGCGACAAATCCGACGACGTGGTGGACGAGCGCGAGATGGCCGGGAAACTCCGCCATCATGGCCTCGCCGATCTTTCGTAACTCGTTCGCCGCCATACACTCGTAGTGGGTGTATTCGATGCCCGAGATCGTTCGCCCCTCCTCGCTGTCGCGTACGACCCCGTGAAAACGCAGGTCGGCCCCGTGAACCGTCGAGGATACGAGGGCGCTTTCCACCTCCGCGACGGGGCGGCTCGAGACAGAGTATACAAAATGAAGGCTTGCCATTGCTGAATCGTGAGTAGGCTTCACGCTCACACAATCAAAGGACTATTTAATGAGCAAGAGTGATTTCGGACTAATTGGCCTCGCCGTCATGGGGCAGAACCTGGTGTTAAATGTTGAGAGCCGCGGCTTCCGCGTCTCCGTCTACAACCGGACCACCTCGGTGACGGATCAGTTTATCGCTGACAACCCGGGCAAAAACCTCCACGGGGCGCCCACGATGGAGGCATTCGTCGAGAGCGTCGCCACTCCCCGCAAGATCATGATGCTCGTGCAGTCCAAGGCCGGAGCCAATCCCGCCGACCGTGACGCCGTCGATGCCGTGATCGACCAGCTCGTCCCGCTTCTCGATCCCGGTGATCTCATCATCGACGGGGGCAACACCTACTTCATTCACACCGAGCGCCGTTCGAAGGAACTCGAAGCGAAAGGTCTCCTCTACATCGGCACCGGCGTCTCGGGCGGTGAAGAAGGCGCCCGCAAAGGCCCCGCGATCATGCCCGGTGGTCCCGCGAGCAGCTGGGAGCTCATCAAGCCCATCTTTGAATCCATCTCCGCCAAGGTCAACGGCGACCCCTGCGTCACCCACATCGGGACCGGCGGCGCGGGTCATTACGTCAAGATGGTCCACAACGGCATCGAGTACGGCGACATGCAGCTCATCTGCGAGGCCTACCAGATTTTCAAGACGGCCGGCTTCACCACCGACGAGATCGCCGCGATCTTCAACGAGTGGAACCAGGGCGCCCTCGAGAGCTACCTCATCCAGATCACGAGCAAGATTTTTGAAATCCGCGATCCCGAGACTGGCGAAGCCGTTGTCGAGCTCATCCTCGACAAGGCCGGGCAAAAAGGCACGGGCCGCTGGACCGTCATGAACGCCGCCGACAACACCGTGGTGATCTCCACGATCAACGCCGCCGTTGAAGCCCGCATCCTTTCCTCTATGATTGATCAGCGCCAGGTCGCCGCCGGTGAATTCGCCGGACCGACTCCGAAGATCGACCTGCCCAAGGACGTCCTCGTGAAGAAAGTCCACGACGCCCTCTATGCCTCCAAGATCATCTCCTACGCGCAGGGACTCGACCTTATCAAGAAGGTCGGCGAAGCGCACGGCTGGGGACTTAATCTCGGCGCGATCGCCCGCATCTGGCGCGGCGGCTGTATCATCCGGGCCCGCTTTCTCAACCGCATCACCGAGGCCTACGAGCGCAATCCCGAGCTCGTCAATCTGATGCTCGATCCCTTCTTCAAGGACATCCTCAACAGCAATCAGGCTGATTGGCGCGAGATCGTCTCACTCGGCGTGATGAACGGTATCCCGATCCCGGCCTTCAGCGCCTCGCTCGGCTACTACGACAGCTACCGCAGCGCCCGTCTCCCTGCCAACCTGCTCCAGGCCCAGCGGGACTTCTTCGGCGCGCACACCTACGAGCGTACCGACAAACCCGCCGGCGAATTCTTCCACACCCAGTGGCCCGACGTGGTCACGGATTGAGAGAAGTCTTCGTAAAAGCGATTTGGAAAAGGGAGACCGTGAGGTCTCCCTTTTTTTGTCCCAAGTACGAAGAAAATTCTGCGCCCTGATAAGGCCATAGCTTTCCGGAGAGGTTTCTGGTAAAAAACCGCTCTTCATGAATAAACGTTATCCCGCTTTCCTCATCCTCCTCTTTGCGATCCTCGCGACAGGCCTGGTCGTGGCGCAGAATGGAAAGAAAAAAGAGCATCCGAAAAAGGAATTCTACTCGGGCGCGCCAGTGAAAGCGCTCATCATCACGGGCGGGTGCTGCCACAATTACCTTTACCAGACCTACGCGCTCGGGTCCGGGGTGCAGGCGGTCGCCAATGTCGATTTTGAAATCGTGAAAGCGGGCGGGAACGGGACTGACGCGCAGATCCCGCTCTACAACGACCCGAACTGGGCGAAACCCTACGATGTCGTCATTCACAATGAGTGTTTCGCCGACACGGTCGATCCCGAATACATTCGCAAGATCACTTCGGCTCATCGCGCTGGGGTTCCCGCGCTCGTCATTCACTGCGCGATGCACACCTACCGCTCGGCGGAGATCGACGACTGGCGCGAGTTCCTAGGGGTCACGAGTCGCAAGCACGATCACCAGGCCGAGTATCCAGTCAAAGTGCTCAAGGCCGATCATCCGGTCATGAAGGGATTCCCGAGCGATTGGGTCACGCCCATGGACGAACTTTATATCATCGAGAAACTCGGTGAAAAGACGATCCCGCTGGCGAGTTCGGTGAGTGAGAAAGACGGGGCCGAGCACCCCGTCATCTGGGTGAACGACTTCGGCGGCACCCGCGTCATGGGAACGACTTACGGACACTCCGACGCCACCTTCGACGATCCGGTTTTCATTCGCCTGCTCGCGCGCGGCATCCTCTGGGCCGCGGGTAAGGACGATGCGCCCGCCGCGTCGGAATAGGCGATATCCTTTGTTTGGTTCAGAGTTGGTGAAGGGGCGGAAAGCGATTTCCGCCCCTTCATTTTTCCCGGAAGAATCAGAGGATCTCCCCCTCGGGTGTGGCGGCCGGTTCTTCGATGGGCGGCGCGGCGGTCTTTTCCGGGTCCTTCATCGGGGCGGCGGGAAGGCGGATCTCGAAGTTGCCGAGTTTCATTTTCTCAAGGTGTTCCCGAGCCTCGGGGGGAAGCGCCGCGACGCCGGCTTCGGGATCGAAGGCGCCCTTGTAGATGACTTTGCCGGCGGCATCCTTCAGCTCGAGGGTGTGCTCTTTGTCTTTTCGCGTGAGGGTCAGCTCGCCCTGTTCGTTGTCGATCTTGAGGACACCTTCGGAGCCGAAGACCCGCAGCGGGAATCCCGGGTTCACCGAGACCGCGGGCGGACGGCTCTCGCGGGGGAGATTGGGATCGCGGGCGTCTTCCGACGGTGCCTCGCGGTCGGGCCGGTCCTCCCGCCGCGAGGGATTGCCGCGCCATTCGGGATGATTTTTGTTCATCCAGTCCTGCCAGTAGTCCTGCTGACGGCGGAGGTTTTCGCGGTGTTCGGGAAAGGGTTGCCCCGGACCGAATCCCGGTTGGAACTCGAATCGCTCTTTGTCGGTCTCGCCGAGAGTGAGCTCGACGACTTCTTCTTTTCCCTTCCGGATGATGGCAAAGGCGACTTTTTCCCCGCTTTTTTTCGTGCGAACGAGGAGCGAGAGATGCTCGGGGGAGATGAGGTGCTGCTCTTCAAACCGGGTGATGATGTCATTGTTCCGCAGTCCGGCCTCGCTGGCGGGGGAATCGGGCATCACTTCGATGACCTGAATGCCGAAGCCTTCGGCGATCTCGAGATGGTCGCGCAGGGCGTAGTCGATCGGGGTGGTGGCCACGCCGACCCAGGGGCGTTTTTCGACAGGGCGGGGAGATCCCGATGGCTCGGGCCTGCCGGGGCGAGGGGGACGCTCTTTCGCTGCGGCGGAGGGGTCGCGATTTTCGGGGCGCGGCGATTTCGCGGTGGCCTCTTTTTCTTCTCCCCGGGCCGCCGTCAGGGCAAGGAGGAGGGAGGAGCCGACCGCAAAAAGCGTGAGGGAGGAGGTTTTCATCTGGGAGGAGGGTGGGGGGCGGAGTCGATGGAAAGAAAAAACAACGTTTTGATCCTTAATCGGTCCGGAGCGGGACGATGACCTCTTCACGGCGCGGCTGGAAGAAGCGGAGATTGGTCCCGCTGGTCGGGTCGTGCCAGTGATAGGCATCTTCGTATTCGATATGGAGACGCTGACGAGGGCCTTCTTCGGTCTGAATGACACCTCCCGAGGAAGTGTTGAGAAGATAGCCGTGGGCCGAGACGGGGACGAATTGCGGTCTCGCCGATTCCGTTGGGGGGGCCGCGACGACGGTGGGATTTTCGGCGCGGAAGTGCTTGGTCTGGCCGAGTCGTTCGCCAAACTGGAAGTAGCCGAAGCCCGCCATCAAGGCAGTGCCAACGATAGAAAGCGGAACGAGATAGCGACGCGGCATGCGGGTGGCGTGGCGTTCTTCCCGGTGGCTCGCGAGCCGCTCGCAGTCACGATTGAGCTCGGCGATGAAGTCAAAATGAAGAGGGTTGGGCTCAAGCTTTTTCAAGAGAGCCTCAAGATCCCCGTCCTTATTCTGCTGGTCGCCGAATTCGCTCATCCTTCACCGGTAGAGCGATGGGCACTGCCATTTCTGTCTTTCTTTGCGAAAGAAAAATTTTCACATTCCGCTGTCGGAGTGAAGACGCTTCTGCCACCGGGTGATTTGATTGCCGACGTTTACCGGCGAGGGCGCTCCGATCGCTTTTCGTGCTTTGAGGGCGGTCTTGAGATTCAGGATCTTGAACAGATCGGATTCGAAGACGTCGGAAAACTGACGGTACTCCTCGAGAGTAAGATCGGGGAAATTCCGTTTTTCAGCGAGGCTGTAGGCCGTGAGTTTGCCGAGGACCTCATGGGCCTCGCGAAAGGGGACGCCTTTGAGGACAAGATAATCGGCAAGGTCGGTAGCGAGGAGGAAGGGATCGCTGGCCGCCTGCAGGGTGCGGTCTTCACGTATTTTGGCGGCGGCCATCATTTCGGCGAAAACTTCAAGGGCGAGCTTAATCTGGTCGATTGAGTCGAAGAGGGCTACCTTGTCCTCCTGTAGGTCCCTGTTGTAGGTCATGGGGAGACCTTTGATCGTGGTCAGCATGGCGACGAGATTCCCGATAAGGCGGCCCGCTTTTCCCCGGGTGAGCTCCGCCACGTCCGGATTTTTCTTTTGCGGCATCAGACTTGAGCCGGTCGTGTGGGCGTCACTCAGTTCGATGAATCCGAACTCGGTGGTGGCCCAGAGGATGACGTCTTCGCTGAGGCGGGAGAGGTGCACCCCGGCCATGGTGATGACAAAGAGCAGTTCGGCGACGAAGTCCCGATCACTCACCGCGTCCATGCTATTCTGGGTGAGCGCGGGAAAGCCGAGCTTCTCCGCCACGATCTTGCGATTGAGGACGATGGTTGAGCCGGCGAGGGCACCCGAGCCGAGAGGCATCACATTGATGCGGCGGTAGCAATCACGGAGGCGCTGCTTGTCACGCTCGAGCATCTCAAGATAGGCCAGGAGATGATGCGCAAAGAGAACCGGCTGTCCGCGCTGGAGGTGGGTGTAGCCCGGTATGACGGCCTCGGGATGATTGATTGCGAGGGTGAGGAGGGCGTTCTGCAGGGTCGTGAGTCGTTGAAGAATGGCTTCGCTTTCCGCGCGGCAGTAAAGGCGGGTGTCGAGCGCAACCTGATCGTTGCGGCTGCGTGCGGTATGGAGTTTTGCTCCCGGCGCTCCGATTTTCTCGGTGAGGGCCTGCTCGATATTCATGTGCACGTCTTCGAGGCTCGTCTTGAATCGGAATTCACCCGCCTCGATTTCGTGTTTGATCTCGCGCAAGCCCCGAATGATCGCGGTTTCCTCACTTTTCGTGAGGATTCCAGCATCGAGGAGAGCGGCGGCGTGGGCGATCGAGCCCTCGATATCATAGGCGTAGAGGCGCCAGTCGTAGCTGATGGACTCTCCGTATCGCTGCACGAGGTTTGAAGTCTCTGTCTGAAATCTGCCTTTCCACATGGCTCTGCTTCGCGCTGAGGGGGATGCTAATCAAGAGGGATTTTTTGCGACTCAGTGCTTCATCAGACGCATCTGGATGAGATTTTCGCAGATGCCGTCGGCGCGGAGCCGGTCGCAGCAGGCCTCGATCCGCATCGATTTGGAGGAAGGGCGGAAACCGAGACGCCGCGTGATACAGTCGATGAGGAGGGCAGTGTTATCATCTTCGAACTCGATCACCTTACCGCAGTCCACGCAAATGAGGTGGTTGTGGTCGGGTGAATCGAGGAAGTTCGGATCGTAGACCCGCTCGTCGCGCCCGAGGTCAATCTCGCGCAGCAGCTTGCATTCGACGAGGAGGGCGATGGTGCGATAAAGGGTTGCCCGGGAGGTCTTCGGATCGATGCGCTTCGCTTTTGCGAGCAGCTCTTCGGCGGTAAAATGATCATCGCTGGAAAAAGCCGCCTCCACGATGACATCCCTTTGGCCCGTGCGACGCATCCCTTTATGGCTGATGTAATCGTCAAAGCGCTTTTTGATTTCCGGGTTCATCGTTCGTCGCAGGGGTTGAAAAGGGAGTTGGAAAGAGGCCTGATGTCACTGTATTCTGCCGACTCGACAGGCGCTATGTCCATTTCCCCGTTTCCATTTATTCGATTTGAACCCATTTATCAAACCCGAGTTTGGGGCGGCCGCTTGCTCGCGGAGCGATTCGGGCGGGTTTTGCCCGATGAAAATTCGCCCTTCGGCGAGTCGTGGGAGATCTCGGCGCGAGAGGAAGCCGACTCCGTGGCCTGCGGGGGTCCGTATGCGGGGCATACTCTGAGACAACTCTGGAACGACCCGTCGCTGCGTGCCGCGATCTTCGGAGACAAGGCTCCCGCCGGGAAGACCTTTCCCCTTCTTTGCAAAATCCTCGACGTGAGAGACAGGCTCTCTCTCCAGGTCCATCCCTCTGCAGAGGTGGCGGCTGAGCTCGAGGGCGAGCCGAAGACTGAGGTCTGGTATATCGCTGATGCCGAACCCGGGGCAAAGCTCTACGTCGGCGTTCGTCACGGGGTTGACGAGGAATGCTTCCGCGAAGCGCTGGCGACGGGCAGGGCTGAACGCTGTGTGCATGTCATTCCCGTGGCAAAGGGGGAGCACATTTTAATTCCGAGCGGCCGTCTCCATGCTATCGGCGCGGGTCTGCTTATCTATGAGATTCAGCAGAATTCCGACACCACTTATCGTGTCCACGACTGGAACCGGCCCGGGTTCAACGGGCGGCCCCGGCGGCTTCACGTGGAGGAAGCAATGAGATGCATCGACTTTGAAGACATAGAACCCGGGATGGATGAATCCGATGGGGGACTCCTCGTCGAGAGTGATTATTTCCGGCTGGAAGAGCACACGCTCCCGGCCGGGGAATCTCTCCTCGCGCGGACGAGAGGTCGTTTTGCCATCATTACGGTGATCGACGGGAAAATTCGCGAGGGGGGAACGATCTTCGGCGCCGGTGACTTTTTTATCGTCCCTGCAGGCACCTCCGGCGACGGACTGTGCGCGGAGGGCGAAGTCTCGTTTCTCCTGACGACGTGGCCATCCTGAAGGGCCTCATACGATCTGCAAACGGGTGAGATCCTGCGTGTCTATCATGCCCAGCGGGATGCGGGCATCGTTCAGGACGACGAGGTCGTCGATGCGGTTTTCCTCAAGGATACGCAGCACTTCGCCGACGAGTTTGTCCTCGTGCACGGCGACGGGATTGCGGGTCATGTAGTCGCCGACCGGCTTTAATCCGATATCCGGTTTGCCCGACTGAAAGGCTCTCGCAAAATCGCCCTGGGTGAAAATGCCGGCGAGGACACCGGACGGCTCCACCACGATGACGGCACCTGCCCGGGCCGAGGTCATTCGGGAAATCACGTTCATCACCGGGAGATCGGGGGATACCGTCACAACGTCATCGCCCGTGCGCATGATGTCACCGGCCCGCAGCAGGAGCGCCCGACCGAGTGAACCGCCGGGATGCAGCTCCGCAAAATGTTCCCTGGTGAAACCCCGGGCCTCAAGCAGGACCATGGCAAGGGCGTCCCCGATCACGAGGGTATTGGTCGTTGAAGAAGTCGGGGCGAGATTGAGCGGGCAGGCCTCGCGGTTCACGTGGACGTCGATAACGCAGTCCGCCGCCTTGCCGAGGGTCGAGCCCGGCTTTCCGGTGATTGCGATGAGCCGGATCTGACGGCGTTTCAGATGAGGGAGCAGGGCGAGAAGCTCCGCCGTCTCTCCCGAATAGCTCAGAGCGATGACACTGTCGCCCGTGTTGACGAGCCCGAGGTCGCCGTGGATGGCATCCTGACAATTCAGGACCGCCGCCGGAGCCCCCGTTGAATTGAGTGTTGCCGCGATTTTGCTGCCGATGTTGCCCGATTTGCCAACCCCCACGATGAGGATCTTGGCTCCTTCGCTGACGGTGGCCTTGAGCATTTCCACCGCCCGGACAAAAGAGCCGTCGATCCGGTCGACGAGACGGGTGAGTTCCTCGATCTCGAGGGCGATGACACGTCGGGCTTTTTCGAGATGGTCCATGGAAGGGCGATAGGTCGGAGACGGGAGGGAGAGAATAAGGCGAAATGTTCGAGGTTCAAGGCAGGGGTTGATCACAAAAACATCTCCATCTGCCCGCTCTCTTCCTTTTTCAGCGACCGGAAACGCACTCCTGCCCCGATGAGACGCACCGATTTGCCGTGGCCGCGCTCCCACGCTTCGGCGAGGAGCTCGCGCATCACCTGAGGCTCAACCCGGTCGGTGGCGCGTTGCGCCGACGTGACTTGGAAGTCGCCGAATTTCACTTTCACGACACACTCGCGGATTTCCCGGCTCTCATGCCGTCCGGCCAGATCGTCCTGCAACTCGACGATGAGATCCTCGAGTTTTTCAAGCCCTTCTTCCAGCGAGGTGAGGTTTTCGCGAAAAGTCCGTTCATTGCTGAGAGACTTGCGTTCCCGATTCGGGTTCACGGCCCGTTCGTCGATTCCGCGGCAGAGGCGGTAGAGTGAACTTCCGAATTTTCCAAAGCGCTGCACGAGTTCCATTTCGGACCGCTCCCGTATCATCCCGCAGGTGGAGATCCCTGCCTCGTGCAAGCGTGTCGCGGTTGCTTTGCCCACCCCCCAGATTTTCTCGATCGGGAGGGCGGCGAGAAAGTCGGAGATCTCTTCGCAGCCTACCTCGAACTGACCGTCGGGTTTTCTCCAGTCGCTCGCGATCTTGGCAATGAATTTGTTCGAGGCGATTCCGGCCGAGGCGGTTAGTCGTCTTTGCGAGCGAATCCGTTCCCGGATCTCCCAGGCGACCGAGGCGGCCTCAGACCTCAGATGGGTGATGTCGAGGTAGGCCTCGTCGAGGGAAAGGGGCTCGATAAGATGGGTGAAGTCGGCGAAAATGGCCCGTATTTTCGCTGATTCGGCGCGATAAAGATCGAACCGCACCGGCAGCAGAATGAGTCCCGGACACAGTTCCCGCGCTTTGAATGCGGGCATGGCCGAGCGGCATCCATACTTGCGGGCTTCGTAGTTACAGGTCGTCAGCACGCCCCGTCCGCTGCTCCCGCCCACGGCGACGGGGAGCCCGGCCAGCTCGGGGCGCTCGCGCATTTCGATCGCCGCATAAAAGCAATCCATGTCGATATGGATGATCTTGCGCGGGGTATCGGACTCGGACATGGAGGGCGGAAACCTGCTACGGGAACGCCGCCGGGGCAACGCCGGGCTTCCCTTTCGGCGACAAAGGCGTAAGCTTCGAAGCGATGCCCGATTACGCCATCATCATCCCCGCTTACAATGAAGAGGCTTTTATCGCCGCAACCATCGTCGCCGCCCGCGAAGCGATGGTGGCATTGAACGGAGAATTCGGCAAGGGGGAGCTCATTGTGGTGGACAACAACTCGACCGACCGCACCGGGGCAGTTGCCGAAGAGGCGGGGGCCGACCGCGTCATCTTCGAGCCGCACAACCAGATCGCCCGTGCGCGCAATGCCGGGGCGGAGAACACCACGGCTGAGCGGCTTGTCTTCATCGATGCCGACACCCGTGTCGAGAGCGGGACCCTGCGTCAGGCGCTCGCCCTGCTGGCGTCCGGTGACGTAGCCGGCGGAGGCGCGCGTATCGTTATGGATCAGGCGGTCAGCCCCATGGTCGACTGGCTCGTGCGGACCTGGAATCGCCTCGCTGCCGTATTTAATTACGCTGCGGGCAGTTTTTTCTTCGCGCGGCGCGATGCCTTCGAAGCGGGTGGGGGCTTCGACGAGACTGTCTATGCGGGCGAGGAAGTCTGGCTTGCCCGCCGGATTAAAGCCTGGGCGAAACCACGTGGTCTCGGGTTTTGCGTCATCTCCGATCCGCCTGTCGTGACCTCAGGTCGGAAATCCGACTGGTTTTCCACGAGGGATTTTATCGGCCAGCTGGCCATCATTTTCCTGATCCCGCGGGCGACCCGCAGCCGCCGTCTCTGCGCGATGTGGTATCGCCGCCCTGCCGGAACGGCCGAGTGAAAAAAGCGAAAAGACGGGCCATGAAAGAATCCCTTCTTTCGGGTCCGCGCCGATCGGTTTGGCCGCTGTGCAACCCTCTTTACCTCAGGCTCGGGCGAGGCATCTCGACACGGAAGAGGGCGTAGTCGAGAGAATCGTCGTCGACGGCGGTGAGGGGGAAGGTGTGATGGAGATTTTCGGCGGTGGTGTCCGAAACGGTGAGGCGATTGTTGAAGCGGCGCCCGACCCCCTTGATTTTCCCGGCCATCTCGATGATGGCATGAACCGAGTCAAATTCGAGTTGGTCCCCCGCGCTGCTTAGTTTGACTCTTGCCGATCCGGTGTGGATCCCGATCTCAAGAAAAATGGGAATGTTAGTTTCGACTTTCCATTCCATGAGCAGTTTTGCGAGGGCGTGCTGCATCGCCAGCGCGGCCTGGATCGCGAGCCGTTCCTGATGAGGGTCATCACTCCTCGAACCGAAAATGGCGATGACGTTTTCATCGGATGATTTTTCGAGAGAGCCCTGGTGGCGCAGGACGATATCGATCATCGTCGAGAAGTATTCATTGAGCAGGGCGAAGACTCGCTCGCCTCCGAGCTTCGAGGCGAGTTGGCCGAAGCCATTGAGATCGGCAACGAGGATTGTGATCCGACGCGCCACTTCCTCCCCGCTCATGGATCCGCTGAGCTTGGAATCAGCAGCCTGGGAGCGCACGTAGTGCACGAGGGCTCCCTTGAGGGACTCGCGCTCTTCGAGGCCTTTGGCCATCTGGTTGATCGCCTCGGCCAGTTCGCCGAATTCGTCGTTGCTCTTCATCTGGATGCGCGAGGTGAAGTCGCCGCGGCCGATCCCGCGCACGAAATCCTGCAATTCGGTCAGGGGACGTGTCACCTTACCCGAGAGCCACGCGGCGAGGGCGGCGGCGAGGCTCAGCGAAATCAGCATCGCGACAAGGTCACCGATGAGAAGCTGGCGCAACAGAGTCTGGATGCGTTGCGCGGCAATGTCTGCGGCGAGAACGGCGACCGGCTCGCCCGCAGCATTTTTGACCGGGGCAAATGCCGTCAGCCAGATGCCGAACGAGTCTTTCGTGTAGACTTGGTTCACCTTTGCGATCGAAAGGTCAGGCATCTCAATCGAGTGATTGAACTCTACCGGGTCACCGAGGCCGGATTTGTCTTTTCCACCCTCCTCGGCATCGACGACGTACTCCCAGCTGTCGTCCGAAACCTGCCTGATCACATAGATAAAGCGGATCGGGAGCGCTCCGATGGCGTTCGCGTCACGCACCTCGCGCAGCTTCACCGCAATCTCCTCGTAGAGCGGGGAACCGTCCTGCTCGGGACGCAGTAGTTGTTCGATTTTATCCCCGTCGAGGCGGAGGGCGGTGCTCACCGCCACGGTGAAGACTTTTTCCTGGATCAGTTCAAAGGCGAGCCTGTTCGCCTTGCGCAGGCTCATCCAGAGGAGCAGACCGCAGCTTACTCCGACGAGGAGAATGAGCAGTGTCTGGAGTTTTCTGCGAAAAGTCACGGGGGGCGGTGAGGTGAATGAGAGAAGCCACCTGAAACCTACTTTAGGATGAACGCCTGAAAACTTCTATTTGTTCCATCGTGACGAAATTCTGTCCGCGAGGAATCCACTGTCCGGGCTGAAATTCGGTGGTGCTCACTCCACTGTCATCACTCCGTTCATGACCATCCAGTGCCCCGGAAAGGTGCAGAGGTAGGGATACTCGCCGGGTTCTTTCGGGGCGTTGAAATGGATCGTGAATTCGCCCTTCGCGTTGACCATGTCGGTGTAGAGGAGGACGTCGTCGGACTCGGGCACGTAGTGATTTGCCAGTCCCTTCGGGTCGGCGATCATGAGATTGCACTTGTCGCCGAGGCTCTGCAGGGTGCCCGGTTTGCCGAGGATCCAGTTGTGCGGGACGACGTCGGGATTTTTGAAGACGAGCGTGATCCGCTCGCCGGCCTTTGCTTTTAGAGTCTTCTGCGCAAACTGCAATCCGAGTGCCGCCTCGACGACGATGGTGCGTCCGCTCCCGCCTTCGGCCCAGGGATTGGGTTTGCTCGCGACGGGTGCGGTCATGCCGACCTGGGCGGCGTGGTTTGTTTTCGTGATTTGCGTGTAACCGGGGAAGTCGGTAAAGGCGTCGTCGAGGCGATGGGCGGTGAGAAAGATGTCGTGGCCCGTGCTGAGATGGAGATGGATCTGGCCCGCAGGGATGAGCTGCGGGATCTCGATGAAGAGCGCCTTTCCTCCTTCGAGCGTTTGCACGCTGCGGACTTCGAGCGGGTCGTGTCCGGGAGTGTCGGCGTAGCGCACGGAATACTCGGGTGATCCGTAGGCGGCGCTATAGAGGTAGTTCCAGCACTGGGCGAAGGAGGTGGAGGCATCTACCTCGCCGACAGGTTCATTGAAACGCACGAGGACGCCGTTGTCGCGCGCTTCGAAGCCGATCGGGACGGGCTTGCCGCCGCCGGTAAAGCGCACTCGCTGGAAGGATCCGTCTTTCGGGGTGTAGCTGCCCCAGCCCTGCATACCGTTCACGTAGAGATGACCGTCGTTCGGGTTGAAACGTGCCGCCTGCGGGCCGGAGTCAAAATTGCCGGTGATACGCACCGCCGCGCCCTGCCAGAGGTCTTTGACGTTTTGCCGCATCACGAGCCACGCGCTGCCGCCGCCGGAGGAAAGATGGACGAGGTTGCCGTCGCCCTGGAGCGCTGCCCATGGTTCACCGGTGATGAAGGCCTGGCTGCTTCCGCTGTTGTCCTCACCGCGGGGCAGATACATGAGGACGGGCTCGGGCGTGCCGCCATCCTTCGGACCGCCGGCCCCGAAGTGGGCACCCTCGTTTTTGCCGAGTTCGATCTGGCAGATGCTCGTCGCGGGGGTCCAGTCGCCTTCCTGCACGCTCGTGGTGATGAAACGTCCGTCGGGGGAAATGCCGAGCCCGTTGGGATTGCGGAAACCGGTCGCGAGGACTTCGAGCTGGTCATTTCCCGTCACGCGACAAATACCCTGATTACCCGAGGCAAAATGCCAGCGCCCCTCGGCATCGCTCTCGAGTCCGACGATGAAGTCGTGCCCGCCGGGAGAGGTCTGCATGAGGTTGGTGACACGCTCGTAAAAGTCGGCTTCGTCATCGCCGTTGAGATCGTGCAGGTGGGTGATCTGGTCGCGGCCGAGGACGTGGAGTTGATCGTTCACGACCTTGACCCCGAGTGGCTGGTGCAGACCGGTCGCGAAGCGTTTCCAGCGCAGGGTTTCAAGCTTTTCGTCTATGCCCTTCACGAGCCAGACCTCGCCGGTCATCGTGGCGATGGCAGCGGTGCCGTCACTGAAGAAATCGTGGGCGGTGATGAAGAAAAGGGTTCCGTAGGGATTGTCGAAGGGGATCGTGAGGCGGTCGGCCGCGAAGGGAGTCTGCGTGCCGAGCTCGCCCTTTGTCTCGAGCCACTGCGGCCATTGCGCGGCGGCGGGCGCGGGCAGCGGAGTCTCGCTGGTGATGATGGTCACTTCTTTACCCCGGCGGAACAATCCGCGAAAGGTGCCGGCGAGCTTCTTTTCCTCCTTTGAGATGATTTGGCCATCCATGGGAGCGCCGGACATAAAACCGTGACGGTTCTCGTTGAGCTTGAGAAATCCGCCCGTCCATTCGAGACGCCATGCCATGCGTTCCGGATCAAAAACGGCCGCTTTGTCATCGAACCGCACGCAGATGCCCTTCGGCACGGTGATGCCGCCGCCTTTGAAGACACCGCAGAACAGGCTCCCGAGATCACTCGCGGCCCAGCGTCCGTCTTTCCAGGTGACCTGGTCGTTCTGATTGCCCCAGTGCCCCTGCTGGCCACCATCCATCCCGGGAAAGGCGGGGATGAGTTCGGGGAGCGGCTTTTGTTTCATGAAGTGCAGCGCCTGCTTGCCGTAGTAGTCGAAGACGCGCTCGCGGTTGACGAACTCCTCCCAGTGCTCGTTGTCCGCCTTGCTAAAGGGCGGGAGATCGGGGGTGAAGGGAGCAGGCTCGGGAGCCTTGACGGCGGGAGCAACGGATTCGAGATCGTCGAAGGACCAGAGCCCGAGGGTGTTGTCCATGCGCAGACGCGGCGCGTTGCCGGGGCGCGGTTTCATGACACCTCGGGAGAGGCGCACGTCGTCGATGATGCCGTCGCAGCCGATCGTGCCCTCGACAAGACGACCGAAGGCGAGTGACTCGACATTGGCGTGGCGCACCGGATCGGCGGGAGCGGTCGGTTTTTCGAGAACGATCTTTCCGTCGATCCAGAGGGTGACCATTTCTTCACTGACACTGGCGACGAGGTTGTGCCACTGACCATCGCAGATGTTCACGCCCGAATCGTAGTCGCCTCCGCGCCCCGGCAGGTAGAGGGCGAGGGTGCCGCGTCCGGCGTGGGTGTAGAGCTCCCAGTGGGTGCTCGCGGACTTGGGGTTGCAGGCGACGAGGATGTTAAAACGGTCTTTGCTCTCAAGCCTGGCGCGGCACTCGATCGTGAAAGGAAGGGTGTGATATTCGCCCTTTCCATCGACGAGGAGCCCGCCGGAGAGGGCCATGCCGAATTCTTCACTGAGAGACGGGACCGGTTCGGCTTTGGTCGCCGCGACGGGAGCGGCGGATGGCGTCTTCGGCTTCGCCTCGTTCCAGGTGCGGTATTTCGGTTTTGCCGCAGGCGGAGCGTCGTCGAGCTGGGGAAGGAGCCAGTGCAGTCCGTCGAGATTGTCGAGGAGGCGGCCTTCGGCGTCTTCGTCCGTGTGATTGAGAATGCCGACGGGTCCGCTGTAGCCGCTCGCCCGGATCTGGCGGAGGACTTTCACGTCCTCGGTGCCGACACCGAGCGGGAGGATCTTGCGGCCCTTTTTGTCGCCCTCGATATCCATGCCGTTGAGGTTGAAACAGAGCAGATGAGGTTTCATCAGCTCGATCGCCGCGGGGAGCCGATCGAGATGGCTGTGCGCGTGGTGAAGGTTGTAGACGATGCCGACGTTTTCCGTGCCGTGGGTCTTTTTCAGGTAGTCGCAGACGGCGGCCAGGTTCTCCGGCTCGCCGGCCCAGCCGCCGTGGTTGTAGATGCCGACTTGGCTGCCGATGGCCTTTGCCTTTTCGAGAATGGGGAGAAGACCCTCTGCGGCGTTTTTGATTTTTTCCTCCTGTGTTGCGCCCTGTTCTTTCATCATGATCCAGAGCTGCGGGCTCAGATTGTATTTTTTGAAAAGGGCGAAGGCCTCGTCATGCTGGCCCCAGAACGCGAAGAACTCGATCCCGTGTTTCTGATAGGCGAGGATCTCGCGCTCGAACTCCGCGACATGCTCCTGCCGCCAGTCATAGGCGATCTTCTTGAGACCCATCTTCGCGACCATCTCCGCCCGGGCCTCGGGGGAGCGCTTCTGCGCATCGAAGGGGACGATGCACCAGGCCGCGAGGTTGGGTTTTTCGAAGAGATCGGCTCCCTCGAGTCGAAGCGCGGGAGCGAGGAGGGAGATGAGGAGGAAAAGGGTAAGTTTTGTTTTCATGGGGAAGTTCGGGAGGGGTGTGGATTGCCGGGCCCTTCATCCATTCACTGTCACCGTCGTCTCGACGCGGGGAGCGAGGCGTCCGGCTTTTACCATGCCGCCCTGCATGACCGCGAGGATATTACGCCGGTCTTCCAGAAGACTGATGTCCTCGATGACGTCCCCGTCGATCACGAGCACGTCGGCGAGTTTGCCGACTTCGAGGGTGCCGAACTCGTCGCCGCGGCCCATGATCTCGGCCCCGGTTTTGGTCGCGCACCTGATCGTTTCGATCGGAGTAAAACCGACCTCTTTCGTGAAAAAGGTGAGCTCCTTTGCGTAGTCCCCGTGGGGATTCCATCCAAAACCATAGTCGCCGCCCATCCCGATGCGGCCGCCCGCGCGCAGGATGCGCAGAGCGCTCGCAGCCCCTCCGTCGAGGGTTTCCTGATGCCCGTCGATGACGCGCTGGGAGAGCCCGAACTCGGGCCCGTGGATGACGCTGGCTTTTTCAAAGTAGAGGGCGGGCACGACGGGGACATCGCGGGCCAGCAACAGCTCCATGGCTTCGTCATCCATGAAAGTCCCGTGTTCGATGGCGTCATAGCCGGCGCGGAGCGCGTTCTTGATGCCTTCGGTGGCGCGGCAGTGCCCGGTTACCTTGAGCCCGTGATTGTGCGCCGTCTGCACGACCGCGTGCATCTCGTCGAAGGTCATGCAGAGCGTATGATGATCGTTCACATCGGGCGCGGCGGCGTCCCCGGTCGGGTAGGTCTTGACCCATTCGATGCCGTCCTTCACAAGCGCCCGCACCGCCTTGCGCGCGTCGTCGGTGCCGTTAATAATAAAAACGAGCCCTTCCATCCCGATCTTGCGGAACTCGGGATTCCAATCCATGAGCCCGCCCGCCGAGCAGATCTCCCGCCCCGACGTCGCGAGACGCGGACCGGGGATGAGATCGCTCTCGATCGCCTTGCGGAGCCAGACGTCGACGTTAAAGAGACATCCTCCCGAACGCGCTGCGGTGTAGCCGCACTCGAGCGCGAGACGGCAATTTACGGAGGCGAGGATGGAGACATACTCGACCGGGTATTTGATGTCGAGGTCCTCGAGGGTGCGGATGTTGAAATAGGTCGCATGGAAGTGCGCCTCGACCAGTCCGGGCAGGATCGTGCCGCCCAGCGCATCGAGGCGGGAGACTCCGTGAGGTAGCGGCGGTGCTCCTGCCGCCGGTCCCGCGTAGGCGATGCGACCGTCCGTGACGAGGACCAGCCCGTCCGGGACCGCCGCCGCGCCGGTGCCGTCGATGAGTTGTCCATTGAAGATGACCGTGCTGCCGTTTTCCCGTTTCATGCTGCTGAGAGTAGCAGAGAGGGGCACGGATTGTCTTGATCCTCGACCGCTCTCTTTTGAATAAAAGCGGCGTGTGCGTAGCTGGGAATAAACGCCCGGAGCGGTCGAAATCCTCGACTTCTTGCCTCACATTTTGAACCGGGGATCTGTCGCCATGGATGGAACATCCGTGCGAAGCAGTCGCTGACCGTCTTTAGGGAATGTTTCTCTCCTCCTCAATTCCCAGGCTCATCGCCGGAGGAGGGAGGGGTTCACCGGCGGGGGGGGCAGCGAGCTGGTCGTCGCGACGATTTCTCCAGGAAATGAGGGTCTTTTCGCCATCGAGGCGCCCCTGGGCCGTGTCGCCGTAGCCGACCCCGGTGTCGAGGGTGGAAGCGGTGCGAAGTTCGAAATGGAGGTGCGCGAGGTAACGGTCCTTCGCGGAACCGATTGTTCCGATGAGTTCCCCTCGGCGGACGAGGCGGCCCACAGGGACCCGGATCACGTCGAGGTGCCCGTAAACACTTTCGACCATTTTTCCTTCTTTCGTCTCATGGAGAACGACCACGACATTGCCCCAGCCCGGAGAAGGCGCTCCCGCATGGACCACGCGTCCCTCCGCCACCGCAAAAACCGGATCGCCAAGATCGGAATTTTTTCCTCCGATGCCGTTAAAATCTTCGCCGAGGTGGCGATTTTGCCCAAAGGGCTGAGCGTTGTAGGTCAGGGCCCCGTGCTCGCTGCCAACGGGAAAGTCGAAATTTGTCCCCGCCGGGACGAGAACCATTTCGATGGGTGAGAGCACGGCAAAGGCAGGATCAAAGAGCGCCATTTCCGTCGCACGGAGCAGGCCGTTCCGGGTCGGCTCGACGCCTTCACGGGCCGTTTTAGGCCCCTCTTTGCCCGTCCGAAGCGCGATAAAGATCAGCATTACGATTGCACACAGGACAAAAAACAGCGGAAAAACAAATCGATTCAGTTCCCTGAGGTGCGCGCGGAGATCAAAGTAGGGGTTCGTTCTCAATTCTTTGGAATAGAAGGCCCGTGCGGCGATTTGGCAACGGCAGACCGCAAAAATGGCGTTACAGTGACGGACCCCTTTGATGGAGGAAGAAACCACAATGCCCTGCCGGTTCCGGCTCGATCTTGCCTATGACGGCCGCTGTTTTTCGGGGTGGCAGAGCCAGGCGACGGACAATGCCGTGCAGGATGTCGTCGAGCGGGCTCTCGCCGCCATCTGCCCCGCCGTCACCGGTGTGCAGGGATCGGGCCGCACTGACGCGGGGGTCTCCGCTCTCGGCCAAGTCGCCCATTTCGACGCCCCAGCCGACTGGCGTATGGACGGTGGAGCGTGGCAGCGCGCCCTCAATACAAAGTTGCCACCCGCGATCCGCGCGATGCGGTGTGGAGCGATTGATCCGCGCTTTCACGCCCGTTTTTCCGCCCTCGCCAAAACCTACCGATACGAGATCGCCACCGGCGACGTTCTTCCCCCCCTCCGTTACGGTCTTGCCTGGCACCAGCGGGATCTCGGTCCGGTCAGGGATCTGACGGACGTGCTTCGACTCTACGAAGGCACTCACGATTTCGGGGCTTTTTGCGCGAAGCGCCACGACGGCAGGGACGAGGGCCGCGACAATGTCAGGACGATCACGCTGGCTGGGGTTACGGCGACGGATAGCGAATCGTTAATTCTTGAATTCTGCGGAAATGGTTTTCTTTACAAGATGGTCCGTTTTCTTGTCGGATCGGCTGTCTACTGCGTGAAAGGTAGAATCTCCGTCGGCGAAATAAGCCGTTTGCTGAAAGGGCCTGCCGGAGAAGCTAGAGCGCCTTACTGCGCACCCGCCGCCGGGCTGATCCTAGTCGGTGTGCATTACCCTGAAGAGTTCGAGATATTCTGATCGCGCGACTGTTGCCATGGCTTTGTTTTTAAAAAAATCGGGAATAGGGGAGAACCGCATCGAGAACTCGGGGCGGTGGCCGGTGCGTCTCACTCATTTCCGGCTCATCGATGATTACGAGTTCCCCGCAACGAATTTCCCCGAGATCTTTTTTGTGCAGCAGGGCAATTTCCTCCACGAAACGGACGCCGGCTCCCAGGCGATTCGTGAGGGCGCGGCCATGATGGTTAATCCCGGGAATCGCCATACCGTCAGACAACCCGAAGAGGTCGTTCTTGCCCGTGTGCGTTTTCTCCCCGAGTGGCTCACGAGTGAATACGGGACCATCGCGAACTCCCCGAAAGTGCTTTTGCTCTTTTTTGATCAGTCCTGGTTCCGGTGTCCCCGCGAGGGAGATTTCCATGTCTTCACAACCTGCGGTGAGGGGTCCGCGCGCATTCGTGCCGAACTGGAATACCTGCGGGATCTTCTCAGGGACAAACGGCAGTTAGAGCCGGTCACTCGCGTTGTTGTGCTTAAGTTATTGATGCTTCTTGCTGACGAGCACCATCGTTTCTGGCGCGGTGTTTCCGAGGTTGAGGTGCTGCCCGAGGCAAAACAGGCCCTCGATCAGATCGAGTCCTGCATCGTCCGGGGTGAATCTTTCGAGGCGGCAAAGATATCCCGCAGTGGATTTGGGAAAGGTGCTGTTGAAAAGGCTTTTGAGGATCTTACAGGCATGAGTATGTCCAGCTACGCACAGCGTCGCCGCGTTTTTCACGCCGCCTGCCGGCTTCTCGACGGTCAAGAGGAGCCGCGCCGCCTCTCGAAAGACCTCGGCTTCCCGTCAACATCGGAGTTCGGGAACGAGTTCGAAGCCGTCTTCGACATCGCCCCCGCCGTCTATCGTCAGAAGTTCGGCGTTCCCCTTGAGCCGGAAGTCGCTGCCGCAGATGAGGAAAAGGGATGACCCCGGGTCACCGCCCGATCCCGCGCTTCCAAACTACGGCTTGATCAATCGCGTCGCGCCATGTTCCTTGCCGACCCTTTTGCCCCCTTTTTGCCAGGCCATGAAATCACCCGCCGAACAGCTCCAGCTCCTCACCCGTGGAACCGCCCAGATTATCAGCGAAAAAGAGCTGCTGAAAAAACTCGAGCGCGGCACGCCCCTGCGGGCCAAGCTCGGTGTCGATCCGACCTCGCCCGACCTCCATCTCGGCCACAGCGTCGTCCTCGAAAAGCTGCGCCAGTTCCAGGAGCTCGGGCACCAGGCCGTCCTCATCATCGGCGACTTTACCGCCCAGATCGGCGACCCCACAGGACGCTCGAAAACACGCCCGCCGCTCTCCCGCGAGGCCATTCTCTCCAATGCGGAGACCTACACGGAGCAGGCCTTCCGCATCCTCGACAGGGAAAAAACCGAAGTCGTCTTCAACGGCGAGTGGTTCAATAAAATGTCATTCTCCGACGTGATCCAGCTCAACGCCCGCGTCACGATGCAGCAGATGCTCCAGCGCGAGGATTTCAAAAGCCGCATCGCGAACGATCAGGAAGTCCGCCTTCACGAGATCCAGTATCCCATCGTGCAGGGCTGGGACTCCGTCGAAGTCCGTGCCGATGTCGAGCTCGGCGGGACCGATCAGCTTTTTAACATCCTCGTCGGCCGCGACATGCAGAAGAACGAGGGCATGGAACCCCAGGTCGTGATGTGCCTGCCCATTCTCGAAGGCCTCGATGGCGTTCAGAAAATGAGCAAGAGCCTCAATAACTACGTCGGCATCTCCGAAGCGCCCGGCGAGATGTTCGGCAAGCTCATGAGCATTTCGGACGAGCTCATGGCTCGCTACTCGCTCCTCCTCATGGGTGAGGAGGTTGACTCCACGATCCACCCGATGGAGGCGAAAAAATCCCTCGCCGCCGCCCTCGTGGCCCGCTACCACACGAGCGACGAAGCCGCCGCCGCCCGCGACAACTGGGAGGCGATGTTCAGCCGCAAAGACCTCGACGCGGTCGAGTTGCCCGAATTTTCCCCGGGCGCCAGACGCGACCTCGTCGGAGTCGTTACCGAAGTCTACGAGACCATTTTCAGCAGCCCCAAATCCGGCTCCGACGTGCGCCGCCTCATCCAGCAGGGCAGCGTGCAGATCGACGGGGAAAAGCTCACCGACCCCAAAGCCGAACCCGCCTGGGCGAGCGGACAGGTTTTGAAAGTGGATAAAAAACGCAGCGTGCGGATTGCGTGAGATCAGGTTCCAGCGTGACCTGACAAATTTTCAGAATTCTTCCAAAATGTTCCAAAGTAGAACATTTTGGACTTCGCGCCCTGCTAGCGTCCCCGTTGATGATTGGAGACAATGAGGGAAAAAAGCAGGAGGGGAAAAAGAACATTGTTGGATCCCGAATCCGGTATGCGCGTGAACATTTTCGAGGCCGTTTAACGCAAGATCAGCTATCAGGGCGACTTGCCGCGCTCGATTTATCCATCGACCGACCGGCGATTACTAAAATTGAACTCGGTCTGCGGCATGTCTATGATTTTGAGCTGGTCGCTTTAGCCGTGGCTCTGAAGGTGGATGTCCGATGGCTGCTGGGTTTGCAGGAGACCGGAGGGCCCTCGGGATCGAAGTGACATGGACTTTGATTCCTCTCGGGCGCTTAAAAACGCCACCGGACGCGCGAAGTCTGATGTCGCCAACAAGCTTGTGAGCATGTTTCTGCACGAAGTGAGCCGCAAGGCATGCATTGCGGGCGGGTTGACCGTTTCCGACGTGAAGTATCGTGAATCAGTGACTCAACAATTCGGCAATCGTTGCATTTACTGTGACCGCGCCCTGGAACCTGATCGGGTAGCTGTCGAGCATTTGGAGGGGATGAACCGATTCCGTGCGGGACTTCATACACCGGGAAATGTCGCCATGGCCTGTCGACGCTGCAATACCGAAAAACGCAGAGACGATCAGAACCCCTCTCTTTCCCTCGCCCAAAGCGGATGGGAATCTTTTCTGTCTCACGACGGAACTATGTGCTCACCGGGTTGTAAGAGCTGCGCCTACTGGGCTTCAGTTATTCCCGATGATCATTCGAGGGCCACATCAATGGGTGCTGCGCGAAATCGAATTCTGACGTTCCAGGAGCCATATCACAGATTCACGAATTGGACATCGAATGCTCGCCCCTCAATTAAAATGAAGGTCGAAACACTTTATCGAGAATGCCAGAATTTCGCGACTTCGGAGATCGATAAGCTCACTTCCGAACTCAAGTTCGATTTCCAGAATCTCTCGGAAGATTCTTTCTTAAAGTAACCCGATTAAGAAGGGCAACACCTCTTCGATCCCTTTATTCTGCGACACAGACTATCGTCTGTAGACGAATCGTAGTGCGGCACCCAACTTACGGGATGAGAGACGCGATGATCTCTCTCTTACCCTGAAATGGAGAACTCGCAAGATTTCGAAGAATCGTCGTCAGATGAACGCGTCAGCATACTGGCGAATTTCTTTCGCGTGAATGACCCGGGGGGAATACGGATTGCAAAAGCTCTCCGTGAGGCGTTCGATTTTCTTTACGCGGGAAGCGAAACCGGCCGTTTCAAGTGGGAACAGCTTTCCAACGTGGAGAAAAATCAATGGTGGGCAATCGCAAAAATTCACATTCACAGGGAATTTCGTTTCAATGATGGCAACACTCTTGATTTTCGGATTGAAGGAGTCGAGGTAGCCTGCATCATAGCGAAAGATGAAGTTTCTTTGGTGTTTCCGACGGAGGCACTCAACAAGATCTCTCTTATATTTTTGGCGACGGACGATGCTAACCCACGGTGGAGCTTTGGTATCTTCGAACCGGCCAGCAAACAATTGAGCCCGCCAGATGCCAGCAAGGTCGATTTCATCCAGCACAAATCATGGCATGGATCTATTCTTTGGATGCAACGTAACTCGCCGCTCCCGCAGAATGCACTCCCAAAACTCTCAGAACAGACGGTCGATCGAATTCTCCTGCCTCGAACTTCCGGAGAACGAATCAACGAACTCTTCCGATCTTCCCAAGGGCTCATCATTCGCGGTGCCGACTTGGCCACAGTCGCGCAACAGGACGACTACATGAAGCGCGTTCGGACAAACGGCGGAGCCCGGTCCTCGTTGAAACCCGAGGGCATCATCATTCTGGGGCAATACGAATCTCATGCCCGAATTGCGGCTCAGCTGAATCTGCCCCGGCCCGGTAAGGGGGACTTCGTCTCGGCGCGGGTTGTTTCCGCGAGTAAAGCGGGAGACGGCGTCGCGATGATTGGCAATTCACTCTGGCGTGTGGCAAATGAGCGGGACAAAGTCGAACCGGCTCCCGACTTGCCTAAGATCTGATCTTTAGTTTTGGCATGCTGAGATCACATCCCACGGGCCTTGTCGAGCTTTTAAAAATCGCTTTTAACGTTGCCTCGCCCCTCTCTTTTTCGTCCAATCATTGTGAAGCGCCCTTCCGGGGCTGACTAGAGATGAAGGAGATCCTTAGAGCTTTCCCCCGCGTCATGGGGATCGTCAATATCAACGACGATTCCTTTTCTGGGGATGGAACTCTCGATGTCGGGAAGGCGCTGGCTCAGGCGCTCGAGATGGCCTCGCACGGGGCCGACATCATCGACGTCGGGGCCGAGAGCGCCCGCACCAATCGCGGGGCGATCGGCGTGGACGAAGAGATCGGTCGGCTCCTCCCCTTCATCGACAGCTTCCAGACCCTCTGCGCCGAGACGGGGCCGCGCGACGGGTATCAGATCTGGCCGCCGCTTCTTTCGATCAACACCTGGCGCCCCGGGATCGTTGAGGCCGTTTTAAAAACCGGGCGGGTCGATATCATCAACGATATCGGGGGACTCGTCGATGACACGAATGCCCGGCTCTGTTTCGAGTTCAATGCCGCGCTCCTCATCATGCACACCGTCGGGGAACCGAAGGTGCCCCACACAACGCAGCACTACCGCGACGTTTGGGAAGCGATGGAGACCTTTTTCGATGACCGCCTCGCCCGCGCCCGCGCCATCGGGCTTAGCGATGACCAGATCATTCTCGATCCGGGGATCGATTTCGCGAAGCAATGCGCCGACAATCTTGCGATCTACCGCGAACTCGAGCGGCTCGTCCGCTATGACCTGCCTGTGCTGCTTCCCATCTCACGCAAGACCGTCATCGGCGAGGTCCTCGGAATCGACACGCCGGCCGAGCGCGACGCGGGGACGATTGCTAGTCTTGTGCGCGGGCTTGTCGCCCGGGCGAACATCTTCCGAGTTCATCACGTCAGAGCCGTCGCCGACAGTGTTCGTGTCATCGCCGCGATCCGCGGGGAACACAGCTGCGGTTACTCTCGCTCCTCGTCTCCGTCACCCGTCTCTAGAGGCGGCTGATACTCGAGCTTTTCATTCTCGATCAGGGAAATCCCGACCTCGCCGGGCTCGATATTTTCGAAGAGGAAACCGAGGTAGTGGACCGGACGCTCGATCGCAAACTCGGCGAGCGTTTTCCCCCCGTATTCGATCCGGATCTCATCCTCGAGCGCGACCTTGCGCTGATGCGCCTGACGCGGCGTCAGGGTCACGGGATCGCCCGAGACCTCGAGCCCGGCGAGCGGCTCCCGCAGCAGCGAGACGAGACTGAGGCGGGGACCGGTCAGATCGGACTCGACGAGGACGGTGTATCGCAGCTTAACCTCTTCGCTGCCGTCGCGGTATTGCTTGACCTCATCGTAGCAGATGATCGCCACGGTCCGATCCGCCTCCATCGTGAATTCGCCGGTGACTTTGGCGGGCTTTGCGGCCGCGTTGGAAAGGGTGAACGGGTAGCTTCCCGGCTTTATCGCAAGGACCCCCGAACTGTCTCCGGCCTTTACCGGTTCGCCTCCGTTCAGCGCGAAGGAGCCGAGCTCGATGTAGGTGGGGCTCTTCAGCGTGATCAGATTGACGATGTTGAGAAATCCCGCCGAAGGCGCTTCGGTCGGCTCCTGGGCGCGGGTGAAATGTGCCCCTGTCAGGGCAATCGAGAGGATAAGAAGAATAGTTTTCATCG
Organism: Akkermansiaceae bacterium UBA6138; assembly: GCA_002422425.1. Taxonomy (GTDB): domain Bacteria; phylum Verrucomicrobiota; class Verrucomicrobiia; order Verrucomicrobiales; family DEV007; genus Arctic95D-9. The sequence goes on along the minus strand of DIVG01000026.1, from coordinate 31,307 downwards.
TTTACAAATCACGGGAAGAGATCACCTCGAGCCGGCTGCTTTCCACCTCACCATCGGCCGCGTAAGTCGGACGCAGGAAGACCTCGTGGACGCGGCGGCGGCGACCGGTAACCTCGCCGGTCTCGTGATGGTAGATCTCGGCGCTGGTGAAGATGCGGAAATGGCGGCTCGACAGCGTCGTCGTGTTGAAGAGCCTCGCAAAGGTCTCCTCGGCTTCGGCATCGTTGTGATGATCGGGCAGGGCATCGTGCTGATCGATCAGGCCCGAGAGGACGCGCGCAAGATGGGACGGACTGTAAAAGGGCCGCGCCTTCATCAAGCCCGCAGCGATGGGCGGGATGGCTTCGGTTCGCAGCCCGCTGCGCAACGTGCCGGTGTCGCCCTCTCTGGAGTAGATCGGGGTGTCGAAGCGATCTTTTTCGAGCCGCAGGTCAGATGACACGAAAGGCCCTCGCAGCAACATCTCGATTTCGAACGCGGTCGGTGCCGAATTCACATTGAGATGACCATCGACGAGGGCGAAGAGCCCTTGCGCGTGGAGGTCGTCATCGTAGAGGGCTGAATAAGGTTGAGTGCCCGACTTAACAGGGTCCGATGCCGCCGCCGGAGGCTGATGATCCCGCGGATCGTAGGTCGCGTAGAGATCGACTCCGGTCCCGGCCGCGAGATTGGTCCCGGTGAAACCGGTGTGAAAAAGGTCGAGCCACTGACTCGCCCGCATCCCGGGCCGGTCGAAGAGTTCGTGTTCGGGTCGACCAATGCGCAGGGTGTTGCCGCCTCCCCACATTTTCGCCGGGGTGGCGTCGAGGGGAAGGCTTTTCAGGGTGGTATTGCGAGACTTGTCGTAGAGAAAGGTGGTGGGTCGAGTGAGTCCGAAGTTGGGAGTGGATTGATCAGCTGACACCCACATGACCGGGTCGTGCAGGTTACCGAGTTCGGTAACGGAGAAGAAGCGCCCCAGATTTGAAATCCGCCAGGGGGCAAACGAGGCGTTTCCTTTATTCGGCGGCGAATGGAAGGAATCAGGGAGTGCCGCCTCTGAAGTTGGGAATAGGGGGCCGTGCGGATTTTCGTATCCTCGGTCAGGCCAGTCGCGGACTCGTGTCTGGTCACCCATTTGGTCGGGGCGCGAACTGGCAACTTTGGAGGAGTCGAAATTTCGCGAACCAGGTGAACTTCTCAGGCGGTAGGTCACGGCATCCGCGGTCGAATGCGAGTAGTAGGGCATCCATGGATCTCCGAGGTGTGAGCCGTCACCCAGGTTGAAACCGAATGCTTTTACTGACATGTTAGGAGTGGCGAGTCGCATAAAGAACTGATTCGAACTCATCACCCCCGCCCGCTGAGCGAAGAAGAAGCCATGGCGGAAAGTATTCGGCGGGTCAGTTGGATCACGCCGTCCGCAGCTGTCCACGAGATCTGCCCCGAGATACAGTTCGTAGTTCGCCCGAACCGACACGTTTGAGTAACCTCGAATGTCCTGCACCGCAGGAAAGGCAATCGGCGAATCGGGATCCCTTGGAACGGGGATGCTCCACCTGATCTTTCCAAAGCGGAGAACTTGATAATGATTCGGGGGGATCGTCACGGTCAGACCGCCGGTTTCCGGAAAGGCTTCGTCGAGTTGGCGATGGGATTCAAGGATCTCATGGTCCCTCCCGATGGATTTAAATCGGATCCGCTCGAGAAAACTGAACTTCAGCCGCACCTGCTCCATCGTTACGAAGCGGTTCGACGTGTTCCAGAACTCGGCGTAGGGTGTTGCTTCGAAAATGATGTTGAACTGCATCCCCGCAACCTCATACCCGACATACTCGAACCTCACAAAAAACTCATTCACCGGACAATACGAGTCGACTCCCCGAAAAACCCTCGTTCCGGCATTCGCCGTGTTCCCCGGCAGGGCCGGCAGGCTGTCTTCGTCGGCGTAGTCGATCGCATTGGCCGCGAGCGTCGCGACATAGTCCTCATCCTCGGGAAAACCGCCGCGACGATTTTTGAAGTTAGGCAGGTTGCGCTCGACGACGTCGGCGATGGTTAGGTCCCGATTCGCCGCGAGCGTGTTCAGATTATAGCGAGGCTTTCCCTCATCCGCATAACCGTGGGCAAAAGGAATGATCGGTCGGCGTCGGTAGGACTGAAGCCCTCTTGCGAACCGCCCGGGTTCTTCATCACCCGCGAAGTCCCGACCGCTCTTAAAGAGGTAGCGATGCGAGAGTTTTTCCATCGCCCCGGCGTAGGGGTGCTCCGCCGCGGAAAGGGACGCGGTGCTCCAGGGTACCAGCGCGATCTCACGGGTCGAGAGACCGGGAGCGACCTGATCGAGGAGACTCTGCCCGCGGAACTCGGTCGGGAACTGGTAAAACAAATTCGGTTCCCCTTCGAGCGGATATCGTTCCTTTTCTGATCCAGTCCCGGCGCGGCGCGAGTCATGGAGGCTGTAGCCGTATCGGATCGGATCCCGCGCCACCTCACCCCCGTCCGTTTCGCACTGATCGGTCCAAGCCCCGACCGCGTCGAGATTCGGATAGCCCTCGAGATCCTCGATCCAGTAGGCATAGCGCGTTCGGTAGGGCGAGTTGTTCGCGGCCTCGAGCTCACGGAAGGCGACCGGGGGGAAACGGTTTTCCTTAAGAGTCGTCCCCGCTTCGGTGAGATGAGTGAGCGGAAAGGTGCGGATCGTTTTGTCCGTCGTTTCACCCTCGATGGCATACCCGGGAGCGGCGACGGAGTTCCCGACAAGTGCGGCTGTCTCAAGAGCGTCGAGATTGGGCAGACCGGCTCGTCTTTCACCGCCTCCGCTGAAAAGAGCGGTATGGGTGACACCGTTCGCGTCAGGGGTGGAGACGTAGGTGTGGCGTATTAGCTGTCCGTCCCCTCCCGGTCGGGTCGCGACGCTGACGAGATACCGATCGTTCGCGGTGAGTCGGCGCAACAGTGCGCCCGCTTCAGCGAAGGCCGCCTTTTCCCCGAGATCGGCGCGGGCGAGCGAGACGGTGGCGCTGCTCACGGTCGCCTCCTGTCGCGTGATCGCATAGTAGTTGATGACGAGAAGTGAGATCGCGGTGACGAGGACCAGTGTCATGATCAGGGCCGCGCCGGAGCGCTCATCCGGAGAGGATCTCTTCATCGCACGCGGGACGGGAGCGGGAGGTGGAAATGGCGGGTCTGCATCCCGCGCTCGATAAGCCGTCGCTGCGGAGACCAGCTCCCCGGATTGGTCGCCGTGAAATCGATGAACCAGTCTTCGGGTTTCGTCAGGGTTTTGGCCGTCTTTTCGTTGATCGTTGCGATCGTCATCTCGATGAAGTCGGGTGACACGAGGACGGGCCATTCGTCCCCGCCCGTTAGCCCGAGGTGTTGGTTTAAGGCGGCGGCATCCATCAGTTCGGATTTCCCGTCGGCGAGGGTGACTCGAAGACGCGGGACGAGTTTGAACTTCACGACATGATCACATAGCGCCTCGTCGGGAAAGACCGAATCGTGCACACGGCTGTTGGGATCGGCCCGGTCATCCGCCGTGCCTCGATAGGGCTGATAGGTCGGCGGGGGTGCGCTCAGCCATTCGTGAACCGGGTTCGTCGGCCAGGGCTGAGTCGCCGCTACCGGTGACATTGTCGTGAGCCCGTTGAAACGCCGCGCAAGGAGGAAGGGCAAATCCCTGTTTTCAAAACGGGCGCATCGCAGCGCTGCGGCATTCCCCTGCCCGGAGGGACGCGCGCCTCCCGGAGTCGATTCGTCCCAGGTGTCATTGATTTCATGAGAAAGGCAGAGGATAAGGCCACCGGCATAACCGTCACCGAAATGGCTGCCGCCGGGCCGGTAGTGTCGAAAGAGTTTCATCCCGGCGTTTTCTTCTCCGCTCAGCGGCGAATGCCGGGCGTAGGCGACGTAGTAACCGGCGATAGCAGGGCCCGTGTCATCGTGGTTGGTGGCAAAGACGATAGAATCAAATCCGGCAGCGGCATTTTGGAAACTTCGCGGCTCGGGCATGTCGGTGCCGTTGCGGCGGTTGATCTCAAAAGGGAGAAATATCCGGTTTTCGAAAAATTGGCGCTGCGTTTCTGTTGTTCCGCCCGGCAGTCGCGGCAGACGGGCGGCGCGTGAGCTGATAGATGAGAAGAGGTCGCGTTCCATCCACTGGGCGGCGACCCGTGCCCCGCCCTCTTTTTCCGATTTCTCGGCCCCGCTGCGGAAGCGTCCCATCGCCACCTCCAGCGCCGAGCCGAGAACCACGAGCAGGACCGAGAGGATGGCCGTGGAGGCAAGCAGCTCAACGAGAGTTGACCCGGCCCGAGCCGACTGTGACCGGGGCCTCGTAATCGTCAACGTGCTCATGGGATGGCGAGACGTGTTTGAAAAATCTCAGCACTGCGGAAGTCGCGCGAAGCAGCGGCCGGGTATTCCACCGAGAGATAGCACGTCTTGAGGCCCGATGCCGGTTCACCGTCGGAGAGGCGAATCTTCACGAAATACCTGCCTCCGAGCTGGGGATCGAGACCACGCTCGTATTCACCCTCTCCGACAGCGGCGAGAAAGAGTCCCTTTTCATCAAAGAGCAAATAAGACGCCCCTTCGACCTCTCCCCCCGCCGGGAGTAACCGGAACGATTCTCCGCCGGTGAGGTCGATGCGAAGCTGACCATCGTCCTTGTCCCCGCCCGCTCCCGAGATAATCGCCCGGGCAATACGGCTCGCCGACTCACGATCGCGGGAAAGAGTCTCCATCGATCCTCCGCCCGCCAGCATGGCAAGGGCGGGAAGCATCAGCACCGCGACGATCCCCATCGCGATTGTGACCTCGGGGAGCGAAAAGGCCGCGGTGCGGGGAGGGCGGCGAAGAGGGTGTTTCATTTTCAGTCAGTGAGAATGCGCGCGCGCCCCGTGTAGAAGCCGATCTCGAGACATTCACCGATCGCATAGGTTCCTGTCCCGTTGATCCCCGGACGCGCCGCAGTCAGCTCGACTGTGCGACGCGCTTGCGAATAGACTCCTTCGACCAGACCGAGATGGAGCGCATCCGCGTCGGAAAACGGCGGGAAACGAATTCCGCCATCCGTTCCAAAATGCAGATAGGGCAGCGCTGCGGTGCCTCCCTCACCGCCCGGGTTTGTCGGAGGAAGAGGAAAGCGACGACGCGCCGACAGATCGAAGAGCGTGCGGAAGGTGGTGTCGCCTGTCACCTCAAAATGCCCGCTGTCGCCGAAGACTACCCCTTGTGGCAGGAGCCTCCACGAACTCAATTGTTTCAGGGGCCGGTCGCCGGGGAGGTCCTCGCTTTCGCCCTCCAGCGCGAAGAGCGCATACTGGCGGTGGGCTCCTTCGCCTGGAAAGGCCCCGTCGGCAAAAGCCACCACCATTTCCGACTGCGAGGAAATCGCTCGTGATCGGGCGTTTTCGAGAAAGCCCGACACCTCGTGAATGCCGGATTTTCGCAGGGGTGTCAACGCGATCAGACCCGGAACGGTGAGCGCGAGTAATAGCCCGATCATTGCCGAGACCACAATGATTTCCACCAGGGAAAAACCGACGGAGGCCTTAGTTTTAAAGGCATTGCCCGGCCCGAATAGTGATAAACTCGACAGCGTCATGGCCGCGGTAGCGGATTAGCGCAGAAAGGTGTGGACGACTTCCTCACGGAGATAAAAGAGATTCTGCCGTGGAAACTCAACTCTTTTCCTCTCCGTATGACAAAACTCTCAACGCGACCGCCTCCCGCCCCTATTCGCCGCGGAGAAAAGCAGTCGTGAATTGTAACTGGCACGTCCGCTTAATGCCCTTACTGTCTTTAATGCGCATCCAGGTAGGTAAAGATATTATCGAAATCAAAACCCCGTCCTTCAGTGGAAAGCTTGTCGCGATCGGGATCGCCGCTTTTCTCGGGCTCATCGCCGCCGGCGGATCGTTTTACACCATCGAAGTGGAAGAGGCGGGCGTCGTCCTGAGATTCGGCAAACACGTTGAGACGGTCCCGCCCGGTTTGCACTTCAAGCTCCCTTTCGGCATCGACCAGGTCTACACTGTCCCGATCGCCCGCCAGTTGAAACAGGAATTCGGCTTCTCCACTCCCGGCGCTACCAATCCCAACCAGTGGAGCGGCCGCGCAGAGAATGAGCTCGAACGTAATATGGTCACAGGCGATCTCAACTCGGTCCTCGTCGATTGGGTCATCCAGTATCGCGTCACCGAGCCCGAGAAATACCTCTTCAAAGTGCGCGACGCCGATGCCACCCTGCGCCACGCGAGCGAGTCGGTCATGCGCCAGGTCGTCGGCGACCGCACCGTCGACGAAGTCATCACGATCGGCCGGCAGGAGATCGAGAACGAGTCCAATCAACGCCTCAAGGAACTCGTTACTCTCTACAACCTCGGGATCACGATCGATCAGGTCCAGTTGAAGGATGTCGACCCGCCCGTGCCGGTGCAGGCCTCTTTCAACGAAGTCAACAATGCCCAGCAGGAAAAGGAAAAATCGATCAACATCGCCAACGGCGACTACAATCGCGCCGTCCCCAAGGCTAGCGGCGATGCCCAGAGAATGATCAGCGAAGCAGAGGGCTACGCGACCCAGCGTATCAACGAAGCCGAAGGCGACGCCGCCCGCTTCACCGCTCTTTTTACCGAGTATCAAAAGGCGTCCGACGTGACCCGGCGCCGCATCTACCTCGAGACGCTGGAGGAAGTCATTCCTCGCCTAGGCGGCATGGTCGTGATGGACGAAGGCGCCAATCAGGTGCTCCCTTTCCTCCCGCTAAACCAGATCGCCCCGGCCCCGGTCGTGGCACCGACCCGCGCCCCCAACCCCGCTCCCGCCAATCGCTGATCGCCGCATCGCGTCACATCAAACACCATACTTTCCCATGAAAAAATCAGGATTCGGCTGCCTCGTCGCCATCACCCTCGTCATCTTTTTGCTAATCGTCTCGGGTGCGATTTACACCGTCAAGGAGACCGACCAGGTTATCGTGACCCAGTTCGGTAAACTCGTCGGAGAACCCGTCACCGAACCCGGGCTCAAGTTCAAGATCCCCTTCCTCCAGAAGATCAACTCCTTCGACCGCCGCATCCTCGAGTGGGACGGCCGCACCACCGAGATGCCGACGAAGGACAAAACCTATATCATCGTCGATACCTACGCCCGCTGGATGATTGTCGATCCGCTGCGCTTCTTTGAGAAACTGCGCGATGAGCGCACCGCCCAGTCACGACTCGATGACATCCTCGGGTCCGAGACGCGGAACACCGTCGCGAAGCACGAACTCATCGAGATCATCCGCACCACCAAAGAACGCAGCGTCCAGGTCGATGCGGACCTCGCCGAAGCCGACAAGAGCGGCACTGTCGGCAAGCTCATCCCCATCCGCCGCGGTCGCGCCCTGCTTGAGAAGGAGATCTACGACACCGCCAAGGATAAGCTCGCCGAGTTCGGCATCGAGCTCCTCGATATCCGCTTCAAGCGCATCAACTACAACGAGGGCGTCCAGGAGCGCATCTACGAGCGCATGGTCTCCGAGCGCCAGCAGATCGCCGAGCGATTTCGTTCCGAAGGGGCCGGCGAAGCCGCCAAGATCCTCGGTGACATGGAAAAAGAACTCCGCGAGATCGAGTCCGGCGCTTACAAGATTGTCGAGACGACCAAGGGTGAAGCCGACGCCAAAGCTACCGAGATTTACGCGAAAGCCTTCAACATCTCCCCCGAAGCGGCAGACTTTTACGAGTTCGTCCGCACTATGGACCTCTACCGTAGCACCCTCGGCGGGGGCACTGTGGTCCTCTCGACTGACAGTGATCTCTTCAAATACCTGAAGGCTGTGAAACCTGTCGGACCGAGCAACTCGGCCGATGTGGTGGGAGAAGCGGCGGCGGTCGAGTCTGCACCGGCAGTTTCAAGACCCGTCCCCGCTGTCCCGCCAAGACCTGCTCCGCCGGCGTCTGGACCGGCAGCGGTGGCTCCGGTGTTGGCGCAGTGAGAGACCTCACTCAAACAAACTCATCAGCTCTCCCTCGCTCAGATGCGCATCGCCCGCTTCGCCGAGGAGGGAAGCGGTCAGGGCGCGCTTGCGATTCTGGAGGGAAAGGATTTTTTCCTCGACGGTGTTTCTCGTAATCAGCTTGTAACTCGTTACAACGCGGTCCTGCCCGATCCGGTGGGCGCGGTCAGTCGCCTGGGCTTCGACGGCGGGGTTCCACCAGGGATCGACATGGATGACCGTGTCTGCTCCGGTGAGGTTGAGCCCGACGCCACCGGCTTTGAGACTGATCAAAAAGACGGGCACCTCTTTCGTCTGAAATCGCTTCACGACATCGGCGCGGTTCCGCGTCTGACCGTCGAGGTAACAAAAATCGATTTGTTTCGCGGCGAGCTGCGGCACGATGAGCTGTAACATCTCCACAAATTGACTGAAAACGAGGACGCGATGACCGCCCTCGAGCGCTTCCTCGAGCAGCTCGGCGAGGACCTCCGCTTTGACCGACGCATCCTCTTCCGCGAGATCCCGCAGCCCGAGCAGACGCAGGTCGCAGCAGGTCTGCCGCAGCCTTAGCAGCGCGGTCAGCGCGAGCATGCGCTTGCGTCCGCCTTCGGCCTCGAGCAGCGAGGTCTTGCTCTCCTGCAATAGCTTGGTGTAGACTTCGCGCTGTTTTGGTTTCAAATCGCAGAAGACGACCTGCTCGATTTTCTCCGGCAGGTCACGGGCCACTTCGCTCTTGAGGCGGCGCAGGATGACAGGACGCAACCTCCTCGCAAGCCGGTCCCGCACCGAAGAAGAAGCATCGACCGATCCTAACGGTTTCACAAAACGATCCGTGAAGGTCTCGCGACTGCCGAGATACCCGGGTAGGGCAAAACGGGCGATGGACCAGAGATCCTGCGCCGAGTTCTCGATCGGCGTCCCCGTCAGGGCAAATCGATAAGTGCCCTTGAGACGATGCGCCGCCCGACTGACCTGTGCCTCCGGATTTTTAATATTCTGTGCCTCATCGAGAATGACGACATCAAACTCGCGGTCCTGATACCAGCCCTCGTCACGACGCAGCAGCGCGTAGCTCGTTACGAGAATGTCGGCGTCGCCATGTTCCGCCAACACCTTTTCCCGATCGGACCCTTCGATCGCGACAGCCTTGAGATCGGGGACAAATTTCTCCGCCTCGGCGACCCAGTTGTGGACGAGCGAGGATGGGCACACGACCAGCGCCGAACCACCCACCGAGTAAAGAAAGGACAAAGTCTGAAGCGTTTTTCCCAGACCCATGTCATCGGCGAGGATGCCGCCCATGCCCTGCGAGGCGAGGCCCTGCATCCACTCCACGCCGGTGCGCTGGTAGGGACGCAAGGTCGCGCTGAGTTCGTCGGAGAGGTCGTAAAAACGGATCGCCTCCCCCGCACTTTTCCAGGGCAACACCCCGTCCGCGCCGAAGCCCAGCTCGCTTACCGTTTCGCGCAGATAACCCGCCTGCGCCTGATCGACCCGGTAGGTTCCCGGCTGGAGTTGCTCGGGATCGCAGTCGCTGATGATTTCTCCGAGACTGCCCGCGAGACCGGTGTCGAGCACCGCGATTTTTCCACCCGCGACCGGCTTACCCGCCTGACCCATCTGGAGGAGTCGCTGGATCTCCTGCCGCGAGATGGACTCTCCCGAGGGTGTCCCGAAATCGATCTCCAGCGCGAACCAGTCCTCCCCGCCGGGGCGGAAATGCATCGTCGTGGTGATGGGCTCGACCTGCCCGAGGGCATGATCGAATCGCTCTTTCGTGCTCGTCTCCCATCGCCGCTGGAAAGCGGGGTAGCCATGCGCGAGAAATTGCAAAATCGCCGCCTTGTCCTTCAAGACAAAACGCCCCTCCGATCCCCGACGCCCGAATCCCGCCGCCTCGAGCTCGGCGATAGCCGCCCTTTCCGTCGCGAGGTCGGACAGCTCGAGGACGTTTCCCTTTTCCTGCACCGCCGGTCTGTCCGCCGCCGCCGCGATGACCTCGTCTCCGTAGGTAAAAGCGAGATCCGCGTCGAGGTGATTGAGCGAACCTTCGAGCTCCAGCCGCACCGTTGGCTTCGGCCGGGAAAGAGTGATGCCGCTTGTGTCAAAATGGTCCTGCCACAGGGGAAACGTCGTCGCAAAAGCGGCCGAATCGAGGCTGAGCCCGTCGCCGAGCAGTGCCATCGCCTCCGACCCGAGACCGTGAGCAACGGGCTGGAGCCGATTTTTCCCGTCAAAGACCCAGCTCCCCGACGGGGCGAGCAGCGGAATCTGTCCGGTCGCCCATTCCACTCGAAAGCGCAGACTCTTGTGCCGCCTCAGGGCCGGGCGGAGGGGTCGGGGGGAGACGTGAAGTGCTTCGTTTTTCCCGAGCGTGATTCCCGGATGCCCCGGCACCGTCGCGAGCAGTTGTGAAAAGGCATCGGCCGCAATCAGCAGCATTCCCGGCACCTCCGTCGGCGAGAGTTGCTGCAGGGCGCGGTAGAGAAAGGCGTCCCCCGTGTCGAGGAAGAGGGTCGTCCCGGGGGGCACTGCCTTAAGGAGCCGCCGCGCTCCCTCGATAGACACTTCGACGCCGACGGTGAGGCGTCCTTTTTCCCACGCCGCCGCGAGATTCGGAGCAATCACGAGGAACAACTGTCCCGGAGTCGCCGCCTCGTCCGCTATCTCCGTGAGCCGCGGCCAGTCCGGGCTCAGCTCCACGGCAGGCGGACGAACGCTCGCGGGACCGCCTCCCGTCGATGCCTGCCCTATCTGGCCAGCCGGAGCCGTCCTCGGCACGGTCGGTTCGAGCACCTCCAGCCCCGTCGCGAGGGCATGGGCGCAGATGATCCCGTCGCGTCTCGCCCGGAAGCAGGGGCAATGATTCACCACATTGGTCCGCGATCGGAACTCGAGACGGACCTTGAGCGACTTGCTCCCTTCGCGCACGATCCCTTCGAGGAGACCGTTGCGGTAGACGGCCTCCGAGACCCGGCCCGCCGCATGGATCGCCCGGGCTTCCTTCATCTCCTTCCAACCGCCGGTGTCGGAGAGGAACTGGCGGCTGAGTGCTACGGGATCGCTCATGGGGCGAAGAAGTAACCCCGATCCGTGTGAATTCAATCCGATCCGCCATCCCTGCAGAACAACGCAATGATAAAAAACATTTCATTTTTTCGTAATTAGTAGCTGTCGAATAAATCACCAAGAGTTTTTATCTAAACCAAATTTTAAAAAGGGCCTGGCCCTCTATTGGGTTTTCTCGGGCCTGGCCCTCTATTGGGTTTTCTCGGGAAGCGAATCGCCTAAAATCCCTGACCTCGCGGCTTGTCTTCTTTGCGGGTGATGGCACCTTAGCTTCAGCGAAAGGCCGGGGTGGTGGAATTGGTAGACACGCTTGACTTAGGATCAAGTGCCGTAAGGTGTGCAGGTTCGAGTCCTGTTCCCGGTATTGCTGGCGGGAGGTTCGGCGCTGAACGCTGAGTGGTCTGAACGGGTTGGATCGCTCTCTTGCCCTTGACCAGTTGCCGACTCGTTCCACGGTTCGTATTTTCTTCCACGATGGATAACCTCGAAGACCTCTATCAGGAGATTATCCTGAGCCACAACAAGCGCCCCCGTAACGAGGGTGAACTCATCCCGCACAGCCATGAAGCCGAGGGCTACAACCCGCTTTGCGGCGACAGGCTGAAGATCTTCGTGCGGCAGAGTGGTCCCCTCGTCGAGGCGGTGAAGTTTACCGGGGAGGGCTGCGCTATCTCGCGGGCTTCGGCGTCGATCATGACGGAGGCGATCAAGGGTCTCAGCGGCTCCAATCTCGATGCAAAGATTGACGAAGTCGTCGAGATGCTCACCGCGAAGGAGGAACCGACTGTCGATCCCTTTGCTCTTGGAGAGCTGGCCGCCCTGCTCGGCGTGCGGAAGTTCCCTGCGCGGGTTAAATGTGCCACTCTAGCGTGGCACACGCTCGCGGCGGCTCTGAAAAACGAGACGCGGACCTCGACCGAGTGAGACTTTGTCGCGACGCGACTCTCACCCGAAAACGGCCTCCGGCAACTCCCTCTCCACTTCCTCAACCCGATAGCCGAACCCTTTTTCCGAAAGAGTTGAACCGTCGAGGACGCCCGCTTTTCTCTTGAACAACCCCGGATGAACGTGTCGCTCCGGAGCGCTCGCTTCGGGGTAAAACTGCATCCCGTTGGACTCCACGCCCATGATCGTGCCGGCGTGGGCGGCGAGGAGGAAGTGCGGGATCTGCGCGAGCATCGGGTTGGTGAGGTCCTGCACCATCAGGGTCATGCCGTGGGCCTTGGCCCAGCAGAGGCTGAGGAGGGCGCCGGTCTGGGTTTTGCAGGTCTTGAGGGCGACGCCGGTCCAGCCCAGTTCGCGTCCGAGCCGCACCAATTTCCAGTCGTGGGCGCTCTCATCCATGAAGAGTGGCTTGCGGGCGCTGACGCTGCGCACGTCGATGCGGTTGGCCTCGAGGTCGTAGGGAAAGGGTTGTTCGACGTAGAGAATCTTCTGGTAGGTGACGGGGTCCTCGTCCTTGAGCCGGTCGAGGATTTTGTTGACGTAAGCGGGGTCGGTCACGGTGCAGTTGAAGTCGGTCGTGAGCCAGGTCACCCCGGTCTCGCGGGAAATGCGGCCGATCTTGGCGAGTCTGTCGTAGTCCCAGGCAGCGTCGTTGCCGCGCAGCTTGATCTTGAGACAGTCAAGTCCGTCTTCGGCGATCCAGTCGGTGAGCATGGTCGGGTAGCCGTCCTGTGGTTCAGTGCCGGTGAGTTCATCTTCGCCGAGCGGATCGAGTCCGCCGACGAGATGCCAGACGGGGAGCTTCAGGGTGGGATGGGCGACAAGGAAGTCGGCCGGGTATTTGCCTTTGAAGGAGGGGAACCCTGCGAGCGGCTCGATGAAGTCGCCGAGATCGCGCGACATGAAGTCGGCGTGGTAGGTGCCGTAGGTGCGGCACTCGTGGAGCTGCCCGTAGGCGTCGTGGACGGCGATGTCGAAGAGTGAAAAGCAGACGAGCGCGGCGAGGTGGGGCAGGGCGGATTCGACGGGGCGGGTTGAATTGAATTCATCCTGCAGGGCGTGGAGGCGGTGCTCGATGAAGTCGAAGCCGAGCTCGAGGGGATGCCCGGCCTCGCGCCAGTCATTCAACGTTTTCGCGATGAGGAGGGTGAAGTCTTTCATCGCGGTGTGTCGCTCTTCGTAGGTGAGAGAGGAAGGCCAGACCCAGGCGACGGCGAGGGGGGTCTCGCCCCAGCCGACGGCGGTTTTGCCGTCGGTGCCCTCGACGACGATGCGGGCGCGGGCGCAGGTGACGGATTCGACGACCTGATTGCCGAATTTGAGCGGCACCCGCATTTCGACGGGGAGAAAATAGAGGGTGACTTCGCGGATGGAGGCGTTTTTGCTGGAGGCGGACATGATAGAATAAGAAGTTGTCAGGATTTTCGGGCCATGAGCGCTTCGATCTCCTCGGGTTCGATCGGGATGGAAGCCATCAGGTCGATATTGCCGCTCTTTTTCACGACGATATCATTTTCAAGGCGGATGCCAAAGCCCTCTTCGGGTAGGTAGATGCCGGGCTCGACGGTGACGATCATGTTCTCAACAAAGACGGCCTCGACCGGGGTGACGTCGTGGACGTCGAGCCCGAGGCTGTGGGAGACGCCGTGCATCATATACTTCCGGTAGGCCCGTTTTTCCTCGGGGAGATCCCCCTGCGTGCGCTCGGTCGCGACGACCTCAGCCTCGATGAGCCCGAGGGCGATGAGTTCCTCCTCGAGGGCACGGGCCATCTCGGGATGGAACTCTTTTTTCATGTGTTTGCCGGGCACGATGAGCTCGTCGATGCAGAGCCGCAGGATGCGGAGGACGGCCTCGTAGACGGCGCGCTGCCGCGGGGTGTATTTCCCGTTTACGGGGATGGTGCGGGTGAGGTCGGCGTTGTAGTTCGCATATTCGGCGGCGACATCAAGGAGGACAAGATCGCCGTCGTGGCAGACCTGATCATTGGTAATGTAGTGGAGCACATTCGCATTCGCGCCCGAGGCGATGATGGGCTGGTAGGCGAAACCCCGAGAACCGTGCCTGACGAACTCGTGGAGGAGTTCGGCCTCGATCTCGTATTCAACCACTCCCGGCCTGACAAAACCAAGAATCCTCTCAAACCCCCGCGCGGTGATGTCGCAGGCGGTCTGTGTCAGGGCGATTTCTTCCGACGATTTTTCGATGCGGAGCCGGTGGAGAACCGGTGCAAGTCTCGCGTAGCGATGGCTCGGGTATTTTTTCTGGCAATGATGCCGGAACCGGTCGTCGATTGAAAAATTCACCGGCGCACCGGAACGGGCGTGCTCGTTGTGATTGAGGAAAATTGTATCAACGAGCCGGGTCATGCGGCGGAAGACGGCGTCGAACTCGTTCGTCCACCTGACGCTGCCGATCCCGGAGATTTTTGTCGCCTCTTCGTGGGTGACCTTGTGCCCTTCCCAGATAGCGATGAGTTCGGAAGTCTCGCGGACGAAGAGGACCTCACGCAGATTCGGGTCGGGATGTCCGGGACAGAGGAGGAGGATCGTTTCCTCCTGATCGATTCCGGTGAGATAAAAGAGGTCGGAGTTCTGGATAAAAAGCATGGATCCGTCGCCACTGCGCCAAGGGATGTCGGCTGAATGAACCACGGCGAGAGCGGAGTCGGGGAGTGATCGACACAGGCGGGCGCGATTTTTAGTGAAGAGATCCGAAGGAATTTCGAGGTATTTCATTTGCTAAAATCGCGGAGAAAATGCGGGATTGTGTTATAATCGGGATCCTCCGGGGCGCGGAAGGGAAGAGGGTTCCGCTTTCGCCCGCTGAGGTTCAACCCTATATGGAAGATACCCAAAAACAAACGGTCGTTATTGCGGATAATGACCCGGATTTCCTCGATTGGGCATCCCGGCATTTGGAGGCGGAGACGGTGGAAGTGTTAACGACGAGGTCTTCGGATGAAGCCCTCAAGCTTTTTTCGGAACGTCGCGCTGATCTTCTTATCGCGGAATTTCATCTTCGCCCCATTGACGGGGTGGAGTTGTTGAAGCGAATTCGCATGTCGAATCCGAATGCGATGGTGATTCTTAACGGTCTCGTGCATTCGACCAATGCGGTGATCGAGTCGATGCGGCTCGGGGCTTTTGACGTCCTGCGCCGGGAATCCGTCAACTTCGAGCTTCGTCAGGTCGCTGAGCGCGCTCTCCAGGCGGCGGAGCAGATGCGGGTGGCGGAGGATAAGTCCAGGGCGGAGTCCATCATGCCGCCTCAGCCGACTGATGACCTCATCATCGGTCGCTCGCCGGCGATGCAGGATGTCTACAAACTGATCGGCAGAGTGGCCCGTGCCGATGCTCCGGTGCTCATCACGGGAGAGAGCGGGGTCGGGAAAGAGGTGGTTTCGAACGCGATTCACAAATTTTCCCGTCGCGCCAAAGCGGAATACGTCGCAATCAATTGCGCTGCGATTCCGAGTAATCTCCTTGAGAGCGAACTCTTCGGCCACGAGAAAGGTGCCTTTACCGGGGCGGTGAATCAGCGGGTCGGCCGCTTCGAGCAATGCAACGGTGGCACCCTTTTCCTCGACGAAATCGGCGACATGCCGCTCGAGGTCCAGAGTAAGCTCCTCCGAGTCCTTCAGAGCGGCGAATTTTCCCGCGTCGGAGGCAATCAGACGCTCCACAGCGATGTCCGCATCCTCGCCGCGACGAACAAGCGTCTCGAAGAAGAGGTGGAGAATAATCTTTTCCGCGAGGATCTTTTTTACCGTCTTAACGTCGTGCGCATCCACATTCCGCCGCTCCGTCGCCGGGTCGAAGATATTCGGTTGCTCGCCGAACACTTTCTGCAGAAACGCACCGAGATGGGGAAAAACCGGGCGATGCAGTTTTCCAGGGAAGCCGTCGAGATGCTTGAGGGCTACCACTGGCCCGGAAACGTTCGCGAGCTTGAGAATCTGGTCCAGCGGGCCTGTGTCCTCGCTTCGGGAAATGTCCTTCTGCCCGGTGATTTGCCCTTTGACCAGAGCGGCGGCAGCGACAACGAGCGGACCGCGCTGGAGCGGTCGGCGGAGCGATTTCTCCGCGCCGCCCAGGTTTCGGGGGAATCTCCGGTCGAGCTCGCCGTGCGGATGCTCGTTGAGACGGCACAGCGCGAGACCGGGAGTGACGAGAAAGCGGCCCGGATCCTTCACCTCTCGGTGGACGAGATGCTCGGTCACCTCGTGACGAGGTCGGAAAAGGCGTAGGCGGGGCGGCGTCTCAGAGTGAGGAGTGGGATCCGTCACAGAACGGGGCGTTCCCCGAGTGTTTGCACTGACAGAGGAAGGCGTTCCCGTCTTTTTCGGCGGTGAAAGACTTCGGGGCAAAACCGGAGCCCTTGTGGGAGCCATCGCACCAGGGTTGGCCGGCGGATTGGCCGCAGGTGCAGTAGTAGTAGGTCTTCCCTGCTTCGAGAACCATTTTGCAGGGCGTTGTAGCGGCGATTTTGGGTTCGGACATGTCGGAAGATGCAGGTCAATTTTGAAAAGGGAAATAGAAAAATGCACCGCGGGACGGCGCTTTTCCTTGGCGTTTCAACCCGGCAACGCAGCCTTAAAGCCTTGCTTCGAAGAGCCCTCGTCACCGCACCTCGGGAGGTCTGTAAGCCTTGAGCAGTTCGCCGGAGCCGGAGCCCCACTTTGAGATGCATTTCATCATGGCGGTGACCGGCACATCGATCGGGTGAACGCGTTCGCTCGGCATGATGAAAATCGAACCGGCCATCGGAGTAGGCACCGAGGGCATGAAGACCGTGCTTTGACCGGTGGGGTGCACTTCGATGAGAAAGGCTGGCGCGAGGGAGCCGTCCTCAACCTCAATGAGAGCGGGTTTGAAACCATCCCGCATCGTTTGATCGCCGAATTGGCGGGCGATGTTGCGGAGTGATTGATAGCCGGGGACGTGGATCAAGACATTTTCACCGAGCGAGCGGCCGATGAGACGACCGATTGTGGTGTTGACGAGAACTCCCACCAACAGGCACAGGAAAAGCAATGCCAGGGCAGCAACGAGATACGGGTGGTTAATGCCTTCCGGCATCTGATTGGAGACAGGTTTCACCAGCACGCCCAGCTTCACGAACAGCTTCGCCAACAAAAGCAGCGCCAACCATACGGGCAGCACGATGATCAACCCGGTGACAAGTGCAGATTTGAGTTTGCTTAAGAAATTCACGAGGTCAGGCTAAAGGCACCCCTAACGAAATGTCAATCTTCCTTTTTCATCGCCTGATGATCAGGCGCTTACTCACATCCCTGTCTGTTCAAGGAGATTTCCGAAACGGGGATTCCGAGTTTGCGCTTTTCTCGTCGATCCCCTCTCAGGGCCGGCACATTCACGACGAACCAATCGTTCCGGTCTGTTCCTTCGCTCTGGGGCACGAGGCATTTGAAGGTTAAAGTCACCGAGTCGTCAGCCCGATCAAGCGAAGGAAAGACAGGTTCGTTCGGATTTCGAGGGGTAATGAGAAATATTTTCGCCGGATCCAATGAGCCGAGGATACCCGGAAGGACGAGACGCAGGACCGCCATTTGCGGAGAAGCGGGCGGCAGGGAGACCGGAATGGCGAAAACCGGTTTTGACCAGTGAAATCGCTGCCCTTTCCACTCTTCCTGCTCATGGATCTCCACCAGCGAAGAGAAGTCCCCGTCCGCCACCGTCCAGTTCTGACCCGGTTCGAGCCGGTAACCGGCCCTTCCGCTCCCTTCCGGAAGGTGTTGAATCAGGCAGGCGTCAATCTGCGCCTGATAATACGCTTTAAAAAACGGGAATGCCTTTCGGGGAAACCGCCCGGCGATCACTTGAACGATAAATGCGCAGCAGTTTCTCTTGATGATTTTTGTGAACTCGCGCTGGATTCGATTTCTCTTTTTCGGGAAGAAGCGTCCCTCTTGTCTTGCGGCGAGTCGGGCAGCCGAGTCGAAGAGGGTCTCGAGATGCGGCGGAAGAGGAAGGTCGATCGAAGGAGTTGTAAAATAGGGAAGGCGTTCGTTTTCCGGGGCCTCGCGCAGGTATCTGGCCTGACCGATGACAAATTCTTCGATGGCTCCGTCCAAATATTTTTTCTCGAGAGTGTAGTGGTGCTTAACATAAACCTGCGAGGCGAAATCAAGATAGAGACCGCGCCGGTGCAGATCCGCCGCCAGAAGCCATTCACTGAAGCGTCCATACCTGAGCCGGAATCCATCGACCATCTCGTAGGCCGTGCGGCGAATCCCGAAGCCCCGCATGATCATTTTGCCCCAGTTACCCTCCTCTTTCCACCCGGCAAAACCCTCGGCAGAGTAGAGGGCTTCCATCTTTCCCCAGTGAGTGTCCACACAATCCAGACAGTTTGTGCAAAAGCCCGCCGCTTCACTCGTAGCAAAAAACCGCCTTATTTCCGAGACGATATCCGGAGGGACTTCACAGTGAGGTTCTGTCAGGAAAATCCACTCACTTTCGCCCGACTCGATGCCAATCACATATTCCTCCATATCTCCCTGACCGAGGGCGGCGGTTGGTGTGTTGGTTTCAATGAGACGGTCGCGGGGGCGAAGATAGGGGCGAAGAGCGTCTCCGATCTCCTTTGTATCCTTGTTGCTGATGACGACAAGTTCGTAGTCCTCTTCCTGGCAGTTCTGATCCTGCGTCCAGCTTCGGATGCAGTCTTCGGCAATCCCGCGGTGATCGCTGAGGGGAATCACCACCAGAACCGGCATCTTCGGGCGATCGTTTCTCAGCCAGGTCGGGGGAGGGAGACGTTCGAGGCACTCATGCGCGAGCGCCCGCTCATACCAGCGCAAGTGATCGAGGTGCTCCGCGAGCCGGGGCAGATCAGGAGCGGGTCCATCCTCCATCAGCCAGCGAGAGAGCGCTTTGTAAACGGAAGCGGTGGCTCGCTTGTAGTCATCCACGGACCCGATGGCCGTCATTTCATCAGCCGACATACCCTGCCCTCGAAGTCCGGTCGCCGTTAGTTCCAGCCGGACGACGCCATCTGAAGAGATCCGGACTCCTTTGCCAAGCCAGCCGGAAGCTGCGGAGGGCCCCGCTTTTAGCGAAAATTTTCGGCGAGGCCCCCACCCGGCATCCACTTCAAGCACGGTGGGACCGGCGTGGGTGTGATCCATTCTCCAGTCAAACGGAAGCGGCGCGCGCGCGCTGACCCGGGCGGGGTTATGCTCCGCGAGAACGCGATGAACTGCCTGAGGCATTTCTCCGGTGATCCAACAGGCAAGATCAAAAACATGTAGCCCCTGATCAAGAAATTTCCCGTAGCAGAAGGCTTCGATCAATAGCTCGTGCGACTCCTCTGCCATCTCCTCCCGAAACCGGCGCTTCGCTTCAGCCGCCCACGGAAGAAGCCTCATCTGGTGAAAAATAAAAACCGGCATCGGTAGGGCACCCAGTGATTCCGCCGCCGCCTGAGAGGAATTTGCCGCCGGCTTTTCCACCAAAACTGCTTTCACGGCTGGAGACCGGGAAATCACTTTCACTATTTCCTTTAAATCGACCGCCGGAGGCAACGTCAAGACCACCACGTCACAGGGATTTTCTGTTAGGAGGAGGGCGAGATCATTCCCTGCCGCTACCCCGGGCAGGCGCTTTCTAGCGCGCTTGAGGGCCACCGGATCGGAATCGCAGACGCAGCGGAATTCGACAGGCAACTCCTCGAGCGCCAGCGCATCGAGGTGCTCCCCGGCGCGGTTTCCGAACCCCACCAAGGCGAGGCGCAGCACCGCGTTTCGGACAAGTCCTCGATTACCCATTATTGCCTGGTGTTCATTCAGTATTCCCGAGCTTCCGCCAGATTCGGCAAAGCGCAACGCCACGCCGTTCCGGGATTGAACCCCCCGCCGAAATGTGATCTTCTCATCTTGTGCTTTTTTCACCGCCCATCTTCCGATTCTTTACCATCGCAGGCGCTGTGTTGACCTTTCCCGGTTTTTGCCGGACAACACGGGCGCAGGAGTTGCCGTCAACGCCGCCGGTGGCGGCCCCGGTGAAGGAGTTGCCAACGGCGATTCCGTCTCCGCCATCGCTCAAAGAGGAGGCGCGCCCGGTGAGGCCTCCGGGGAGCAAGGCAGTGGTGATCCGTCCCGAATTTCTTCCGGGCAACACCTATCGCTTTGTGATGCGGACCGAGTTGCGATCTTCCTCCGGCGCAGCCGACACGGCTCATATTGAGCAACAGGCGCGTCTCGATGCGGGCGTGCGCCTTGATGGGAAAAATGGAGTGGCCATCAAGGCTCGGTCCGAGCGACTCGACGTGCGTCTTCAGTCGGGCGACCGGATCATTACCTACGAGTCGCTCAAGCCCGGAGACCGAGGCACGTTGGCGGGCCGTCATTTCGAAGCCGCGCTCTACCGCTCCGTTGATTTTACTCTGAATGAAAATCTTCAAATCACCTCGGCGGTCGAGGGTGGTCGCCTCGGGCCGGAGACGCCTCTGCCGGGGCTGCCGCAGTTCGGTCCCGACGAGCTGAAGCAACTTTTGGGAACGATCCCGCAGGGATTCCCTGTCAGGCCCGTCTATCCCGGCGACATCTGGACCTTGCAGGGCACCCGCCGCGTCGGGTCGGCCGGATCAATGCTTTTTGAGATCACCTACACCTTCACCGGGTCCGAGGTTTTCGAGGAAAATCAGTGTCTCAAGATCGAATTCGCGGGTGAGCTCAGCGGCGAGGTGCCAGGCGCGGCCCACGCGGAGGAAGCGGGTGCCGACACGGGTGGTTCTATCGGGCTTCAGGGCCACCGCTTGACGGGTCAGCTTCTCTTTGATCCGCTGGACAAGATGCTCCGATTCAGCGAGCAGCACCTTTCGTTGACTCTCGATTTCCCCGGCCCAGAGGGGAGGGGCGCTCAGTCTGTCCCGGTCGAGCAGACAACGACGATTCGCCTGCTCCACGTCGTGGCAACGCCATGAGGCAGCTAGGCAGCCGAGGAGCCCCGTCGGTTTCCTGTTTCTTTCTCACGATTCCGCCAGCTCGTGACCGGTGATGCTGAGGGCGTAGATCGCGGCGGTCTCGCTGCGCAGGATGATGGGGCCGAGGGAGAGGGGAGCAAAGCCGAAGGAGTAGGCTTGCGATAGCTCAGCGGGAGTGAAGTCGCCTTCGGGACCGATCATGAGACTGGCGGCGTCGGCACGGGGGGCACCCGACGGTTCCCGTGCGGCGAGGATCGCCTTGAGATTTTGCGCATCGGGGCTGATGGCGGCGATGAGCTTGAGCGGGTCGCGCGCGAACCGCGCGAAGGCTTCGACCTTCATCGGGGTCTTTACCTCGGGGACCCAGTTTTGTCCGCACTGCTTGCAGGCTTCGACCGCGATGCGCTGCCATTTTTGCTGCTTTTTCGCGAGGTCTTCGCCGTCGAGCTGCACGACGGTCCGTTCGGAGAGCAGCGGCACGATCTCCGAGACGCCCAGCTCTGTCGCCTTCTGAATGATGAGATCCATGTTTTTTCCTTTGGGAACGGCCTGTCCGAGGGTAATGCGGGTGGGCGGGCGCGGCGTCTCGTTGACGAGCTTCGCGTGCAGGGTCACGCTGCCTCTGGCAGTGGCAACGATCTCGGCTTCGGCCTCGGTTCCGTTGCCGTTGAAGGCGATGACGCGGTCTCCCTCGCGGCAGCGCATCACGTCAAGGCAGTGATGGGCTTCTTCTCCGGTAAGGACGAGATGCTCAAGATTCCACGATGGAGCGGGAAGGTAAAATCGATGCTTTGCCATGGGCAAAAAAGGCGTGAATTTAAAGGGAGCGCCACTCAGGGGAGTAAACCGTCCCGGGCCGAACTTGTCCACCATCGAATCCTCTCTCCCATGCCCCAAGAGATTCCCTCCCCTGACTTGCCGCCGGTCGACCGGCTTCGCCGCATCATGCACCTGCTCCGGGCTCCGGGCGGTTGTCCGTGGGATGCCGAGCAGACTCACGAAAGCCTCGCGAAACATCTCATCGAGGAGGCCTACGAGGTCGCGGAGGCGATACGCGGAGGGGATCGAGCGGAAATCATCGACGAGCTTGGCGACCTGCTCCTGCAACCCGTCTTCCACGCCGAGATCGCCTCGGGGGCGGCGGAGGGCGCTTTTGACCTCGACGATGTCGCGGGCGCGATCTGCGACAAGTTGATCCGCCGACACCCCCATGTTTTCGGGGACACGACGGCCGACACCTCTGCCGACGTCCTGATCCAGTGGGAGTCGATCAAGGCGGGCGAGAAGACCTCGTCGGACCTTCCCGGCTCGGGGGCGAAGGAGGGGCAGGCCGGGCCCGAATACCTCCTTAAAAAGGCTAATGAGGGTCTCCCCGCCCTCATGGCGGCGGGCAAGATCCAGCGCAAGGCGGCGACGGTGGGCTTCGACTGGCCCGATCTCCCGCCGGTGATCGCGAAGGTGCGTGAGGAGATAGGGGAGGTTGAGGCGGCAATCGACTCGGGCAGCGGGCCGGAGGTGGCTGAAGAGATCGGCGATCTTCTTTTTGCGGTGGTTAATCTTGCCCGAAAGACCGGACATGAAGCCGAGTTGCTCCTCCACGCGGCAAATGGAAAGTTCGTGAAAAGGCTCCAGGCGGTCGAGGATGATCTGCAGAGGGAGGGGCTTAATCTTAGTTCGGCCACTCTCACGGAAGTGGATGCGGCCTGGAACAGGGTCAAGGCGGTTCGGCCTTGTTGAAACGTTGCCTCCCCGAGTGACGGTCAAAGAACGGCGGAAAACTCACCTTTTCGGTTTCACTTCGGTCAAAGTGGGCCTATCTTTTCTTTCACTAGCCTACTTTCCGCGTGACAAGTAGTCTAAGCGAACGAAAGCTATCCCCCCTACGCATTCGGATGACACCGGGACTCACGAGATTTCTCCAAGCAAGCGCCTGCGGCGTGATTCTGATCCTCACGGGTTGCACGACGACCGGAAGCGGCCCCGTGGCCATTACCAAGGTCAATCCCTATCACTTGCAGGACAAACCTCTCGTGCGGTCCGAAGACCAGATGCTCGATTTCGAGCAAACTCGTTATTTTCACGGGGTGGTTGAAGATGCCGAGAAGAAAGATCTCCACGGAAACTACTTTACCATTTTCTGGAAGTCCGAGTCACGATCACCTGTGACGGTCCGTCTTGAGTATCGCCAGGGGTCTACCGGTTCAAAAATTCACGCTCAGGAGGTCGCGGTATCCCAGCCTAAGCGGAGCAACGTGACTAAATTCAGGATCACGGGGAGTGACTACGAGCGCCAGGGCAAGGTCACCCAGTGGAAGGCTTCGATTGTCGAGAACGGTGTGGTCCTGGCGGAGTATAAGTCGTATCTCTGGCATTAACCTTTAGTCGAACGACGCATGAGTCATCAGGCTGGTTTCACCATTCTCTCCCTGAAGTTCCGACGGGGTCGGCTCGGGGGGTCTGTCGGCAGTCCGGGCCGCAGAAAATCTGTTAGGGAAAACCATTCCACCCGTGAGTGCTGAAGGATCCATTCAGGTCGGATGTCTGGGATCGGTTGCCTGGGTCAAGGTGACCGGTTCGGCAAATCACGAAAACGCACCTTGCATCAAGGAGTTCCTCACGGGGCGCTTTGATAAGGGCTGGAGGCGGTTTGTCATCGATCTGGCCGATTGCCGCGGCATTGACTCCACCGTTATCGGAATGCTCTACCGTCTCGCTGCTCGTGTCACTGAGGCCGATGCCTGCGGCGGTGTGGAAATCATCAATCCAGGCGAGCGCAATGCCAAATCGATCTGCAAACTCGGTCTTGATAAGCTCATCAAGCTCGACCTTGAGGGGTCGCGCTGGTCGAGGGAGCGGGAGCTTGTCGCTCAGAACCTTGAGAAGCCGCTCCCCTGTCCGACCCTGAGCAAGGCCGAGCATACCGAATTTGTCCTCGACGCTCACGAGGCGCTCATCGCGGCAAATGAGGAGAATCGCAGTCGTTTCTGCGACGTTGTCGAATTTTTGAGGCTGGAACTGGAGGCACACCCGGTCGACCGATAGCTCCGGTATCGGCATCTCATGGAACACCTCGTGTATGCCGTCCTCCTCGCGTTGGCCATTTCCACCGCTGTTTTTGTGTGGTTGCAGGAGCGGCGCGCCCTTACCCGGGTCGCTCGCGAGCGCGATGCGATCGAGATCGAAGAGCGTCGCATGTTCAATTTTCTCCACGGGCTCGGGGAGAAGCTGCAGGATGATCACTCCCCTTCGAATATGCACCGTTATATCGTCGACGGGGTCGCCGATGTCATCAGCGGTGACGCCGGTGTGCTCTACCTGCTCGATGGCGAGACCGGTCAGCTTGTCCCCATTTACCAGTCAGCCACCACTTCCCCGGTGCTGCCGGTCCCGCTCGAAATCAAGGAATTGGACGATCCGGTCGAGGCGGAAAGCCAGTATCGCAGTTATATCCGCCTCTCAACCCTTGACCTGGGCGATTCGTTCGTCGGCCGGGTCATGCAGGAGCAGAAACCCCTCTGTATTGGAAATCTCGGCGAGCATGCCGAGTTTGCGGCGGACTCAAGCGTCTTCCACGAAAATGTGCGGCTCCTTGCTGCCCCGCTGGTCTATGCGCGCAAGCAGGTCGGTGTCCTTGTGGTAACGAGGAAAGGCGGTGATCTTTTCAGTCAAAATGATCTTGAGGTCTTTGGCAGCGTCGCCGAACAGAGCTCTTTTGCCCTCGGTAGCGCTATCATTCACGTCGAGGCGTCGGAGAAAAGGCGCTTCGAGCGTGAACTGACCCAGGCAAGCGAGATTCAGCGAGTTCTGCTGCCCCGTTCGGCCCCGGCGCTCAGGGACTACGAGGTGGCTGCGGAATACAAGGCGGCCCGTCTCGTTAGCGGCGATTACTACGACTACATCCGGGTTGACGAGGACCGTTACGGTATTGCCATCGGCGACGTTTGTGGCAAGGGCATTGCCGCTTCGTTGATCATGGCCATGTGCCGCTCGAACCTGCGGAGCCGCGCGCCCGATAATCTTTCCCCTGCCTCGGTCCTGCATTCGGTGAACCACTCCATCTTTCCCGACATCCGTGAGGACATGTTCGTCAGTCTTCTTTACCTCATCGTCGAGCGCGCTTCCAATGAGATCACGCTGGCCCGTGCCGGGCACGAGCCGCCCATTCTCTTCCGAAGCGCCACCGGCGAGATCGAGGTGATTGAACCTCCCGGGTTGGCTGCCGGGGTCGATGAAGGGCCGGTCTTCAAGCGTTCGGTGAAAGATTACCGCTTTCGGATGGAGTCGGGAGACATCCTTTTACTCTACACGGACGGGATTATCGAAAGTGAAAATATCGAGGGTGAGGAGTTCGGGATGGACCGGCTCTGTCAGATGGTCATCGATAACAGCAAGCGTTCTTCTCAGGAACTGGTGAATTCCATTATTTCTGAAGTGTCGGTGTTTTCTGCGGGAATGGCGCAAATCGACGACATCACCTTGATTGCCATCGAGAAAAGGTGAATAGTCCCGCCCCCTCGAGTGACGGAGCTATCCCAGCCCGTCGTCGCGGAAATGTTTCGCCAGGAATGACAAATACAGAAGACAACGGAGGTCCCGATCCGGTGGAATCCCATGCCGGTGAAGGAGTCATCGAAGAAGAAGTGATGGAGAGCGCCCCGGGGGAGACCGATGAATCCGTCGGACCTGACCCGGCGGCCGAACTGGATAAATGGAAGGATGTGGCGGCACGAGCCCAGGCTGATCTCGACAATTTTCGCAAACGCATGGCCCGGGAGAAGTCCGAGGCTATCCAGTATGCCAATCGCAATCTGCTTGAGCAGCTCCTCCCGGTAATCGATAATTTTGAAATGGGCCTGAAGGCCGCGAGCGTTTCCGAGGGTGATTCGTCTGTCATTCTGCAGGGGATGTCCATGGTTTTCAAGCAGATCGGGGATTTCCTGACCGATCAGGGCGTCGAGATCATCGCCTCGGACGGGCTTGTTTTTGATCCCAACATGCATGAGGCCCTGAAACAGGAGCCCAGTGCCACCGTCCCCGAGGGGCATATCATTTACACGATGCGCCGCGGATACCGGCTCAAGGAACGAATCCTGCGTGCGGCCAATGTGGTCGTTTCCTCCGGACCTGACGAGGCGTCCTGAGATTTTCCGGGGATTGGCCGGATCCTTATCGAAAGACCCGACATGGAAAAACGTTGTTATTACGAAGTCCTCAGTGTGACCCGGAGTGCCACGGCGGGGGACATTAAGAAGTCCTATCGCCAGTTGGCGGTGAAGTATCACCCTGACAAGAACCCTGATGACAAGGACGCCGAGGAAAAATTCAAGGAACTCGGTGAAGCGTATGAGATTCTCATGGATGATCAGAAGCGCGCCGCTTATGATCGATACGGACACCGCGCCTTTAGTCAGGGAACCGGCCCCTCGGCGGGCGGGGGGTTCGGCGGAGCGGATCCCTTTGACATCTTTCGCGAAGTCTTCAATGGCGGCGGCGGCGGCAGCATCTTTGACGAAATCTTCGGCGGCGGAGGCGGGCGCGGTTCCCGCAGTGAGCGCCGCAAGCGCGGTTCGGACCTGCGTTATGATCTCCAGATCATGCTTGAAGAAGCGGCCGAGGGCGTGGAAAAAGAGCTCAAGATCGAGCGTCTCGTCCCCTGCGAACCCTGCTCGGGCAGCGGAGCTCAGGGCGGGCGCGCCAATGTGCGTGGCTGTTCGACCTGCGGTGGCGTCGGCCAGGTCATTACGAGCCGCGGCTTTTTCCAGGTGCAGCAAGCTTGCCCGTCCTGCGGAGGAACGGGCGATACGATTTCCAATCCCTGCCGCGATTGTTCCGGCGAGGGCAGGGTTAAAGGAAGTAGTCGCATCAAGTTGAAGATCCCGGCAGGCATGATTGACGAGGGGCGCCTGCGCTCGGTCGGTCATGGGGACTCCGGCCAGCAGGGGGGGGCATCGGGTGACCTCTATGTCGTGGTTCACGTGAAAGAGCATGAGGTTTTCGAGCGCGACGGATCCGATCTCTACTGCGAGGTCCCGCTGTCGTTCACGCTCGCGGCGCTCGGCGGGGAATTACTTGTCCCGACGCTCAACGGCCAGGCTTCGATCAAGGTTGCCGCCGGCACGCAGACGAACACTTCTTTCCGACTCCGTGATAAAGGTATCCCCGATCTTCAGACGGGACGGAGGGGCGATCTCCTCGTCAACGTCCAGGTCGAGGTGCCGGTGAAGCTGAGTCGTGAGCAGGAGAGGCTGCTTCAGGAATTTGCCGGAACGGTGACTGACAAGAACCACCCTGTCGGAGAGGGATTCTTCGAAAAGGCGAAGCGCTTTTTTACCGGTTAAGGACTTTGTCAGGATTGACCGTCGCGACCGCACCGTCGGGGTGGTCCGTTTCGTGTTTTATCCGGTGGCGCTGAAGGCGGGGCGATAGAAAATCTTCGGGATCCGGTTTTGCTGTAAAATAGTTGACCGTTCGTCTACTTACGGCATATTCACCTGCATGGGTCGCGTCAGCAATGCCAGGGAAAATCTCATCGAATCGGTTCTGGAGCTCATCTGGACCGGGAGTTACGGCAGTACTTCGGTGGAGCAAATCTGTGAAAGGGCTGCGGTGAAAAAAGGGAGCTTTTATTATTTTTTCGAGTCCAAGACCGGACTCGCTCTCGCCGCCCTTGAGCACAGCTGGCGGCAGTATCGAGAGGAGCTCGACAGGATTTTTTCCCCCGAGGTGCCCCCGCTCGAACGCATCCTGGGCTGCTTTCGCCATCACCGGAAAGAACAGGAGGATCTCCAGAGCAGGCACGGGCGAGTCCTCGGATGTCCCATCCACTCACTGGGGGCCGAGGTCTCCACGGTGGATCTGCGTCTGCGCGATTGTCTGCAGGAGATGGTGACGCAATTTGTTTCGTATTTTGAGGGGGCGATCCGGGACGGTCAGGCAGACGGGTCTGTCGTCCAAGGGGATCCGGCACTGCTCGCCCGCATTGTCTTTGCCTTCAGCGAAGGTCAGCTTCTTCACGCGAGAATGAAAAACGATCTTTCTCCGCTCGATGATCTTGCGTCGGGAACGCTTCACATCCTCGACCGCACTCGTGGGGGAGCGACGACGGGTCCTTCCAATTTTTCCCCCGAACGATTAACACTCACTTCCCCGGCCAGACGATGAAACGGTTTCTTTTCCCTGCTTTTATATTCTTCTTCGCCGCTTGCGGCAATCCTGAAGGGCCGTCTCCCGGGAGCGGCGGCGGGCAGATGCCTCCCGCGCTCGTCACTCTCGCCACGGTCGAGACTCGCGAACTGGTGGAGTGGGAGGAATTCACTGGCCGTGTCGAGCCGACCGAAATGGTGGAACTCAAACCCCGCGTCTCCGGCTATATCACTGCAGTCCGCTTCGAGGCGGGCGAATTCGTCGAGGAGGGCGAGATCCTTTTCACGATCGACCAGCGCGCCTTTGAAACTAGGTTGCGCGCGGCGACGGCGGAAGTGGCCAGGGCCCGGGCAATTGCGACGGCGGCGAAGAGCGAATTCGCCCGCGTGCAGGAGCTTCTCTCCGCTCGCGCCCTTGCTCCCGAGCAGGCTGAGATGCGAGAGAGCATCCATCTTCAGGCCGAGGCGGCGCTCGAGGCGGCCCTAGCCGCCGAGCACAGCGCGGCGATTGAGATGGAGCACACCGAAGTGAGAGCTCCCATCTCAGGACGCATCAGCCGCGCTATCACTACGCCGGGGAACTTTGTCTCGGCAGGCATGACTCTGCTCACGACGATTGTGACGACCGACCCGGTTTACGTTTACACCGACATCGACGAGAACAGTCTCCTTCGGCTGCAGGCGCTGCAGCGTGACGGCGGGCTCTATGTCGATGAACAGGGCCGCGTCCCGGTCGAAGTGCAGCTCTCGAATGAGAGCCGTTTTGACCACAGGGGATTTATCGAATCTTTTGACAATCGTCTCGATGCGGGCACCGGCAGCATGGTGCTGCGCTGCGAATTTCCCAATCGAGACGGTCGGCTCATGCCGGGGCTTTTCGCCCGGGTTCGTCTTCCCATGACGACGAGATACCCGGCGCTCCTGATTGATGAGAGGAGTGTCCTCACCGACCAGGCGAACAAGTTTGTCCTCGGGGTGGATGAGCAGAATCTCAGTGTCTATAAGCCCGTTGTCCTCGGTCCCTCCATCGAAGGGAAGCGAATCGTGCGCAAGGGATTGAGTGCCGGCGAGCGGATCATCATCAACGGCATGGCCCGTCTTCCGCAGCCGGGGATGCCCGTCGAGCCGGTCGAAGCCGACTCCGGGGATTCTCCGGAAAAAGTGGCAAACGCCGCGGCATCCGGGACAGAGAAAGAGGCCGCCGGACTCTGATCTTCCGACCGATCTATTGACTGCTGTCCCATGAATTTCTCCCGCTTCTTTATTACCCGCCCGATTTTTGCGGGAGTGCTTTCGCTCCTGATTTTTATCCTCGGGGCGATTTCGCTCTTTCAGCTCCCGATCTCGGAGTATCCCGAGGTGGCGCCGCCCACGGTGATCGTGACCGCAACCTACCCCGGGGCCAACCCCAAGACGATCGCCGAGACCGTCGCCTCGCCGCTCGAGCAAACCATCAACGGGATCGAGAACATGCTCTACATGTCCTCGCAGAGCACTGCTAACGGCGTCATGACCCTGACCGTGACCTTCAAGCTCGGAACGGATATCGACCTCGCTCAGGTGCAGGTGCAGAACCGCGTCGCCCAGGTCCTTCCGAAGTTGCCCGAAGAGGTGCGGCGTTTCGGGGTCACGACGGTGAAGTCCTCACCTGATCTTACGATGGTCGTGCACCTCTTTTCCCCTAACGAGCGATATGATGACCTCTACCTCCGCAACTACGCGACCCTGAATGTGAAGGACGAGCTCGCCCGGCTCCCCGGTGTCGGACAGGTGCAGCTCTTCGGGGGCGGTGACTACGCGATGCGTGTCTGGATCGATCCTGACAAAGCGGCCGCGCGCGGACTGACATCATCCGATGTCGTGAATGCGATTCGCGAGCAGAACGTCCAGGTCGCCGCGGGCGTGATCGGCCAGCAGCCGGTCAAGGCCGGGGTTCCTTTTGAACTTACGGTCAATGCGAAAGGCCGTCTCATCAGCGAAGAGGAATTCGAGGAGATCATCGTGAAGGTCGGACCTTACGGGGAAAAGCTCCGCCTCGGTGATCTCGCCCGGATCGAAATGGGATCGAGTGAGTATGCCCTGCGCAGTCTTATCAATAACAAAAAAGCGGTCGGTATCCCCGTTTTCCAGCTGCCCGGCGCGAACGCTCTCTTACTTTCCCGCGGTGTGCGTGAAAAAATGGAGGAACTGAAGGCCAAGTTTCCCGAGGGGGTCGATTATACGATTGCCTATGACCCGACCGTTTTTGTCAACAAATCCATCGACGCGGTCATTCACACCCTGCTGGAGGCCGTTGTTCTCGTTGTCCTCGTAGTGGTCGTTTTCCTGCAAACGTGGCGGGCCTCCATTATTCCGCTGGTGGCGGTGCCTGTCTCCCTTATCGGCACCTTCGCGGTAATGCATCTGCTGGGGTTCAGTATCAACAACCTTTCGCTTTTCGGCATCGTGCTCTCAATCGGGATCGTTGTCGATGACGCCATTGTCGTTGTCGAAAACGTCGAACGAAACATCCGCGAGGGACTGTCTCCCGTGGAGGCGACGAAGCGGGCCATGGGCGAGGTCACCGGCCCCATCGTTGCGACGGCGCTCGTGCTCTGTGCGGTTTTTATCCCGACCGCGTTCATCAGTGGCCTCAGCGGGCAGTTCTACAAGCAGTTCGCTGTGACGATCGCTATCTCGACCGTGATCTCGGCGATCAACTCACTCACCCTCAGCCCGGCCTTGTCCGCCCTCCTGCTCCAGGGACACCACGCCAAAAAAGATCTTCTCTCGCGGCTCATTGATTTTTTCTTTGGCTGGTTCTTTCGTCCCTTCAATCGTTTCTTCGAGTGGTCGTCGCATACCTATGTCAACCTTGTGAAGCGGCTCATTCGCTTCAGCGCGATTGCCCTCGTCATCTACGGAGGTCTCGTCTGGTCGACATGGAAAGGGTTCGAGATCACCCCGACCGGCTTTGTCCCCTCTCAGGACAAACAGTATCTCGTCGGTTTTGCCCAGCTTCCCGACGGCGCGTCCCTTGACCGCACCGACGAGGTGATGCGACGCATGTCCTCGATTTGCCTCGGTCATCCCGGAGTCAAAGACGCGATCGCCTTCCCTGGTCTTTCGATTCACGGTTTCAGTATCAGCCCGAACAGCGGAATCGTCTTTGTCGGGCTCGACGACTTTGAGGATCGTAAAACTCCGGAGCTCTCCGGTGATGCAATCGCGGGAGCACTTAACGGAAAGTT